>JANWUS010000067.1 GCA_024958715.1 Cyanobium sp. FGCU52 | reverse complement strand
GCACTGCGAGGCCAGAGCGCCTCCTGAGGGACGCGGAGCTTGCTACCTAATCAAGCAGGGGAATGGCTCAGTCGTAGAGGTCATCGCGCTTCCAGCTGCGGAGTTCACCGATCGCGGGCTGGCCTGCCAACCGGGCCAGCAGGGCGCGGCGCGAGGCACCTCGGGAGGCCGTGGCCTCCTCGGCCGGGCCGATGGTGGCCACGGGGCGGCCGTGGGAGAGCACGGTGAAGCTCCGTCCCTGAGCCACCTGCCGCAGCAGGCTGGAGAAGGAGCGATTGGCCTCGGACGCACTGACGACGACAGCTCCGGATTCAGCCAAGGCCGCAAAGGTAGTGGATCGCACTACTTTAAGGGGCGGGCTGGCGGCTTCGGTCGGTCTGCGAAAGGCTCATGCGTCGTGGCCAGACTGGCGCCATGGCAGAACGTTCCGCCGACTGGCTGAATCAGGCACTGCGCGACCTGGAGCAGGCCGAGGCCTCCATGGAGGCTGATCGGCACGAGTGGGCCTGCTTCGCAGCGCATCAGGCCACGGAAAAGGCTCTGAACGCGTTGAACCTCGCTTTGGGCCAGCAGGCCTGGGGGCACACCCTCACCCGCTTGTGGGCCGCGGTGCCCGTCAAAGCTGAGCTCCAGCCTGCTCCCCCGGAGGCCATCGAAGACCGGCTTCGCCTCTTGGATGGCTTCTATATCCCCACCCGCTATCCCGACAGCTACCCGGAAGGCATGCCTGGGGAACATTTCGGCAGACTGCAGAGCGAACAGGGGCTCTCCCATGCCACCGCCATCATCAAGTGGGTCCGTGCTGCGTTGGCCGCGCGCTGAGCTCGTCCTGCAGCAGGCGGGCCAGTGGGCCCGCCGCCAGGCCGAAGACCATCCTGGGGTGGAGGCGGTGGGTGTCTTCGGCTCCTACGGCCGTGGTGATGCCGGGGTGGGTAGCGACCTGGATCTGGTGTTGGTTCTGAGCGAATGCCACCTGCCCGTCTGGGAGCGGCTGCGCCCCTGGGACACCTCCTCCCTGCCGCTGGCCACTGACCTGCTGGTCTATAGCCGCCAGGAATGGAACACGCTGCCGGAGTGGAACCCCACCTTCGCGGCCGCGCTGCAGCGCGATCTTCGCTGGCTCTGGCTAGGCCAGGAGTCTGGGGTCGAAGGTGAAGTCGTCCTCGCTGAGGATGCTGATCCGTAAGCGCCGCGAGAGCTGCCGACGAGGCGGTGTAGACAATCGGGAGGCCCTTTCGGTGCCAGCGTCCGGAGGTGTAAAGGCCGCCGATCCCATCGAGCGTGGTGGATGCGTAGGATTTGCGGCAGATCCGCCAGACGCGCATCAGCTGTAGATTCCGTAGTTGAGACGCAGCAAGACTTCTTCAACCTGCCGTGCACCAATTTCGGTGTCGAGAAGATCAAGCGGAATCTCGCCAGCGAGGGCGCGGTTGGGTGTTTTCAGCCACCGATGGGCTTTATCCATGGAGCCCAGGGTCTCGACAGTCTGTTCGATCGCCCTTGCCACCCGATAAACCCTGTCGGATTCCTGAGGAGTGAGATGGCGGGAGGCCTTCCTGCGGGCGAGTGTTCGTGGAGGAATGCCCAGGACAGCCGTCACCTGCTGCTGAGAGAGCTGCAGGTGCTGGGTCAGCGCCTCGAAGGCGGAAAACGGCAAGCCTTTACGCACCGCATCACGGAGCTCCGTCTGGTTGGTGGCTTGCAGATCCACAAACAGCCTTGCTCCCCCCAGTGGGGGCCGTGGGGAGCTTGCAGCCACTCTCGCATCGTTCACCATGTGGCAATGCTAGCCAAGCCATATGGCAAAGCCCGTTGGTTTGGCACCCCATTCAGGGGTCAGCCAGGGCATGGGCAGGAGTGGGCAGGCCGAGTTTGATGGCAACCGCGGAGACTGATCGGTCTTTCGTCCAGATCGAGGTGTGGGCTTCCCCCGATTTCCGGAGCGCTGCACGTTGGCCAACCCTGGTGTGGCTGAGTCCAGGCTCAGCCCGTGAGATTGGCCAGATCCATCACCGCCGGCTGACCAGGCCGCGGTTGGGCGAGTTTGCGCAGAAGGCGCTGATCCGCCGTGATCAGGGTGGCCCGTTCCTGTTCGGCCAGGGCCACATAGAGGCAGTCGACCGCCGGGTGATCCAGTTCCAGGCACCAGTGCGCGGCCCGGGCCAGCAGGGCGGAGGAGGGGGTCAGGCGGCTGAACGGTTCGGCGGCACGGTGCGCCAGTACCTGGAATTGCTCGGCTGTGATGGCTTCCAGGCGCAGGCTCTTCCAGGCGGCATTGAGCAGTTCCACCAGCACGAGATCGGGCGCGACCAGCACGGTGGCCGGTCCGCCGTCGAGCAGAAGGATGGCTTGATCGGAGCCGGGCACGGCGGCGAACCAGCCGAAGGCCACCGAGGCATCCACCACCCATGTGCCAGGTTCAGCGCCCATCGCGGTCTTCGCGGATCAGGGCCGCCACATCGAGGCTGCGGCCGGCGAGCGGTGTGGTGGCCCGCAGACGCGCCAGATCGTCGCGCAGGGATTCGCCTTGCCGGGCGGCCGCGATGAGCAGATCCCGCAGGCTCTGCTCAAGGGAGAGGCCCTGGGCCCGGGCGCGCGGCCGCAGCGCCTGCACCACCTGATCGTCCAGCTGCCGGATCAGGACCTGGGCCATGACCGCCTCGATTGATAGCACCGATGATAGCCGTCATGCAGATGACGACCTTCATCAGCTTCTTGCGGCGTTTCTCGGGGTTGGTGGTTCTGAAGAAGTCCAGGGGTTGATCACTTCCAGGCCGATGCCTGCAAAGTCGGCCCCATCACGGGTGGCCAGTGATGCCCGATGGGTCAGGGCGGTCGCGGCAATCACGGCATCGGCGGTGGCCATCGCTCGCCACGACCGATCGCGATGGCACAACAGTTCCGCATACCAGTGGGCCGCTTCGCTGGTGAACGGCAGGATCCGGCCCGTGAACAGCTCAGCCATCAGCGCCTCCCAGCCCTGCTGCAGGTTCTGCTTGCGCCGACCATCGGGCATCCGTGCCAGACCGTGCAGAATCTCGGCTTCGTTCATGGCCGTGATTGCCACGGCATCTGGATTCAGGCCATCGGCCCAGGCCAGAACCCTCGGCTCCGGTTGCGGGCGCATCAACTCCGAGATCACGTTGGTATCAAGCAGGATCACCGCAAACCCTCGACTGGACGGTGCAGGCGTTCCTGGGTTTCGCCGTGCACTTCGCCTCCAAACCGGGCGGGGGTTGGCTGCGAAGAACGCTCCGGCAGTTCCAGCTCCACACCACCCAGTTGAGCGAAGTGGGCGTGGATGCGACTGCCCAGCCCTTGTCCGGTTGCGGCAGGTTGGCTGGCTTCGATGGCGTCTCGGAGGATCGTGCGGGCTTCCTCCTCCATGGAGCGTTCGTTACGGGCGGCGCGGATGCGCAGCTGGGCCTTGGTGCGCTCGTCGAGGTTGCGGATGGTGAGGGTGGCCATGGGCTGCTCCCGCTATCAATGACTGCATTGCTTGCAATGCTAAGGCGTCAGGTTTGTCGGCCCAGTCAGGAGAGCCGACGGGCATCGATGAAGCCGAAGCATCCACCGCCCAGGCGGCGGGTCATGGCCTGGTATTGCCAGATCGGCCAATGCATGACCGGTATTGGCTGGTTGCAGCCCTTTGCCAATACGTCCCGCCATGGCGCTGCCGAACCTCTGGGGCCTCTACAACCTGCGTTCCTCGCCCTTCTTCCAGGCCACCCTGCGGGCCGATTCGCAGGCCACTCCGCTGCGCTTGTTTGTGGGCCGGCAACGGGAGCGGCAGCTTCTCCTCACCACGATCGGCAGCAGCGCCAGCTCCCGGCAGGCCGTGGCAGGTCGACCAGGGATCGGGAAAACCACCCTGGTCCAAACGGTGAAGGCCGATGCCCAGGCGGGGGGCTACTGGAGTTCCGACGAGATCATCCCGATCAGTGCCGAGGGAGCCAGCGAGCACCTTTTGGGGCAACTGCTCTCCGGTGTCTATGACGCCGTGCTGGCGAACTGCCCAACAGCGGCGGGCCCTGAGGTTGAGGCCGCCCAGCAGTTGGTGCGCAGCATCCGTCTGCGCGGGGGCGGGCTCACGCTGTCGGCCACGCCTCCGGGGGCACTGTTGCTGGATGGTCCGCGGGTTTTGCGCGACCTGCTCCGCTACGCCATCGGCCACGGAGCTCGTGGCATTGTGTTGCACCTGAACAACCTCGAAAGCCTCAGCGAGGCGGATGCGTCGCGGGCGGCGGATCTGCTGAGGGGCATCCGCGATCAGGCTCTCCTGCACGACGGCCTGCACCTGATCGTGGTGGGCAGCCGATCGGTGTTCAGAAATCCCTTGGTGCTGGAGCCGCTGGAGCTGGGGGATGTTGAGCAGTTGCTGGCCAATCGTTATGCGGCGCTGCAGTTGGACCCGCTCAGAGCCTGGCGCTCCCCTTTGGAGAGTGCCGTGGTGCAGCGGCTCTACGCCTTGTTCCGCGGCGATCTGCGCGGCATGTTGAAAGCCCTGGAGGATGGGATCACAGCCTTGCTGGGGTTCACCAGTGCCGGAGCCGACGTGGCACCGGTGGGGCTGGAGGACCTGCTGCTGACGCTGCGGCAACGCAATCAGGCGGAACTGCGGGAACAACTGGGCGATACCGCCTGGGAGCGTCTGGTGGCTTGGGCGAGAGTGGATTCCGCTTCGAGCCAGACCCAGGCGCAGTTGGTTGAGCTGTGGCAAGTGAGGCAACCCACGGTGTCGAAGACCCTGCAGCAGATGATCGAGGCTGGCGCCGTTGAGGCGTTGCCTCGCCGGGGGCGTGAGGCCATCCAGTACTTGATGACAGGGACGGTGCGGTTGGCTTTGTAGAGGAACGCGGGGAATCTCGATCTCAGCCATGGCTCCGGATCGTTACGCCGCTGAGCCTCTATAGCCTTGGCGCTGAGCCAGGGTCGCTTCCATTGATCGCGATCGTTGGGGGTCCACTCCTTCCTGCATTGGGCTTTCGGCTGGAGGGTCCCGTTCCATGCGCGATCACAGCACCTTGAGGGCCTTCAGGGCGGGAAGCCGCCGCTTCGGCCGTCACAGGTCGATGCTGGCACGACGATCTGGCGGTGCCGATTGGAGTCAGCGGCATCGCAGCCTTCGCGGGTCAGGGCCTTCCCATTGATGCGGCGGCGGCTCGGCGGTCTTGAGGCCAGTAAGTATTACAGCTCATTGGAAGGGTTTCGTGACGCAGGGGGGGACTGCATCCCCGCGACCTGCTCATCGGTCCCGAGCCCGCCCAGGCTGGGCTCCAGCTCTGGCAGCTGCAGACGCTTGAGGACCGGCTTCGCCGACTGGATCGCTCCGGCACCCTATCCGCCATCGCGAGAGCTGCCTGGCAAGCATGCCTGGAACACAGAACGACAGACCTGCGCTGCGTTCAGGATCCGTCCCATGCCAGCCCTGCCTGTTCAGTTGGCTGGTGTGCCGGTGGATCTTCCTCGGGTCGCATGGCTAGACTGAGTGGGCTGTAGCACAGGGTCAAAGGGTGGTGAAGGCTGCGTGGTTTTCGCGAGTGTGCCACTTGCATGAGGCCAGTTGACTAGGCCAATGGAAGCCCAATGTGCGCCAATTAACATAGCAATTACATTCTATTTCTGTGGCATCTAGCCCTGTCTTGGCTTCCGTATCATGCACACTCGACCGACGTGTTCCTTCCGGTTCAACTTGTTAACGGAGAAGGTGATGATGAGCAGGAAAATCCAGCCACGTTGTTCCAGAAAGCTCAGCCACTTGAACCATGATAGGGGGTTTTCCCTGGCTGCGGTCCTTCTTGTTGGCTTGGCCGTGGTGGTTGGCTCGCTAGCCATTGCCAACAGGACGACTTCAGGTCGCTTAGCCTCGGCGTTACAGGTATCGAATCGTGAAGCCAGAGATGTTGCTGAGGCCGGGATTGTCGAGATCGTCAGCGAACTTAACAAAGAGCGAAATCGTAAGCTGTTGGTTTCCGGACAGGCTCCTTCCAGCTGGTCAGCGTCCGATGCGGCCCTTGTGAATCCCTGCACCGGATTCACATCTGGAGGATCAACTCAGGCAACTTCTGCACCTACCACCACAGCAATTAATTACGGCACAACTTCAGTCACGTCAGGAACGCGACAGTTTCAGCTTGAAAGCATTACCTACTCGCTGACTCCTGAGCCTGCGGCGATTGGCGATCCACCCTCACCCAGGCAGGCTTTCAGCGGCTCAACGCCTGATCCACTGAATTCAGGCACCACCAAAAGCCAGCTCAAGATCACGGTTGTTGGGCGCATCCTCAATGCATCCGGAGCGGTGGTTTCCGAAGCCCGTGTCACGCGTGAGTTTGAGGTGGTTCCGAAGTGCTGTAAACGATCTTTTGGGCGCAATCGATTCAGTGGGACAACCTACGGAACAGACGGCCGGGCATGTATTGCGCCAGCAGGAGGAGCAGGCTTGGTCCTCAGCCTCAATGGCGGTCCTGATCAGCAATAAAGCTCCGCAGACCTGAGCAGCCGCTCTGGCTGAGGTT
>JANWUS010000066.1 GCA_024958715.1 Cyanobium sp. FGCU52 | reverse complement strand
TGCTGGAATCAACTGTGGTGCAGTGGGTCTGGGATTCTCAGCAAGCCCTATCTAGGCGAGATCATCTTTCTCCAGGGCCGCACCGCCGAAGGCTGCGCCAGTTTCCGCAAGGGTGTGGGCATGAGTTCCCTGCAGGAGGGGCTGCAGGAAGCCAAACCTCCGCTCGATCCGGCCTACCTCAAGGCCTGCCGCTAGCCCAGGCTTCTACTGCTGCACCTCTGGCTCCAGCACCCGGCCCACAAACAGCAGGGTGCCGCTGGGCTGATCGCGGATCATCACCAGAAACGGATGGTCCACGTGGAACGGCGTGAGCGGATCCTCGCTCAGTCCGAGCACCGGCATCAGCATCATCGTGGCCGCCGCCGCCTCGGTGCCGGTCTCATCCACGCGCAGCATGGTCTCCTGCAGCACGCTGGACAGGATCAGCCCTGGATCGGGACTGATCCTCGAGAGATCGGCCCCGGGCCGGAACACCGAACCCAGCCCCATGCGCTCCAAGGTGTCCATCAGATCGGGGCGGGCCCGCATCTGGAAGCGGGGCAGAGCCAGATCCACCTGCGTCTCCTTCATCGCCTCGATCGCCTGCTCGAGCCGCTGGCCGGTGAGCTGACGCTGCAGAGCGGTGAGCCCGTCGCGGCGATCGGGCAGCAGGATCAACAGCGTGTGATCGGGGGTGTCCGAACTCCGGCCCTGATAGGGAATCTCCAGGATCCTGCCCCCCGGGATCGTTCCCAGCCGGTACCAGCCGACCCTGCTCATCAGCGGCACCGCCCTCGTTCCGCCCCCCTCCAGGTGGAACAGACCGGTGCGGGTGGCCTCCGGGTCGAACGGAACCGGCCATTCCCCCTGGAACCAGAGGGTGCTCACCAGCGCCAGGCGCATGTCGCCCGAGAACTGCTCAGGCGCAACCAGGTCCGTGATCCTGCCGCGCGTCCGCTCGCTCACCCAGGCATTGATGCGGCGGGCAGCTCCCTCGGCATCGCCGCCGTAGTTGAGGGGGGTGATGCTGGCGCCGAAGGTCCTCGCCATCCTCTGGCGGAGATCGGGCCGAAGCGAGAACCGCGTCGCCGGCCAGAGCGACTGCGCCATCGCCAGCTGCGATCCGGAAGAGAGCCGCGTCAGCCGGGCAGCCTCACCAGCGAACGCCTCCAGATCCTTCCCCGTGGCCGGTGTCCGCAGCACCCGGCCGAGGACCGTGGCCGTCTCCCCGCCGGCTCCGCTGGAGAGCATCAGCAGGGCCGCATACAGGCTGTAAGGCGACACCAGAAGATTGCCGGGCTGCTGCCAGAGGCGATCCAGCAGGGCGAGGGAGAAGTCCGTGGTGGGGAAGGCGGTTCGCTGCAGGGCCGCTCCAGCCGGCGGCGCCGGCACCGGCTGGGCCGAAAGCGGGGGTGGCAGAGCCAGCCAGAGCAGCAGGGCGGCGCTGAGCAGACGGTGCCGACGGGTCCGGACCATGGGCGCTGCTGGGCTCACCGCCCGGTGAGTTCGATCTAGTTTGCAACCGATCCACAGGTCGTGGGAATGACAGCAACAGTCCTGAACCCGAGGACTGGGAGAGTGGCGGGTTGTGTCCTGCTGGCCATGACCCTGATCGGCGGCTTTCCGGCGAAGGCGGACCCGAAGCGGGACGCCTTCCTGCTGGACTGCCGGCTCGCTGACGGTTCCGGCAAGACGGTCCGCATCGATCCCCGACTCCAGCGGGTTCAGGAGCTCGATCCCGTCACCGGGAAGGTGAAGAACACCATCACCACGGTCGAGCCGCCAGCTGAGCTCGGGGGCGGCATCATCGATGACAGCACGGTGAAGATCACCGAGCGGGAGATTGAATGGAGCACGCGGATGTACAGGCCCCAGTACATGGCGGAAACCCATACCATCAACCGCCAGACGCTCACCTACACGGGGCAGACCTCGATCCAGCGCGATGGCGGCCCCGACATCGATGAGCGGGGCGTGAGCGGCACTTGCCAGCGCATCCCCAAGCTCCCGTAGGCGGATCCACGCCCGATGCCCCTGCCCAAAGGCGGCCTGCTGCAGCTCACCCCCCAGGGGCTGTACTGCCCGGCCGCGGAGGCCTGGATCGATCCCTGGCGGCCGGTGCCCCGGGCCCTGATCACCCATGCCCATGCCGATCACGCCAGGCCCGGCTGCGGCGAGTACTGGGCGGTGGGAGCCGCTGAGGCGATCCTGCGCCAGCGCCTCGGCGCCGGCATCCGCCTGATCCCCCTCGACTACGGCCAGCTCCACCGCATCGGCGGCGCCCGCGTGTCGTTCCACTCCGCCGGCCATGTGCTCGGCAGCGCCCAGATCCGCCTGGAGGCCGGCGGCGAGAGCTGGCTGGTGAGCGGCGATTACAAGCGCTGCACCGATCCCAGCTGTGCGCCCTTCGAGCCGGTGCGCGCGGATGTGTTCATCACCGAGGCCACCTTCGGCCTGCCGATCTACCGCTGGCGGCCGGGGCGGGAGGTGGCCGGCGACATCCGCGACTGGTGGCAGGCCGCTCCGGAGCGGCCCTCGATCCTGTTCGCCTACGCCTTCGGCAAGGCCCAGCGGCTGCTGGCCGAACTGGCGGCGATCGGCGTGGAGGAGGAGGTGCTGCTGCATGGCGCGGTGCAGGCCCTGATGCCCTCCTACCGGGAGGCGGGCGTGCCGATGCCGCCCACCCGGCCGGTGTCCGAGCTCGGCCGCGGGGAGTCCCTGGCCGGCCGTCTGGTGATCGCTCCGCCCGCCGCCCACCGCTCGCCCTGGATGAGGCGCTTCCGCCTGCCGCAGACGGCGTTCGTGAGCGGCTGGATGGCGGTGCGCGGCGCCCGCCGCCGGCGCGGCTATGAGCGCGGCTTCGTGATGAGCGACCACGCCGACTGGGACGGGCTGCTGCGCAGCGTGCGCGAGAGCCGGGCCCGCCAGGTGTTCGTGACCCACGGCAACAGCGAGGGCCTGGCCCGCTACCTGCGGGAGGTGGAGGGCATCAGCGCCGAGCCGCTGGCCGGCGGCTTCCAGCAGGAACGGGGCGACGAGGGGGAGAGCACCGGTGCGGATGAACCCAATGCGCAGCTGAACCACGTGGAGCAGTCCTAGCTGGGATGGTCATGCGGGGCGTTCCGTTGTATTCGCCGGGGATGTCCTGTTGGTCACCATGACCCGGCCCACCGTCTGACCGGAGAGGCGCAGCGATCTGGGCCACGTCATCGGTCGTGGCGGCCGCCTGCACGGCCTGCCGCAGGGCGGGGTCGTCCTGCAGGTGCACCAGGAAGGCCTTGAGCTGGTCGAGGGCCATCGGTGGGCGTTGCCAGGCGGCGGAAAGGAGACGCTGACAAGAGATCAACTCCGTACCAGATGCAACGCCCCATACCCGAAGGCCGTCGCGAAACTTCACGACATCTTGATCAGCCAGCCGCCGCCAGCGGCACCTCTTCCCTTCATGGCCTTGCAACGCTCCATCACCGTGCTGCCACGACAGGTCTCCCAGTCGGGCGCCACGCTGTTCAGCACTCCCCTGCCCAGCGACGAGACCCAGATCGCCGAGGTCTGCTCCAGCGCCGGCGGCGAACTGTTCTGCCACCGCCGTCAGACCGACCAGTTGATGGTCCTGCGCGGCGCCATCGACCTGATCGTGCTCCAGGCCGGCATCCTGCGCCGCATCACCCTGCGGGAGGACGAAGCCACCTGGGTTCGCATCCCCCCCGGCGTCCCCCATGGCGCGATCAACCGCGGCCGGCAGCCGGCTGTGGTGGTGAACGCCGTCCTCCGCCACGGCCCCAGCGATCCCCGTGACTACCGCTCCAGGCCGGTGCCCGCCGCCCTGGCGCCAACCTGGGCCGCCATCGCCGCCGGCGAAACGGCAGGCCCCATGGCAGCCTGAACGTCCTTCCCGCCATGGGCCACGCTGGCCATGCGCTGTTTCGCCGCCCTGTACAGCGCCCTTGATGCCAGCAGCAGCACCCACGCCCGGGTCGGGGCCCTCTGCCGCTACTTCCACGACGCCGAGCCCCGCGATGCCGCCTGGGCCCTGCACGTGCTGCTGGGCCGCCAGGGACGGCGGCTGATCACCGGGCGACGTCTACGCCAGATCTGCCTGGAGGGCTCAGGGCTGCCGGAGTGGCTGTTCGACGACTGCCATGCCCAGGTGGGCGATTCCGCCGAGACGATCGCCCTGCTCTGGCGGCAGGTGGCTTCGGGGCGGATCGGTGGGCTGGGCGAGACCAGCCCGGTCGAGACCGACTCGGTCGAGCCGCTGTCCGCCGAACCGCTGCACCGCTGGATGGAGGAGCTGCTGCCGGCCGCCGCCGCCCTCGATGGCGCCGAGCAGGCCGAGGCGGTGCGGCGGCTCTGGCGCGGCCTGGAGCCGGCCGAACTGCTGGTGGCCAACAAGCTGCTCACCGGCGGCCTGCGGGTGGGGGTGGGCCAGGGGCTGGTGCTGCGGGCCCTGGCCCGGCTCAGCGGCCTGGAGGAAGCGCTGCTGCAGCACCGGCTGATGGGCGGCTTCCGCCCGGGCGCCGAGACCTACCAGAGCCTGCTGGCCCCGGCAGAGTCCGGCGAGCCCGTACCCAGCCGCCCCTATCCCTTCTTTCTGGCCTCGCCGCTGGAGCCTGGTGCCGGCACCGAACCCCTGCCGGGCTCACCGGGCGACTGGCTGGCGGAATGGAAGTTCGACGGCATCCGCGGCCAGCTGATCCGCCGCGCCGGCCAGAGCTTCCTCTGGAGCCGCGGCGAGGAGCTGATCAACGCCAGCTTCCCCGAGCTGATCGCGGCCGCCGCCGCCCTACCGGATGGGACGGTGCTCGACGGCGAGATCCTCGTGTGGCTGCCGGAGGCTGATCAGCCCGCACCCTTTGCCCAGCTGCAGCGGCGGCTGGGCCGCACGGCGCCGGGCCGCACGCTGCTGGCGGAGTGTCCGGCGGCGTTCGTGGCCTACGACCTGCTGGAGCGGGAGGGCCACGACTGGCGCCAGCGAGCGCTGAGCGAGCGCCGCACCGCCCTGGAGGCGCTGATCCAGCAGCTGCCGGAAACGACCTCCACCCCCGAAGCCGGGCTCCTGCGCCTCTCCCCCCGGCTGCCCCTGAGCCACTGGGAGCAGTTGGAGCCGCTGCGTCACGCGGCCGCCGCCGCCAGCGCCGAGGGCCTGATGCTGAAGTCCCTCGCTTCCGCCTATCTGGCCGGGCGCAGGCGGGGGCCCTGGTGGAAGTACAAGCGCGCGCCCTACACCCTCGATGCCGTGCTGCTCTACGCCCAGGCCGGCAGCGGCCGCCGCGCCAATCTCTTCACCGACTACACCTTCGGGCTATGGGATCGCTCCCCGCAACCCGGCGGAGACGACGCCGGCGTCACGGGCGAGCCGCCGCGGCTGGTGACCTTCGCCAAGGCCTACTCCGGCCTCGACGACGGCGAGATCACGGCGCTGGATCGCTGGATCCGCAGCCACACCACCGAGCGCTTCGGGCCGGTGCGGGCGGTGGAGCCGCTGCAGGTGTTTGAGCTGGCCTTCGAGGGGCTGCAGCGCTCCAGCCGCCACAAGAGCGGCATCGCCGTGCGCTTCCCGCGCATCGCCCGCTGGCGGCGGGACAAGCCCGCTGCCGAAGCCGACACGTTGGCGAGCGCGCTGGCGCTGCTGACTGAGTGAGCATCTGGGGCCGGACCACAACAAAACCAGATGGGGCAAGGGCCAGGGCCCGTGAATGGCGTTGGGAACCCTGTGGTGTGGCAGAGACGAACCATGCCGACCACCCCACGCCCGCCGGGGCTGATCCAGCGCTACCGCGAGGAGCTGCAGGCTCGCCACTACGCACAGCGCACCGTGGCGACCTACGAGCAGTGGCTGAGGCGGTTCCTGCGCTTCCACCAGCGCCGCCATCCGCGCGAAATGGGGAGCGAGGAGGTGAATGCCTTTCTCACCCATCTGGCGGTGGAGCTGAGGGTGAGCGCCTCCACCCAGAACCAGGCCCTGGCGGCGCTGCTGTTTCTGTACCGGGAGCTGCTGGAGCGGGATCTGGATCTGGAGGGGGTGGTGCGAGCCAGACAGAAGCGACGACTACCCGTGGTGCTGACCCCGGGGGAGGTGCGGGCGGTGCTGGAACGGATGAACGGAGTGGAGGGGTTGGTGTGCGAAGTGTTGTACGGGAGTGGATTGCGGTTGATGGAAGCGCTGCGGTTGCGGGTCAAGGACCTGGATTTCGAGCGTCGTGAGCTCACTGTTCGCGACGGCAAAGGCAGCAAGGATCGCCGCACGATGCTTCCCCTGGGGGTGGGGGAGCGGCTGCGCGAGCAGTTGCGGGAGGTGAAACGCCTCCATGAGAGGGATCTGGCCGACGGATACGGACGTGTGCAACTGCCCGGAGCGCTGCGCCGGAACTACCGCCATGCCGACAGGGAGTGGACATGGCAGTGGGTGTTCCCCCAGCACCAGCGCTGGCGCAACGACGAAACCGGCGAGCAGGGTCGGCATCACCTGGATCCGAGCCTGGTGCAAAAAGCGATCCGACGGGCAGTGATCGCGGCAGAGATCAGCAAACCAGCCACATCCCACAGCCTGCGCCATTCCTTTGCCACCCATCTGCTGGAGCGGGGGCATGACATCCGCACCATTCAGGAACTACTGGGCCACAGCGATATCCGAACCACCATGATCTACACCCACGTGCTGAACCGCGGTCCATTCGGCATCAGCAGCCCAGCCGACACTCTGTGACACTGTGAACACATCTTAGGCGGATCCGCCTAAGATGTGTTAAGACAAGCATTGGGGATCTGAGATAGACTGCAGCGCAGCACCTTTGATGCTTAACTCGAAACCTGTTGGTGCGTCTTAGGCGGACAGCTGCTGGACTCGATGGGACTTGGGCGGATCCTCCCAAAGAGTTGTTGAACTAAGCCGCTGCGCGGCAGATTCCAACAGCCAATTATAGCCAAGTCCCT
>JANWUS010000065.1 GCA_024958715.1 Cyanobium sp. FGCU52 | reverse complement strand
CCCGTAGCGGCCTCACACCCCCTTGTCAGCTGAACAACCTGCTGAGACAGAACACTTAGCTCCACCAGATCCGGGCCATAGATCTTGATCGCGATGGCACTGCGCACCCCGGAGAGCACCTCATCCATGCGGTGGGAGATGAAGCCACCGATGTTGGGGGCGACGCCCGGCAGCTTCAGGAAGGCCTGGCGCAGCTCGGCGATGGCGGCGGGCCGGTTGGCCATCGCCTGCTCGCTGAGCTCCACATCTACGTGAGCCAGATTCACCCCTGCACCATCGGCATCACCGGGGGCGCGGCCGGTACGCAGCTGCACCCATGAAAAGAGAGGATTGCCCTGCAGGGAGCGGCTGAGGGCCAGCCCGGCGCGATTGGTCATCTCCAGGGAGACGCCTGGATAGAGCACCATCGAATTCACCAGCGACTGCTCGCGGAACTCCGGCAGAAACACCCGCCCCAGGGTCGGCAGGATCAGCGTGGTGCCGATCAGCAAGGCCAGCGCCAGGGCCAGCACACGCCTCGGGGCCGCCACAGCGGCATTCAGCAGCGGCTTGTAGAGCCGTTCGGTCTGAGCCGCAATCCAGGTGTTTTCCGCCGGAAGCCGCACCGGCGCCAGCAGGATGGCGCACAGGGCCGGTGACAGGGTCACGGCCACCAGGGTGGAGGCGGCGATCGAGAGCAGGTAGGCCAGGCCCATCGGCTGGAAGATCCGACCCTCCACGCCGCTGAGGGAAAAGATCGGCGCAAAGATCACCAGGATGATCAGGGTGGAGAGGATTACCGGCTGGCGCACCTCCACCGAGGTGTCGAACACCACCTGCAGCGGATTGGCGGGATTGGAACTCTGGTGATTGCGGCGCAGGCCCCGGTAGCAGTTCTCCATGTCCACGATCGAGTCATCCACCACCGACCCGATCGCCACCACCAGCCCCCCCAGGGTCATGGTGTTGATGCCAAGGCCCAGGCTCTTCATCACCATCAGGCCGATCAGCAGCGACAGGGGAATGGCGCTGAGGCTGATCACAGCGGCGCGCCAGTTCATCAGAAACAGCACAATCACGACGGAGACGATCACGACGCCCTCCAGCAACGAGGAGCTGACGTTGGCGATCGCGGTGTCGATGAAATTGGCCTGGCGGAACGTGCGCTGCACCGCCACATCCGCCGGCAGGGTGCGGTTGATGGCCGCGATCCGCGCCTCCACTGCCTTGCTCACCTGAGGGGTGTCCACATCGGGCTGCTTGTTGATCATCAGCACCACCGCTTCCTTGCCGTTGAAGCTGGCGTCGCCGCGGCGCAGAGCTCCTCCCGGCTGGATCGTGGCCAGCTCCGCCAGCCGCTGCGGCTGGCCAGCCGCGTCCCTCACGATCGCTTCACCGAGATCGTCTGTGCTGCGGGCGGTGCCATCCACACGGATCAGGGTCTCCTGGCCACCGCCGATCAGGAAGCCGCCGGGTGCCGTGGCACTGGCGCCCGCCGCCGCCTCGGCCACGGCCTGCAGCGACACCCGGCGCTGGCGCAGCGTTTCGGGATTCACCCGGATCTGCTGTTGCAGCTCATCTCCCCCGTAGAGCGTCACCTGGGCGACGCCTGGGATCTCCAGCAGCTGGTTTTCGTAGCTCGCCTGCACCAGCCGCCGCAGCTCCAGGGGGTCGGTGGGCCCGGAGCCCTTCAGGGTGAAGGCGTACTGAAGGATGGTGCCCAGCGGCGACACCAGCGGTGAGATCTCCGGTGCGCTGGCTGTGGCCGGCAGGTCGCCGCGAATCGGCTGCAACCGTTCGGCCACCGCCTGGCGGGCCTTTTCGATGTCGGCGTCCTGGCGGAACACCACCTGCACCATCGACAGGCCCACCTTTGAGGAGGAGCGCACCGTGTCGACCCCCGGCAGGCCGTTCACCGCCGCTTCGATCGGCAGGGTGATGCGTGCCTCCACCTCCTCGGGCGACAGCCCATCGGCCGTGGTCTGCACATCCACCTGGGGTGGCGCAAAGGGTGGAAACACATCCAGCGGCATCTGCCGGATCGCCACCAGCCCCCAGAGGCTGATCACGATCGCTGCAGCCACGATCAGCCAACGCCGGGCGATCGAGAAGCGCAGCGTGGCATTGAGGGCACGATCGAGCATGGTCGGCGCAGGGATCTACTTCGTTTTGCGGTTGAAACGGGTCACGGCGACGCCAGCCAGGGCCAGCACCCCCAACCCAGCGGCACCGATCGCGACCGGATTGAGCGGAGCTTGAGCCTCTGCAGAGCTGGGCGTTGCCGGTTCCGCTGTGCTGCCGGCCGCTGCCGCGGGCGGAGCCGCTTCGCTCTGCTGCGTTTTCTTCGATTCGGCGTAAAGCGACAGGGCCCCTGCCACCACCACATCGTCCGTGGGATCGATGCCGGAGCTGATCACGACGCGATCGCCCTGGCTGGCGCCCGTTTCCACAAACACCGGGTCGTAGGTGGTGGCTGTCTTCACGAACACCACGGGCTTGCCATCGGCATCCACCACCGCCGTGGCCGGCACGCTTAAGCCATCAGGCCCCTGCTCGGGTTTCTCGGCCGTCACCCCCAGCAGGGCATCGGAGTCAGCATTGGCCTTCACCTGGCGCACATTGCCCTGGTTCTGAAATTCATCGCCATGGCCCACATGGGCGCGGGCGGGAGTGAGGGATGGGGCGACGATCAGAAGAGCTGCGGCAGCTCCCATCGCCGCCCAGTGGACCGTGGCCCTCCGCAGCGCGGTGACGTGGAGGCAGTGGGGGATGCGGGAGGGCACGGCCGAGCTGGTGAACGCTCAGCTGAGGATGGCGCAGCGGCGATGAAAAACAGGTGAAATCAGCTGCGCTCACTAGCATCTGCCGGATCGGTTCCCGTCCCTGATGCCGCTGCGGATCCTGCTGGTGGAGGACGAGCCGGATCTGGCCGCCGCCATCCAGACAGTGCTGCAACGGCAGGGGCATGTGGTGGACCACTGCGGTGATGGCCTGAGTGGCTGGATGCTGCTGAGTAGCGAGCTGGCCCGCTACGACCTGGCTGTCCTCGATTGGATGCTGCCGGAGCTGAGCGGGGTGGAGCTGTGCCGGCGCGCCCGGGCCGCCGGGCTGGACCTGCCGCTGCTGCTGCTCACAGCTCGCGCTGAAACAGCTGATCGGGTCGAGGGTCTCGATGCGGGCGCGGATGATTACTTGAGCAAGCCCTTCGCGATGGAGGAGCTGCTGGCGCGGATCCGGGCGTTGCAGCGCCGCCACCCCGGCTACCGCGAGCCCCTGCTCTGCGCCGGTGGCTATCGCCTGGATCCCGCCAGCGGCACCCTGCGGGTCGCCACCCCTGGCGGAGAGGTGAGCCTGGAGCTCTCGGGCAAGGAGCAGCAGTTGATGGCCTATTTCCTTGAGCACCCCGGCCAGATCATCCCCGGTTCAAGGCTGCGCAGCCAGCTGTGGGACCTGCATCAGGACCCGGTGAGCAACGTGGTGGCGGCCCAGGTGCGGCTGCTGCGGCGCAAGCTGGAAGCCCACGGCCTGCCCTCACCGATCGAGACGGTGCCCAGCAGGGGCTATCGCTTCAGACCGGCTGAGGCGGTGGGGCCATGAATGCTCAACGATCGCCAGCCCCACGGTTGCTGAGGGGCGCCCGCCTGCGGTTGGCCGGGCTCTCGTTGCTGGTGATGGGCATCCTGCTTTACGCCGCCGGCTTTGCCATGGGGCGCTTGTTGCTGCAGACCCAGGAAGCCGCGATCCAGCGGGAGTTGCAGAGCCTGGCCGGCACCCTGCACGACAGCCTCAAGCCCGCACTGCCGCGGCAGGCCAGGCCCTCCGTTGCCCTGGCGGCGGTGCTCCCAGGGCTGTGTGTGGTGGGCGAGCCCTGCAGCCCCCCGAAGGATCTGCTCCATCGGCACGCGATCAGCGCCAGTGATCCGGAGCGCTACAAGTTGCGGGTGTTCGATCACCACGGCAGGCTGCTGGCCAGCTCGCCGGGCTCCCCGCCTCCGGGCCCGGAACCAGGGCGGCTGGGCTGGGCCCTAAGCAAGCGCTGGGGCACCTACGGGATCCACCTTCACAGCGCCCATGGTCCCGACGAACCAGTCTGGGGCACCCTGCAGATCTCCACCAGCCTGGCCGAGCTCGATGCCGAGGCCAGCCGCATCTGGTGGCTCGGTCATGGCGTCTTTCTCCTAGCGATGCTGGCCATCGCCGCGGCGAGCTGGTGGCTGGCCGGTCTGGCCATGGCCCCGCTGCTGGAGGCGTATCGGCGCCAGGAGCAGTTCAGCGCCGATGTGGCCCACGAGCTGCGCACGCCCCTGGCCAATCTGCTGGCGCTGGTTGAAGCCGAGCGCAGCTCCATCCCTGAGCGGCCCCACTCCCAGGCGCAAGCCAGCCTGGATCGGGTGCTGAACCAGGGGCGACGCCTGCAGCAACTGATCAGCGATCTGTTGCTGCTGGCCAGCCTCGAGCGCCCCTCTTCCGAGAGCCAACAACAAGTGTGCGATCTGGCTGAGATCAGTGCGGATGTGCTGGAGGACTTTGCTGAATTGGCTGCCGCAGCCCAGGTGAACCTGGTGCAGGGGCCATGGGTGGCCCCTGCCCTGGTGCGAGGTGTGGACACCGAACTGAGCCGCTTGGTGATCAACCTGCTGAGCAACGCCATTCAGCACAGCCCTGCGGGGGGGCGCGTCGATGTGGAGCTGCAGCAGCGGAGCCGCGAGATTCGGCTGTCCATTCGTGACCGTGGCTCTGGCATTCCAGCGGCTGAGCAACAGCGCATCTTTGATCGTTTCACCCGCCTGGACCCAGCCCGTTCACGGCAGCAGGGCGGAACGGGCCTGGGCCTGGCCATCGCCAAGGCCATCGCCCTTCGGCATGGGGGCAGGATCACGGTGGAGTCGACCCCGGGAGAAGGCAGCTGCTTCTGCATCGTGCTGCCAGCTTCAACGTGACCATCTCTGAACAGAGGATCGAGCATGGCGGGATGCCTTTCTCCTTCCGGCTGAGAAGCTGGATCAAACGACAGATGCCCGATGGGCGATCACGACGGACAGAAGCTCACACCCCGGGAGATGGTGCGTGCGCACGCCTATCCCGTGCTTGCCGCGGTGAGCACAGTGGCCTTGGTGGTGATCGCTGCCAGTCTCGTGCCCATCGCCCGGCAGGCCGATCGCATGAATCAATGCCTGGCTGCGCCAGACGGCCCTGGCTGTCACCGCGACCGCTGACAGGAGGGGGCCGTTCCTGCTTCCGGCACCTGCCGTTGCCGTCTCAGACGAGCCAGCCCCGCCCAGCGGCCAGACGGGAAGCCTCCTTCACGGCCGTGATGCAGCGCTGCGCTCGGCGTCACTGCTTCGCAGAAGCCTGCGGCTACGCATCGTCCTGGCCCTGGGCCCGCAGCAGGTAGCCCTCCAGCGCCTCCGGTGTTTCGATCAGCGCCAGCAGACCGGTGCTGCGCGGGCCGAGGGACCCATCGGCAAGCAGGCGGCTCACCAGGCCGTTGTCCCACAGCTGCTCGCCTGCAGAGCCGGCTGCAAACAGCTCCTGGCGCAGCACACCCAGAAGCGACTGCTTGAGAGCATCGAGCTGGCCCGGCCGCAGACGGCGGCTATTGGGCAGGCCCTTGGCAACTCCTGCCGGGATGGCTACGGGGCGATCCGGGGTGTGCTCCACGCTCCAGCTCAGGCCCGTGCCCGGCAGCCCCACGGTGGTGCGGGGCCCACCGCTGCGATTCACCGGGATGTTGAAGGAAGCCCCCCGTTCGCCGACAGAGATCGAGCTCAGTCCGCCGCTGGAGAAGTTGAAGCGCAGGGGGCCCAGGCGGGCGGAACGGCGGAGACGGAAGCCCATGGCAATCAGCGGGGTAGCTCGCAGGGATGGCCCGAGCAGGGTTCAGGTTGCCGGGTGGATGCAGCAGTCCGCAAATCCATGCGCTCAGTGCATAGAACCGCCGGTGCCGCAGAATCCCCGAGGAGTAGGGGGGGCGCCTCAAAAGCATTGCACTGACAAGGTTTCTGCAGGTACGGGAAGAGGCACTCCAGCGGGCCGCCGCCGCCTGAAAAAGGGCGTACTTTGAAGTTGAGGGGAGGCCCGGTAGCCAACCCGACCCTCACCCTCCCAAAGAGTCCGGCCAGGGATCACCCGAGCCGGTGCGCACAGCGGAGGTGCGCCAACGATGCGACACACAACAGGTGAACTCGATGGTGCAGCGAGAACGCCATCCCGTAGCCGCAGAGAGCCATACGCCACTTCTGATTCCCGCGTTCTTAAATCCCGGGCTGCATAACCCGGGCCGGGATCACAACCGAGAAGGTCAAGCCTTGAGCATCTCTTCTTCCAGACGTGATCTCCATTCCTTTCCTGCCAGGCCCCAGACAGGTCATGCGTGAACCACAGACACCCAACCGGCAGTCCTTGGTGTGAGGAGGTGACCGCCGCAACCGGTGCTAAGGCGCCCCCCACGGGGCGCCTTCCTGTTGAGGTGTCAATCACCAGGCCTATGTCATCCCATCAACTCGGAAATAGCCAAGGATCATCTCCGGGTTGCGGATGGCGATCTGCACATGCGTTCTGTCACGAAAGCCTGCGCCCGGATAAACCAATTCGCCTTCTTCAAACACTCCATAGACGGTGTCGTACGCCTCCATGCTTTTGCTCTCACGGATCTTGTGCACCATCTGGATCACGGCACAGTCCAGCTGACGCTTCATGAAGATGCCGTTTTCTCGAACAGAATTCACGGGCAGTGGCGTTCCTGCCGCTGCCGAAATCCCAACTGTTGCCTCATAGGCAAGGGCGAGTTCATTCATCACCCCGTAGTCGGTCAGGTTCAGACAGTTGCCGGGATAGGCAAAGGCGCCGACCACCGACGGGGAGGATCTGCGGAGCTTGGCCCATGCCAACGCACGCTCTGGGCTGTCGACCCAGAAATAAATGCCATTGCCCAACCAGTCGTAATCATTTTCGCTGGGCTGAAGTGTGGCCTCTCCACGAAGCACGGATTCAGCAACATCCTTGTCGCAGCCGTGAAACAGCACCAAAGGGCCCAGGCTGTTCTTAGGCCGACTGGGCATCCTGACTGCGGTACGGAGGGGTGAGCTGGCCATCGGCGTCGATCAGGCCAGCGTCCATCAGGAATTGCCGGGCCAGGGCGGGGTCACGCAACTCATCCAGTAGCGCATCGATCTGCTCGCGCCGCAGCGGCCCAGACGCTGGGGAGGAAGGAGGCCGGCTTGGGGTGGAGAGCGTCATGCGATGGAGAGGGTCCAGTGCTGGACACTGCCAGGCGAGCGGAGGTAGTGGACGCGTTGCCTGACTTCTGACTATAGATGGATGCCAGGGCGGCGGTCTGTGAGTTCCGCAACCTTCATCATTACTGCGCGGGCGCTGGCCCGTTGCCTGCAGATCAGTCCTCAGGATCCGGGCTGAGGGATGGCAGTCGCCGCTCCACCTGCAGGAACACCAGCCAGGCAACCCCTGCGCTGAGGCCGCCGGTCCAGTCGTTGCGCAGCAGCTCCACCACCGCCACCGTGCTGGCGCCGATGCGCAGGCCGCGCAGCAGGAAGCGGCCCAGCTTCTCCAGGGTCTCCTGGTTCACCGCCATGGGCTGGCGCCAGCACAGATCGGCTTCAGGTTGGCGGAAGGGCGGGGGGTGCCGCCAGTTGGGTGATCGCCTCATGGGGCACCCCCACCTGCTGGGCGATCAGCCGCACAAGCTGCTCCAGCCGAA
>JANWUS010000064.1 GCA_024958715.1 Cyanobium sp. FGCU52 | reverse complement strand
GGGTGGTGGCCACCGCCAGGGCGGCCTGGGCCACGGCCACCGGAGCGGCCGGCGCCAGGCTGAGGCCGCCGCTCAGGGGCGCGGCCAGCAGCAGCACCTGCCGAACGGCGCCCAGCAGGGCCTGCAGCCCCAGCTGGGCGCCACCGAGGAGGAGGTTGTGTCCGGAGAGCCTGGCCAGCAGCTGGCGGGCGCCGCTGCGGGTCATCGGCAGGCCGTAGAGCTCGCACAGCTGCAGCACCAGGGCGCTGTCGCAGGCCAGGCCGCCCGCCAGATCGAGCAGCATCAGGGGGTTGGCCGCCACGCCGGTGGCCTTGATCGCGGCGAAGCGGCCGATCAGGCTCTGGGCGCGGCTGCGGCCGTGCTGCAGCCGCGCCCGATGCAGAGCCTGGCTGAAGCGGTCGGCGGCCCGCAGGGCATTGAGGGCCAGCAGCAGCTCTCCGTGCTGCTCCAGCAGCTGGCTGAGCGCCTCTTCCAGCGGCTCAATGGCGGGCGGGCCGGGTTCGCTGCGCACCCGGCCGTCGGGTCGCAGCCGGGGCCGGTGGGGGGCGGCGGCCACCACCAGGGGCTCCAGGTGACGGGCCCCGGGCGGCAGGCGCCGGCGGATGCTGGCCACCAGGGCCGCATGCTCCTCGCGGGGCCAGCAGTCGCTGCGGTTGAGCACCAGCAGCAGGGGTTTGCCGGCGGCCAGCAGCGTCTCCAGCGCCTCCCCCTCCACCCGGGTCAGGTCGGCGTCGATCACCAGCAGCACAAGATCGGCCCCCACCGCCACCCGGGCCGCCAGCCGCGCCCGGGCGGCCGCGGCGATCTCGTCGATGCCGGGGGTGTCCACCAGGTCGACGCCGGCCAGCCCGGCGATCCGCCGCCCCCAGCGCCGGCTCTCCTGCCGGCGGGTGCAGCCGTGGGCCACGTCGGTGGCGAAGGCTTCCTCGCCGAGCAGGGCATTGAGCAGGCTCGACTTGCCGACTCCCACCCGGCCGAACACGGCCACCCGGGGCGTGGCCCGCTCGAGGCGCTGCAGCTGGCAGTCGAGTCCGGCCAGTTCGGGGCCCATGAGAGCGGTCTCCCGCCCGCTCAGCCGCAGCTCGTCGCGCCAGCGTCGCAGCAGCAGGCGGCAGCGTTCCGGGGTGGACGGGGGGGCGTTCATGAGGCGGACGGCTCTGCGGCGCCCTGGGGGCGCCGCCACCAGCCCGCCAGCACCGCCAGCACGGCCTCCGGTCCGATCACGCCCACGAAGGCGCCGAACTCATCCACCACCACGCGCACGCCGGTGCCGTTGCGGCGGAAACTCGTGAGCAGCCGGTCGGAGCGGATCATCTCCGGCACGAATTCCACCGGATCGCACAGTTCGCTCACCGGCCGCTCGCCCTCCTGGTGCAGCAGGGCGGTGAGCAGGCGGTCGCGGCTGGCGACACCGAGCACCTCGTCGACCTCCTCGCCCAGCACCACCCACCAGTCGGCGTGGTGGCCGAGCAGGGTGCTGCGCTGGCTCTCGAGCGTGGCGGGGCCGGAGAGGGTGGGGGCGGCCACCCGCGGCACCATCAGGTCGCGGGCGGTGAGGTCGTTCAGCTGGAAGACCTTGGCGATCATCGCCGCCTCGTCGGCCTCGATCTTGCCCTTCTGGGAGCCGAGGCGGGCCAGCTGCCGGATCTCGTTCTCGTCGGTGCTCACTTCGCTCTCGGCGGTGATCGCCGGCAGGATCCGCTCCAGCAGCAGCACCAGGGGCAGCATCAGCTTGCCCAGCAGGGCCAGGGCCGGTGCCGTGGCCAGGGCCACCGGCAGGGCGAGCTTGCTGCCGATCGCCTTGGGCAGGATCTCCCCCAGCAGGATCACCAGAACGGTGAGGCCCACCGAGAACAGCGGCAGCGCCACACCCTTGATGCCGTAGCGGCTGAACACGTTGCTGGCGAAGCCTCCCACCATCAGGCTGCCGAAGATGTTGAACATGTTGTTGGCGATCACCAGCACCGCCAGGGTGCGGCCGAGGCGCTGACGCAGGCGCTCGAGCAGCAGGGCCCCCGGTACAGGCCGCTCGCGCCGGGCCAGTTCATGCAGCTTCACCGGGTTCACGGTGAGCAGGGCCGCCTCGATGCCGGAGCAGAGGAAGGAACCCACCAGCATCGTGATCACCGCCGCGATCAGCAGGACAACGTCGTTCACGGCGCAGGGGCCGGGGTTGCCGGGGCGGTGAGGGAGGCGAAGGCCAAACCTGGGGGGCGATCCACCATGTGCAAGTGATTGTGTCATCGTCGCGCTGTCCGCGCCGATCGACCATGCCGCCGACGCTCTCCCCCGCCGTGGATCCGGCGGTCCTGGCCGACCGACGCGATCGCTTCCTCCACCAGCTCGGGGGCGCCGCCGCGGTGATCCCGGCCGCGCCGCTGGTGACGCACCACGCCGACGTGGAGCACGCGTTCCGGCAGAACAGCGACTTCTGGTACCTCACCGGCTTCGATGAGCCGGGCGCCGTGGCCCTGTTCCTCCCCCATCGCCCGGAGACGCGCTTCGTGCTGTTCGTGCAGCCCCGCGATCCGGAGGCGGAGGTGTGGAACGGCTTCCGCTGGGGCTGCGAGGGGGCGGTGGAACATTTCGGCGCCTGCGTCGCCCATCCGCTGGCCGAGCTGGCGGAACGGCTGCCCGGCTACCTGGAGGGGGCGGAGGGCATCGCCTTCCGCATCGGCCGCCATCCGGAGGTGGAGCCCCTGGTGCTGCGGGCCTGGGCGCGCCAGCTGGATCGCGCCCCGCGCAGCGGCCATGCCGCCCTGGGCCTGGTGGCCCCCTGCCCGATCCTGCATCGCCTGCGCCTGTGCAAGACGCCGGAGGAGCTGGAGCGGATGCGCGAGGCCTGCCGCATCTCCGCCGAGGCCCACGAACTGGCGCGCCAGGTGGCGCGGCCCGGCCTGAGCGAGCGGCAGGTGCAGGCCGTGATCGAGCAGCATTTCCTCGAGCAGGGCGCCCGCGGTCCCGCCTACGGCTCGATCGTCGCCGGCGGCGACAACGCCTGCATCCTCCACTACACCGCCAACGAGGCGCTCCTGCGCGACGGCGACCTGCTGCTGATCGATGCCGGCTGCAGCCTGGCCGACTACTACAACGGCGACATCACCCGCACCTTCCCCGTGAACGGGCGCTTCAGCGGTGAGCAGCGGGCGCTCTACGAGCTGGTGCTCGCGGCCCAGGAGGCGGCGGTGGCGGCGGTGCGCCCGGAGGCCACCGCCGAGCAGGTGCATGACATGGCGGTGCGGGTGCTGGTGGAGGGGCTGCTGGAGCTGGGCCTGCTGAGCGGCTCGGTGGAGGGGGTGATCGAGCAGCGGGCGTTCCGCCACCTCTACATGCACCGCACCGGCCACTGGCTGGGCCTGGATGTGCACGACGTGGGGGCCTACCGCCTGGGCGAGCATCCGGTGGCGCTGCAGCCGGGCATGGTGCTCACCGTGGAGCCCGGCCTCTACGTGAGCGACCGGCTGCCGGTTCCCGAGGGCCAGCCGGCGATCGATGAGCGCTGGAAGGGTATCGGCATCCGCATCGAGGACGACGTGGCCGTGACCGACCACGGCCACGAGAACCTCACCGCCGCGGCGCTCAAGGCGCCGGCGGCGCTGGAGCGCTGATCAGACACCCGCGAGGGGATTGATCCAGCGCAGCCCCGGGAAGCGGCTGAAGTCACTGTCGTTGGAGTGGACATGCGCCTGGTTTTCGATTGCCAGGGCTGCTATGTGGGCATTGGTGAGTAAGGCACCGCTGAGGGTATCGGCTTCGCAGAAGCCCTTGAGGATGGCGATATGGCGTGGGCCGGGCTGCAGGATGCTTACGGCGGGTTGTTCCAGCCAGCTCGAAAGATGGTGGAGGGCCGTGCCCATGGCCATCGGACGCTGCAGGACCCCCCGGCTGGTCATCAGCCTGAGGAAGCCAAGTGCGACGACCCAGGGAATCGCGATCGGCTGCGTTCCATTCATGCAGGCTTCCCACCATCGCTTGGCCGGATGGTGGAAGGGCGCATCGGAGTTGTAGGCGTAAACCAGGAGATTCACATCCGGAATGATCACGTTATTCCCTCTATTGCGCCTGCTTGTCAGTGAATGACTCTATTTCAAGTGGATCGAGCAGTTGGTTGAATCGCAGCGGATCGATGCCGGCCAACAGGCCACAAGCCTGGGGCTGCACAGCAAAAGGTGGTGCTTCGGGGGTATCCGGTGAGCGTCCATGGGCCAGTCCCCGTCTGATCGTCTCATTCACCACCGCCTTGAAGCTTCTGCCGCTGAGGCGTGCCTTGCGATTCAAGGCTTCGGCAAGGTCGTCATCAAGGGTCAGGGTGGTGCGCATCGATGATCGGCGGCCTGGTCGGCATCATGATGTCTGTCGATTGTGGCGTCAAGATGTCTGGCGCGGCCCGCCTCAGGTGCCTCCGATCGTTTCCAGCAGCACCGCCGCCACCTCGCCGGTGTGCGCCAGCACCCGGTCGGCACCGGCCTGCCGCAGCCGCTCCTCGTAGGCGGCCCGCGCCTCTTCCTGCCCGGGAACCTGCAGGTGGGGAGGGGCCACCGCCAGGCTCAGCAGCCGCTGATCCGGCCGGGCCGCCCGGGCCCGCCGCACCGTTTCCACGTCGGCAACCGTGTCCCCCAGGTAGGCCACCGGCGCGGCGGACGGGCCCAGGGGATCACCCGCCAGCCGCTGGGCCAGCCGCAGCAGTCCGGTGGGGTCGGGCTTGTCGGGGGCATCCCCCATGGCGATCAGGGGCGGCTCCGCCAGGCCGAGGCGCGTTTCCAGCACGTAGCGGCAGGAGGGGGGCTCGGCGCCGCTGACGAAGCCCCAGGCGATGCCGGCCGCCGTCAGATCCTCGAAGAAGGTGGACTCCACCAGAAGCGGCTCGCTGCCGATGTAGCCCCGCCACAGGGTGGGATCGCCGTCGGGGTCGCCGCCGAAGTAGAAGCCGCCGAACACGGCCACCAGCTCATCGAAGGGGGGCACCGCTGCCGCATCCCGGCGGCGGATCAGCTCGAGGGAGGCTTCCCAGTCGTTGTTCCAGCGGCCCTCGCTCTTGAGGGCGTCGATGTCCTCCGGATCAGGCGTCCAGCCGCAGTAGTGGCGGACGGTATGGCGGATCGCCCGCCGGTAGCTGCCGGCCACGTCGCGCAGGACCCCGTCGATGTCGAAGAGCAGCACGGCCCGGGGACGGCCGGAGGGAAGCGACGGGCTCAGGGAGGGGGGAGGCTGGGCTGGTACGTTAGTCGTTTGCCTCCATACCTTGAGCCCCGACACCATGACAGCCCCTGAGAGCGCGATCGGCGCTGAAGTGAGTGAGGCCGCCGAAGCCGTTGCCGCACCCACCGAGGGCCGTCCGGTGATGCGGGGAGGCAGCGCGGCCCTGGCCACCGCCACCATCGACGAGGACGGCGTTCCCTCCGGCTACACCCCGAAGGCCGACGAGGGTCGCTTCCTGCTGAAGATCCTCTGGCTGCCCGACAACGTGGCCCTGGCGGTGGATCAGATCGTGGGTGGCGGCCCCAGCCCCCTCACGGCCTACTTCTTCTGGCCCCGCGAGGACGCCTGGGAAACCCTCAAGAGCGAGCTCGAGGGCAAAAGCTGGATCACCGACAACGAGCGCGTCGAGATCCTGAACAAGGCCACCGAGGTGATCAACTACTGGCAGGAGGAGGGCCGCGGCAAGTCGCTCGAGGAGGCCAAGTCCAAGTTTCCCGACGTCACCTTCTGCGGGACCGCCTGAGCCGACGCCCGGCCAGGGCCGGCCTGCTCCCTTGTGGCGCCCTGCGGGGCGCTTGTTTTATGGGCACCTGCGTGCGCCCGCCGGGTCACCGGGTTGCGGGGCTCAGCGGCGGGGGCTTAACACCCTGCCGAAGGCACTGGCGGTGATCCGCGCTGGGGTCCGCGCCGTGTCCACGCTGAAGGTGCGGCTCTCCCGTTGCCGTGAGCCGTCGGGATAGAGGAAGGTCACCACCCCTTCGAGGGTCACGGTGGATCCCTCCGTGGCCGTGGCCCTCAGCTCGCTCACCCCCACCTCCCGGAACTGGCGGAAGAAGGCAGGATCGAACTGGTCCGCGGCGCTGCCGTCCATCCGCTGGAGCGCACCCGCCGGATCGCCGGCGCTCAGCGAGGCATAGAGCGCCTCCACCCCGGCCACTGCCGCCGCCACGCTGCCGCTCAGGTCCCTGTCCCCGCCAGCCTGGCTGCTAGGGGCACCGCCCTGCTGCGGGGGGGCCGGGGTGGCGGGCCCCTCTGCGCTCTCCTCCGGCGGTGCCGGCAGCTCCGGCGGAGTCGGCGTTGATGGCGCCGGGATCGGGCCTGAGGACGGGCGATCGGCCGGGGCCGGGAGTGTCGGTGTCGGCTGGCCGGCGCGGGAGGGCGGAGGAAGCGGAGCGGAGGACGGGGAACGGCCAGGCAGTTCCACCCCGCTGAGCAAGGCCGCCAGCGCCACCGCCAGCCCGCCGCTCAGGAAGGCGAGCAGCGCCACCAGGGCCGAAGGGGAGTTGCCTCGCTCCTTCCCCTCCGCCGTTGCCGAGAGGGGCGCAGCGGTGGTGGGCTCCGGCAGCAGGGCGCCCCTGGAAAACGTGGCCTCGAGCGGCGCGGAGAGCGCACGTGGAGGGGGCTGCAGCGCTGCCGGGGGTGGTGTCTCCCGCCGGGCGTGGCCCGGCGGCCGATCGAGCAATCCTGCGAGCACCGGCTCCATCCGGGCGCAGAGGCCCGGAGCGAACACCTGGCTCAGTTCCGTCCGCAGCTGCTCCATCAGCCGGGGATCCGCCAGTGGCGGGCTGGCCTTCAGTGCCCGCTGAAAGGGGGGGCTGACCACCAGATACCGCAGGGCCGGCAGCAGATCCTGCTGGTCGGCTCCGCAGAGATCGCCCACCAGCCCCTGCAGGCGCCGCCCATCGAGGCTGCCCGGCTCCCGCGCCTGCCGCAGCAGGATCTCGCGCAGACGCAGGCCGAGGGGATCAGCGCTCATCGGGAGGGGGGACGGTCCGGCGTGGGTGGTGAGGCTGTGGGGGAACGCCAGAGTCGCTCCAGGGCACGCTGGAGTTCCGGACAGGCGCCCGGGAGGCCTCCGGCATTCTGGAGCTCCGCTCTTCCCGTTCCCCGGGATTGGTGGCTCCAGGCGATCAGCGCGCCGAGAGGATCGAGATCCGCCTGCCCCAGCAGGGTCTGCGGCCTCAGCTTCCCCTGGTGCAACCGTTCGAACTGGCTGCGACGGCTGCGCAGTTCCGGCTCGATCAGCGCGGGGGAGAGGCAGAGCCGGCGCGCCTCGCGCCGGACGGCCGTGTCCGCGGAGGCGGCCGCGTCCGTGCGCGATGGGGGGCCCCCCGTGGGGTCCGGCCGCCCCCGCAGCAGGGCGGCGCTCCCCAGGCCGGCCGCCAGCAGGGCGGCCATCAGCAGCGGCGCCAGCCAGGGGAGGGGGGTGCGGCCCGCCGGTGAGGGCGCCTGAGGCGCCGCTGCCGGTGTGTCGAGGCCCGGGGCCCACCAGCCCACGGCCATGCTCACGTCATCGCCGCAGCCCTCCGAGCTGATCCGATCGAGCAGACCCGCAAGCGCCGCGGCGTCATGATCGCCGGCGAGATGAGCCGCCAGGCGCAGATGATCGCCGTCGCTGGCGCAGGATTTGCGCAGCCCATCGGTGGTCAGCACCAGGGCGAAGGCGGGGCTGTCCGACCTCAGCGACAGGAGGCGGGCGCGCGGGGCGAACAGTGCCGGAGCCTCTGGCAGGCAGAGGCTGGCGGTGGCCTCCCCCTGCTCCGGCAGGCCGCCCTCCTCGCTGATCAGAGCGGCTTCTCCGTTCGGCTCCACCCGGACCAGATCCCAGTCGCCCAGGCCTGTGCAGCCCCACCAGCCAGGGGTGAGCAGCACCATGCCGAGGGTGGTCCCGTAGACCACCGCATCGAACGGCTGCTCCGGTTCCGTCTGACGCCAGTGCTCCCTCACCTCATCGAGCCAGAGCCGGTGGATCTCCCGGGGCAGCTCCGCCGCCAGCTGCTGACGCCAGGGGCGCGGATCGGCAAGGTCGTGGCAGGCAAGGGCGGCCGCCACCGCCCGCCGGGCCGCGCGGCAGGCGGCGGCGCTGCCCACGGCGCTGTGGCGA
>JANWUS010000063.1 GCA_024958715.1 Cyanobium sp. FGCU52 | reverse complement strand
AAAGGAGCCGGGGGATGGTCTGCTGTGGCTGCCGAAATGTGCGACACGCTCCTAGAGGGCTGGCGAGCTTTATCAGTCGTCTGTGCCCCTCCTGCCCCACAACCAGCGGCTGTCGCGCGTCAGGGCGGCGCCCATGGCGGAACCGCTGGCCAACAGTTCGCGGTGTTCGGCTGGGGTGAGCACCAGCGCATCGCAGCTGAGGGGCAGTTCCGCCAGGGGCCAGGCCAGCAGGCGCTGGTGCTGCGGGCCGCTGGCCATGGTGTCGATCAGCAGCAGATCGAGATCGCTGCCCGCGCCGGCGTCGCCGCGGCCGTAGCTGCCGAACACGCCCACCCGCACCAGGCCGGGGTGGTCGGCTGCAACACGTTCGGCCCAGTCGCGCACCTGATGGAGCACCTGCTCGGGCTCAGGCCAGCGCAGCAGCGACTGCGTCAACGATCGAACGGGCATGGCGCAGGGCGTCGTCGCTCTGGAGCCGCCCGAAGTGGTCGGCGGGAGCTCCGTCCGGGAGGCTATCGGGAGAGCGGGTGGGGATGTAGAGGGCGTCGAGGATCCGCAGCCGGTCGTCGAGATCCGGCACGGCGGCGGCCAGGGCGTTGTGAACAGACGGGGGCAACTCGCGCCAGGAGCGGCCGAGGCCATGGCCCCAGATCTGCTGGCCATGGCGCAGATGCAGCCCCTTCAGCGCCTTCTCCACCGCCTGGTGGCAGGCGAAGCAGGCCCATTCGTGATGGCCGGCACCGGCGTTCACGGCTGCCACCTCCAGATCGGCCCGGGCTTGCTGCAGCCAGTCGGCGGAGCGGTTCATCGGCCCATTGTGGGGGCAGCTGCAGTGGTTTCAGCAGGATGACCTGCCGGCAAGGTCGCCACCACCAACCCATCCACGGGATGATCAGGGCTTCAATCCATCCTGGCGATGGCCGGCTCATCCAGCCTCAACGCCAAAAACCTGGAAGCCCTCGGGGCAGCCAGGCTGGCCGAGCTCCTGCTCACCCTTAGTGAGGGCGATGCGGGCGCCAAGCGGCTGCTGCGTCTGGCGCTGGCCGAACAGAAGGGGCCGGCGGAGATCGCCCGCGAAGTGCGCAAACGGCTGGCCACGATCGAGCGTTCCGGCAGCTTTCTCGACGACCACCAGCGGGAGGCGCTGCTGAAGGATCTTGAGCGGCAACGCCAGGCGATCAGCGGACCGATCGCCGAGCACGATCCCGCTCGGGCGGTGGAGCTGTTCTGGGATCTGCTCGGCTTGGCCGAGGGGCTGATGGAGCGCTGCGACGACAGCGACGCCGTGGTGCGCGACTTCTTTCATCAGAGCAGTGCCGCACTCGGCCAGGTGGCCCAGAAGGCACCGGGGGATCCCAAGGCCCTCGCCGATCAGGTGTACGCCGCGATCGTGAGCAACGGCTACGGCCAGTTCGATCCGGTCCTGCGCGATCTGGGGCCGGCGTTGGGCCCGGAGGGGCTGGGCCATCTGCGCCAGCGGCTGGAGGTGCTGCGTGCTCGTCACGCCAGCAGTGAACAGGCGAATTACTACCGGGATCTGACGGTGCGCATCGCCATGCTCGACATCGCCGATGCCCTGGGCGATGCCGAGGCCTACCTGGCCGAATACCGCGACCACGACCCTGAGGCGCTGACGGTGCCGGCGATCGCCGCCAGGGTGGCCCAACGGCTCACCCCAGCGGGTCGGGCTGAGGAGGCGCTGGTGCTGTTGCAGGGGGCTAACCCGGGTCTGGCCCAACGCCGCGCTGGCGCTGAGGAGTGGTGCGATGCCCGCCTGGCGGCGCTGGAGGCTCTCGGACGCCACGACGAAGCGCAGGCGCAGCGCTGGGAGTACGCCCTGATGGAACTCTCGCGCCGCCACCTGCGCGATTACCTCAAGCGGCTGCCGGCGTTTGAGGACGCGACGGCCGAGGAGCGGGCCCTCGATCTGGTGGCGGAGCACGACGACCTGCAGGAGGCGCTGTGGTTTCTGCTGCACTGGCCCGAACCACGTCGCGCCGCCCGGCTGGTGCTGGCCACGCCGAAACCGCTGAATGGCAACTTCTATGAGTTGTTGGTGCCGCTGGCGGATCTGCTGGAGAAGAATCACCCGCTGGCGGCCAGCCGTTGCCTGCGGGCGATGGTTGATTTCAGCCTGCTCAAGGCGCGCTCCAAGCGCTATCCCCACGCCGCCCGCCATCTGCACACCTGCCATCTCCTGGCTCGCGGCATCAAGGATTGGGGCGACCTGGAGGACCACAGCACCTACGTGGCCCGCCTGCGCCGCGACCACGGCCGCAAATACGGCTTCTGGAGCCTGGTGCCGAAGGAGGTGGCGCCGGAAGCGGGGCCGACAGGAAGCAGCAAAACGGCCCAGGGAGATGGCCCAGGCCAGGCCGCCAGCCCTGCCGCCAGCGATGGCCCGCTGCAGCCGGGCCTGTGGTGAGGTGGGCGTTGCCGCGGCGCTGCCAGGCGCAAGTCCTGCTGCCCCATAATGGCCCTTTTGATGGCAACCCGGCCGGCGTGACCCCGCGGGTGTTCCTCTCCTATTCCCACGACTCCGGGGCCCACAAGGACTGGGTGCGACGGCTGGCTGAGCGGCTGCGGCAGGGCGGCGTGGAGGTGACCCTGGATCAGTGGGACCTTCCCTATGGCGCCGATGTGGTGCGCTTCATGGATCTCGGCATCCGCGATGCCGATCGGGTGCTGATGGTGTGCACGGCCAACTACGTGGCCAAGGCGGAGGAGCGCAAGGGTGGTGCCGGCTACGAGGGCATGATCGTGACGGGCCACGTGGCCCGCGCCACCGACACGATCAAGTTCGTGCCGATCGTGCGCAACCACGCCGGCGAGACATTGGTGCCGGGCTTCCTGGGCCAGCGCCTCTGGCTGGATTTCCGCGACGACGGACTGTTTGAGGAACGCCTGGAGGAGCTGCTGCGGGAGCTGCACGGGGCGCCGCGCTACCCCAAGCCGCCGCTGGGGCGCAATCCGTTTGCGGGGGCGGCCCCCGTCTCCGCTCCGCCCGCAGCGCCCGCCCCACCGGTGCCCCCATCTGCTGCTCCAGCATTGTCGCCAGCTGCCGCAGCCAACCCCCCATCCCTGGCCCTGAGCCCCCTCACGGTGACCATTGCCCGACTGCGGCGTGAGGGTGAGCATTGGCACGTCGACCACCAGGAGGTGCGGGTACAGGCCTGCGAGGTGGCGCTGGGGGAGGGTGAGAGCCTGCGGTTGATCCAGATCCCTGCGGGGGAGTTTGGGATGGGCTCGCCCGCGGATGAGATTGGCCGTGCTTCCGATGAGGGTCCCCAACACAGGGTGCTGCTGGGCGGCTTCCTGCTCGGCCAGACCCCGGTGACCCAGGCGCAGTGGGCGGCGGTGGCCCGCTGGTCGAAGGCTGAGCACGATCTTGTGCCAAACCCTTCCCACTTCTGGGGGGGGCGCCGGCCAGTGGAGCAGGTGAGCTGGGAGCAGGCGATGGAGTTCTGCCGCCGGCTCAGCCAGCGCACCGGCCTTCCCTTCACCCTGCCCAGTGAGGCCCAGTGGGAATACGCCTGCCGGGCAGGCACCACCACGCCTTTCGCCTTTGGTGCCACGCTCACACCGAAGCCAGCCCGGGCGCCAACGTCCCATCCTGCAAGACAGTAAGATTCCTACTGTCTTGCAGGATGGGACGAGCATGCGGATCACCAGCAAGGGCCAGGTCACCATCCCCCAGGAGATCCGCGAGCAATGCGGTCTGCTGCCCCACACCCAGGTTCGCTTCCTGGTGGAGAACGGGCGGGTGCTGATCGAGAAGGAGTCTCCAGCAGCCACGCGCGCTCAGGAGGGTTTGCAGCGATTGCGACGGGCCCGGGCTCTGCGCACCCGCCTCAGCACCGATGAACTGCTCGCTCTGACCCGCGGGGATGCTCAACCCTGATGGTGTTCGTGGATTCAAACGTGATCCTCGATGTGATCACCGCGGATCCGTGCTGGCAGCCGTGGAGTGAGGAACAGCTCCGCTGCTGGCTCGATCGGGGCACGCTGCTGATCAATCCGATCGTGTACGCCGAGATAGCCTTCGCCTGCGAGACGATTGAGGCGGTGGATGATCTGTTGCCGGCCCATCTTTATGCCTACCGCCCCATACCCCGCGAAGCCGCCTTCCTCGCCGCTCAGGCCCATGCTGAGTCCAGGTCGCGGGGCGGTTCCAGACAGACCCTGCTTGCTGATTTCCTGATCGGCGCTCACGCGCTGGTGGAGCGGGTGCCCCTGCTCACCCGCGACAGGCGCCGTTATCGCCAGGCGTTCCCCGGCCTGAAGCTCATCGCGCCCTAGGCCGCCTGAGCTGGCGCCCACCAGCTGCCAGCACTCGACAGACCATGCGATGACACGTACGCTGAACAGAGCGGTTCAGCGTGCGATGCAGGCCATCTCTGCCAATGAGTTGAAGACCCGTGGCATCGGTGCCATCAGCGAGGCGCTGGAGCACGAGCAGGAGGTGGGACTGAGTGTGCGCGGCCAGCTGCGTTATGTGGTGATGGATCTGGCGGAGTTTCATCGCTTGCGGGAGTGCGAGCTCGACCTCGCCCTGCAAAGCAGCAGGGCCGATCTGGCGGAGGGCCGCTGGCGGCGGGAATCTGTGGACGCCCATCTCTCCCGCTTGGAATCTCTGGCGGCGGAGCCTGAAGCCGCCACCGAATGAAAAGCTGGCAGCTGATCTTCACGGACAGCTACAACCGTCGGGCGGCCCGCTTCCTGAAGCGCCACCCGGAACTGCAGCCCAGCTACCGCAAGATGCTGCTGCTGCTGGAGGCCAATCCCTTTCACCCATCCCTGCGTCTGCACCCCCTGCAAGGCAAGCTCAAAGGGCTTCATTCCGTGTCAATCAACCTCTCCTATCGGATCACGATTGAGTTTCTGGTCGACGACAACCGCATCATCCCGATCGCGGTGGGGGATCACGACAGCGTGTATCGCTGAGGTTGGCAGGAATGGCCCTTGCTGCGGGGCTTGGGCTGGTTCGCCAGAGTTGTTTTCGAGCAACCGCTCTACCAGCTCCTGTACAAAGTTGCGAAACTGGGGATTATCCTTGAACTGTTTATAGAACTCGGTTTGATCCAGGAACAAGGGGTCGATGGCGCGGTTGAGGGAGGCTTGGAGTTCGATCCCGGCGGTGTTGGGGGTGTTGGCGCGGGCGTTGCGGTAGCGCTGATCCTGGGCCACCTGGGGGGCGATCTCGTCGCGGATCAGGCGACCGATGCGGTCTTCGTCGTTGAAGCTGGTGCCGAACTGGTCGTTGAAGTTGGTGACAATCACCGACAGGGGATCCAGCTCGGGCTCGGGCCTGAAGCCACCGCCTGAAACCGGCGCCGGATCGAGGCTGGCGTCGTCATCCGGCAGTGGAATGGACTGTTGTGGCTTTCTGTCGATCCGGTAGCTGTCGAGGTCGATCAGCTCCAGCATGCCCTTGGTGAGATCGTCTTCTTCAGGAGCCGGTAGAGCCCGCACCAGCAGGGTGAGAAAGATCGAGAGCTTCTCCCATTCAGGGTTGGCGTACGGCAGGATCGTGGCCAGGAAGTCGTAGCTGCGCACGAAGGCCTTGGCCTTGCCCTTGAAGGCCACCTGGTCGTCTTCGTTGAGCTGTTCGCTGTAGATCTGGCGGCAGTGATTGAGGAGTGGTTGCAGCGCCTCACGATCGCTGCTGCTGAGAAACAAGGCCACGAACTCCTCCACCAGAGGCCAGGTGTACACGCCCAGCTTGTCGAGGTCATCGCGGAGGTCGTGGAGCTTGTTGGGGTCGGTTTCCTGGCTGAGCAGGGTGGTTTTGTAGTAGTCGGCGAAGGCGGCTTCCACGGCGGCGGCGTTGTCCTGGAAATCGAGCACAAACACCTTGCTCTTGCCGGTGGCGGCGCGGTTGAGGCGCGAAAGCGTTTGCACCGCCTGGATGCCGCCCAAGGCCTTATCCACGTACATGGCCTGCAGCAGCGGCTCGTCGTAGCCGGTCTGAAACTTGTCGGCACAGATCAGGAAGCGATAGGGATCCTCCTGGATGCGGCTGGTGATCTCGCTGCTGGGGAAGCCATTGAGGGAGGCTTCGCTGACTGGCCCGTCGCCAAAGTCGTGCTCGCCGGAGAAGGCCACGATCGGCAGGAAGGGGCTACGCCGTTCCGCCAGATAGGTGCGAACGGCGCCGAAATACTGCACCGCCCGCTCAATGCCGCCCGTCACCACGATCGCCCGGGCCTCGCCCTTCATCTCCCGCAGGGGCAGCACATCATCGAGGAAATGATCCACCATGATTGCCGCCTTGTCGCGGATGGCTCTCGAATGGCTTTCCACATAGCGCCGCAGCTTGCCGCGGGCACGCTTGCTGTCGAACAGCGGATCAGCCTCGATCGTTTTTGCCAGCCGGCAGTAACTGCTCACCGGCATGTAGTACTGCAGCACGTTGAGGATGAACTTCTCCTCGATCGCCTGCTTCATCGTGTACACATGAAATGGCCGCCGGCCGATCTTGCCCTCGCCATCGGGCGGCAGGGGTGTGCCGAACAGTTCCAGCGTTTTTGCCTTGGCCGTGGCGGTGAAGGCGAAATAGCTGGCATTGGCGAGCAGCTTGCGGCTGCGCATTCGCTCCTCGATCACCGCATTCACAACGTCTTCCATATCGGCGTCATCAGCCAGGGGCTGGGCGTCGTCAGCCAGCGACTGGTTGAGGGCGGCGGAAGCCTTGCTGCCCTGGCTGGAGTGGGCTTCGTCGATGATCACCGCATAGCGCCGTCCAGGCGGTGCGTTGTCGAGCTGGCGGCAGAGTTCGGGGAAGGTCTGCAGGGTGCAGATGATGATCTTCTTGCCCGCTTCGAGGAACTGGCGCAGCTGTTGGGTCTTGGAGCTGCCCCGGCCGGTCACGGCGCCGACGGTGGCCCCCACCTGCATGAAATCAAGGATGTTGCCGCGCAGCTGTTCATCGAGGTTGCGGCGGTCGGTGACCACGATCACGGTGTCAAACACCCGCTCGCCGTTGTGGGTCACATCGCCCACCTGGTGCGTCAGCCAGGTGATCGAGTTGCTCTTGCCGCTGCCGGCTGAATGCTGGGCCAGGTAACAGCGGCCGGCGCCATGGGCGGCCACATCAGCCAGCAGCGAGCGCACCACATCAAGCTGGTGGTAGCGGGGGAAGATCTGCTTGTAGGTTTTGCGGCCGCTGCGGGGATGCTTCTTCTCCACCACCTGGGCATAGTTCTCCAGGATGTCGGTGAGGCTGGCGGGGGTGAGGATCTGCTCCCAGAGGTAGTCCGTGGCCAGGCCGGCGGGGTTGGGTGGATTGCCTGAGCCGCCGCTGCTGGTGCCCTTGTTGAAGGGGAGAAACTCCGAGTCTTTCCCCTTGAGATGGGTGCAGAAGTGCACCTCCTGCTCATCCACGGCGAAGTGCACCAGGCAGCGGGCGAAGGCGAACAGGGGCTCGCGGGGATCGCGATCCTGTTGGTATTGCGCAATGGCGTGACGGACGTTCTGGCAGGTGAGGTTGTTCTTGAGTTCAAACGTGGCCACCGGCAGGCCGTTCACGAACAAGGCCAGATCAAGAGCGCGGCGGGTCTGGTCGGAGCTGTAGGAGAGCTGGCGGGTGAGGCTGAAGCGGTTCTGGGCAAACAGCTCCGCGGCGCGGGCATTGCCAGGGGAGGGGGTGCCGTAGAAGAGCTGAATCTCGTGGGGGCCATGGCGAATGCCCTTGCGCAGCACCTCCACCACGCCGTGCTGGCCGATCTGCTTCTCCAGGCGGGTGAGGAATTGCCGGCGTGTGGGCCCATCCACGCTGATCTGAACGGCTTCAGCTACGACTGGCTGGGTGGCTTCCAGGAAGCCCTGCAGCTGCACCAGATCCAGGCAGAAGTTGCGGTCGTAGTGGCGCGGATCCCCCAGCAACCAACCGCTGCCGCCACTCACCGCGGTGGCGGATGGCGTGGGCTGGTGGGGCGGCTCCAGCAGGTGGGTGCGCCCGGTCATCGCCCGGGTGATCAGCGCTTCCAGGCCCTGCTCGCTGGTGTCGGTGGGCATGGGGCCGGGGGAATCGGGGGCCTGAGACCAGTTTGGAGGATGGGGGGGTAGCAATGGGAGAAGCAAGGCGGGGTCTGGGATCTCGGGGCCGGGCTCTACTGGCAGACTTTACTAAGTTGTTTGCTAAGGGTCTGCTGTGGAGTGGCCTTATTAAAGCTCTCGGGGATGGAGCACAAGGGCGGGACTGTGGGAGGCTGGGCGATGGAGAGGTTCCCCAGCTGGACCCGGCAGGCTCTGGCTTTGACGCTGGGCCCACCCGCAGCGGTACCCGTCCCGATCAAGAACCCATCAAGTAAAAGCTGGGTCGCAAAAGCCTTGCCGTGACAGGCGACCTCACGGCATCGCACTCCGTGAACGGGACTTCCCATCAAGTACCCGTCAAGTAAACGGCTCATGGCTGCTTGTTGGGTCCGACCGCCGCCCAGATCGGCAGGTAGCGCCTGAGTTTTGGGGCTGCCTCCGGATCGGCGGGCACGATGGCCCCGGCTTCGACGGCCTTGCGGATGACGCGCGACACCGTGGCGCGGTTGCGGGCTTCAACTCCCATGCGAGTGCGCAGGCTGGTGTTGGTCATGGCCTTGCGGGTCACGTAGCAGAGACAGGCATGCAGATAATTGGGCCTCCCCCGCTGGGTTCATTGGAGATGAGACGCTGCCTTGTGGCATGCCTTAAAGCTTCTGTTCAAGAATGGCCATGGCCCGAGCGAAGCTGGGGAGCAGGGCTGCCAACACGGCTGGCTTCAGTTTGCCCAGGACTTCATGCGAGCGTTTGCCTTTTCGATAGGCGTTTGAGCAGGCTGATGTGGCCTTCTCCAAGGAGTCTTGAACAGTGTGTCTGTGCCGTGATTCGAGGGATGTGGTTGGTGGGAGTTGGTTTTCATTGAGGCCTTGCCCGTAGTGTGCCCGCAGGGTTTCTCGATCAGCCGCGATCCAGGTCTCCATGCAGGTGGTCATGAACAGCACCTGATCATCGGTGGCACCGTTGGGCTGTGCCCAATCATCTCGTTGCCTGAGATGCTCCCAGGTTTGTTGTTCCTGGGGTTCCATGGGCATGGCCAGTGGATCTTCGCTGTCGATCAGCAGGCCAATGAAATGGCCAGGTTTTGCGGTGGTGTGAGCGGTTTTGAAGTCGTCGAAAGCAGCGCCACGGCCACCGCAGGCTGTGAGCCGCGGCATGCGCCCACTGAAGCCCTGGCTCTTGAGCAGGGTGGAGAAGGCTTCACGGCAACGGATCTTCTCCTCCTTGGAGTTGCCGCCGCCTTCGATGTAGAGATGGGCACTCACCAGCGGGTTCCCCCCAGCTCGCCACTGATCCATAGCTCACCCAGGCGATACTTCTCCAGCCATGCCTGCAGCTCATCAGTCGCCAAGCGTGTCATGGATGTGGCGCCATGATGCTTTTCGCAGACGACAACCGATTCCGGTTGTTCGCTCAACGCATCCACCAGAATATCGGAGTGAGTGGTGACGATTAACTGGGTTCGCTGTGAGGCTGCTAACAGGTGATCCGCTAGCCTTGGCAAAACATCCGGGTGCAGTCCCAGTTCGGGCTCTTCGATGCAGACCAGCGGTGGTGGATTAGACTCGCAGAGGATGGCCAGCAGGCAGAGATAGCGAAGCGTGCCATCGGAGAGGCGGGTGGCAGGGATCGCAAACTCTCCTTCCATAAAAAACACCTGAACCGTACCACCTTCGACTAGCACAGTGAACTCAGTCAGCCCGTCATAGAGATCGGTCAGACCATCAAGAATTGCGCGCGCGGCAGTTGGATGACGGGTCTTGAGGCGATTGAGGAAAAGCCCAAGGTTGGAGAAATCTTCCGCGAGTACGTCGTTGGGTTGATCAGCTCGCTGGGGAGCGCGGAAGGTTGCATTCCGGCCAAACTCCCATTCTCTATAGATACGAATACGTTCGTAATGGCTGGCCAACCAGGCAAGCTCTGGATAGCTGTCTGGATCACGCCGTTGGGCCAAGATTGAGCGATCTGGTTCGATGCTGTCATGGGCTAGTTGCCGCTGCCCCTGATCGCGTACGTTCACCACCGGCCTGCCTTCTTGGTAGCGATAGAAAAAGTACGGCGTCTGTTGGCCAGGTTGGGGCTCGCTGTACTCCACTCGTTCATCCTTTAAGGCGAAGCCTTGCCCCAAGGCATGAAAGACGAGAGCATGTCGCAGGGGTTTCGGCGCCTTCGGGTCATTGACTAGCCAGTCGATCTGGGCCACGCCCTGTGGGCTTCCTTTCCAGATCCACTCCTCTACACCGCCCCCCTTGAGCGTCACATCGCGGAGGTCATGGCCGCGGTCGCGAGGTGCCGCACGCAGCAGTGACACTGCCTCGATCAGGTTGGACTTACCTGATCCATTCGGACCGATCAGCACATTCAGCGGCAGAAGATCAATCCCAGTGTTATCAGAGCCAAATGAGAGAAAATTGGTTGGCTCTATCCGCTTAATGAAAGGCGCTTTGGCTTCAGCTGTCATGTCAAACCTCCTCGGTATCGATCGGATCTGAGTCGGAATCATCCTCTGCTTCGTCTCCATCGTAGCCAGCGGCATCCGACTGGATTGGCGGCTCTACATCCTCCGGCAACCCCTTCGCCACCTCCCGCACATCCAGCTTGCCCGTCACCACATCGGCAATCAGGCGGGTGCGGTATTCGCGCAGGAGGGTGATTTCCGATTCAAGTCGGGAAATGGCTGTCTCTTGACCTCGCGTTTGTTGCGAGGCTAAATCCATTATCAGCAGCTGCTCATCTATTGGTGGAGTGGGCAGGCGGATTTCGTAAAAGTCGTCTGTATACAGGCGCCAAAAGCCCTCAACTATCCCTTTCGCTCGCGTCTGCAGTTCTCCACGGCATCCAGGCGACTTCAGAATGCACGCGTAGTAATCGGCGTGAGCCAATGCCTGCTCGCGGAGCACTGTGTAGTCCGGGCTGATGACTCCATCCTGCTTGGCGACAGCAAAAACACCCAAGTGGGCTTTCAGACGATTGAGAACGAGGTCGCCCGAGCTGCAGAGTTTGCCGCCTGCATAAGACTGCGAACGAAGAGTGCTCTGCACCATGCTGCTTGGCACGAGGCCAAGCCTTTGGCTCATGGCAAGATGGGTTTCTGTACCTGTCTGTGAGCGGCGATCAACTTCACGGAAAAGATACTTGGCACGCCTCACCTCCCAATGCTCCGGAATCTCCCCCAGCCAGGGAATCCCCGAATCCTTGAGCGGCACGGCGGGATCCAGCCCCCGCGTCACGGCGCGATGGATGATGGCCTGCTTCTGCTCCTGCAGCAGGGCGATGATGCGGCGCTTGGCTCCGATGGCGCGGTCCAGGCGGTTGGTGGCCCAGGTGAGGAAGCGGGCGATGGCGACTTGTTCGCTGGCTGGTGGCAAGGGGCTGCAGATTTGTTTGAACTGATCCCAATACAGTCGATTTCTATCTTTGACGATGCCCCTCGATGCGGCATCAATCTCCGCCAGATAGTCGTCGGTTTTGAAGAGCCTGGAGAAATAGCTAGAGTCAATGCCAGGCAGGGCTCTGCACACAACATAAGCCGGGCTGATCAAGCCGCTCACGGGTGCGATCCCTGCGGCTCCCTGCCACATGCGCATCATGTTGTAGACAAGGTCACCCTGTCCAGCTCGCTTGTACTTCGAGCGGTCGGTCATCACCTGCTTGCGCTTGGATGTGGCGAAGTCGCGCACCCGCACACCCGTTCGCAGCGAAACCTCCAGAATCGGCAACTCGTTAGCGCCCGAATCATTGCGCTGCTGGAACAACCCGCCATTGCGTCTGATCTCCCAATGCGCCGGCACCTCCCCCAGCCACGGCAGTCCTGAATCCTTGTACTGCGGATAAGGCTTCAGATCCTCGATCACGGCAGCACCTCCTGGGGCGAGTCGCCGAACAGCTCCACGTAGGGCTGATAGCAGAAGCGGCGGTTGCGCTTCTGGCCGGTCATCTCGCGCAGGATGCCCAGCTGCTCCAGCCGTGCCACCAGGCTGTTGGCGGCCGCATAGGTGCCGCCGATCAACTCCTGGATGGCCTGCACGCTCACGATCGGCCGGTCGTACAGGCTTTCCAGCACGCGATGGCCATTGCCGGCGGCGCGGCCGAGGTGGATGGTGATCTGCGCCCGGTGCTCCTCCCGCATCGCCAGGATCCGCCGGGCCGTGCCGCTGGCCTCCTGGCTCACCACCGCCACGCCCCGCAGAAAGAAGGCCAGCCAGCCCTCCCAGTTGCCCGCCTCCCGCACCGCCTGTAGATGGTCGTAGTAGGCCTGGCGTTGCTGCTTGAAGTAATGGGAGAGATACAACACCGGCTTCTGCAGGATGCCCCGCTCCGTGAGTAGAAACGTGATCAAAAGCCGCCCCACCCGGCCGTTGCCATCGAGATACGGGTGGATCGTTTCGAACTGCGCATGGGCCAGGCCGATTTTGATCAGCGCCGGGATCGCATCCTGCTGATGCAGAAACCGCTCCAGGGCCCCCAGCGCCTCCGGCAGCTCCTCCGGTGGAGGCGGCACGAAGGTGGCCGTCGCCAGGCTGCAACCGCTGGGGCCGATCCAGTTCTGGCTGCGGCGTAGCTCGCCCGGCGTCAACCGGCTGCCGCGCACCCCCTGCAGCAGCTCCGCGTGGATCTCGCCAATCAGCCGCATCGATACCGGCAAGCTCTCCAGCCGCGCCAGACCGTGCTTCATCGCCCGCACGTAATTCACCACCTCATCTACATCCTTGGGCAGGCTGTCGGCGCCGAACAGCTGGGCCTCCGCCGCCAGCAGATCCTGCAGGGAGCTTTGGGTGCCTTCGATCTGGCTGGAGAGCACCGCCTCCTTGCGCACGTACATCAGCACGAACAGATCGGGATTGGGCAGCGTTTCCACCGATCCGTCCAGCCGGCCCAGGGCACGGTCGGCCTGGGACAGCAGCAGTTGCAACTCCCCCTCCAGCCGCAGGGGCGGATCGGGCGGCAGAGGCGCCGGCAGGAAGGCTCGATATCCCGTGGGCTGGGTGCGGTAACGACCGGCGCGGTGGGCCTGGGCTTCAGCCATGCATCGCTCAGCCTTGCGCATGGGCGCCACAGGCCTTCATGTTAAACGCAGCGTTGCGTATGGAGCCCTGGCGGCGCCATGGTGAAGGCTGCGTTGCATAAGGAGGCCCTCACCCCGCCCCCACCAGCAGCCCATCGAGCAGGCCCTCGGCTTCCGCCTCGATGGCGCGGATGTCGGCGGCGATCTCGGCGAGGCTGCGCAGGGGCTTGGGTTTGTAGAAGTGGCGGGTGAAGCTCACCTCGTAGCCCACCTTGGTGGCCTCGGGGTTGAACCAGGCATCGGGGGTGTAGGGCAGCACTTCCCGCTGCAGGAAGGCCTCGATGCCGCCCTCCTCCAGCAGCGGGATCTGCTCGCTGTCGCGCAGGTCGGCATCGGGTTCGTACTCCACTACGCAGGCCTTGCCGCCCAGCTCCAGCGGGAACAGGCCGCGCAGGGGATCGGCCGCCACCCGGCCGCCCTTGTGCACCTTGGCGATCACCGGCGGGGCGCTCTCCTCGCGCCAGCTCACCTGCTTGAGCAGCAACTTCAGGTCCACGGCGCTGAGCTTGAGGCCCTGCAGCTTGAGGGCGTTCTGCACCTCGCTGCGGAAGTGGTTGTGGTCGTCGACAGCTCCTCGTCGAACAGCTCCCGCAGCGCTTCGGCCGCCGCCGCCAGCTGGGCATCGCGCATCCAGGTGGCTGGATCCAGCAGCTTCTTGCGGCGCTTCTCGGGGATGCCGCCCTTGCCGCTGGGCTTTTCGTCGCCCTCGTCGTCGGCGCCCTCGTCGTTGTCCTCCGCGGCGTCATCGCCGGCGCTCCACTCCCGCAACCGCTGCTCCAGCTCCGGTCTCAGGTTGGCGAAGTTGTTCAGCAGCGCCTCGCCGTAGTCGACCCAGAACGTTTCACGAATCTCCCGGTCGCCCGACGCGCTGCGCAGCGCCTCGATCGCCGCCTGGGTGATGCGGCTGTGCAGGCGCAATGGGCGCTCCACGCTCACCTTCCAATAGCCGAAGGCTTCATTGGCAAACACCTTGGCGTGGTCGCTCTCCTCCATGGCGTCATAGGCCGCCATCACCCGCTCGATGTCGGCCGGGCCCATGATGCAGTTATTTTTGCCCTGGTTCTTGCGCAAGGGCTCGAACCAGCCGCTGGCATCGATCAGCTGCACCTTGCCCTGCCGTTCGGGCGTTTTGCGGTTGCTCAGCAGCCACACATAGGTGGCAATCCCCGTGTTGTAGAAGAGATTGAGGGGCAGGGCCACGATCGCCTCCACCCAGTCGTTTTCAAACAGCCAGCGGCGGATGTTGCTCTCGCCCGATCCCGCGTCGCCGGTGAACAGCGAGGAGCCGTTATGCACCTGGGCGATGCGGCTGCCCAGGGGTGTCTCGTGGTTCATCTTGCTGGCCATGTTGGCCAGGAACAGCATCTGGCCGTCGCTGGAGCGCGTCACCAGCGACAACACCTCGCCGCGATGGTTCACCTGGAAGCGCGGATCCTTCATCTCCTTCTTGCCGCCCATCACCTCCAGATCCTTCTTCCAGCTCTTGCCATAGGGCGGGTTGGAGAGCATGAAATCAAACACCATCCCCGCAAAGGCATCGTGCGACAAGGTTGACCACTCGGCGCCGCCCATGATCGTGTCGGCGTGTTCGCCCTCCCCTTTGAGTAGCATGTCGGCCTTGCAGACCGCATAGGTTTCCGGGTTGATCTCCTGGCCATAGAGGCGGGTCACCACCTCCTGCCCAAAGGCCGCCGCCAGCTCGCGCAGGGTTTCGTCCGCCACGGTGAGCATTCCGCCGGTGCCGCAGGCGTCGTCGTAGAGCAGATAGGTGCCGCTCTTGACCAAGGCGGCAATCGGGCGAAACATCAATGTGGTCATCAACCGCACGGCATCGCGCGGTGTCCAGTGCTCACCCGCCTCCTCGTTGTTCTCCTCATTGAAGCGGCGCACCAGCTCTTCGAACACCGTGCCCATGGCGTGGTTGTCGAGCGCGGCCGGGCTCAGATCCACCTGGGGATCGAGAAACTTGCTGATCAGCGTGCCGAGCGAATCGGAGCGGGAAAGGGTGGGAATATGGTTGCGGAATTTGAAATTCTCCATGATATCTTGCACATTCTCTGAAAACCCCTCCAGATACGCTTCGAAATCGGCCCGTAGTTTCTGTTCGCTGCCCCGGCTGGCGAGATCGCGCAGCACAAAGGGCGAGATGTTGTAAAAGGCCTGACCCGCTGCCTTGCATAACGCCCCCGCCTGCTCCTTGATCTCCGCCGCATCCAGGCGGGCTTTCGTCTCCAGCACCTTCGGCTTGGTGGGCTCCAGCACCGCATCCAGCCGACGCAGTACACACATCGGCAGGATCACATCCGGATACTTGCCGCGCCGGAACAGATCGCGCAGCACATCGTCGGCGATGCCCCACAGGAAGCTCACGATCCGGTTGTGGGTGGCCTGATCCATGGGCTCTGGCGGAGCGCTGGGCTTTGGAGCTGGCCAAGGCTAGGGAGCGGAAAGCCCCACTCCCAGCCCTCATCTCGACCGTTCCCGTCGAGCCACCGTCGCCGCCACTGACGCATCGGAGGGCTGGCGGTGACCCTGGTGCCGAACGATGGGAAAATCTGGGCCCAATGATTCCCTGCCATGGGCAGCCCTGACCAGCGGCCGCGTGGCTTTGGTATCGCCACTCACGCCACGGTGTGGGAGATCGGCCTGGTGACCCTGCCCGCCACGGTGCCTGGCGAGGATGGCGTCCGCTATCGCCCCCTGGTGGTGCTGGTGGTGGATGCCAGTGGCGCCGTGCGCGCCATGGTGCCGGGCCATCCGCAGCGGCCCCTGGAGGTGTTGCAGCAGGCGATCACCCAGGCCCGCCACGAGCCCCAGCCCCCCTGCCGGCCGGGCGAGCCGAAGCGGGTGGTGGTGGACAGCTCCAGGCTGCTGAAGCTGGTTCCCGGCCTGTTGCCGGGCGTTCTGGTGGCCCAGGGGAAAACGCCCCGCCTGGCGGCGGTGGCCGAGAGCCTGCGGGAGCATGTCGCCCCAGCCGACGCGCCGCGGGGGCTGGAGGCGCTCACCACCTACTTCACCCAGGACGTCACCCCTGAGGTGGTGCAGGGCTTCTTTGAGGTGGCCGCCGCGCTCTACGACCGGCGGCCGTGGCGACGCTTTCCCACTGACGGCCATCTGTTTCAGGTCACCTGCATCCCGTTGGGCATCCGGGGCTGGAGCGGCTGCATCATCGGGCAGCAGGGGGAGAGCCATGGCGTGATCCTGTTCGATTCGGTCGAGGATTACGGCCGCTATGTGCAGGCGGCCGAACGGCTGGACGCCGGTGATGGGCAGGCCATGGCGCTGTTTCCCGCCTATCGGGTGATCAACTTCGAAGCGCAGAGCGCCATGCCCAGGGGCCTGCTGCGGGAGATCCGCCAGCACGGGTGGCCCGTGGCCGACGGCGATGCCTTCCCCACCGTGATGCTCGTCGAGCCGGATCGGATGCTGATGCCGCCGCGACGGATGGACGTCTGGCGTCTGGAGCTGATCGCCCTGGCCCTGTGCGAATGGCTGGACACCGAACCGCAGCTGGCCGGCCTGTGGCAGCAGGCCATCCCACCGCGCCGCCGCCGTTTCCGCCTCAAGGTGGCCGGGATGACCCTGCCGGTGCTGATCGGTGTGACCCATCCCAGCGGAGAGACTGGCGATGCGTACCAGTCGCAGAACAACGCCGGCATGTCCCAAACCTCTGCCGACAAGCCTGCCCCGAAGGTGCCAGCGGCGCTGCGGCAGCGCGTCGACGCCCTGATGGCCCGGATTGATCCCTTCTGTACGAGCCATCTGAACCACGACTACCGCGAGCTGATCCATGCCGCCCTGGCGGCTCTGGCCCGCAAGCGTCCTTCACCGCTGCTGACGGGGCGGGAGCCTTCCTGGTGCGCGGGGGTGGTGCATGCCATCGGGTCGGCCAACTTTCTCTTTGATCCCTCCCAGACGCCCCACTGCACGCCCAAGACGATCTGGGACGCCTTCGGCGTCTCCGCCAGCACCGCCCAGTCCCACTCCAAAAAGGTCCGCGACCTGTTGGGCATCCATCCCTTCGCGCCTAACTGGTGCCTGCCCAGCCTGCTGGAGCACGCGTCGATCCCCTGGATGCTGGAGGTGGATGGCTTCATTCAGGACGTACGCACCCTGCCGCTGGAGATTCAGGTGGAAGCCTTCGCCAAGGGCTTGATTCCCTATGTGCCGGCCCTGCGCGACCAGTCGCCAGGCCAGGGCTGATGGCAGCGGTAAGCGCGGCACACCCCAAGGCGAAGCCAGAGGCGCGCGCTGTTGCCCATCCTCCGATCGGCTCCCCAGGTCAAGGGCAACGCTGCCGGGCACAGCGATCTGAAGGCCCTGCGGCGCAATGGGCCAGCCGAAGTCTTCGCTCCAGATCGGCGCGGGCCGGCCAATCCAGCCTCCATGCCAGGACCCTCAAAAGCCCGGCGCCCCGATCAGCGCAGGGATCCGTTCAGGGGTCAGGACGGCTCACGACGAACTCCCCGGTGGGTGGAGCAGGAGCCTGCTGGCCATCTACAGCAACGACGCCTGGTGATCCTGCGGCGGCAGCTGCGGTGCCGGTTGGGCCTGCTCCTCCGCCTCGCCTGCCTTCACCTCAAGCGCCTGCTCGATCACCCTGTCGGTGAGGGCGTCGAAGTAAGCCGAGAGCGTGCTCTGCAGTTCCAGGAATTCCGGCCAGAGGGTCTCGTTCACGAAGCTGCGGCTGAGGCGGGCCATCACCGTGGTGCGCCGTTGGCCGCGGTAGCGGTAGGGCTGGATGCCGTAGCGTCGCATCAGCGCCACGAACAGATGGCGTGACCACTGATCCGACAGGGAGAAGCGGAACTCGATCGGCGGCTCTTCGCCGGCCAGCTCCTCCAGCCGCGCCCGGATCCGCTCGCGGGCCCGCTCCGCCGCCACTCGCTCCCCCTCGCTCCCTGCCCGGGCGAACAGGGTCTCGATGCGGCGCAGCTTCTCCACCAGCTGGGCTTCGGGGCCCTCCGCCATGCCGCCTCCCATGCCGCGGGGCCTGTCCTTTGCCGAGCGTCCCGGCCGTGATCCTGGGCTCATCCGCTGTCCTCCGCCAGCTCCTCCAGGCCGCGCTGCAACCGGCTGAGGCCTTCGCGCAGGATCGCCTCGGAGGTGGAGAACACCAGCCGCAGATGGCCCTGCGCCCCGGGGCCGAACCACCGCGGCGAGCCCGGCACCACCGCCAGGCGCTGGCGCTCCAGCAGTCGCGCCGTCAGGGCTTCAGGCTCCAGGCCGCGGTGGTCCACCTGGGGGAACAGCACGTAGGTGCCTTCCGGAGCCCTCACCCGCGTGCCCGGCATCGTGCCCAGCTCCGCCACCGCCAGATCCCGCTGCCGCCGCAGGTGCTGCAGCCAGGCCGCCAGCCAGTCGTCGGCCTCCTGCAGGGCGGCGACGGCCGCGATCTGCGACAGGGTGGAAACCCCGCTCATCGTGGTGCTGGCCAGGCTGGAGTGCGCCAGTGCCGCGCAGGCGGCGGCATCGGGCGTCACCACGCAGCCCACCCGCAGCCCCGCCAGGCCATAGTTCTTGGAGAAGCCGTGCACCGTCCAGCAGCGGGCCGCCAGCTCCGGCCCCAGGGCCGCCACGCTCTGGAACCGGTGCGGTGGGTAGACGATGTCGGCCCAGACCTCGTCATTGAGGATCACCAGGTGATGGCGCAGCGCCAAGCTGGCCAGCCGCTCCAGCTCCTCCTGGCGCAGCACCCGGCCCACCGGATTGAGCGGATTGCAGATCCCCAGCAGGCGTGTGCGGGGTGTGACCAGAGACTCCAGCTGGTCCAGGGCGAGCTCACCGCTCAGCGCATCCACGGGCAATCGTCGCACCCGGCCGCCCGCGGCCTCCACCGCCGCCTGAAACAGGAAGTCGACCGGGTCGAAGATGATCGCCTCATCGCCCGGCCGCAGCAGGTGGGCGCACACCTGCCGCATGCCGGCGGCGGCACTGTCGACGGCCAGCACCTGCTCCGGCCTGGCAGGGCAGTGGCGCCGCTCCTCGCTGAAGCGGGAACAGGCGTCGCGAAACGCCGGCAGGCCCTCGGCCGGCCCGTAGCAGAACAGCCCTTGCCGCGCCTGGCGGGCGATCGCCTCGCGCACCGCGGGCGCCACGGGAAAATCCGGATCGGCAGCCGTGAGCGGAATCACATCCGCTGGCTGGGTGGCCCAGCGCAGGTTGAAGGCCTGGCGACGCAGGGCCTCGTGCGGAACGGATGCATCTCCGAACAGCTCGCCGAAGGGATCGGGGGGCGTCATCCGGCAAGGATCGGCTCCAGACCGAAGCCCACCAGTGGAGCGCTGGCAGCCTTGGCGCCGTGGTGGGGATCCAGGAACTGCTGCTGCTTCTGGCGTCCTTCACACACCAACTTGGCGACCACCGGCAGCCGGGCACGGCTGTAACGATCCAGGGCCGTGGTCAGGGTCTCGGGCTCGTTGCCGCTGACCCCCGCCAGGGCATTGGCCAGCACCAGCGCATCTTCCAAGGCCGATGATGCGCCCTGACTGGTAACGGTGAGCAGGGGATGGGCGCTGTCGCCCACCAACACCAGATTGCCCGCGAACAATCGCGGCAGCGGGTCGAGATCGGTGGTGTGCCAGAGGCGTCCTTGGTCGATGTCACGGTCGCTCAGCAGGCTGTCGACACAGGCATTCCAGCCACCGAAAGAGCGCCGCAGCAGCATCGCCAAATCCGCGGCGTCGCCCGGGGAATGCAGCGCCGTGGCGAACTGGCAGAAGACGACCCCCTGCCCATCGCGACAAGGCAACAACCCCAGCGCCAGACCCGCCTCAGCATCATGGAACTTGCGGCAACTGATCCCCAGGGATCGCGCCAGGTCCGGCCTCTGGAGCACCGACACGGTCTCGGTGGTGCGTTCCGGGGTCAGCCGGGCCTGGGGGAACAGCAGCCGGCGACACAGCGATCCCACGCCATCGGCAGCCACGACGAGATCGCTGCGCCAGCGGCGCCCCTCCGTATCGATCGGGTCCAGGAAGCCATCGGTGCGGGTGTCCAGGCCGACGCAGCGGCTGGGCATCAGCTGGGTGCTGGCGGGCAGAGAACGCAGGAGCAGCTCCAGCAGATCCCGATGCAGCACAGCCATCGAGCCAGGGATCGGGAAACGCCGGAGGGTGCTGCCATCGCGCTGACAGAGCTCGAAGACGTCGATGGGAGCGCTGCAGCTGTCGACGCCGCCCACCCCGAGCTGCTCCAGAGCCTTGCGGCCGCTGGGGGGTGCCAACAGCCCCTGGCCAGGGCGGCTACGGGCGACATCGTGCTCGAGGATCGTGCAACGCCAGCCCTGCCGGCCAAGGGCAATGGCACTGGCCAGTCCGGCGATGCCACCACCGACGATCAGGGCTGTCGATTCCACTGAGTTGTGCGCCGGCAGGACATCACGCCACGCAGTTTTAACCATCGGGACGAAAGAGCCGTGTGCGTCGAGATGTGGTCAGCGGCTTCGCTGTCAACCAAGCCCACCGGTGGATGGGGCTGAGGGGCCAGAAGGCAAAGGATCCGCCACCATGGTGCAGGCCCTGAACACCTTCGCGCCCGTCATTGCCAGCTCCTTCCTCTTCCAGTCGCCGGCCCTCCGGTCGTCGCGGCCGTCTGCGACTCAGAGGAGGAGCAGGTCGAGGCCCGCACAGCGGCGGCGCTCCAACGCGCAAAGCCAACGATCCGATCATCGCCGCGCAGCTGGGGGCCCTGCAGGCAGAAGATTTCGAATTGCGCTTCCAGCCCATCCTGCTGGTGCGCGACCCCGGCCAATGCGCGATGGAACTGTTGGTGCGCTTTCGCTCGCCCGCACTGGCGGCCCTCGGCACCGGAGCGGTGGTGCAGTGCGCCCAGGAGCTGGGGCTGGTCCATCGGCTCGATGAGCTGGTTTTGCAGCGCCTGGGAGACGTGCAGCAGGCCTGGCATGCCCTGGGTCCTCTGCGTCAGCGCATCCGTTACATCACGGTCAACATCAGCGCAGGCTCTGTCGAGACGATCGAGCGTCAGGACGCCCTCATCCGCCAGGTGCGCGACCAGCGGGTGGACCGTGACCTGTTCCGCTTCGAGCTGTCTGAGACGGCCGCCATGGAGCAGCTGCCGGGCGTCGACGACATGCGCTCGGTCTCGCAGCGACTGATGGAGGAGCTGAACGTCCGTCTGCTGGTGGATGACTTCGGCTCGGGTCTGTCCAACTACCGGCGCCTCTGCGAGGCCTGGTACGACGCCATCAAGCTCGATCTGCAGCTGGTGCGAGGGATCGCCGCCTCCTTCCGGATGCAGACCTTCGTGGGTTCCCTGATCGAGGCGGTGCACGGTTTCGGCAAGACCGTCGTGGCCGAGGGCGTTGAACAGCAGCGCGACCTGGAGCTGCTGCTGCGTCTGGGGGTGGATGCCTTGCAGGGCTACCTGATCGCCAAGCCGCTGCCCTGGCCGGAGCTCGCCCCGTTCCTGCGCGACAGCCCCTGGCTGAAGCCGGACTGCCTGAGCGCAATGAGCAGCCGTATCCAGCAGGCCGATGCCCGGGTCCAGGCGCCCTTGCTGGCCAAGCCCATCCCAACGGCAGCGCTGGCGCCGATGCCACTGGAGCGCTATGTGCTGAATCACTGGGCGAGCATGCGCGATTTCGAGGAGGTGATGCTTTGTTGCCTCCGCGAACTGCAGAGCCTGAATCTGGATGTGCTGCGCCTGTCATTCGCCTTCCTGCCGGATCAGGAGGAGGTGGATTGCCACCAGTTCATCTGGCATGTCACCAGACCAGGGGAGGTGCAGAGCATTCGCATGCAGCGCGATTTTCTGCAGACGGCACAGCATCTCAGCAGCGTGCTGCACCACATCGCCACCCGCGCGCCGATCGTGCGTCTGCCGCTCGGTGATGGGGAGACGGCGGGTTTCGCCTATCTGGAGGATTTGCGCCAGCAGGGCGGCACCGACTATCTCGGGCTTCGCCTCTCATCACGAGGGGTCTCGACCCCGGTGGTCTCCATCTGTCTGCGCGGTACGCAACGATTCAGCGAGGCCCAGGTGGAGCGGATCGAAATGCTCAGCAATCTGCTGAGTCTGCTGTTTCATGCCTTCGAATGCGAGCGGGCCAGCCGACTGGCGTTGCTCGATTCACTCACGGAACTGCCGAATCGGCGGAGTTTCGATTCACGCATCCGTGCCGAAGTCGTCGCCGTGGTCACCGCCGGCAAGCCCCTGGCCCTGGCCCTGATCGATCTTGATCGCTTCAAGCAGATCAACGACACCCTCGGCCACGCCCACGGCGATGCGTGCCTGAGCCAGGTTGCGGCCCTGCTGGCGGCCCACCTGCCCCGCAATACCGGCTTCGTCGCCCGGCTCGGGGGGGAGGAGTTCGGCCTGATCCTGCCGGACCATGATGCCGGGCGTGCCCTCGCCGTCGGTGAGGAGCTGCGCCAGCTGGTGGAGGGCGCCGGCATCCACCATCCGTCCGCCGAGGCCGGCCATCGCCTCACCATCAGCGTCGGCATCGCCATCTTGCGGCCGGAGAGCGGCAGCGCCTGCGCGGTGGATCTGCTCCTGCAGCTCGCCGACGACTGCCTCTACGCGGCCAAGCGCAGCGGCCGCAACCGGGTGGTCGGCCGCACCCTCGATGGCGCCGCCGGAACGTCCGCCGTGGACCATGCGAGCCGCGGCGCTGGCTGAGGATCGAACTTTCGCCTGCTTCCCGCCTTGACGTCGACGGCGCCGCCGCCCCCTCCCGTCACCCGGGATCTGATCCCCTCGGCCGAGCTCGAGCGCCTTAACGAGCGCCGCGATGGGCCGGGCCTTCGCCAGCTCGCCTTCCATCTGGCGGTGCTGCTGGTGGGCGGGCTGGCCTGGGGTTCCGCGGCGTTGCCCCTGCCCCTGCGGCTCGCCGGCCTGCTGCTGCTCGGCGCCGGGCTGGCCTTCGGCTTCTGCGCCATGCACGAGTGCGGCCACCGCACCGCCTTTCAGAGCCGCTGGCTCAACGACGCCGTGGCCTGGGGGGCCGGGGCGCTCAGCTTCTACAACGCCGACTTCTACCGCCGCTACCACCAGTGGCACCACCGCTACACCCACCAGATCGGGCTCGATCCCGAACTGGAGGATGCGCCGCCCCACAACCTGGCCAGCTACCTGCTGGAGCTGAGCGGCCTTCCCTGGTGGATCGGCAAGATCCGCGGCCACGCCCGTGGCCTGGTGGGTGCCTTCGAGGGCTGTCCCTACATCCCTGAAGCGGTGGCGCCGAAGGTGGTGCGCTCGATCCGGCTGCAGATCGGGCTCTACGCCCTGCTTGCCGTGGCCTCGATCGCCGCCGGCTCCGATGCCCTGCTGCGCTTCTGGCTGCTGCCCCTGGCCATCGGCCAGCCGCTGCTGCGCTTCGTGCTGATGGCCGAACACGGCGGCTGCCCCTTCGAGCCCGACGGCCTGCGCAACACCCGCACCACCCTCACCCTGGCGCCCCTGCGCCGGCTGATGTGGAACATGCCGTTCCACGCCGAGCACCACCTCTACCCCTCGCTGCCGTTCCACGCCGCCCCCGAGGCCCATGCGCTCCTGGCGCCCCAGCTTGAGCACATCGGCGTCGGCTACCTGGCGGTGCACCGCGAGTTCCGCCGCGACCTCTCCGCCCTGGCCCTGCCCCAGGCCGGTTGAGCGCAGCATCCCCCCGATGACCCTCCCCCCCGGCGAGCAGATCTTTCGCCTCGGCCGCTTCCGCTTCGACAACGGCCGCGAGCTCGACGACGCCCACCTCAGCTACAGGGTGTTCGGCCAGCTCGCCCCCGACCGCTCCAACCTCGTGCTCCATCCCAGCTCCTACGGCGCCTGGCTGGAGGATCTCGACTGGGTGGTGGGGCCGGTGCTCGATCCCGCCCGCTGGTGCATCGTGCTGGCGAGCCAGTTCGGCAACGGCCGCTCCAGCAGCCCCAGCAACAGCCCGATCGGCACCGCCGAACAGGGCTGGCTCATCCGCCACGCCGACAACGTGCGCGCCCAGCGCCGCCTGCTGGAGGAGGTGTTCGGCGTCGAGGCGCCCGCCCTGATCTACGGCTGGTCGATGGGGGCCCAGCAGGCCTACCACTGGGGCGTGCTGGAGCCGGAGCGCAGCCGCCGCCTCTGCTGCCTCTGCGGCACCGCCCGCACCACCCCCCACAACCGCCTGTTCCTGCTCAGCCTGCGCCAGGCGCTCACCGCCGATCCGGCCTGGAACGGCGAGCGCTTCACGGCCCTGCCGGAGCAGGGGCTGCGCACCTTCGCGCTGATCTACGCCAGCTGGGCCGCCAGCCAGCCCTTCTACGCGGCCGGCGAGCACCTGCGGCTCGGCTACGCCACGGTCGACGACTACGTGGAGCAGGCGTGGCTGCCGGCCTACCGGCGTCACGACCCCCACAACCTGCTGGCGATGCTCGACACCTGGCTCGCCAGCGACGTGGCGGCGGCCGCCGGCTGCGGCGACGACCTGGCCGCGGCCCTCGGCCGCATCCAGGCCGCCACCTGCGTGATCGCCGGCTCCCACGACCTCTACTTCACCCCCGCCGACTGCCGCGCCGAGGCGGCCCTGATCCCCGGGGCCCGCTTCCTCGAGCTCGACTCGCCCCTCGGTCACCGGGCCGGCAACCCCCGCGACCAGCCCCGCGAGCAGGCCTTCATCCGCCACGCCCTCGACGCCCTTCTTCCCCAGCCATGACCGACCTCGCCGCCTTCGCCGCCCATCACGGGGTGCGCCATTACCTCTTCTCCTTCAGCGACCTGTTCGGCGTGCAGCGGGCCAAGCTGGTGCCGGCCTCCGCCGCGGCCGAGCTGGCGGTCGAGGGTGCCGGCTTCGCCGGTTTCGCCGCCTGGCTGGAGATGACCCCGGCCGACGCCGACGTGCTGGCCCGCCCCGATCCCGCCAGCCTCACCCAGTTGCCCTGGCAGCCGGAGGTGGCCTGGGTGGCCACCGACCTGGCGGTGGGCGGTGTGCCGCTGGAGCAGGCGCCGCGCCTGGTGCTGCAGCGCCAGCTCGAGCGGGCCGCCGCCAAGGGGCTGCATCTGCGCACGGGGGTGGAGCCCGAATTCTTCCTGCTCGATCCGCTCGCCGATGCCATCGCCGACACCCGCGACACCGGCGAGAAACCCTGCTACGACCAGCTGGCGCTGATGCGCCGCTACCCCCTGATCTCCGAGCTGCTGGAGGCCATGGAGGCCCTGGGCTGGGGTCCCTATCAGGCCGACCACGAGGACGCCAACGGCCAGTTCGAGATCAACTGGACCTTCGATCACGCCCTCACCACCGCCGACCGCCACGCCTTCTTCCGCGTGATGGTGGCCACCCTGGCGGAGCGCCACGGCCTGCGGGCCAGCTTCGAGCCCAAGCCCTTCGATGAGCTCACCGGCAACGGCGCCCACCTGCACCTCTCCCTCTGGAGCGGCGAGGGCACCAACCTGTTCGCCGATCCCGCCGGCGAGCTCGGGCTCTCCACCCTCGGCTATCAGTTCCTCGCCGGTCTGCTGGCCCATGCTCCGGCCCTCTGCGCCCTCACCAACCCGGTGGAGGCCAGCTACCGCCGGCTCGGCCGGGCCACCAGCACCTCCGTCGCCTCCTGGTCGCCCTCCTGGATCACCTACGGCGGCAACAACCGCACCCACATGATCCGCATTCCCGACGCCGGCCGGATCGAGCTGCGCCTCGGCGACGGCGCCGCCAGCCCCTACCTGCTGCAGGCCGCCGTGCTGGCGGCCGGTCTCGACGGCATCGAGCGCCAGCTCGACCCCGGCCCTCGTCTCGACACCAACGCCTACACCCACCCGCCCTCGGAGGCCGAGGCCCGGCGCCTGCCCACCAGCCTGGCGGAGGCCCTGGCCGCCTTCGAGGCCGACACCGTGCTCTCTGAAGCCCTGGGCCCGGAGTTCTGCGCCGCCTACCGGGCCCTCGCCGTTCGCCACCGCCTGCCCACGGTCCCGGCCACCGCCTGAGCCGCCTACGGTGCGGCCTTACGGCCGCGCCGATGGACGCTTCGCACCTGCTGTCGTCGTGGCTGCCGGCCCTGCGCAGCCCCCTGGGGGCCGCCGCCTTCGTGCCTCTCTATGCCCTCTGGGTCACCCTGCTGCTGCCGGGGGTGTGGGCCTCGATGCTGGCCGGCGCCCTCTACGGCACGCTCACGGGCAGCGTGCTGGTGTTCCTGGGGGCCTGCCTCGGCGCCGAGGCCGCCTTCCTGCTCGGCCGCCACGTGCTGCGCGATTGGGCCCGCCAGCGCATGCAGGCGCTGCCGAAGCTGCTGGCGGTAGAGCAGGCGGTGAGCCGGGAGGGCCTGAAGCTGGTGCTGCTCACCCGCCTCTCGCCCGCCTTCCCCTTCTCCCTGCTCAACCTGGCCTACGGCCTCAGCGAGGTGAGCCTGCGCGACTACACCATCGGCCTGATCGGCATCCTGCCCGGCACGATCCTGTTCGTGGGTCTGGGGGCCCTGGCGGGCGACGTGGCCCGCTTCGGCGAGGTGCTCTCCGGTGAGGCCGATGCCGGCACCTGGGCCCTGCGGATCGTGGGGGTGCTGGCCACCGTGGCGAGCGTGTGGGTGGCGGGCCGGGCCTCGCGCCGGGCGCTTGAGGGATCCGAGCCGCCGACCTGAGCAGGGATCGCACCTATGCCTCGGCATGAGTCGGTGCGACTGATGCCGATGTCGACGCCGTTGGGCCGTGGTGGTGCAACCATTGCGCCACTGTTCGCCGTTGAAGGACACCAGCAAGCGTTCAATGGCAGCTCCGCTGGCATTGGTGAGCGCCAGGGCAACTCGGCCTGCGTCGGCTAAGGCGCTCAACGGATGCGTAGGCGTCGCCTGAGCTGGCGCGACCAGCCAAAGGCCGCGGCGGCGCCGAAGAGAGGCAGGGGACCGGGGACGGGGGTTGTGGCGTTGGCGTTGGCGATGGCGTATTTCACCGTGGCCGTGGCGGCGGGAGTGCCATCGATGAAGGAACCTGGCGCGCTGAGATCCTGGAGGCTGCCGATCACCTCAGCGATTGATGGGTCGTAGTCGAAGGCAAAGAGGGGTCCGTAGCCTGCTGTTGAGCCTTCACCCAGAGAGGTGAAGACTTCACCGGCAAAGAAATCTGCATTGGATTGGCTTCCCCACCAGGGCATTTTGCCAAGGGGAGGCAGTTGAAACAACTCGACCGAACCGGTATAGGAGGTTTCCACGACCGTCACGTCGTAGAGAACCCCACCGAAGTTGACACCAACAGCCTGGGCTGGAGCAGAGAAGAGAAGGGAGGCGGCGGTGCCGGTGAGAACGGCAATGGCAGACAAACGCATGGGACTTTTCATGGAAGGAACGGGCGTGAACATCAAACAAATAGAAACTGGGAGGAATGGGCCAGATTCAGAGACGCCAGGGTGGATCCCTGCACAAAGCCGATCGCCTCAGGGGTGGGCGAGAGCGCATCGATGCGCACGCCGGCCAGGCCGGAGTAGCGCGCGCTGATCAGGCGGTAGTCGGTGGCGAGGCCGTGGAGCTGGATGCGATCACCGGCGTTGAAATCGGTGATCAGGGCCAGATCGGCGCTGCCCAGTCCAGGGGTGCCATCGTCATAGAAGCGGCCTGCGGCATCGCCCAGCACAAAGAGGTCATCGCCTCCCCCACCGGTGAGCCGATCGAGGGATCCCCGCCCGCGGAGCGGGGAGCCCATGGGCACGCCGATGAGGGTTTCGTCGTAGCCGGTGCCTGTGATCGCATCGCTGCCATCGGTGATCACGCCCACACTGGGCTGCTTCAGGAGCACATTGACGGTGGAGCCAACCTGCTGGCTGCGGGCCGCATCGCTGTAGAAGCGCAGTTCGAGGGTTTCATCGGGATCGTTGGCGGCATCAGCGGCGATGGCTTTGGAGAAACCAGCGCGGCCATCGGAGCCAAGAGCTGTGGATCCCTCGAGCAGGCCATCGCTGAAGTCGGCGGCCGTGATGCCAGCTCCGGAGAAGCGCCAGTAGAGAGGAGAGCCTGCAGGCACGTTGGCGGTGGAGACGCCGATGGCGAGGGAGGAGCCCTCATCGATCGCATCAGCGCTCTTGCTGAAGGTGTAGGCAGGAGGGGACGAGAGGTCGTCGTTCTGGATGCGGCCGCTGGCGCTGGTCGCTCCAGCCAGGAGGATGCCGCCCACTGGATTGGAGAGGCTCAAGGTGAAGGATTCATCTCCCTCGAAGAAACCATCGCCGACCACATTGAGGGTGATCTGCTGGCTGGTCTGCCCGGCCTCCAGGGTGGCGATGCCGCTGGGGAGGGCAGCATCAGCGAAATCGAGTGCGTCGGCGGCGTTGGTGCCAGAGGCGGCCACGGCCCAGGCCACACTCACGGCAACGGAGGGATCACCCTCGCGCTGGATCGTGAAGGTGAAGGGTGTGGAGCCGAGGTTGCCTTCCTCCTTGTCGGCCGAGAGGGCGCTGAGGGAGAGGGTGGCGGGATCCACCACCGTGTCGTTACGCTGGCTGAGATTTTGCAGCCGCAGATCCAGCGCGGCGGCTGTTTCAGCGATGGAATAGGCAGCCTCCGGGTTTGCATGGTTTGCGGCCAGATACTCGGCCAGCACATCCTGCTCGGTGCCATCTCCGGCGAAGGTGGCCGCACCGGTTTTGGCGGCGGAGGGATTGTAGAGATCGACCCGGTTGATCGAGGGATCGGTGGGGAAGGGGTAGCTGTCCCCGCCCCCAGCCAGGAAGTTGAGCGTCACCATCCGGAAGGTGCGGTCCGGGTCGCCGTAAAGGGTCCCGTTGCGCACGATCAGGTCGAGATCCTTGCCCGTGGCATCTTCGATTGTCAGGTTCACGATCCGGCTGCCGGCGGGCTTGGTTGGGTCGAAGCTGAAGGCCACGCCAGACACCTGCGGGAACCGGCCCTGGTTGGGATAGCTGGCCACCCCATGCTCCAGGAGTTCCCGAAGCTTGCTGGCAGTCACCGTCACCAGAGAAAGGCTGTTGTTGAAGCGAAGGGAATTTTCGATATCGAGCGTGGAGATGCCGCCCTCAGGCTTGCCGGCGGCTGGGTTGGCGGCTGGGGGTTTCTTCTCGCCGGTGACCACGTCGATGGAGCCAATCTGGGAACGGATGCCCCCGCCGTTCTTCAGGGAGAGCACCACCGAGGGATCGACGCTCTTGGCGTAGGCGAGGTTGGCATCAGCCGTGAGATTGCCCAGGTTGGTTTCCTGTCCGCGCACCAGGGCCCGTTCCCCCTCCAGATAGACGGTGCTGTAGCCCCACACCTGGCCGTCCTTGCTGGCGATCACCGACTGCACGGCATCGGTGAGATCCTGCACGTTCTCTGCCTTGGTGCCCTCCGCGAAGGCTGTGCTGGCGAGCTGGGCCTCACTCACGTTCCAGGCCTTGGCCACATTGGCGGCCGTGGCGGCATAGGCGCCGCTGATCAGCGGATCAATGCTGGAAGGAATGATTCGCCCCTGTGCATCGAAGTCCACCACCAGGCGGCCGAGATAGGTGTATTCGTTGTCGGTATTCACGATCAGCGTGGTGCCACCGTCGGCGTCGCTGGTCACCAGGGGATAGGTGTCGGCGAAGCTGGCGGCATGGCCAGGGAAGGCGACGGCCTGATCGTTGCTGTCGCCCAGGCGGGTATTGGATCCGCCCGCGAGGATGATGTCCACCCCACGTAACAGCTGCGCCAGTGCCTTCTCGTTACCGATCTGCTGCAGGTGAGCCATCAGGATCACCTTGTTCACGCCCTGATTGATCAGGTCGTCGATCACCGGCTGCAACTGGCTGGCCAGAAGGGCCATGTCGTCGCGCTCGCTGCCATCGCCGCTGAAGCCCTTCACCTCCACCCCACCGGTGGAGCTGATCTGCTCAATGATCTGGGTGGTGGCACCCACCAGTCCGATCTTCTCGCCGTTCTTGGTGACGACCGCCGAAGGCACGATTCGGCCCTTCTGGCTGCTGGCCTCCTCCAGGCCGCCAACACCGACGGTGTTGGTGAAACGGGGGTTCAGATCCGTGTCGGCGCTGAAGTCGAGATTGGCCGAGAGGTAGGGGAATTGGGCCCCCACCCAGCCGGCAACAGATCCGGGGGTGAACGAGTCGCGGAACACCCGCGAACCCAGATCGAATTCGTGGTTGCCGATCGTGGAGGCCTCCACGCCGATCAGGTTGTGGATGGCGATGTCCACCGCCGCGATCGGATGGTTCGCGGTGGCGGCCAGGCTGATCGTGGAGCCGGTGGTGGCGTTGAGCTCATCGCGCACGCTGATGTCGGTGCCGCCGTTGAGAAAGGGGCTGGGGATGAAGTTGTCGCCGCCGGCCAGGATCAGCGTGTTGGCGTACAGGTTGTCGAACCCATCCACCAGCCCCGCCAGGAAGGGAGCGGTCTGGGACGCCAGCAGGCCCGCCTCGCCATCGGAGAGGTGGAGCAGCTGCAGCCGCCAGGGAACAGGGAAATCGACAACCGACACCACGTCATTGCCTTCGCTGGAGGCGATCACACTGCGGGCCGCATTGGTGGCGGTGGTGAGGAAGGTGATGCCCTCCACCCGCTGGGCGTCGGGGAAGATCACCGGATCCACCGCCACCGGCGCATAGGGATTCGAAACATCAAAGATCGCCGCCATGCTGGTGGTGGTGCGCTCCAACGCCACGAAGGCGTAGGTGCGGCCGTTGGTGGTGAATACTTCCACCATCTCGGGTTCCACACCCTTGGCATCTTCACGATCGTTGACCGGATAGATGCCGCGAGCATTGGCGAGCTCCTCGAGGGCAACCCCTGAATCCCAGACAACATTTCCTTTGGAATCGAAGATTCTCAGCGAGCGTGAGCCGGTTGCATAGGCCTGATCGACGATGCCATCGCCGTCGTAATCACCGGTGTTGGTGAGGATGTTCAGGCGCTGGGCATTCGCTGCCAGCAAACCGGCCTTCTGGGCGGGTGTGGCGGATGCAGCTGCCGTGAGCAGGGCGGACACCCGCGCCGTTTCGTCGGGGTTGAGGAAGTCGTTCCTGTCGTCGCCCTCGCCGGCGGCGAGAATAAAATTCTCACCCTTGTAGGCGAAGGTGGCCAGGCCATCGGGCATGACAAGGCCGTAGACATCGTGGTTCGTGGCAGGGGTATATCCGCCATTCGCATTGTCTTCGGTGTCCACTGCCGGATTGCTGAAGGTCACCACCGTGAAGGCGTTGCCGTTCGCTCCTTCGGTGCCGAAGTCGTTGTCGTAGTTGATGATGACTGCGCCATCGTCGCGAAGGGTCAGGCCCTCCGGCTTGTCGTAGGCGATCGTGCCGCCAACAGATGGCAGGTTGAACAGCTCCACCTTGTTCACCAGCTTGATGCCGGCATCCGCCAGTCGGTCGGCGCTGGAAGCGGTGTAGACCCCGCCCACCAGGGTGAGGCTGTTGTCCAGCAGCTCGGGGCTGGCGACGCCGATGGCGTCCATCCAGCTGGCGGAGCCCGTGCTGGCGAGGGTGAGTGGCAGGGTGTTGGTTGCACCGCGCAGATCCACCTCGTACACGCTCTTGTAGCCATTGAGCGCCCAGGTGCTGTCGCGCTCCATCACCAGGAACACGCCACGGGCGGCGTCGTAGGTGACATCGCCGATCTTGTCCTGGCCGGTGCGACCGCTGAGCAGGTAGAGATGCTCCTTCACCGGCACACCGGTGGCGGGATCGATCGCCAGGATGCGGGTCAGCTCGGATTTGCTGCGGCTTGCACTGAGGCCAAGGCCGTCTTTGTCGAGCGGGCTCTGCACGAAGGCGTAGAGCAACCCATCGGTGCTGTTGAAGGCCATGCCTTCAATGCCGCGGTTGGCCCAGCGGTTGGCGTAGATCGCCGGCAGGCTGTCGATCGTTTCGGCGCCGATCACGCTGCCGTGCTGGGCCTGCAGCTGGGCCTTCTGGCCGGCGGGAATGTAGCGCTGGATGAGATTGCCGGTGCTGAAATCAAACAGGCTAATCTGGCCGCGGTATTCATCACCGACAGCGAACACCTTGCGGCTCACACCAGCGATGGTGGTCGTGAACACCGAAACGGTCTCCGAGTCGATGCCGAAGGGGTCGTAGGGCAGTGGGTTGTTGTCAGCATCCACCGGAACCTCATCCTTGCCCGCCAGCTGCGGCAGGCCGGTGAGCGCCGTGCCGTCCACACGCTTGAGGCCGATCTTTCCAAGCTCGGTCACCGCACCCGTGGCGCGATCCATGCCCAGCTTGTAGATGCTGGGCTGGAAGTCGGGATCCAGGAACTGACGCTGGCCGTTGGTCAGGGTGCCGTTGGGGCCGCGATCGGTGATGGAGTAATAGATATCCAGCTGCTTGCCGGATACCGTCTCCACCCCGTCAAACCAGAGGCCCGACAGACCGCCCGGCTGCACGCCGGTAGGGAGGTTGGCGTTGCCGGCGGCATAGCTGAGGGTGTAGGTGATGTTGGTGGCTGTTGCCTGGCCGCGATCCCAGTCTTTGATGCCGGCCGAGAAGATCGAAGTGATCTTCGGAGTGGTGGTGCTGATGTCCAGCACGGCAATTGCGTTGTTTTCCTGCAGCGAGATAAAGGCCGTTTTGCCATCGGCTGTGATCGCAATCGCTTCTGGCTCAATATCCTGAGCTACCGTGGTGGTTACGCCGGATTTGCCGGTGATGCGGATGCCACGATTGACAAGCTCGGCCTTGCGATTGTTCCAGGCACTGAAATCTGCAGTCTGAACATTAGCCTGGGCTGGGGCTGCCGGAGTGTTGGCGAGATAGCCGGAGGTGTCGATCAGCGAGATCGAGCCGACAGGATCAATGGTGTAGTCCGAATTCGGTTCGGCCTCGTTGGTGATCAGCAGCTTCTTGCCGTCGGCGCTGAACTTGACCATGTCGGGCAGGGCGCCGACGGAGACCGTGCTGATATGAACGGGAAGTGCCGGGTTGCTGAGGTCGTAGAACTGGACGAAACCCGGATCCGTTTTAACTGTATTCTGAACTGCTACGGCCAGCAGTTTGCCGAAGACGGCAACACTCTGAAGGGTCTGACTGTTGTCGGCAGGTTTGGCGATCGCTACGGCTTTCGGCCGGGATGGATCTGTGAGATCGCTGACAACGATGGAGCCTGAGCCACCTCCAACGGTGTAAATGAATCCACTCGCAGGATTGAAGGCAGATATTTCCGCATTCGCCGTAAGAGGCGCCGTCGCCAAGTTGATCACACCGTTGACGGCCTGGATCGGGGATTCCAGTCGAACGAAGCTCAGAGACACGGAGGAAGGGAATTTTTGCTCAATCCTGTCATTTTGTTTGTCGTGAACTATTTGTGCCCTGGTTAAGCTTCCGCTAAGTGTCGTCTGCGCGACAAGGGTGTGTAGTGCGGGCGGGCTGTTGTATTCATTTATTTCATTGGATGCCCTTTCGGTGAACTCCAGTTCCCTCGCAGCGCCGGGAGTCACCGAGCTGTTGTCAGCACCTTTGTTCTCTAGGGGCCCGACGGTGCCGCGGTGCTCGTGCCGGGTTCTACAGGTCGGCCCCCGGTGGATAAGAACTCGCGATCAGCAGCCGATCTGCAGCCAGATCACCGAGCACGCATTCACTGATGCTGTGAATCCCGGCAGACGTTTCTGCGCCCACCGGCAGCACTGCCGCAGGCTGGCGGGCTCCATTCGCTCTCAGGGCAGCCGCCAGTCCCTGAGGCTGGCGATCGCCACGAACCAGGCCAGCCGCAGCCGCGCCAGGGGGCCCTGGCGCTGCGCCAGTTCGGCGTACTTGGCCCGGCCGCACTCCGTCTTGATCGAGCGGGGTGCGGTGGGAAGGGAGGTGGCTTCGGTCGCGGGCTGATCCATGGCGGGCATCCCGGCAGTGGGTTGAGCCTAGGCAGCAGGATGAGGACACCCTTCGCCCCCCTGCCATGGAAGCCCGCTGGAACGGCGTCGTGATCGCCAGCAGCGACGACATCGTCAAGCTCGAAGGCAACGCCTATTTCCCCGCCGATTCCCTCGACCCGGCCCATGTCCGCCCTTCGACGCACCGCAGCGTCTGCGGCTGGAAGGGGGAGGCCCACTACTACGACGTGGTGATGGGCGATCAGGTGAACGCCAACGCCGCCTGGTACTACCCGGAGCCGAAGCAGGCCGCTGCCGAGATCAAGGGGCGGGTCGCCTTCTGGAAGGGCGTTCAGACGGCCTGAACCAGTGGCCGCTCAGCCAGCGGGCTCGCCCTCCAGCAGGGCCCGCAGGCCCGCCTCATCCAGCACGGCCACGCCCAACTCCCGGGCCTTGTCGAGTTTGCTGCCGGCCTCCTCGCCCGCCACCACGTAGGTGGTCTTTTTGCTCACCGAGCCGCTCACCTTGCCGCCGGCGGCTTCGATCAGCGCCTTGGCCTCGCTGCGGGTGAGGGCGGGCAGGGTGCCCGTGAGCACCAGGGTGGCGCCGGCCAGCGGGCCGCCGCCTGAGCCTGCGGCCGCGGCGGCGGCCCGTTCCGCCGCCTGCCGCTCCTCGGCATCGGCCGCCAGCGCGAAGCCGCACCCCCGCAGCTCCTCCAGCAGCTCGCGGTTGGCCGCCGTGGCGAACCACTGCTGCAGGCTCTGGGCGATCTCGCCGCCGATGCCGTACACGGCCGTGATCGCCTCAGGCCGCTCCGCGGCGGCGGCCGCCAGGTCGTCGGCCGAGAGGAAGGCGCGGGCCAGGGCTTTGGCGTTCACCTCGCCCACGTGGTGGATGCCGAGGCCGTAGAGCTGCCGGTGCCAGGGCTGGCGGCGGGAGGCGTCGAGGGCCGCCACCAGGTTCGCCGCGGACTTCTCCCCCATCCGCTCCAGGCTGGCCAGCAGGGCCGCGTCAAGGCGGTAGAGGTCGGCGATCGAGAGCACCAGCCCCCGATCCACCAGTTGCTCGATCAGCTTGCTGCCCAGGCCGTCCACATCCAGGGCGCCCTTGCTCACCCAGTGCCGCAGCGAGCCGCGCAGGATCGCCGGGCAGCTGCTGTTGACGCAGCGGGTGGCGGCCTCCCCCTCTTCGCGCACCAGCTCCGAACCGCACTCCGGGCATACCGGGGGCAGCTGCAGCGGCGCCGCACCGGCGGGGCGCAGCTCCGGCAGCATCCGCACCACCTCGGGGATGATCTCGCCGGCCTTGCGCACCACGATCGTGTCGCCGGCGTGCAGATCCAGCTCCGCCAGCCGGTCGGCGTTGTGGAGGGTGGCGCGGCTCACGGTGGTGCCGGCCAGGGGCACGGGCTCGAATTCCGCCACCGGCGTCACCACCCCCGTGCGGCCCACCTGGGCCACCAGGCGCAGCAGCCGGCTGGGGGCCTCCTCGGCGGCGTACTTGAGGGCGATCGCCCAGCGCGGCGCCTTCTGGGTGAAGCCGGCCTCGGCCTGCAGGCGCAGGTCGTCGAGCTTCACCACCACCCCGTCGGTGGCGTAGGGCAGGGTGCGCCGCCGCTCCTCCCATTCGGCGCAGAAGGCCTCCACCGCCGCCAGGTCGGGGCAGAGGGCGGCGTGGTGGTTCACGCGGAAGCCGGCAGCCTCCAGCCAGCGCAGCGCCTCCCACTGGCTGGTGGGCACCCCCGGCCCGCTGCCGATGGCTGACGGCTGCCACTCGGGCGGCAGGTGCAGGGTGTAGGCGAAGAACTCCAGCCGCCGGGCCGCCACCACCGCCGGATCGAGCTGGCGCAGGGTGCCGGCGCAGGCGTTGCGGGGGTTGGCGAAGGGCGGTTCGCCCCGCTCCAGCCGCTCGGCGTTGATCGCGGCGAAGGTGCCGTCGGGGATCAGGGCCTCGCCCCGCACCTCCACCCACTCCGGCGGATCGGCGATCTCCAGCCGCAGGGGCACGCTGCGGATCGTGCGCACGTTGGCGGTGATCTCCTCGCCCCGTTCACCGTCGCCGCGGGTGGCGGCCCGCACCAGAACGCCGTGCTCGTAGCTGAGGGCCAGGGCGTTGCCATCGATCTTCAGCTCGCCCACCAGCGGCAGCGCCGGCAGGGGAGCGTCCGGTGCCGGGGTGCGGTCGAGCACCTTCAGCAGCCGGCCGTACCAGGCCTCCAGTTCGGCGAACGAGAAGGCGTTGTCGAGGCTGAGCAGGCCGATGCGATGGGCCACGGTGGCGAAACCCTCGGCCGGCGCACCCCCCACCCGCCGGGTGGGGCTGTCGATCGTGCGCAGCTCGGGATGGGCCGTTTCGAGCTCGAGCAGCTCCCGGTAGAGCCGGTCGTAGACCGGGTCCTCCATCAGGGGCGCATCGAGCACGTAGTAGGCGTGGGCGGCGCGGTTGAGCAGCGCCCGAAGCTCCATCGCCCGCGCGGCGGCAGCCCCATGCGGGGCGGTCGGGGCGGCGGCATCAGGGGCTGAAGGGGCGCTCACGGGCGGACCGGCGGGGAGGCGGGGCTCAGGCCGCCGCCAGCTTCTGGATCCGGTCCACCCGCCACTGGTCGTCCACCTTCACGAAGGTGAAATCGAGGGGCAGCTCCTCCTTGCCGTCCGACTTCAGCTTCACCGTGAGGATGATCTGGTCCTCCTGCAGGCGGGGCCGCCCCGACTTGAGGTTGCGGTACTTGTTCAGTTGCAGGCCCGCCAGGAAGCGGATGAACTGGGTGCGGTTCACGTGCGAGCGGTAGTTCTTGGTGGTCAGCAGGTAGGCGCCATCCACCTGGCCGGAGGCCACCTGGTTGAAGAACTGCTTGAGCAGCGGGTTGATGCCCCGGGCGCTGAGCACCAGCCGCACCGCCGAGATCGTCCAGTAGAGGAGCAGGGCCCCGGCACCGGCCAGCAGCGCCTTGGTGCCGATCGTGCGGGCCAGATCCCAGTCCATGCCGTGTGCGTGCGGTTCGCTGGCGGCGAGTCTGACCGACGACCCCGCCGGCCGTCGCGGCAGCGCCATGATGCCGCGGTGCGACGGCTCGCCGTGCCCCTGGAACCGCTGCTGCCCCTCTTCCACCGCCTCAACCGGGAGCACTTCGACGGGACCCTGGCGCCTGACGGCCGTCCCCTGGTGGCGCTGCGCTGGAGCGACGGTCGCCTCACCCGCACCGCCGGCCTCTACCGCCGCGGCTGGCGCGCCGATGGCTCCGACCTGTGCGAGATCGTGCTCTCGCGGCCGCTGCTGGAGCCCCTGCCCCGGGAGGCCACCCTCAGCACGCTCTGCCACGAGATGATCCACGCCTGGGTCGATCGGGTGCTGGAGGAGCGGGAGGTGCACGGCCCTCGCTTCCGCGGACGGATGGAGGCGATCAACCGCTCCCAGCCGGGGTTCAAGGTGGAGCTGCGCCACCGCTACCCCCTGCCCCGGGAGGCGGCCCGCTGGATCGCCCGCTGCCCCCGCTGCGCTCACGAGGCCGCCTACCAGCGCCGCCGCCGCGGGCTGGCCTGCCGCCGCTGCTGCGAGCGCTTCCACGGCGGCCGCTGGGATCCGAGCTGCCTGCTGGTGTTCGAGCCCCGCAGCGCCGCCTAATCTCGCCCTGTCGCAGACATCGATGGCCGTCTTTCTCTGGACGCTGGAGTGGAGCGGTCTCACCATTGCCCTGGTGGGCCTGGGCCGGGAGCGCTGGTTGGCAATGCGGCGGCGCTGAGGCCGATGCAGGCCCGGTAACGTGCGCCCCATGGATGGTTACGACAACGACCGCAGTGCCTATCCCCGTTCGGACTTCCGGTCGGAGGGGCGCCGGGGCACCAGGCGCGAGGGAGATCCGCTGGAGGAGCGGCTCGACCGCTGGGTGAGCGCCGGCCGGCAGTTCGTGGAGGGCGTCTCCGGCGCCCGCCCGGGTTCGCGGGGCGGTTCGCGAGGGGCCGGCAGCCGGCCTGGCGGCCGGCCGGGTGCGGGTGCATTCCGCCCGGCCGATCTGGGCCGCTGGGTGGAGGACAAGCTCGACCGGCTGCTGGAGGACGACGGCGACGACTGGCGTGAGCCCTGGCAGGAACCGGCGGCGGCACCGGCCGCATCGGCGCCCCCGGTGCGTGCTTCGGCCCGGCGGCCGCTGGAGGCGATCTCCCGCCGCGGGCTCCGCGGTCCGGGCCCGGAACCAGCTGCGAGTCCGGCCCCAGCCGACGACTGGCCCGCCGACGAGGCCTTCACCCTTCCCCGCTGGCAGCGTCCGGCGGCGGCCCCGACGGAGTTGCCGCCCGCCGATCCCCAGCCCCCGGGCGGCCGGCCTCTGCCCCGCTCCAGCCGGCGCCGCTGAGCCCATTTACTATTGACCTCGTTTTGATCGGTCTGGAACCGCACGTCTGATGAGCCAGCTGGTCGTGGTGGGCTTCCCCACCGTGGATGAGGCCGAAACCGTGCGCCGCGAGCTGGTCGACATCCAGCGCGAGCAGCTGATCGCCATCGAAGACGCCGTCGTGGTGGAGAACGACAAGGACGGCAAGGTGCATCTGCACCAGGCCATCAACCTCACCACCGCCGGCGCCCTGGGGGGTGGCTTCTGGGGCTCCCTGGTGGGTCTGCTGTTCCTCAACCCCCTGCTGGGGGCTGCGGTGGGGGCGGGCCTGGGGGCGGCCTCAGGGTCGATGTCCGATCTGGGCATCAACGACGGCTTCATGCGGGAGGTGGGTGAAACCCTCAAGCCCGGCACCGCCGCCCTCTGCCTGCTGGTGAAGGATGCCACCCCCGATCGGCTGATCGATCGGCTGCGGGTTCATGCCCCGCACGCCACCCTGCTTCGCACCAACCTCAGCCACACCGACGAGGATCGCCTGCGTCGGCAGCTGGAACAGGCGAGCAAGCAGGCCGAGGCGCTGCGGCTCTCCTGAGCGAACTGCGCACCTGGAAGGTGGAGCCGCGCTGGCGCAGTTCCCGGTTCACCGGTGCCACCAGTTCCTTCGGCAGATCCCCGGCCATCTCCTCGGCCGAGACGGCGATCGAAGGGGACCCCTGCTGGAGGGCGGTGAGCAGGTCGGCCCAGAGGCCCACAAGATTGCGTTGCTGCTGGGGCTCCACGCCCTGACGCTCGAGGTGGGGGCCGCAACCCTCGCGGTTCCAGAGGGCCTGGTGGTGGTGGCCCGGATGCTGCTGCCAGGCCAGGCCTGCCATCAGGGCCTTGCGGCTGGGTTCGCCGTTGGCCTGGCGCAGGCCGGCGGCGACGAGCAGCTTGCCGGTGTGTACGGCGGAAATGCCGTAGATGCGGCCCAGGTCGGTGAGGCTGAGCCAATCACCATCGCGGCTGGGGCCCGGCGGGCCGTTGCGGCTGGGGCGGGTCATGGGGGTCGTTTCGGATCCCTGCATCCTGGTTAGGTGATGGCGGCCGTCAATCCGTCAAGGCGCAACTGTGGGGACCTGTTACTAAGTTCATGAAACGTCATGAAGAGAGGACCGGGGGCTCGGTCGCCGGGCTGGTGGTCGCGGGCCCAAGCCAGCGCTGGAGTTCGGGCGAAAACACCTCCCGGATCACGGTCAGTTCGCGGCCCTGGCGGAAGAAGCGATAGTGCCGACTCCAGAACGGACCGCCATGGCCGAAGCGCTGCTCCAGCCAGTCGGCCTGCACCTGGCCCAGGCCGTCCACCTCGCGGAACAGTTCCGCTCGGCCAGCGGTGAGGCTGAGCCAGATCGGGCGGCTGCGGTCGCGCAGGTGCGCCTCGGCCTCGGCCTGGTTCCACCAGCTCTCAGCCCAGCCGAGGGTGAGGCCGCCGCAGGCCAGCCACACCTGCCGCCGCAGCAGGGGAGGCGCCAGCTCAGCCACCTCCTCGGGGGTGAGGGGGTCTTCCCCGGAGTCCGGGGCCATGGCGATGAGCTCAACCTCCACCGGCGCGCCGGTGAGCAGCTGCAGGTGTCGGGTGGGACTGCCGTCGCCCAGGAGCAGCAGCTTCCAGGCGCCGGAGAGGCTGCGGCCCGCCCGCGCGGACACCACCTCCGCCGCCGGCGCCTGCCAGAGGCTGCGGGGTGAGGGAAGCAAGGGATGGGCGGCGAGGGAGGAGGGGGACACGGGGTGAGGATCAGCCGCCGTTGCCGATGACCACGGTGCGCTGCTCGCCGTCGCGCTCGATCACGGCGCTGTCGGCGCTGGCGCTGCGCAGCCGCCAGCTGGTGCCGCTGATCGTTTCGCCCACCCCGGCACTGGTGGAGAGGGAGCCCACCTGGAAGATGGCGGAACCGGCCTGGCCTGGGGCCGCCACCACCCCCACCAGCACGGGCACCGGCCCGCTGGCGGCCGCCGGACGGGTGGGAGCGCGCCTGAGGGCGGCGGCCAGGGGCGGGCTCACCGGCACCCGCAGCAGCGGCGCGGCAGAGCGGCCCGGAGCAGCGGCGGCGGCGGGGGCGGGTATGGCGGCGGGAGCGCCGCCACCGGGAAGCTGAGAGAGCTGCTGCATCCAGGGCTCCTCGGGCGGTGGCGGCGGCAGGTTCTCGAGGCCGGCCGCGGCGGTGCCGGCCGGAGGCGGCAGCACCGGCGCCGCGGGGGTGGCCGGTGCCGGCGGAGCGGCGGCCGGGGTGGCGGGCCCGAAGCTGCGCAGCCGCTCCAGCAGCAGCAGGTTGCGCTCCTGGGTGAGCGCCTGCTGCATCCGGTTCCACTGGGTGAGGTAGAGGGCCGACACCAGTGCCGACACCAGTCCCACGCCGCCGAGGGCGGCGGCCAGCAGCCAGGGCTGCTCCCGCAGCGAGGCGCGCAGAGGAGAGGCAGGCCGGGGCGTCTGCGGGCTGGCGGCCCGCCGCCGGCGGCTTGGGGTGCTCTCCTGCTGGGGCCGTGGCACGGACTGGAGGCGGGCCGGCTCGGGGGCTGCGTCGGCCGGTGTGTCGAGGTCGAGCGGTTCGTCCGGCTCGAACAGCCGGTTCATCATCTGCTCGGCATTCAGCTCCCAGAAGGCGCGCGAGCGCGGAATCCCCCGCAGGGGCCGATGGCCCGGTTCATGGCCGGGGCGTCCAGCGTTCACCGGGACCTTCAGCGCGGCGGATGTGCAACTGTAACCAGGCTTTCAAGGCGCCGTTTCTCCAGCTCCAGCCACAGCAGCAGGGCATTCACATCGGCAGGGCTGACGCCGGGGATGCGGGCGGCCTGGCCCAGACTCACGGGCCGCACCGCGGTCAGCCGTTCGCGGGCCTCGCTGGAGAGGGTGGTGATGGCGCCGTAGTCGAGGCTGGGGCTGAGGGGGCGCTGCTCCTGGCGCCGCACCTGCTCGATCTGCTGCTCCTGGCGGGCCAGGTAGCCGCTGTATTTGATGTCGATCTCGGCGCCCTCGCGCACCTCGCGGCCCAGGGCCGGATCCGCCAGGCCATGGGCGGCCAGGTCGTCGGCGTGGAAGCCGGGGCGGCGCAGCAGGTCGGCGAGGGTGATCGAGCCCCGGATCGCCGCGCCGGTGGCGGCCTCCACGGCCGGGGCGGCGGGATCGCCCGCGCGCAGCCGCACGGTTTCCAGCCGCCGCTTCTCGGCCTCGATCGCCGCCTGCTTGGCCTCGAACAGCTGCCAGCGGCGATCGTCGAGCAGCCCCAGCTCGCGGCCCAGGGGGGTGAGCCGCCGGTCGGCGTTGTCGCCGCGGAGCACGAGCCGGTATTCGCTGCGGCTGGTGAGCACCCGGTAGGGCTCCTTCAGGTCCTTGGTGACCAGGTCGTCGATCAATGTGCCGATGTAGCTGCCCTGGCGGGGGAAGTGCACGGGATCCTGGCCCCGCAGCCGGCGGGCGGCGTTGAGGCCGGCCACCAGACCCTGGGCAGCGGCCTCCTCGTAGCCGGTGGTGCCGTTGAGCTGGCCGGCGGAGAACAGGCCCTGCACGCGCTTGGTCTCCAGCGAGGGCTTCAGCTGGGTGGCGGGGAGAACGTCGTAGTCGACGGCATAGGCGGGCCGCAGCATCACGCACTGCTCCAGGCCGGGGAGGGTGCGCAGCAGTTCGAGCTGCAGCGCCTCCGGCAGGCCGGTGGAGAAGCCCTGCACGTAGAGCTCGGGGGTGTCGCGCCCCTCCGGCTCAAGGAAGATCTGGTGGCTGTCCTTATCGGCGAAGCGCACGATCTTGTCCTCGATCGAGGGGCAGTAGCGCGGCCCCTTGCTGTCGATCACGCCGCCGTAGATGGGGGTGAGGTGGAGGTTGTCGCGGATCAGCCGGTGGGTGGCGGCGGTGGTGCGGGTGAGGTGGCAGCTCATCGGCTCGCCGCTGCTCCAGCTGGCGGGATCGAAGGAGAAGAAGCGGTCGTGGGCGTCGCTGGGCTGCTCCTCCAGCCGGTCGAGGGCGACGCTGCGCCGGTCGACCCGGGCGGGGGTGCCGGTTTTGAGGCGATCCATGCGGAAGCCCAGCTCCTGCAGGGCCTCCGTGAGTCCCTCGGCGGCCTGCTCGCCGGCCCGGCCGGCACTCATCGACTGGTGGCCCACCCAGATGCGGCCGCCGAGGAAGGTGCCGGTGGTGAGGATCACGGCGTCGGCGGCGTAGGTGCTGCCGAAGAAGGTGCGCACGCCCGTGATGCGCAGGTCGCCGTTCTCGGCGCTGCCTTCGGTGAGCAGGCCCGTCACCATCGCCTCGCGCAGGCTGAGGTGGGGGGTGTGCTGCAGCAGCTGCAGCATCTGGCGCGCGTACTGACGCTTGTCCGTCTGGGCCCGCAGGGCCCGCACCGCCGGGCCACGGCTGGCGTTGAGCACCCGTTTCTGAAGGGCGGTGGCATCGGCCAGCCGACCGATCACGCCGCCGAGGGCATCCACTTCATGCACCAGCTGGCTCTTGGCCGGACCGCCTACCGCCGGATTGCAGGGCTGCCAGGCGATGCGATCGAGGTTGAGGGTGAACAGGGCGGTGCGGATGCCGAGCCGGGCGGCGGTGAGGGCCGCCTCGCAGCCGGCGTGGCCGCCGCCCACCACGATCAGCTCGAAGGTTTCGGTGGGGGACGCGGCGGTGGGGGATGCGGAGCTGGCCATCACACCATTCTCACTGGCGTTGGGTAGGGTGAGCCCGTTACCAGCAGCTCGGCCAGCCCGATCACGGCCACCACGCCCCGCCGGATGCGGCGCAGTCGCTGGCGCTCACCTCACCGATCCTCTGAACCAGGCGTGTCTTGCGGACGCTGGAGACGCGTCCGGCCATCGCGGCGGAGGTGTGCTGGAGGCCATTGCCGGTATCGGGAACGATCACCGGCATGGCGAGCCGCTGGCGGCCATCGGTGTCGGAGCTCAGCGGCACCACGATCACGGTGTCCGCGTGGGGATCGACGCCCCGCGCCTCGCTGGAGACGACCACACAGGGCCTGAGTTTGCTGTCTCCCGCCTGGTGATCGGCCCGTCGCACCAGCACCGAGCCGGGGCTGAACGCCACAGTTCCGGGCGCCTCAGCCATCGCTGAGCCTCTGCCAGTAGGCCAGTTCGTCTGGGCTCACCAACGCTTCGCCCTCGGCCAGCTCCCGATCGATCTGCCGTTGCAGTTGCGCGGTCTGCAGCCTGGCCTGCAGCAGGCGCAGTGCTTCATTCACCGCCTGGCTGAGGGGAAGGTGGGTTTCCTCGCGGAACCAGCGGACCAGCTCCGGCTCGACCCGCACCGTGATGCTCTGTTGGGCCATGGGTCCGCGCTGGTGCCAGCGGAAAGCGAGGGCCAAGGGCACCTGCTTTTGGGAGCATGGCGTTTCGGTATGCTCCGGGAGGCCCCTGCCTCAGGGCGCCGCCAGGTTGCGGAAGCGGGTGAACTGGGGCTCGAACAGCAGCTTCACCGTGCCCACGGGCCCGTTGCGGTGCTTGGTCACGATCACCTCCGTGATCCCCCGGTCGGCCGTTTCCGGGTTGTAGTACTCGTCGCGGTAGATCATCAGCACCAGGTCGGCGTCCTGCTCGATCGAGCCCGATTCCCGCAGGTCGCTCAGCATCGGCCGCTTGTTCGTGCGCGCCTCCACGCCCCGGCTCAGCTGCGAGAGCGCGATCACCGGCACGTTCAGCTCCCTGGCCATCTGCTTCAACCCCCGCGTGATCCGCGACAGCTCCTGCACCCGGTTGTCGGAGCCGCCCCCCTCCATCAGCTGCAGGTAGTCGATCACCACCAGCCCCAGCTCCTTGCCGCTTTCGGCCATCAGCCGCCGGCACAGCGAGCGCATCTCCAGCACCCCCGCATTGGGCTTGTCGTCGATGAAGATCGGCAGCCGCCCCAGCGTGCTGATCCCCTGCCCCAGCAGCGGCCACTCCTCCTGCTGCAGCCGGCCCGTGCGCAGTCGCCCGCTCTCGATCCCCACCTCCATCGCCAGCAGCCGGTAGGTGAGCTGCTCCTTGCTCATCTCCAGCGAGAACACGCACACCGGCAGGTCGTGCAGCTGCGCCACGTTCTTCGCCAGGTTCAGCGTGATCGCCGTTTTGCCCATCGCCGGCCTCCCCGCGATGATCACCAGGTCGCTGCGCTGCAGCCCCTGGGTCATCGCGTCCAGGTCGTAGAAGTTCACCGGGATGCCGGCCACCGCCGTGCCCATCGAGCGGCTCTCGATCTCCTCGAACGTGCGGGTGAGAATCTCGGCCGTGGGCGTCAGACCCGTGCTCGGCTTCTCCTGGCTGATGGCGAAGATCTTCTGCTCCGCCTCATCGAGCACCTGCTCCATCGGCTTGCTCTGGTCGAAGCCCAGCTGGATCACCTCGTTTCCCGAGCGGATCAGCCGCCGCCGCAGGAACTTGTCCATCACCAGCCGCGCCACCTGGTCGATCGACGCCGTGGACAGCGTGCGTTCCACCAGTTCCGTGAGCCGCCCCGTGCCGCCCACCTTCTCCAGCTGCCCCGTGTCCGCCAGCCAGGCCGCCATCGCCGTGAGGTCGGTGGGCTTGCCCTGGCCGTGCAGCATCAGGGCCGTGCGGTAGATCTCCCGGTGCGCCCCCAGGTAGAAGGCCTCGGGCCGCAGCACATCCGCCACCCGCCCGATGGCGTCGGGATCGAGCAGGATCCCGCCCAGCACCGCCTCCTCCGCCTCCAGGTTCTGGGGCGGCACCGAATCCGGCAGCGCCTCGAAGCTGGCCTCACCGCGGTTCCAGCCGCGGCCGCCCCGGGGGCCCCCCGCTTCGGCGTCGGCGCTGGAGCCGCTGAGGGGAACGCTCACCATCGGGAGTCACGGGCGGCCGGTGTCCGGCGCGCAGGGGGTGGGGGGAGAGTTATCCTCCCCCGGGAGGGGCGTTTGCGCCAGCCCTGCCACCCCATCGCTGGGGTGTGCCCCCTGGAGGCTCCGCCAGCCCTGGCGTCCTCACAACAAAACCCCCGGAGCCCGGGCCCCGGGGGTTCATGTAGCGCAGCGGCCGGCGCCGGCTGCGGGCGGATCAATAGCTCACCACTTCGAGGTTCACCTCGGCGGTGACCTCCGGGTGCAGCTTCACCTGCACCTTGTAGCTGCCGGTGCGGTGGATCTCCGGCACGGAGATGTCGCGACGGTCGATCTCCTTCTTGGTGGCGGCCTCGATCGCTTCGGCGACGTCGCCGTTGGTCACGGTGCCGAACAGCACGTCGTCGCCGCCGGTCTGCTTCTTCACCGTGAAGCGGCCGATGGTGTCGAGGGCAGTGCGCAGGGCGATCGCCTCCTGCTTCAGCGCCGCCTGGCGCTCGGCCTCCTTGGCGCGGCGGTGTTCCACCTGGCGCAGCACCGCTGCGGTGACGGGCACCGCCTTGCCCTGGGGAACCAGGAAGTTGCGGGCGTAGCCGGGGGCCACCTCCACCAGGTCACCGTTCCTGCCGAGGCTCAGCACGTCTTCGCTGAGCACCACCTGAACACGCTTGGCCATGACGTACGAAACCGCTGGTTTCCCTGAAATCCGATCGACCACCCTACGCCACGGGGCGGGCGGCCTCAGGGGCCCCCGCGGCCCGCGGCAGCCGCACCTGCGTGGCCAGGCCCAGGGCCCGCATCAGCCGGATGTGCTGCCAGGTGAGATCGATCTGGCCGGGGCCGAAGCCGTGACGGGCCGAATGGGGATAGGCGTGGTGGTTGTTGTGCCAGCCCTCGCCGAAGGTGAGCGCCGCCACCCAGGGGTTGTTGCGCGACTTGTCGCCGCTCTCGTGCACCGCCTCGCCCCAGGCGTGGGTGGCGGAATTCACCAGCCAGGTGCAGTGATACACGAGCACCAGGCGCAGGGGGATGCCCCACAGCACCAGGGCCCAGCCGCCGGCACCGGTCACGGTGCCGATCCAGAACAGCAGCAGGCCCAGCACCACCTGCAGGCTCAGGAACCAGCTGTTCAGCCAGCGGTAGTAGGGATCGGCCGCCAGGTCGCCCGTGAGCCGGGGCACCGCCCCCATCGCCGGGATCTCCTCGAACATCCAGCCCATGTGGCTCCACCAGAAGCCCTTGTTGCTGTCATGGTGATCCGCATCCGTATCGGAGAACTTGTGGTGGTGGCGGTGCAGCCCCACCCAGTCGATCGGGCCGTGCTGGCAGCTCAGGGCGCCGCAGGTGGCGAAGAAACGCTCCAGCCACTGGGGCACCCGGAAGGCCCGGTGGCTCAGCAGGCGGTGGTAGCCGATCGTGACCCCCAGGCAGGCCGTGACCCAGTAGAGAACCAGCAGGCTGGCCACCGCCGGCACGCTCCAGAACTGGGGCAGCAGGGCCACCAGCGCGAGCACGTGGATCACCACCATGAAGGCGATGGTTCCCCAGCGCTGGCCTTTCGGCACCGTGCCGGCCGGTTCACCCCGGCGCGGGTTGTGCAGCGACTCGGCGCGACGCAGGGCGTCGTGGCCGGAGGTGATGGTGGCGGCCCGGCGGGTGTGCTGGGCCTGGAGCGGGGCGCCGGCGGGGCCGGGGCGGCGGGAGAGGGGGGTGGCGGCCATGAAGGACCGACCTCGATGCAGAGCGTTACGATGATAGCAATACGGATTCGGATCACAGCCGATCCTGATCCCATCAGATTCATCGAGCAGGGAGTCGATCGCTTGGGCCACCGCGAATCTCTTGCCGCGGGCCGTGTCGCCTTCGCCCATCTCATCCGCGTCTGGCATGCCCGCAACGGCTGGTCGCACCGCGTCCTCCCCGCCCTCGCCGATGCCCTCGACCTCGGCCGCGTGCACAACTCCCAGCTGTCGATGCTGCGCAACGGCAAGCTCGCCTCCCCCGGCCCCGAGGTGTTCTTCGCCCTCGGCGCCATCAATCGCTGGCTGGCCCAGGAGGCCCCCGGCGGTCGCCTCGATCCCCTCGTCGCCGGCCCCGCCCTCGCCCGCCTCGCTGTTCATCCCGATGTGATCGAAGCCCTCCAGGCCTCCGCCCTGCCCGTGCGCGACGACGCCCAGACCGTGCTCGGCCCCGGCGAACTGCTGGAGGTGTTCGTGGGACTGCGGCTCCCGCCGCCCGCCTTCGATCAACGCATCGCCGAGGCCGAAGCTCCGGCCCTCAGCGCCGCCCTCGCCCTGCTGCTCACCGCCGGCCGTCCCTGGCGCCAGTGCCGTGATCAGCTGCTGGCCGCCTACCCCCCGACCCGCCGCGCCCGCCGGGAGCAGTTCGCCGCCGTGATGGCCGGCCAGCACGACTACACCTCCGCCGAACTGGAGGCCGAACTGTCCGACCTGCGCCGCACCCTCGCCCAGCTCGGGGCCGCCGGCGAGGAGGAACTCACGGCCGAGCGCTTCCTGGCCCTGCTGCGCAGCCGCGCCGCCCTGCTCGATCCGCTTCAGGCCGCCCCGCCCTCCGCCGACCTGGCGGCCGCGGTCCGCCGCGAACTCGAGCGCACCGGCGGAGGAGTGAGCGGTGGCGTGGGTGGCGGGCCTCAGCCCGGGTAACGCGCCAGCCGCACCCGCCGCGCCCAGCCCAGGGCCCGCAGCAGGCGGATGTGCTGCCAGGTGAGGTCGAACTCGAACCAGCGCAGCCCGTGGCGGGCGCTGGAGGGGTGGGCATGGTGGTTGTTGTGCCAGCCCTCGCCGAAGCTCAGCAGTGCCACCCACCAGCAGTTGCGCGAGCGGTCGGGGCAGTCGAAGTTGCGGTAGCCGAAGGCGTGGGTGGCCGAGTTCACCAGCCAGGTGACGTGATACACAAGCACCAGGCGCAGGGGGATGCCCCAGAGCACCAGGGCCAGCCCGCCGCCCGGCACCTTCCAGGCCTCCCCCGCCGCGTACAGCGCCACGCCGAGGGGCAGCTGCAGCAGCAGGAACCAGCGGTCGAGCCAGCGGTAAAAGGGATCCCGCTCCAGATCGCCCGTGAGCCGCTCCACGTGGGCCAGGGCCGGGATCTGGTGCAGCATCCACTCGCTGTGGGCCCACCACAACCCCCGGCCCGCGTCGTGGTGGTCGTTGGGCTGGTCGGAGTGGAGGTGGTGATGGCGGTGCAGCCCCACCCATTCGATCGGGCCGCTCTGGCAGGCCAGGGTGCCCATCAGCACCAGCAGCCGCTCCAGCGGCTTCGGCGCCTCGAACGCCCGGTGGGCCAGCAGCCGGTGCAGGCCCAGGGTCACCCCCAGCACCGTGGTCCAGTACAGAACCGCCAGCACCGCCACCGCCTGCCAGCTCCAGAACCGGGGCAGCAGCGCCGCCACCGCGCCCACGTGCAGCGCCAGCATGAAGCTGGTGGTGCCCAGCTTGCGGCGCCGCTGGCGCGGCGGCAACGGTGCCCTGGGCAGCACCAGGCCCGCGCGCAGCCGCGCCTGGCGGCGCGCTTCGGGAGCCGCCGGTTCCGGGCTGGGGAGGCGAAGGTTCACCGCCCCGTGGGGCTCGGAAGGGGCTGTCGTCAAGTTGTCTCGGGCAAGGGCGGATCCGGCCGCCTGCCGGAAGCAGCGAAATCTACCGGCCGGGCGGCGGCTCACCCGTGGAGGCCATCCAGGAGAAGCAGCGCAGCACCAGGGTGGTGGGCCCGAAGACCTTGCCGGCGATCATCCGGGCTGCAGGAGTGGCGATGGCGGCGCCCCCAGGGCAAGGCAGCGCCTGATCCTGATCCGCCGACCCATACATTCCTTCCCCGGGGGCACGGGTGGCCGTTGCCGCCGTCCATCCTCCGGATCCCGGAAGTCTCTCTCCGTCTCCTTGACCCCGATCCTCAACCCCCAGGCCTGGGCCGTCGACCAGCTCGCCGCCGCCCTCAGCGCTCTGGCACCGCTGGCCGCGGCCCGCACCGCCGCCGTGGCTCCCCGGCTGCGGCGCGTGCTCGAGGCCTTCGCCGCCGAGCGCGTGGGGGTGCACCACTTCGCCTCCGTCAGCGGCTACGGCCACGGCGATCTGGGCCGCGACACCCTCGATCGCGTCTTCGCCCGGGTGCTGGAGGCTGAGGCCGCCGCCGTGCGCCTGCAGTTCGTGAGCGGCACCCACGCCATCGCCGCCGCCCTGTTCGGCGTGCTCCGCCCCGGCGATCGCCTGCTCTCCCTCACCGGCCGCCCCTACGACACCCTCGAGGAGGTGATCGGCCTGCGCGGCCAGGGCCAGGGCTCGCTCGCCGAGTTCGGCATCACCTACGACGAGCTTCCCCTGCTGGCCGATGGCGGCGTCGACGAGGACCGGCTGGAGGAGGCGCTCTCGCTGCCCACCCGCATGGTGCTGATCCAGCGCAGCTGCGGCTACAGCTGGCGCCCCTCCCTCGACGTGGCCACCATCGGCCGCCTCGCCGAGCGGGTGAAGACCCTGCGGCCGGACACGCTGGTGTTCGTCGACAACTGCTACGGCGAGCTGGTGCAGGAGCAGGAGCCCACCGCCGTGGGCGCCGACCTGATCGCCGGCTCCCTGATCAAGAACCTGGGCGGCACCATCGCCCCCACCGGCGGCTACGTGGCCGGCCGCCGCGAGCTGGTCGAGCAGGCCTGCTGCCGCCTCACCGCCCCGGGGATCGGCAGCGAGGGCGGCACCGGTTTCGATCTCCACCGCCTGCTGTTCCAGGGCCTGTTCCTGGCGCCCCAGATGGTGGCCGAGGCCCTGATCGGCGCCGACCTCGCCGCCACCGTGTTCGAGGGCCTCGGCTTCGCCGTCCAGCCCCAGGCGGGGGTCCGCCGCAGCGACGTGATCCAGGCGGTGCGGCTGGGCTCGCCCGAGCGGATCAAGGCTGTCTGCCGGGCCTTCCAGGCCACCTCGCCCGTGGGCTCCTACCTCGATCCGGTGCCAGCCCCCATGCCCGGTTACGCCAGCGAGCTGGTGATGGCGGGCGGCACCTTCATCGACGGCAGCACCAGCGAGTTTTCCGCCGATGGCCCCCTGCGCGAGCCGTTCGTGCTCTACGTGCAGGGCGGCAGCCACCACGCCCACAGCGCCCTCGCCCTGGAGAAGGCCGTGGCGGCCCTGGCCGCGGCCGAGCTGCTGCCGGCCTGAGCGGCACCGGGCAGACTGGGCGCGCTCCCCGCACCGTCCCGCCCCGGCCATGGCGCTTTCCTTCCCCGACGACTGCCGCTACGCCGACAGCCATGAATACGTGCGCCCCGAGGATGGTCTGGTGCGCATCGGACTGAGCGCCTTCGCCATCGACCAGCTGGGCGACATCGTGTTCGTGGAGCTGCCGGAGGTGGGCGCCGCCCTGGAGGAGGGGCGCAGCTTCGGCAGCGTGGAATCGGTGAAGGCGGTGGAGGATCTGCTGGCCCCGATCGGCGGCACGGTGGAGGCCCGCAACGAGGCGGTGCTGGCCAGCCCCGAGGAACTGCAGAACGACCCCTACGGCGAAGGCTGGCTGCTGGTGGTGCGGCCCGCCGCTCCCGAGCGGATCGAGGCCCTGATGGGTGCCGCCACCTACCGCGGAAGGGTGGGAGCGGCCTGAAGGCGGCTCAGGCCATCGCCGCTACCGCCCGCTCACATCGCTCCAGTTCCGTCTCCAGGAGCGCCAGCAGCTCCTGCCTTCCCGCCAGCAGGGTCAGGTCCGCCAGATCGTGAACCCTGGGCGGCTGACGATCGCCCAGCACGATCCAGGCCTTCAGCAGCTTCTCCAGCGCCTGCTGGGCCGTGAAGCCCCAGTCCTCCTCGGGGTAGGCCGGATCCAGCCCGAAGCGGAGGCTGCGCAGGTGTCGGCGCACGATCGCCAGCAGCAGGCGGGCGTCCTCAGCCGGCGACATGCAGCACTCTCCCTTCGCGGGCCACGTCCCCGAACACATGCCAGCGGGAGCCGCTCAGTTGCTCGGCGTCGGCGCGGCCCGCTACCACCAGATCCACCCCCACACCCAGCGGGCCGATCCGCTGGCGGAAGCGGCGCCAGCAGGCGGCCTTCTCCGCCGGGGTGAGCCGGTCCTCGCGCACGATCACCGCCAGATCCAGGTCGGACTCCGCCCGCGCTTCCCCCCGGGCCCGCGAGCCGAAAGCCACTACCGCCAACACGTCCGCTTCCTTGCACAGCCGGGCCAGACCCTCATGGCACCGCTGCGGATCAAGGCCCGGGCCAAGATCCAGCTGAGGCGCAAGCGCGCGTGGCTGCCGCCAGGGGATCGCCGGCGGCTCAAACGGCTGGGCAGCGGCGCGGGCCATGGCGCAACGCTACCGGCATCGCCCCAGCCTGTGTCCCAACCGACTTCGAAACACCCCTAGAATCGCTCGCTATTATAAAGCTCCGCCCATGCACGCGCCGTTTCTCGCCCGGCATCTGGGCCCCGGAGCCGACGATCAGCGGCGCATGCTCGACGACCTGGGCGTGGCCTCCCTCGACGCCCTGGCTGCCCAGGTGGTGCCGGCCGACCTGCTGCTGCCGCCGGAAGCGGCCCGCGAAGGGCTGCCGGAGCCCTGCGGCGAGGCCCAGGCCCTGGCGGAACTGGCGGAGCTGGCCGGCGCCAATGTGGTGAAGAGGAGCCTGATCGGCCTCGGCTACCACGGCACCGCCACGCCGGCGGTGATCCAGCGCCACGTGCTCGAGAACCCCTGCTGGTACACCGCCTACACCCCCTACCAGGCCGAGATCGCCCAGGGCCGGCTCGAGGCCCTGCTCAACTTCCAGACCCTGGTGAGCGAACTCACCGGCCTGCCGATCGCCAACGCCTCCCTGCTCGATGAGGCCACCGCCGCCGCCGAGGCCCTGGCCCTGGCCCGCGCCGTCTCGCCCCGCGGCGGCGCCCACCGATTCCTGGTGGATCGGGCGGTGCTGCCCCAGACCCTGGCCGTGCTCCAGACCCGGGCCGAACCCCTGGGCATCGCCATCGACAGCGTCGATCCCCAGAGTCTCGACACCATCCCCGCCGACGTGTTCGGCCTGCTGCTCCAGCTGCCGGGCGTCGACGGTCGCCTCTGGGATCCCACCCCGGTGCTCGATGCCTGCCGCGTGGGAGGGGTGATCTCCGTGGCGGCGATCGATCCCCTCGCCCAGGTGCTGCTCGAACCGGTGGGCCGGCTCGGGGCCGACATCGCCGTGGGCAGCCTGCAGCGCTATGGCGTGCCGATGGGCTTCGGCGGCCCCCATGCCGCCTTCTTCGCCACCCGCGACGCCTTCAAGCGCCAGGTACCCGGCCGGCTGGTGGGCCGCTCCCGCGACGCGGAGGGTCGGCCCGCCCTGCGCCTGGCCCTGCAGACCCGCGAGCAGCACATCCGCCGCGACAAGGCCACCAGCAACATCTGCACCGCCCAGGTGCTGCTGGCGGTGATGGCCGGTTTCTATGCCGTGCACCACGGCCCCGAGGGGCTCGAGGCGATCGCCCGCCGCATCGCGGCCCTGCGCACCGCCCTGGCCGCCGCCCTCACTCAGCTGGCGCTGCCGCCGGAGCCCGGCAGCGGCTTCGACACCCTGGTGGTGCCCACCCCCCGGGCCACCGAGCTGGTGGAGCGGGCCGCCGAGGCCGGCTTCCTGCTGCGCCTGGGCGTGAGCGGCGCCACATGCGACGCCCGGTTCGCCCTCAGCCTCGACGAGCTCTCCACGCCCGAGGAACTGGAGCGGCTGCTGGCGGCCCTCGCCCCCGATCCCGCCGCCGCCGACGACGCCCTGGCCGCCCTGCAGCGCAGCCTGGCGGCCCCCGATGCCGCCGATTCCTCTCTGAGGAACGTGCCCCTGCGCCGGGACCCCTGGCTGCGGCAGGAGCCTTTCCACCGCTACCGCAGCGAGACCGAGCTGCTGCGCTACATCCAGCGCCTTGCGTCCAGGGATCTCTCCCTGGTGCACGGGATGATCCCGCTGGGCAGCTGCACCATGAAGCTCAACGCCGCCGCCGAGCTGGCGCCTGTGAGCTGGCCCGCCTTCGCCCAGCTCCATCCCTTCGCCCCCGCCGCCTGCCAGCAGGGCTACCGCCGCCTCGCCGCCGACCTGGAGAGCTGGCTGGCGGCCCTCACCGGCTTCGCCGGCGTGTCGCTCCAGCCCAATGCCGGCTCCCAGGGGGAGTACGCCGGTCTGCTGGTGATCCGCGCCTGGCACCGCAGCCGCGGCGACCAGCACCGCGACGTGTGCCTGATCCCCACCAGCGCCCACGGCACCAACCCCGCCAGTGCGGTGATGGCCGGCCTGCAGGTGGTGCCGGTGGCCTGCGACGCCCACGGCAACATCGACCGTGACGATCTGGAGGCCAAGGCCATCGCCCACGCCGATCGCCTGGCGGCGCTGATGGTCACCTACCCCTCCACCCACGGCGTGTTTGAGCCCGGCATCCGCGAGCTCTGCGATCTGGTGCACGCCCACGGCGGCCAGGTGTACCTCGACGGCGCCAACCTCAATGCCCAGGTGGGTCTCTGCAAGCCGGGTCTCTACGGCGCCGACGTCTGCCACCTCAACCTGCACAAGACCTTCTGCATCCCCCACGGCGGCGGCGGCCCCGGGGTGGGGCCGATCGCGGTGGCGGCCCACCTGCTGCCCTTCCTGCCCTCCCATCCGCTCGGCGAGGCCGTGGCGGCCCCCGCAGCCCTGGCGGCGCAGGCCGAGGGCCTGGCGATCGGCCCGGTGTCGGCGGCCCCCTTCGGCAGCGCCGGCATCCTGCCGATCAGCTGGATGTACATCCGCATGATGGGCGGCGCCGGTCTGCGCACCGCCAGCCAGGTGGCCCTGCTCTCGGCCAACTGGATCGCCGAGCGGCTCGAGCCCCACTTCCCGGTGCTGTTCCGCGGCGTCTCCGGCCGGGTGGCCCACGAGTGCATCCTCGATCTGCGCCCGCTCAAGCGCAGCTGCGGGCTCGAGGTGGATGATCTGGCCAAGCGCCTGATGGACTACGGCTTCCACGCCCCCACCGTGAGCTGGCCGGTGGCCGGCACCGTGATGGTGGAGCCCACCGAAAGTGAGGGGCTGGCGGAGCTCGAGCGCTTCTGCAGCGCGATGGAGGCCATCCGCGACGAGGCCCGCGCCATTGAGCGGGGCCATGCCGATCCGCTCGACAATCCGCTCAAGAGGGCGCCCCACACCCTCGAGGCCGTCACCGCCGACGTCTGGGACCGGGCCTACTCCCGCCGCGAAGCCGCCTTCCCCGCCGGGGAGGAGCAGCGCACAACCAAGTTCTGGCCGGCGGTGGCCCGCATCGACAACGCCTACGGCGACCGCAACCTGGTGTGCACCTGCCCCTCGGTGGAGGAGCTGGCCGCGCCTGTGGCGGTGGCGGAACTGGCCGCTTAGCAGGTGCCGCCACTACCGACTTCTGCTCGGGTGCAGCATCATTGCCGTGCTTGCTGCCTCTGGCGGCTGCATTTTTCGCCTTTCAGATCGTGGGGACCATGAACGGCAACGGCATCAGTGGTGGCGGAGGCAGCGGAGGCACCACGGGTGGTGGCACCTTCCGCGAGGAAGGCACCAATGTGGTGCGGGTACCGTTCGGTGTGCGCCAGGCCCGCCGCCGACGCCCTGAGCGTCCCGACCACTGGGCCACCCTCGTGCTGCCCTTTCAGGCGGGTGGGGGTTCGCACCCCACCCCGCCCCACGCGGCCTGAGGCCACCGGCCTGACTCAGGCGGCCAGCAGTTCGGGCTCGCGGTAGGGCACGAAGCTGGCCTTCCTCGCCCCGCACAGCGGACACTCCCAGTCGTCGGGGATCGCTTCGAACGGCGTGCCGGCTGCGATGCCGGAGTCGGGGTCGCCGACGGCCGGGTCGTAGATCATCGAGCACACCTTGCAGATCCACTTGCCGGGCACCGGGGTGGCGGCTTCGCCGGCCTTGCCGTTGCCGTGCAGCGCCTCCAGGGCCACGCCGTAGCGCTGGGCATGGTGCTGCTCCACCGGCGCCAGCAGGCCGAAGTTATCGGCGGCCTTGCGGAAGATGGCGGCGTGATCCTTCGATTCGTCGATCTGCTCCTCGAACTCCGCCACCGCCTCGCCGTCGCGGTCGGCCCGGGCCTGGGCGGCGAACTCCGGGTACATGGTGGTGTATTCGTAGGTTTCGCTCTCGATCGCCAGCTCCAGGCAGCGGGCCAGCACCGTCTGCTTCTCCTCGTCGGAGAGAGCGGCGGGATCGGCGACCACCAGCTCCGGGTGCAGCAGGCGGAAGTGGGCGAAGGCGTGCTCGGTCTCCTGGGCGGCGGTGTCGCGGAACAGCTTCGCCAGCTCGGCGTTGCCGAGCTGCCTGGCCACGTCGGCGAAGAAGAGGTACTTGCGGTTGGCCATGCTCTCGCCGCCGAAGGCGGCTTCGAGATTGGCGTGGGTTCCTGGCTTGGAGAGGTCCATGGTTGGGGGTCGCCCCGCGGGCGTCACTGCCAGGGAGGCTACACCAAGTCGGAGTGAGTATGAGTTAGCGCCTCAGTAGGCCAGGCCGGTCCGCCGCTGATGCACCGCCGTGACGCCCTTGGCGTCGAGCAGGCCGCCGCTGCTCACCTGGGCATAGAGCAGCCAGTGATCGCCGCATTCCATCCGCTGACTCACCGTGGCCTCCAGCCAGGCCAGGGCTTCCGGCAGCACCGGCTGGCCCCCGGGGCTCTCCTCCAGCTCCATGCCGGCGAAGCGGTCCTCGCCGGGCACGAACGGCTGCAGGAAGCGCTTCATCGGTCCGTTCTCCCGCCCCTCGGCCAGCACGTTGAGGGCGAAGCGATCGCCCACGTGCAGCAGGGTTTCCACCGCCCGGTCCTTCGCCACCGCCACCGTGAAGCCGGGCGGGCTGAAGCTGGCCTGGCTCACCCAGCTGGCCACCATCGCGCCGCCCATCGCTGCCGCCCCTTCACCCTTGCGGGTGGTGAGCACGCACAGGGAGCCCACGATCCGGCCCAGGGCCTGGATCGCCGGGTTGCTGCGGCTCTCCTGCAGCCCCCCGCCCGGACGACGCAGGCGCGAGCGGCGCTGTTCGGTCTGCAGACGGCGGCCCAGGGCCAGGCCTGTTTCCTCAAGCGTGCGCAGGGTGGGCGGATCGGGGCTGAAGTTCACCCGGATCGGCTCGAAGGCGAAGGGGAAGCCGCCATCGCGCAGCTTGCTCTCCAGCAGGTCGATCGCCTCGCCGCTCCAGCCGTAGCTGCCGAACACCCCCACCGGCCTGCTGCGATCGCCCTCGGTGAGCACCGTGCCCAGCGCCGAGACGATCGGCGTGGGGGCATGGCCCCCCAGGGTGGGGGAGCCGATCAGCAGGGCATCGCAGCCCCGGATCGCCGCGATCAGCTGCTCGGCCGGGGCGAACTCGCAGTTGATGCTCTCCACCCGCACGCCGCTGCGGGCCACCCCGCGGGCGAGGGCATCGGCGATCGCCGCCGTGTTGCCGTAGGCGCTGGCGAACAGCAGCGCCACCGACAGGCTGGCCTTCTCCTGGTTCTCCCCCCAGCGCCGGTAGTCGGCCAGCAGGCTGCGCCAGCTCTGGGCGATGGCGGGGCCGTGGAAGGGGGCGATGGTGCGGATCGGCAGTTCCTCGAGCCGGTCCACCACCGTGTCCACCTGCCGGGCCATCGGCGCCATCAGGCAGTCGTAGAACCAGCGGCGGTCCTCCTCGGTGCTGCTGCGGTTGCTCTCCTCGAAGGCGTCGCTGCAGAGGTGGGCCGAGAAGAACTTGCTGCTCATCAGCAGCCCGGTGTGCTCCTCGAAGGCCATCAGCGCCCCAGGCCAGCGGGGTGTGGGGGCGGGGATCAGCCGCAGCCGCAGGGGGCCCGCCAGGGGGCGGCTCACCTCCTGCTTCACCACGTCGATCGGGGGGAGCGGGGGCAGCGGCGGGGGCTCGGGCGCGCCGGGGGCGGGCGGCCGGCGTTGCTCCCACAGCTCCCGCACGAGCTGGGCGCCGGGGTTCGAGGCCACCAGGCTCAGGTTGGGCCAGCGGCTCGCCATCGCCCGCAGCAGCTCCACCCGATTGGGGTTCACCACCCCCACCACCACCTTGAGGGGGGCGTCGGCCGGCACCGTTTCGGCGAGGGCGGCGAAGAACGGCTCGGCGTAGGTCATGCCGGGGGGATGCACCAGCACCGGCGGCACGGGGTGGCCATCGACGGCGGTGCCCGCCTCGAACAGGAAGCTGTTGGCGGTGGTGCCGCGCTCGAGGCCGTACTCCACCTCGAAGCGCAGACGCCGGGGGCTGAGGCCCCGCAGGCACACCAGCCCCGGCTCGATCGGCAGGCGGATCACCCGGCGCTCGCCGGCCTGAGGGCTGCCGCTGGCGGGCTTGCCGGGATCGGTGGTGGGCGACGGCGGAGGGGGCGTGAGGGAGGGGGCCATCAGTAGTGGTTCCCCACCTTGCGGTGATGAACGGCGGTGGCGGCGGTGGCATCGGCCACGTTCCCCTGCTCCACCTCCGCGTAGATGATCCAGTGGTCGGGCCCCTCCATGCGCTGGGCCACCCGGCAGCCGAGGAAGGCCAGCGCGTCGCCCAGCACAGGGCCGCCGGCCGCCACACCCTCCAGCACGGACACGCCCGCGAAGCGGTCGGCGCCGGGCGGGAAGCGCCGCAGGAAATGGCGCAGCAGGGGCTGGTGGTTGTCCTCGCGCAGGATGTTGAGCACGAAGCGATCGCCCACCTGCATCAGGGCCTCGATCGCCCGGTCCTTGGCCACCGCCACGGTGATGCCGGGCGGATCGAAGCTGGCCTGGCTCACCCAGCTGGCCACCATCGCGCCGCTGCGCACGCCTTCCCCTTCCCCCTGGCGGGCCGTCACCACGTACAGCCCGCCGGACAGACGCCCAAGGGCCTTGTCCAGGTCGCCGTCGAGGGCCTTCATCGCCGCGATGGTTTTTTCCCGGGTCAGCAGCTGCCCCAGGTCGGTGCCGGCCTCCTCGCAGCGCTGGTAATCGGCCGCGTCCGGTACCTGGCGGATGCGCAGGGGGGCGAAGGCATCGCGCTGGCCGAGGCTGCGCAGGCGGTCGGCAACCTGGTCGATCGGTTCGTCGTGGCCGCCGAAGGCGTCGTAGCAGGCCACCCACTGCTTGGGATGGAGCGCCGCCAGCAGCGTGCCGATCGAGGCCTGCAGATCGGCGTCCGGCGCCGCCGGCCAGGTGGGCACCACCACCGCCGCCGCCTCACCCACCAGCGCCGCCAGCTCCTGGGGATCGGTGGCCCGCAGGTCCACCAGCTGCACCTGGGCTTCGGCCTTGCCGATCCCGCGGGCGATCGCCTGGCTGATGCGGTCGCAGAAGCCGTATTGGCTCACGTAACAGACGGCCGCATAGGCCTCGCCCTTGCTGCGGCCCGCGCTCCAGTCGCGGTAATCACCCAGCCACAGGCCCAGGTGGTGGCGCAGCAGCGGCCCGTGGCCCACGGCGATGGTGGTGATCGGCGGCAGGGCGTCCATCCGCTTCAGCGCCTGCAGCACGCTGCGGGCGTTGGGTCCCATCAGGCAGTCGTAGTAGAAGCGGAAGTCGGGCGCGATCGCGCCGGGGTCCACGTCGAAGAGATCCTCGGAGCAGTAGTGGAGGCCGAAGGCATCGCAGGTGTAGAGGATGCCGGTGCCGTGATCGAAGGAGAAGATCGTGTCGGGCCAGTGCAGGTTCGGCGCGCTCAGGAATTCGAAGCGATGGGCCACGCCGCTGCTGGGATTCACGCCCAGATCCAGCTCCTCGCCGCTCTTCACCGCCCGCGAGCGGAAGGGGCGATGCACCTGGTTCTCGAGGAACTGGATCGCCACCTTGGAGGCCACGATCTCGATCTCGGGATTGCGCTCGATCAGGTGGCCGATCAGGCCGGAATGGTCGGGTTCGGTATGGGAAACGATCAGAACATCGATCTCCTTCGGATCGATCTGCTCCGCCAGCAGCGGCAGCCAGGTGGCCTCGAACTTCAGGTGGCTGGTGTCGATCAGGGCAGTGCGCTCACCCCGCACCAGGAAGCTGTTGTAGGTGGTGCCGTTGCGCAGGCCGAATTCGATGTCGAAGCGGCTGCGGTCCCAGTCGAGGGAACGGATCGCCGTGGTGTCGGGCGCGATCGGTTCGCACTGCAGGCTCAGGCGACCGACGGTGGAGCAGGGGGTCGGCGGTGGTGAGCCGGAAGCGTCAGCGCTGAGGGGTGTGGTGAGGCCGGTGGCGTAGGTCATCGGATTCTTTGTCCAACCTCGGAGGGGTGGACTTTAGGAAGGGTTCACGCGGAACAGGTCGGCCGTCGACCGCGCCCATTGATCAGCGTTTCTGGTTCCACTGATCAGGCGCTCAGGGGCCGGAGCGCCGTGATCGCGGTGCCTCCACCGGCGGAAGGGTCGGCCTCGGCAGCCCCTGGCACGCTTTTCAGTGTGCGACGAAGTGGGGGTGGAGGCTGGTCGCCGCTCAGTGGCCGGCCTAGAACGTTGGCAAGCCGTCGGAGGCCGGTCCCCCCTGGAGACCTGGATCGGTACCGCCGGGCCCTGCAGCGCCTGCAGCACTACCTTGAGGCGGGGGCTCGCACGGATCGGTTCAAGCCGCCGGAGAACTTTGCCCTGGCCCAGGTGCGTTTCGGGGACGGTTCCGCCGCGCCGCTCACCGGCGAGATCGTGGACATCAGCCCCGACGGGATGAAGCTGGCCCTTGAAGGCGGCCATCCCATCGCCGTGGATCTGCCCTGCCACCTCGACATCGGCGCCGGCGGCAACGAATGGTTTGAGCTGGAGGGTCTGGTGCGCTGGGTCGACAACCATCCCCTGATCACCGTGATCGGCGTTCAGCTGAGCGCCGTGGAAGTGCATGAAGGCTCCCGGCCCTGAGCGGGTCCCGCTCGGCGTCACCCTCGTTCAGAGCCACCACCAGCGGGCGAAGGTCGCCGCCTGGCCGCAGGGGGTCCCCTGGCGATCGCGGAGGGTCCAGAGCCTGGCGTTCTCGATGCGGAAGCGCCGTCCGCCGCTGTCGATCCGGATCCCGCCATAGCCCTGCAGGGCTTCCCGGAGGCGGGCCTGCTCCAGGGCTGCTGCCCGCTCCAGCCGCTCGCCCGGTTCGGCCGTGAGCCGGGAGGGCAGGCCAACCATCGTGTCCCAGCGCTGGCGCCACAGCAGCAGGGCCGCCCGGTTGGCGTAGATCAGCCGGGGATCGGCGCTGCCGTCATGGGCCAGCACCACCGTGGGGGTGGCAAACAGCTCCTGGGCGGCGTGGCGGGCATCGCGTTGCGGACCGCAGCCGGCCAGCAGGGGCCGGCCGAAGGCCCGGAGGTGGCCCTGCAGGATCCGGGCCGCCACCTCGCAGACACTCGCCGACAGCCAGGGCGCTTCCCCGGCGGTGGGCCGGTCGCTCATGGGCCCTCGCCGCCGCTGCCTACGCCACTCCCGTCGCCACTCCCTTCGCCGTTGTCGTTGCCCGTGGCCATGGCCCGCGCCATCGCCAGCTGGCCCATGCGCGCGCCCTGCTCGTGCAGGTGCTCCAGAAACAGCCGATTGGCCTCCGGAAACCGGGGCTCCTCCGCCAGGGGCAGGGGCCCCGCACCTTCGAGGCCCGACTCGCCCTCCATTGCCGGGGTGATCACCACGAGGTCGGGATCGAGGGGGGCGTCGTAACGCCACCAGCGCGCCGGATCCAGAAGGGCGGGGTGCAGGGGATGGGGGGCCGTCTCCACGCGGCCCTCGGACCCCTCCCGCCGGCGGCGGGCCAGCTCCTCCAGCAGCTGGCTGCGGGTGCGGCCGCGCAGCTGGAAGAGCACGAAGGGGTCCTCGCTGAAGCGATCCCCCATCAGGTAGTACACGGCGCTGATGTGCTTGCAGGGGTTCGCCTTGTCGAGGCAGCTGCACTCGCTGCGCACCTCCTGCAGCTTGAACGGGAACAGCCGCTTGCCACTGGCGGCGAAGGCCCGCTCGATGTCCTGGGGCATGATCCCGGCCAGCAGCTGGGCCGACCAGCGGGCCTTGCGGCTGAGGGCCTCGAGCACATAGCCCCAGTCCTCGTCGTTGAGCACGTCGAGCCAGAGCTTCACCTTGTAGGGATCCTTCTCGCTGCCCTGCACCCGGGCGTGCACCCGGCGCCCCTCGAAGCGGATCGAGAGCACGTTGCCGCTTCTGGCGTAGTCCCAGGCGCGCTCGAGTCTTTTCTTGTAGCGGTAGGAGTTGATCAGCTCCATCCACTGCTCCACCCACCAGGGCTGCTGGCCCAGACCCTGCTGGCCCAGCTGGGTGGTGATCGAGCCGGCGGGGGTGACGGTCATGGGGAGGGGCGGAGTTGCGCTCGCGAGCGACTGCCTGGCGCCAGTCTGCAGGCCGGTGGCGCCGGGAGCTGTTCGCTGGCGCGGCCGCGGCGCTTCATTCCTCCAGCGCCACCAGTTCCCGCAGCTGGCCCACCTCGAGGCCGCCCAGCCATTCCTCGCCGCTGCCGACGATGTCTTCGGCCAGCCGCGACTTCTCGCTGATCATCCGGTCGATGCGCTCCTCCACCGAACCGCTGGTGATGAACTTGTGCACCAGCACCCGGTTGGTCTGGCCGATGCGGTAGGCCCGGTCGGTGGCCTGGTTCTCCACCGCCGGATTCCACCAGCGGTCGACATGGAACACATGGCTGGCCCGGGTGAGGTTCAGCCCCACACCGCCGGCCTTGAGCGAGAGCAGGAACAGCTGGGGACCGCGCGGATCCTCCTGGAAGCGGTCCACCATCGCCTGCCGTTCGGTCTTGGTGGTGCCGCCGTGCAGGAACGGCACCTCCTGCCGCCAGCGGCGCTCCAGATGGGCCTTGAGCAGGTGGCCCCATTCGGCGAACTGGGTGAACAGCAGCGCCCGGTCGCCCGCTTCGATCACCTCCTCGAGGATCTCCTCCAGGCGCTGCACCTTGGCGCTGCGGGAGGCGAAATCGCTGCCCACAGCGTCTTCCTTGAGGGCCAGGGCCGGGTGGTTGCAGATCTGCTTGAGGCGGGTGAGCAGGGCCAGCACCTGGCCGTGCTTCTGGCCCAGGGGCGCGCGGGCGATCGCATCCAGGCTCTCGTCGACCGTGCGGCGGTAGAGCTTCACCTGCTCCGGCGCCAGCCCCACCCACTCCCTGAGCTCCACCTTCTCCGGCAGGTCGGAGATGATCGACTTGTCGGTCTTGAGCCGGCGCAGGATGAACGGGCCCACCCGGGCCTTGAGATCGCGCAGGGAGCTCATGTCGCCATAGCGCTCGATCGGCAGCCGGTAGCGCTGGCGGAAGAAGGGCTCATCGCCCAGCACCCGCGGGTTGAGGAAGTCCATCAGCGCCCAGAGCTCGCTGACGCGGTTCTCCACCGGCGTGCCGGTGAGGGCGATGCGGAAGCGGCCCTGCTTGCGGGGACGGGCCAGGTCGCGGGCGGCCTGGCTCTGCTTGGCGGAGGGGTTCTTGATCGCCTGGGCCTCGTCGATCACCACCCCCTGCCAGTCCACGCTCTCCAGCAGTTCGCTGTCGCGATGGAGCAGGCCGTAGGTGGTCAGCACCAGATCCACGCCGTCGAGGGCCTTGGTGAGGGCCGCTTCGCTGGAGGGCCGGCGTGGGCCGTAGTGCTCGCGCACCTCCAGTTCCGGCGTGAAACCGGCCGCCTCCCGCTTCCAGTTCGTGAGCACCGAGGTGGGGGCCACCAGCAGCACGGGCCGGCGCAGTTCCTGCTCCGCCTTGAGGTGCTGGAGGAAGGCCAGCAGCTGGATCGTTTTGCCCAGACCCATGTCGTCCGCCAGGCAGGCCCCCTGGTCGAAGCGATGCAGGAAGGCGAGCCAGCCCAGGCCCCGCTCCTGATAGGGCCGCAGCTGGCCGGCAAAGCCCTCCGGCGCCGGCAGGGGATCGGGGGCCTTCTGCTGGTGGTATTGCTCCAGCACCGCCTGCAGCCGCGGGCCCGCCGTGAACCGGTGCACCGGCAGCCGCATCAGCGTCTCGCCGTCGGTGGCGGTGAGTCGCAGGGCATCGTCGAGGCTGAGGGCCGGGTCGGCGGCGCAGAAGCGCTCGGCGTTCCTGAGATCGCCGGGGCGGAGCTCGATCCAGGCGCCCTTGTGCTGCACCAGCGGGCTGCGCTTTGCCGCCAGCCGCTCCAGATCCCGCAGGGTGAGGGTGACGCCGCCGATCATCAGATCCCAGCGCCACTCCAGGCTCTCGCCGAGGCTGAAGCCGCGGGAGCGGGCCGGCAGTTCCGCCTCGATCGCCAGGCCCAGCCGGCTCGCCAGACCGCCGCTGAGGCTGGGGGGCAGCAGCACGCCCACCCCCACGTCGCGCAGCTGCACGGCCGCGGTGCGCACCAGCACGAAGGCCTCGGCCGGGGTCAGCTGCATCGTTTCCGGCGCCGCGGCGTCGAGGCCGCGCTCGATCGGCTCGAACACCTGCAGGGCCCGGCCCAGGCCCTCCAGCAGCAGTTCGCCCGGCTCCGGCACCTCCACCTCCCCCAGCTGCAGGGAGCGGTTGCCCCGGGCCCACACCACCCCCGCCGGCACCTTCAGACTCGGGTCGGCCTCCGCCTGCAGGCCGAAGCGCAGCTCCCAAAGCTCCTCGCCCTCCGGCGGCGTGAACAGCTCCAGGCAGGCGCGGGCCGGAGCCACCCGGCCCGCCACCGCCTCGCGCCAGTGGTGGGTGGCGATCTCCAGGCGTTCCGTGTCCTCCTCGTCGAGGCCGAGCTGGCCGTTGCCCTTGCCCAGGCCCTTCTGCCAGGCGATCAGCAGGGGATCCAGCCCGTCGGCGGCGGGTTCGAAGCCGCTGCGCAGCTGCCCGTCGAGCAGGGCCTCCAGCAGGCTCGCCACCCGCAGCCGGCCGCTGCCCGGCCGCCGGCAGGCCAGCGCTGCCGCCTCCCCCGGCATCCCGCTGCCCATGGCGCAGGTGGCCACCTGCGGCAGCCCCACCGCCAGTTCCTCCAGACGGTGCCGGTCGCCTTCCCGGTTCAGAAGGGGGAGCCAGTGGGCCCGTCCCTCCTCCACCTGGGGCAGCCACCGTCCCCGGGCGAGCAGGCTCAGGGCCCAGCGCTGCAGATGGGTCCACCAGCGCAGGTCGTCCGCCAGGCCGGGATGGTCACCGGAGAGGGGCAGGGTGGAGAGCCATTCGCCGGCGGCGCCGGGATCGAGGGCCAGGCCCTCCACGCGCCAGGGCCACCACTGGGGTTCGCGGGGGATCGGTTCGCCGGCCTGCAGGGGAAGCCCGCTCCAGGCGGCATCGGCCGCGCGCTTGCGGCCCCGGGCCGCCTGGCTGCGGCTGGGCAGGGTCAGCACCGCCTCCGCCGGTCGGAACGCCTCCGACCAGTGGCCGTTGTCGTCGAGCCAGGCCCCCAGGTCGTCGACGTTCAGGGAGAAGGGATGGTCCGGCACCTCCGTCAGGGCCGGGGATGCCGGCGTGGCCACCCGCCAGGTGTCGGCCCACAGCAGAAGCCGCCCGCCCGCTCCGCTCGGCGGAAACAGCCAGGTGGCATGAAGCAGGCTCATGGCCGGGGGGTCAGGGCCGGGGGGGCGGGAACGCAGGCAAGAGCTCCAGCCCGTTCTGCGGCCCCATCATGGGGGAACGGCGGTCTCAGGGCCGCAGCGCCGGCCACCGCCGCACGGCCAGTGGCAGGGCGAAGGCGGCCCCGACCAGGGGCAGCCACAGGGGCAGCCACTGCTGCCCTAGCGCCAGCAGCGCCGCCTCCAGCCAGGACAGGGGCGTCTCCAGCGGGCTGGACGCCGGCAGGGTCAGGGGGGCGCCGAGGCTGCGGATGCCGCAGACCGCCCCCACCAGACCCGCCTGCAGATGGCCGTCGTCGGGATCGACCCGCTGCAGGTGGAAGGCGAGCAGGCCATAGAAGAAGCCGCAGCCGGCGGCGCGCAGGGCCGATTCCAGGCCGGCGGTCGGGCCGGCCCATGGGGTTGCGGCGCCGAGCAGGGAGAGGCCGCCGGCCACGGCGGCGGCGAGCAGGGCCCAGCTCAGCGACCGCCAGCGCAGCCGCGCCCGATCCGTCACGTCGGGGTCGGCGGGTCGCAGGACAGGGGCGAAGGCGGTGGGGGGGCGCAACGCGCGGCGGGGGGCGGTCCGGTGGATCATCGCCCGGATCGTTCGCAGGCGGCGTCAGCCTCTGGGCGATCATGCCCTCAGAACGACACGCTCCTCGCCCCGGGTCCATGGCCGCCGCCCCCTCCCCCGCTCCCACCGACGGCCCGGCGAGCCCCCGCCCCCGCAGCGGCGCCGAGATCCGGGCGGCCTTCCTGCGCTTCTACGAGCAGCGGGGCCACCGGCCGATGCCGAGTGCCTCCCTGATCCCCGACGACCCCACGGTTCTGCTCACGATCGCCGGGATGCTGCCGTTCAAGCCGGTGTTTTTGGGTCAGGCGGAGCGGCCGGCGCCGCGGGCCACCAGCAGCCAGAAGTGCATCCGCACCAACGACATCGAGAACGTGGGCCGCACGGCGCGGCATCACACCTTCTTCGAGATGCTCGGCAACTTCTCCTTCGGCGATTACTTCAAGGAGCAGGCGATCGCCTGGGCCTGGGAGCTGAGCACCGGGGTGTTCGGCCTGGCGCCCGAGAACCTGGTGGTGAGCGTCTTCCGCGAGGACGACGAGGCCGAGGCGATCTGGCGCGACACGGTGGGCGTGAACCCGAAGCGGATCATCCGCATGGATGAGGCCGACAACTTCTGGGCCTCCGGCCCCACCGGCCCCTGCGGACCCTGCTCGGAGATCTACTACGACTTCAGGCCCGAGCTCGGCGACGACGCCATCGACCTCGAGGACGACACGCGTTTCATCGAGTTCTACAACCTGGTGTTCATGCAGTACAACCGCGACGCCCAGGGCACGCTCACGCCCCTGGCGGCGCGCAACATCGACACCGGCATGGGCCTCGAGCGCATGGCCCAGATCCTGCAGGGAGTGCCGAACAACTACGAAACCGACCTGATCTATCCGCTGATCGAGGCGGCGGCGGGTCTGGCCGGGGTGGAATACCGAGGTCTGGATGAGAAAGGGAAAACCAGCCTCAAGGTGATCGGCGACCACAGCCGCGCCGTCACCCAGCTGATCGGCGACGGCGTCACCGCCAGCAACCTCGGCCGCGGCTACATCCTGCGGCGCCTGCTGCGCCGCGTGGTGCGCCACGGACGGCTGCTGGGTATCGACAAACCCTTCCTGGCGGCGATGGGCGAGGCGTCGATCGCGCTGATGGGCGAGGCCTATCCGCAGCTGCTGGAGCGCCGGGCCGTGATCCTGGCGGAGCTGGAGCGCGAGGAGGCCCGCTTCCTGGAGACCCTGGAGCGGGGCGAGAAGCTGCTGGCCGACGTGCTCGCCAGCCAACCCAGCCAGATCAGCGGCGCCCAGGCCTTCGAGCTCTACGATACCTACGGCTTCCCGCTGGAGCTCACCGAGGAGATCGCCGAGGAGCATGGCCTCACGGTGGATGTGGCCGGCTTCGAGCTGGCGATGGAGGAGCAGCGCCAGCGGGCCAAGGCTGCTGCCGTGAGCATCGACCTCACCCTTCAGGAGGCCATTGATCAGGTGGCGGCCACGGCGGCGGCCACGACTTTCAAGGGCTACGAGGCTCTCGAACACCCCAGTTGTGTGCTGGCCCTGGTGGTGAATGGCGAGCCGGCCACCCTGGCCGGCGCCGGTGATCAGGTGCAGCTGGTGCTCGATTCCACCCCTTTCTATGGCGAGGGCGGTGGCCAGGTGGGCGACCGCGGTGTGCTGCTGGGCGGCGGCGACCAGACCAGCGTGGATGCGGGTGTGATCGTGAGTATCGAGGGGGTGAGCCGCAATCGCTCGGTGTTCGTGCACAGCGGCCGGATCGAGCGGGGCTGCGTGGCGGTAGGCGACCTGCTCACCGCCCGGGTGGATGCCGCCTGCCGCCGCCGCGCCCAGGCCAACCACACGGCCACCCACCTGCTGCAGGCGGCGCTCAAGCAGGTGGTGGATCCGGGCATCGGCCAGGCGGGCTCACTGGTGGATTTCGATCGCCTGCGCTTCGACTTCCACTGCCCCCGCGCCGTGACCTCAGCCGAGCTGGAGCAGATCGAGGCCCTGATCAACGGCTGGATCGCCGAGGCCCACACCCTCGAGGTTCAGGAGATGGCGATCGAGAAGGCCAAGGCCGCCGGCGCCGTGGCGATGTTCGGCGAGAAGTACGCCGACGTGGTGCGGGTGGTGGATGTGCCGGGCGTGTCGATGGAGCTGTGCGGCGGCACCCACGTGGCCAACACCGCCGAGATCGGCCTGTTCAAGATCGTCAGCGAGAGCGGCGTGGCGGCGGGCATCCGCCGCATTGAGGCGGTGGCAGGTCCGGCGGTGCTGGCCTATCTCAATGAGCGGGACGCGGTGGTGAAGCAGCTGGGCGAGCGCTTCAAGGCCCAGCCCGGCGAAATCGTCGATCGCGTGGCAGCGCTGCAGGACGAACTCAAGGCCAGCGGCAAGGCGCTGGCGGCGGCCCGCGGCGAACTGGCGCTGGCGAAGGCTGCGGCGCTGGCGGACAAGGCTGAACGGGTTGGCGATTTCCAGCTGCTGGTGGCCCGCCTCGATGGTGTGGATGGAGCGGGGCTGCAGAGCGCCGCCCTGGGGCTGGCCGATCAGCTGGGCGAGGGCGCCGCCGTGGTGCTGGGCGGCTTGCCCGATCCGAGTGATCTCGGCAAGGTGATTCTGGTGGCCGCCTTTGGCAAAGCGGTGATCGCCGCCGGCCAGCAGGCGGGCAAGTTCATCGGCGGCGTGGCCAAGGCGTGCGGCGGCGGTGGCGGCGGCCGGCCCAACCTCGCCCAGGCCGGCGGGCGTGACGGCACGGCGCTGGTTGGGGCCCTGCGCCAGGCGGAGCAGCAGTTGCGGGAGCAGTTCGGCGCGGCGTTGGGCTGAGGGCGCAGGCGCTCAAGGCCCAGGCCAAGTTCACCCCGGAACGGACCGACCTTCCAGTGACCCTGCCTCGCAGAACGAAGCGTGAGTGGTCATCCGTGAGCGCGTGTAAGGGTGTGAACAGCCTCCGGCTGCCGGACGGCCTCGCGCAGAAGCTCGCTGAGGAGGCGCGCCGCGGTGACCAACCCTGCTGTGCATGAGCTGATTACGCTCCATTGATGGTTGTCACCCCAGGCCAACGCGATCACTGGCGGCAACGCTGGGCCTCCGAAGCGGCAAGGCGGGAGGAGAGGCGTGTGCAGCTGCAGAGCCACGCTGTCGCGATCGCCGCAACGCTGCGCCAGCGCTGGCCCGATCTTTCGCTCTGGTTGTTCGGCTCCGTGCTGGGCCCTGGCCTGCACGCGGATTCGGATCTCGATCTGGCCGTGGCTGGCCTCCCTGCCGGTGAGCTGCCAGAGGCCCTGGCGCTGGTGGCTGAGGGCCGCGCCGACGCCGCTGAGCGGCCGGGATCCGCCGCGGTCGCCGTGGATCTGGTGCGCCTAGAGACGCTGCCGATCCACTGGCAGGAGAGGATCCGCGCCGAAGGCCAGCGGTTGACCTGATGGCTGCCGATCCGCTCCCACCCCAGCGACTGCGCGATCTGGCCACGGATCTGGCCGTGGAGCGGCGGCGGCTCACGGTGCTGATCGACAGCCTGGCCGGCCTGGCGGAGCGCTGGCAGCGTGAGGGTGCCGATGCGGAACGGGTGGATGCGGCGGCATTGCGCCTGCAGAGCTTCTACACCGGCGTCGAGCGCTGTCTGCTTCAGATCGTGCGGGTGCTCAACGGTGGCACCCCTGAAGGGGCCGACTGGCACCGCCGCCTGCTGGACCGTCTCACGCTGGCGACGGAGCACAGACCGGCGCTGCTCTCGCCGGACACCGCCCGGGCGCTGGGATTGCTGCTGGGCTTTCGGCATGTGGTGCGCCACCTGTATGCCGATGATCTCGATCCCGATCAGGTGCTGCAGCGCCTCAGCGGCGCCCTGATGCTCTGGCCGCAGCTGTGCGCCGATCTGCAGGCCTTTGATCACTGGCTCGCCGAGCTCATTGCCCTGGCCGAGAGCGATCACTCCTCGGGCTGATCACCACCCAGCGGCACCAAGGCCCATCGCCCGGCTCAACGCAGCTGAGATGGAGGATTTGGAGCAGGCGGAGCCTCCTCTGCGCCCGGAGCGATGGCTCACGCCGCACTCGGGCGGCCAGATCCACTGCCGAGCCGACGTGGCTGTGACGCCCGCATCACTGTCAACCCCCCCCCCCACCCCGCTGTTGAGCGAGGCAAGGTATAAAATGAATCTTGATTAGGTAGCAAGCTCCGCGTCCCTCAGGAGGCGCTCTGGCCTCGC
>JANWUS010000062.1 GCA_024958715.1 Cyanobium sp. FGCU52 | reverse complement strand
TGTATCAGTCTAGCCTGAGGAGGCCTGTGCGGAGCTTGCTACCTAATCAAGAAATCGCAAGCCCCCCTTCCCTAGTGTCGCCCTGCCCGAGTGTGTTAGTGGTTATAAAGCTAATGGTTCCCTTGGCGGCCACCTTCTGATATGCCCTTCTTAAGAAGTATGCAACAAGATCACAGTGGTGTCCGCATTCAATAAAGAGTCTCCCGACATAATCAAAATAAGTCTCACCCATTACTTCTGAAATGCGAGTTCCCCCAAGGAATGGTGGATTGCCCACGAAGACATCAAACCCGCCCCGTTGATTGCTGAACACCTCCGGGAACTCAAGATCCCAGTGAAAGGGCCTGATGCCCTTCTCGCCCGCCGCCAACCGCACGCGGATCTCCTGCACGGTGTCCTGAAGCCCGCTGTCGCTGAAGGCGCCACTGAGCATCGCCAGGTACACCTGCTGCTTGTCGGCCCGCTCCCTCGGTTTGGTCCCCGCAAAAAAGGCCGCCACAATCAGGTCGCCCGCGGCGCGCAGGCCGTCGCTGGCTTTGTTCTGCTCGGCGAGCAGCAGCTTCTTGCGGTCGTAGGCCTCGTCGTCGCGGCTGTCGTCGGCGAAGCTCTCACGCCGGGCGATGCCGAGATGCTCGGTGATTCGCTCCTCCTGATCGCGCAGAACGAGCTGCACTTCCTTCATGGCTGCCTGGATCTCTTTCACGGAGGTCCCCACCAGGGAATCGCCCTCCTTGAGGACGTGGTCCACGAAGGTGAAGGGCAGCTCCTTGCTGAGCGTCACCAGCCAGAGGGAGAGCTTGGCCAGGTTCACGGCGAACGGGTTCTTGTCCACGCCGTAGAGGCACCGCTGGGCGATCAGGCGGCGGGCAACGATGTCTTTGTCCCAGGTGGGCTCGAACTCCGCTGGGTAGCCGTCCCGCTCCCATGCACACACCAGATGGCCTGCCAGGTAGCGGCAGGTGGCCACCAGGAAAGCGCCCGAGCCCATCGCCGGGTCGCACACCTTCAGATCCAGTACCTGCTCGGCGCTGGGTAGGCCGCCGCAGCGCTCCAGCCACGGGCGGAACGCCTCCTTCACGATCGGTTCGGTCAGCGCCCGCGGGGTGTAGTGGCTACCGCTGCGCCGCCGCTCAGCCGTGGGTTGGAGGATCAGCGATCCGGCCGCCAGGCCCCGGGGTGTATGAGGGGAGAGCTTGTTGCCCAAGGCCAAGCAAAGCTCGGCCAGGCTGCTGGCCCCCTTGAGCTTTGTCTTCACCCTCGCTGGCAGTTTGAGCGCCACCCCGGCTTGCTCATCCAGCCACTTCTCGCGCTTGCTTCCGGGCTGGGCCAGCAACTCCTCAGCGTTAACAACCACGGTGATCGTGATCTTCTGGCGCGGCGGCCGATACGTGATCCCCACGCTGGGGCCACCGGCCTGCTCCACGCGGAAGCCCATGATTCCCTCGTACACCGAGCCGATCTGCTCTACATCCAGGGCCCGGTAGCTGAGCCGCTCGCCGTCGAGCCAGATCAGCTTGCTCAGCACCTTCTCCACCACGTCGTCGCTGAGGGCGGGCAGGTTTTCGAGAATGCCGTCGCCGTAATGCGTGCCCGGCTCGCGACCCTCCAAGAACGGGTAGGCGTCGGGGTCGAACAGCTCGCCGTGGCGGGCCGGCAGGTAGGCCGGTTCGGCGCCGCCGCCGTCGTGCACGAGGCGGAACAGGCTGAGCAGCGAGGCCCAGGCGCCGCGGCGGCTCTCCATCGCTCCCTGGTGCTCATCGCGCTCCTCACGCAGGCGATCGGCCAGACCGCTCACGCTGTAGTGCTGCCCGTAGAGGGAATCGGGCGGCATCAGGTCTTCGTCTTCGGCGTAGAGCAGGAACACCAGCCGCAGCAGCACCGTGATCAGCCCGCCGTACAGCTGCTGCTGGCCCGCCTCGCTGGCGGGAAGATCGCCCAGCACCGTGCGGCCGGCCTCACGGGCGATCCGCTCTGCTTCATCGAAGCCCAGCAGCAGCTCCCAGAGGGCTTCGAGCACCTGCTCCGCCAGGCGGGTGCTCACCTCGTTCTGTTCCTTGCGGCTCGCCGCCAGCAGTACTGGTAGCCGCTGGTCGCTGCTGCCGCTGAACAGCCGGTCGACCCCCAGCAGCAGCTGCAGGGCGCCGAGCATCGGCCGACCGGCCACCGTGGCCATTGGCTCCAGCGGGAAGGTGATGTGGCCGCTCGATTCGCCACGCGGCGCGTAGATCAACCGCAGCGCCATGCCGTTGAAGAGCAGGCCGATTGGGTGTTCGCTCTCCTTCAGCAGCCTCTCGAAACGCTGCTGCGGTGTGGCCTCCCAACCGGACTCCCGCAGCGGCTCATGAAAGCCGGTGCCCAGCGGCAGTTCCTGCACCAGGGCCTGGAATGAGCCTTCCTTGCTGGGGGCAGGGATGGCGTGGGTGGGGCGGAGCACGTCGCCGTAGTCCGCCAGCTCCACCAGGATCGGCGCGGGGAACCTCTCGGCCGGGACCAGATCCTCTGGTTCCCAGCTGAGCAGTTCCGCAGCAAGGTCTTCGAAGCGAGGCACAGCCGAGATCACTTCAGCAGTGGGTGTCTCCACCTCTTCGAGCAGATCCAGCAGCCGCCGCTGGCTCTCGGCCAGGGCCCGCGGCTGGCTCTCGGGGAACAGGCCCAGACGGGTGAGCACCACCGGCGCCACCACCAGGCCCACCGGTTGCACCAGGCCCAGCCATTCCTGGTGGGTGTGAACGCCAGGAGTGCCGTAGGCCATTAGGGTTTTGCTCCGGGTTTCACAGGCCAGAGGTACAGGGCTCCGGCAGGTTCCACGCGATGGGTGCGCACCTCGAAGGTGCGGCGGATCAGAGCCGGCTGCTGCTCCACATCCCGCTCGATCGCGGCCAGCCGCTTCTCCCAGTAGCTGCGGTTCTCCCGCACCTGGCGGAGCTCGGCTTCAGCGAACCCCAGCACCAGCTGGTCGTAGCCCTTGTCGGTGCGATTTCGCGTACTGATGATGCGCTCCCGCTGGTCCTCCAGCACCTTCACAAACCGGCTCGCTTCCTCTTCCGCCCGCTTCACGAGTTTCTCCTCAGCCCGGGAGCGAGTCTCCGCCAGCCGCTGCTCCAGGGCCGGTCGCAGTTGAGCCACGTCGGCCGGCAACGCGGCCCGCAGCTGGTTCTGCACCTCGTCGCCGGCCCGCAACCTCTGCAGCAACGAGCTTTCGAGATCAGCGATGGCCTGCTCGCTCTTCTTCTCGTTCAGCACCCGCAGACGACGCTGGGGATCGGCAGGGTCCCATTCCGCCACCACCGCCAGCACCTCATCGTGGAGACGTGCCGCGCTGTGGCCATAGAGGGAGAGGCGCGCCAGCAGGATCAACTTGGCCGTATCGTCGGTCGTGCCCAACACCGCGGCGCGGCTGAGGTCGTCGGTCTGGAAGCCGCGCATCAGAAAGCGGTTCAGCAGCCGTGCCACCAGGGGGTGCTCCAGGTGCAGATGCACCCGATCCGCATTCACCTCCTGTGGATCCTGGAACACCACCGGCTGAAGCTTTGTTTCCTGACGCCACTGCCACAGCTTCTGGCCTGGTTGCCTGGGTGGCCGCAGGGCATCGAGCACGTCTCCCCAGGCGGCCTCGCCGCCTGGGAGCTGCTCGGCACTTGGGAAGATCCAGGTGGCGCGGTCGGGATCCTCTGCGGCTGCCTTGGTGTCGGTGGGTCGCAGCTGAAGGGCATCGCCGTTGCATTGGGAGCGGCCGCTGAGGGACAAGCTGGTGTTCAGGGCATCGCGGAACAGGGTGCTGCTGAAGTGCAGCCAGTCTTCTGATTTCCTCAGGGCCCGTTCGAGCTTGGAGATCTGCTCCTTGAGCTCCTCGCTGCGCTCGCGGGCATCCTCCAGCTCCTCCAGCAGCAGGGCCTGGGTGCGGTGGTAGGCCTCGTCCTGGTCAACTCCCTCGATCTCGGCCATCAGCTTCTGCATGGCCGTGGGATCGATCCCCTTCGCCAGCAGATCGTTGAGCTTGCGGATCACCACGGTGGGCAGGCAGCCGAGCTCGTTCTTGATCTGCTCCGTCTTGGTCACCAGCGTGTCGAGCACCCGGTCTTCCGGGCGCTGCGGCAGAACGAAGTAGTGGCAATACACCTCGGGAGCGCGCTGCAGGGTTCGGTCGATGCGGCCGTTGCGCTGCTCCATCCGGCCGGGGTTCCAGGGCACATCGAAGTGCACCAGATGGCGGCAGTGGTTCTGCAGGTTCACCCCCTCGCGGGCGGCATCGGTGGCGATCAGGATCCTGAGGGGGTCGGTCTCTGGCGGGCTGTTGAAGCTGCGCTTGAGATCTTCCCGCTTGTCATCGCGGATGCCGCCATGGAAGGTGCGCACCCGCTTGTCCTCCAGTTCGGAGCCGGCGATGCATTCGTTGATCTGGGTTTCCAGCCAGCGCTTGGTGTCGGCGTACTCGGTGAAGATCAGCAGCCGCTCGCCGTTCCATCGGGCACCGGCCTGGCCCAGGTGCGGACAGAGATTCGTGCGAATCCAGTCCTTCAGCCAAGCGATGCGCGCATCGGGCTCGTGGCGGGCTCCCTCGCTGATTCGCCGCATCTCCAGCAACAGCTCCCACTCCTCGGAGGTGACCTCCAGCCCGGCGGCGACAGCGGCGCTGTGCTGGTCATCCGCCTCCTGCAGCACGGCTTCCTCGTCGTCCTCGGCGCGCTCGTCATCGCTGTCGATCCCTTCGCGCAGCAGATCCAGGCTCTCCAACCTCGCGCTGCGCCGGGCTGGAACGTCGTGGCCGGCGGCCTCACGGCGCTCCAGGGTGGCGATATGAACATTCAGGGTGCGGTGGAACGCTTCGATCGAGCTCAGCAGCCGCTTCTGCAGATTCGACACCACCAGCAACTCGGAGGTCCGCTGCCGGCTGGTGGCCTTGGCCAGCCGCTGGCCCCGACTGGCGCGGTAGCGGGCGAGCAGTTGGGCCAGCATCAGCTCCGGCGTGTCGGGCGGAAGATCGGCCAGCACGACCGGGTTCACATTGCGCTTGGGAAGATTCACGCCGATTTGGCGCAGATCCTCCTTGAGCCGCCGCACCAGCACGGTCTCCAGGTCGGGCTTGCGCACCTTCACCCCACGGCAGAAGCGGGTGGGGTCGAGGATTTCCAGAAGGGCGGAGAAGCTGTTGCTGTGGCCATTGTGGGGCGTCGCTGAGAGGAAGAGCTTGTGCTCGAAGCGTCCCGCCAGATCCCGGATCGCCCGGGTGAGCTTGGAGTCGATCGCGAACCTGGAGCCGCTTGCCGGGGCAGCATTGTGCGCTTCATCGAGGATCAGGAGCGCCTGCTTGCCCTCATCCCCCAGCCAGTCGCGCAGCGGCCCTGCATAGGCCTCATCCCGCACTAGCGCCTGGCTGAGGATGAAGCGGGTGTGGGTAGCCCAGGGGTTGATGCCCCAGCCGCGCGATCGCCGCATCCCTGCGATGTAGGCCCGGTCCATCACCGCAAAGGTGAGCCCGAAGCGGCTTTCCATCTCTCCCTTCCACTGCAGCACCACCGATGGCGGCGCCACCACCACCACGCGGTGGACTTTCTGGCGCAGCAGCAGCTCGCGCATGATCAAGCCGGCCTCGATCGTCTTGCCCAGCCCCACGTCGTCGGCGATGAACAGGCTCACCCGCGGCATGCGCAGTGCCTTGCGAAGGGGCTCCAGCTGGTAGGGCTTCACGTCGATCCCGGCCCGCAGCGGCGCCTGGAACAGGCCCGGGTCGGTGCTGGTGACGCAATTCCACTGAAGGGTGTGCAGGTAGCTCGCGAACACCTGCGGGTCATCAAAGCCCCGTTGCCCCACCGTGTCCCAGGTGCTCTCGCCCAACACCCGGGCATCCACTTCCCGCTCCCAGAACACCTCCAGCTTCTGGCCGTTGGCGTCGTCATCGAGGCAGGCCATGCGCACGATGGTGTCGCCCCCCTGCCGCTCGGGGGGCTCCACCTCCTCCACCAGGTAGCGGTGGCTGCGGCACTGGACCACGCAGCCGGGAGTCGGCTCAGGCATGGACCACCTCGAGGCCCAGTTCCTCCGCAGACTCCGCCAGTCGACTACCCAGGGCACTGCTGGCTGAGCAGAGGATCGTGAGCTGATCCTGAGCCCGGGTCATCGCCACGTAGAGCTCGCGCAGGTTCTCCAACTGCTTTTCACTGTCGGCATCCTGCAGGGCTCTGTCGAAGTCATCGGCCCACAGGAGGTAGACGCTCTTGAACTCCAGGCCCAGGGCCGACTGGGTGGTGAGCAGCCGGATGCCCGGGTTCTGGGCCCCATAGTTCTGTTTCGTGGCCTGATCCTGGGTGACCCAATAGAGCTCCGCGCCATCGAGGGTGGATGGTGCGAGCTGCTGCAGCGAGCGGATGCGGTGGGCGCTGCGACCTGTCCCATAGCGGTAGAGCAGGGCGATGTCCTTCGCGGCCTGACCTTGCTTGAGTTCCTTGGTGCAGGCGGTCAGGGCCAGCGAAGCGATCTCCTGGGGCTGCTGCGCGATGATCAACCGGGGCGGAGGACCTGAGCGCTCCGATGCCTCAGGCGTGACGACCGGGAAAGTCTCATCAGAATCCGGCTCAGCGTCGGCCAGTCGGGAGAGAACCTGCCAGGCCGAGGTGAGGACTTGCTTGGTGTTGCGGTAGTTCTTCTGCAGCTTGCGCGTGCGGCCCTGGGCCCGCACACCCACAGAGGTCCAGCTGAAGCGCTTGCGTCGCCTCAGTTTCTGGCTGGCATCATTCACGATCAGGAGGGATCCGTCTTCCGGGTCTCGCAGAGCAGCCTTCAGCGCACGAAACCACGAGGGGTGCATGATGTGGGCCTCGTCCACCAGCACGGCGTCGTAGCGAAGCGCAGGGTTGGCCTCCAGTGCTGCAAGAACCTTGTCGGAGATGGCATCATCCACCTCGTCATCACTCAGGTTTTCGCCGTAGCGGGGCAGGGATCCTGAGATCTTTTTGGCCCAACCGTGGAAATGGAGGGCTTCGATGGAGCCCGAGTTTTCGCTGCCGTTAATTGGGCTGGAATCCTTGACGACGGAGCGGATGTAGGCGGCGAGGGTGACGTTGTAGCAGGTGATCAAGATTCGGAGATCAGGGCTGTTCTCGGCAAGCCACCGTGCCCGTGCCGTCAGGATCAAAGTCTTGCCAGATCCTGCAACGCCGGAGAGGACGCGGTGACCCTCGCCCATCTGCTTGGCGGCTTTTTCCTGCTGCAGATCCAGCGTTTTGATGATCGTGGCATCCGCAGGCATGGGTGCCGGCGAGTTCCAACTCGCGGGCGTGGCTGGTACCCGCCTGATCTGGGTTGATGGATTCAGCACCGCACGAATGGTCTGAATCTGATCTTCCGTGAGCGGCGGAAAGCGGAATTTCGCACGGCTGTCGAACAGGTCCCAGAACTGTCGCGTCACATCACGGTCGGTGAGGTCTCGCCACTCCTCGATGTCCTCGGCAAAGAGAATGGATTCGTCGGTGAAGACGGCGGAAAGATCAGGCCCAAGTAGATCACTCTGCTCAATGTCCTTCCGACGCATTCCGGTCATCACCGCGCATCGCCCCAGGGGAAAGCTGAGTTTCCCGAAATGACCCGGATCCGAGTTCAGCAGGATCGATTCCTGCTTCAGCTTGTCCATGAGCGCATATTTGTAGCGCTCTGCCTGCTCCAGTGGGTGATCGCTTATCTGCTGCCGAGATGGAGATTCATTTGTCGAAGGCCATTCGATCAGCACCGACTTGGAGTCGGCCTGTTTGATCATGCCCTTGGACCAGCCCTTTGTTTCCACCACAAGAACCCCATGGGTGGCCGAAAGGATCACAAAATCTGGTCTAGATGTGGTGGCATTCGGCTCATGCCACACGATGAAGTCATCCGGGAGGACATCTCTGAAGGCAGCAAAAAGTCCCTTCTCGCCGCGGGAGGCATCCTTCGGGATGCTGTCGGGGATCATTTCGGCCATGGAGGAGTTGGATCTGGTCGACTGGGCCAGGCCTCGGGCCAGTGCGGATGGGTTGCTTTCAAGGTAGGCGCCCCCCGCTAGGGCTGCAGACCCGCAGAAACGTCCTGTGAGCCGCGCTACCACTCCTCCTCAGCGGAGTCAGCAAGGTCAGAGGGCACCCTCGTCGACAGGCCGGTGATCCGAGCGTCCCCGGCAGGGTGCTGATGCCCTGCCCTTGGCGCGACTCCTCCTACACGGAGGCGGTATGGACCCGTGGGCACCTCAGGCAAGGCTCTTCTTGATTAGGTAGCAAGCTCCGCACAGGCCTCCTCAGGCTAGACTGATACATA
>JANWUS010000061.1 GCA_024958715.1 Cyanobium sp. FGCU52 | reverse complement strand
TGAATCACTGCACGGACGAGATCACCGATATACCCGGCACCTGGAAGCTATGGCGGCCTTTCTTGTAGCGGCTAAAGCCATTTACCAGATCATCGCCGGCATCTTCAATGTCACCCGCGATGGCTGTCACGATCTCCAGGAGCTCATAGAGCTCCTTGCGTTGCGGCAGATCGCGGCTGGCCAGGGCCGTGATCCGTTCCTTGAGGAGGGAGGTTTCGTCCTTGGCCTTGTTGGCCAGACGCCGATGCTGGGCGCGGCTGCGCATCAGGCTGGAGTAGCAATTCCTCAGCTCCAGGTAGGTGCTATTGAGGACATCGCGCTCAAGCGGTTCCGGATCTGGCGGGAAATCGGAGGTTGGGGGCAGGAAGACCATGCCATGCAGCACATCGACTTCCATCTTGCGAATGCAGCTGCAATCAGCGCCGATGCTGCAGAGGCTGGATCTATGCGTGGGGTGAATAGTTCCGACATCACCCCGCATCGCGACTGAGTCGAGAGGGGTGCTGTACGTGCTGCAGATCCGCAGCAATCTTCACAATGTCGCCGGAATCGTCCGAACAAGGCGGAATCACTCCGCCCAAGGTCACAGGCTTGCTTCCTGCCCCGGCTCAGCCCGGTGCGTACACCGCCAGGGCAGTCTCCAACTTCTGACGGTGCTCGTTTCTCAGGGGCTCGGGGCTATCGATGCGGATGCCAGCCCCGAAGCCGAACAGCCAGTTGCGCAGATCGATGTCGCGCTCCACGGTCCAGGGGGGGAGGTCAAGCTCCACCGGATACGGGTGGGTGTCACTGGGGCTGCCAGGTTCCAGCACATGCGGGGCGTCGGGGTGGTGCCACCAGTGCTCGCCGGCCAGGGGCTTGGAGAAGCGGGTGTGCTCGATCGGATAGCGCTGGAGGCCCTCGCGGATGAAGGCAAAGCACCAGCCCTGGCAGCAGAAGCGCAGCGTCACCAGCTGCCTGGCGCGGATCCGGGCATTGGGGCTGGCCAGCCGCAGCTGGGTTTTGCGGTCGCTGCCGAAGTAGATGCCGCCGCTGTGATGCAGCAACAGCTCCAGACGCCGCAGGGCCTGGCTGTGGGCCTCATCGCTACGCCGATTGCCCCGCTCGCTGCGGCGCAGGGCCAGACGGTCGATCCGTTCGCTGCGGATCAGGCCCACGCCGGTGCCGATGGCGTCTTCCTCAAACACCAGGTACCAGCCGATGTTGTGGAAGAGCAGCTGCAGCGGCCACACCCGCAAGGTCCCCAGGGGGCTGCCGGGGAAGGAGCCCACCGAGGCGTAGCGCTCCAGCTCGATGCGGCGCCGCTCCACGATCGCCGTTTCCAGCGCCTCGGCCTGGCGCTCGGCCGCCAGGGAGTCGGGCCGCACTAGGGCGCTGCTCACGATCGAGCGGTTGGCGAAAGCCCGCACCGGTGCCGTGCCGTCCACCGTGATTCCTCCCCAGGCGAGCCGCTGCTCCAGCTCCCGCAGCAGATCCTGGGCCGTGGGATCGGCGAGGCGCCCCGCGGCCTGGCTCACCACCCCATGGATCTCCCGCAGCCGGTGGGCCGACAGCAAGGCGGTGCCGATGGCATAGCCGTGGCGGACGTTGTCGTTGCGGGGTCGGAAGCCATAGGGGGTGAGCAGCTTCTCGAGGTCCTTGCGCAGGGTGGCCGCCTCAGACGGCAGGTAGGCACCGGGGATGGCCTCTGTGCGCTCGATCAGGTGCTCCGGCAGCGCCACTCCCTCGGCCTGATCAAAGGGCTGCTGCAGCAGATGGCGCAGCAGGGTGAACACCCGCACAAACACCGGTGCATCGCCGGTGGGTGGGTAGCCACCATGCACGCCACCCCGCCAGGGGGCTACGGCGGGCGGCTGGGGTGGGGTTGGCGCCAGCTGAATCGGCGCAAGGGAGGGCTCGGCGCTGCAGAAGCCGTTGGCCTCCAGCCAGGTCAGATCCCCCCGGATCGCCGGGGCATCGCCATAGCACTCGCCATGCAACCGGCGCAGGTAGGCCGCCGCCTGATCCGCCAGGTCGCCCTCCGGCAGGGGCGACACGATCGCCTCCAGCTCAGCGCGGGTGGCGGGGTCGGCCGCGGACAGTTCCGGGTAGGTGGTGAGCAGCCGCAGCAGATGCAGCAGCCGCTCCAGATCCAGCAGGCGCGAATAGCCGTGGAGCTGGAAGCGTTTCTCGCGGTTGCGGGCCGAGCGGATGCGGTGATCGAGGCGGGCCAGTTCATCGCGCAGCAGGGCCTCCAGCTCGCGGCCGTGGGTGGGCACCACCGCCACCACCGCCGCGAAGCCCTCAGCCCGAGAGGGGCCAAAGGCCGGGTCGGCCAGGGCGGCGGCCATCTCGCGGATGACGGGCTCGGGCACCAGGCGCTTGCGGGTCTGGTTCCACTGCAGGCAGGTGGACAGCGGTGTGTAGAGCCACCAGCCGATCCACTCCACCGGCGCCGGCAGGCTCAGGGCCTGGGTGATCGCCAGGCGCCAGGGGCGGCGGGCATGGGTGGCATCGAGGATCACTGGGATGCCGGCGGCCACGGCATCCCGCAGACGCTGGTGCAGCAGGGCCTCGATGTCGCGCCAGGGCCCCTGAACAGCGGCATCGCCAAAGAGCTCCTGGCGCACCACATCGGTGGAGAGCACCACGGCACCGGTGAGCTGGGCCAGCACCCCGGCCAGGGTGGTCTTGCCGCTGGCGGGCGGGCCGATCAGCAGGTGGCAGCGCAGCGGCGCTGGCGAGGGCATGGCAGGGGAACCGGCATGGGCCGAAGCCTGGCGGCAGCGGCAAGCGACGGCAAGCCTCTACAAGCGAAAGAGCAGATAGAGATCGTGGCTATCACTGGGGTCTGCTGAGCGGCTTTGCTATTTCGCAGGGGAAAGCGCTCAAAAATGGCCGGCGCTGCTGAGGCTGCTTCCAGCGCCGCATTCGCCCCATGGCTTCCCTGCGCCCCCCGTCGCTGGCCCAGGCCCCCCACTACCGCCTGCCGGAATTGCTGCACGACATCCGCCTGCTCGATCTGCTGGAGCTCTGCGGCACCACCGTGCAGACCAGCCGGCTGCTGCAGCTCAGCCAGCCTGCTGGTTGGCCAACGCCAAGAGGGCAGCCGCCGCTACCGGATCCTCTCGGAGGATTTCGGCCTGGTGCGCGATCGCCGCCAGCTCTGGGGCTGAGGCTACGGCACTTCGGCCTCGATGCGACTGCTGCGGCTGGGCTGCCGCGCCCATCGCCTGGCCGCTGGCGTGGCCCCGCATCGGCAGTGATCTTCTCCATCACCCGCTGCTGGCGGGCTGCCCCTGGCTGCTGCCCACCCCCCAACGGTTCCGGGCGGCGGCCAACTGGCTGGAGCTGGTGCGCCAGGGCGTACTCGATGGTGCCCTGCTGTCCGGCCTGGAACTGGAAGTGGCGGAAGGGGTGAACCTCCAGGAGCTGGAGTTGCTGCCGCTGGGGGAGCTGCCCCTGGCCCTGGGCTTCTGCCCCGAGGCGCCAGTCCTGGTGGGTGCCGTGCCGGAGGTGCTGGTGCCCGATCGAGGTGTGGCGCCCGGTCTGCGACGGCTCCTGCGGGAGCTGGGGCTGACGCTGCGCAGCGGGGGCAACAGCCTGCAGACCCCTGCCGACTGGATCGGCCGCATCCGTGGCAGTTCCATGGCCCTGGTGGTGGCGGATCGGGAGGCCGACACCTGGGATTCCCTGCGCCGTGGGCCCCTGGCCTCAAGGCCCCACAGTCCGGTGTGGCTGGCGCTGCCGGCCGACTGGCAGGAGCACCGGGTGCTGCGCCACACCGCCCAGGAACTTGGCCGGATGGGCGGGTTGCAACAGCTGGAAGGCTGAAAGTATGCGCCCCGTGCATAGATCCAAAACTCGCGGCTCCAACTGCTTCTGGTCTGCTGCCGCATCGCTTCCGATAGCGGCAGACTGGCTGCAGCAGCCTTTGCCACCCATGCCAGTCCCGCCGTGGCAGGCGCTGCCGCGATGACCGCCGCCCCCTCCAGAGCACGTCAAAAACTCAAACCAGGCGCTGTCGTCAGGTGCCGCACGCGCCGCTACCTGGTGGAGGACGTCCAGGCCCCCCAGGACCCAGGGTCCGACACGGTTGTGTCGATGGCCTGCATGGAGGACGACGCCATCGGCCAGAGGCTGACGGTGTTCCGGGAGCGAGAGATCGATTTCGAGGTGCTGGGGGAGAGCAGCTGGGAAGCGGTGGCCCAGCGTGGCTTCGACCAACCAAAGCAGTTCGCCGCTTACCTCAACACCCTGCGCTGGAACTGCGTCACCGCCACCGACGCTGAGCTGTTCCAGGCCCCCTACCGGGCTGGCATCGACGTCAAGGCCTACCAGCTCGAACCACTGCGCAAGGCCCTGCAGATGCCCCGGCTCGGCCTGTTCATCGCCGACGACGTGGGCCTGGGCAAGACGATCGAAGCGGGCCTGATCCTGCGCGAGATGCTGCTGCGCCAGCGGATCAAGCGGGTGGTGATCAGCTGCCCTCCATCGGTCTTGCGGCAGTGGCAGGAGGAGATGGTCAGCCGCTTTGGCCTCGCGTTCACGGTGATGGACCGGGCCTACCTGGCCAAGGTGCGCCAGGAGCGGGGCTATGGCACCAACCCATGGAGCACTGGCAGCCGGTTCCTGATCTCCCATGCCCTGCTGCGCAATTCGGAGTACTCCGCGCCGCTGCGGGTATGGCTGGAGCAGGGCAAGGGAGGTGAAGACCAGGCCCCGCTCCAGAGCCTCCTGATCCTTGATGAAGCCCACAACGCCGCGCCGGCCAGCAACACCCTGCGCTACGCCATCGATTCAGGGCTGACCCGCAGCCTGCGGGACCTCGCACCTCTGTTCGAGCACCGCATCTTTCTGTCCGCCACGCCCCACAACGGCCACAGCAACAGCTTCACCGCCCTGCTGGAACTACTTGATCCTGCCCGCTTTGTGCGCGGTGTGCCCTTCGAGCCCACTGATCTGGACACCGTGCTGGTGCGGCGCCTCAAGGACGATCTACGCCGCATCGGCGAAGAGTTCCCTGAGCGGATCGTTGAACCCCTGTCCGTACCCAAAGGCAGCCTGCCGGCGGATACCCCGGAACTGGAGCTCTCGCGGCTGCTGCAGAAGTACCGCAAGCAGCGGGAGCAACGGCTGATCAAGGAAGGAGCCACGAAGCGGCAACTCAATGCCGACCGGCTGGTGATCACCAATCTGCAGAAGCGGTTGCTCAGCTCGATCGAAGCCTTTGCCCGCACCCTCAAGGTGCATCGCAAGAGCTTGGATCAGAAGCAGGAGCAGCGCCGTGAAGCTTTAGCGGCATCAGGAGCTCAACTCGATTTGCTGCTCGGCGGTGCCGATAGCGACAGCGACCTGGCCGAGCTCACGGAAGACGAACTGCTCAACCTGGAGGAAGCGCAAACCCGAGCAGCCCTGCGCCAGACCTTTGAGGCGGATCAAAGCGATCAGGCGTTGCTGGAGCGGATGGGCGAGATCGCTGCAGCCAATCGAGCTCAACCCGATCCCCGCATCCGGCTGCTGGAGACGTTTCTACGCACCCACCTCTGCCCCAGGCTCGGGGAGGCCAACGCGGCATGGAACCCAACCCGGCTGCTGATCTTCACCGACTACGTCGACACCAAGCGCTACCTAGAGCGGCAGCTGCGGGACCTGCTTGGGAATGACGATGCCGACCGCCGTATTGCCTCTTTCACCGGCGGGATGAGCGAGGAGAACCGCGAGCGACTGAAGGCCCAGTTCAATGCCGACCCCGATCAGGAACCACTGCGGATCCTGATCGCCACCGACGCTGCCCGCGAGGGGGTGAACCTGCAGAACCACTGCAAGCACCTGATTCACTTCGACATCCCCTGGAACCCCAGCAAGCTGGAACAGCGCAATGGCCGCATCGACCGCAAGCTGCAGCGCGCTCCTCAGGTTTGGTGCCACTACTTCGTGCTGGAAGACCGGCCGGAAGACCGGGTGATGGATGTCCTGGTGAAGAAAACGGAGGTGATCCGCCAGGAGCTGGGATCCCTTTCACCCCTTGTTCAACGCCAGGTGGATGAAGTGCTCGAGGGCGGAATCGACACCGACGACACCGAGGCTGTGCAACAGCAGCTGCTGGCGATGGATTCAGCCAGAACCGATCGCGGCGCGATGCTCAACCGCGCCCGCGAGGAGCTGGAAGCGAGCCGGCGGGTGGAGAAGCTGCAGCAACAACAGGATGAGCTGCGCCAGCTGCTGGCCAAATCCAACGACTGGCTGGGATTCGATGACGATCCCTTCCGCGAGGCCCTCAACTGTTCACTGGATCTGCTGGGCGTGAGTGGCCTGGTGAAAGGCACTGATGAAAAGGGGCAACCCTGTTGGCGCCTGGATCATCCTGAGGCCCTGGTAGCCAGCAGCAACGACCGCAGCTGGGAAAACACCCTCGACAGCCTGCGAGGTGTGTGGGATCGCAAGACGCCACTGTGGCAGTGGCGTCAGGAACACCCGGTGCGGCCTGTGATCTTCTCGGATCCCGGCCGGCTCAATGCCGAGGCTGTGCACCTGCATTTGGAGCACCGCATGGTGCAGCGGCTGCTCAGTCGCTTTCTGAGCCAGGGATTCCTGCACCACGAATTGAGTCGGGCCTGTGTGCTGGCCAGTACCGATCCGCAGCCGAAGGTGTTGGTGCTCGGGCGGCTGTCGCTGTTTGGCCAAGGGGCCACCCGGTTGCACGATCAACTGATCAGCGTGATCGCCGACTGGCATCCCGGAGCTGACCGCGCTTCTGTGCTGAAGCCACTGGCGGGTGCCGAGCACCATCAGGCCTGGGCTGTGCTCACCAAGGCGTTGGAGGCTGGAAACGCAGGGGCGATTTCTGATGCCATCCGCAGTCAGCTGCAGGCTGGCGCCCCAGCCGATGTGGCGGCGCTGAAGCCCGCGCTGGATGCGGCTGCCGAACAAGCTCAAACCGCCGCGGCTGAACTGCTCAAGCAGCGGGATGCCACCGAGGCCGAAGCTCTAAAGGAAGTGCTCCGGTCCCAACGCAAACGCATCAACGCCACCGTGAGGCAACGCAATCGAGATCTGGCCAAACTCGATCGACAGGCTGCATCAGCCGATCCCACCGCACTGATCCCAGGCCTGGAAGAGCAGCTGGATGTGCCTGCCCTGGATCTACAGAAGCTCTCCAGCCAGGAGCGCAAACAACTCTCTGCGGATCAGAAGCACTGGCAACGGCGGCTGGAAACGATCGAAACAGAGCTGGCCACCGAACCAAAACGGATTCAGGAGAGCTATCGGGTGATCACCCACCGGCTGGAGCCTGCGGGACTTGTGTACCTCTGGCCCATCAGCGGATAACCATGGCCAAACGAACGATCCAACGCGATCCCGAACTCCTGGCCCACCAGCAGTGGCTGGGCTACCTGCAACCCGTTGGTCTTGTTGTCGCGCCTGCGGCGATGCAGGAAGCGGGATGGGTGGTGACTCGCAGCGGGAGCGAGCTGATCGAGCGGCAGGAGCGCTACCGAGAAGCCCTCGAAGCTCTGGGCGCGAATGAAGACGGTGATGCGGACGATCGAGTGCTGGGTTTCTCCAGCATCGAGACCCTCCTGGTGGATCACCTGGGGTGGAGCGGTGATCAAATCCAGAGCGCCCCGAACCTGATCGAGGCATACACCCGGGAACTCTCCGAACTCGGGGAGACACTGCAACCCACAGCGCTGGTTCCTGCCGCCAGCGGCGATGGCGCGCAGCTCCTTGTGAAGGAATTGCCTTCGCTTACGCCGCTAGATCAGAAGGTTGCCGGTGGTGACCAACACTGGCGCGCTAGCTCCCAAGAGCGCTTCGAGAGGCTTCTCCGGGAGACAGGTGTCGAAGCAGGGTTGCTCTTTAACGGTAGCCAACTACGGCTGGTCGTAGCACCGAAAGGCGAGAGCTCCGGCCATATCACCTTCACGCTGAAAGATCTCGCAGAGGTAAGCGGCCGCCTGATGTTCTCAGGGCTGGATCTGCTGCTGGGACAGAGTCACGTGTTCCTTGATCCCGATGGATATCGGTTGGTCGATGTGCTCAACAAGAGCCGCAGCTACCAGGCAGTCGTGAGTAATGCCTTGGCAGATCAAGTGCTGGCGGCATTATGGGATCTTCTTCGCGGGTTTGAACGAGCTGATCAGCTGTCGCAACAGCGAGGCACTGCTCTACTTGGGGACATCCCAGACACGGCACCAGAGCAGCTTTATGGCGGCCTGATCACAGTGCTGATGCGCCTCGTGTTTTTACTTCCTGATCAGCAATAAAGCTCCGCAGACCTGAGCAGCCGCTCTGGCTGAGG
>JANWUS010000060.1 GCA_024958715.1 Cyanobium sp. FGCU52 | reverse complement strand
CGTATGCATCAGTCTAGCCTGAGGAGGCCTGTGCGGAGCTTGCTACCTAATCAAGAAACCGAATGCCAGAAGCTGAAGCGCTCGTAGTGGGAACGATCCCTGGGCCGGTTTGGGTTGAGTAGCACCACCACCAACCCTGGTCGTTCTTCATCCCTACCGACGCGGCTACTGGCCTGGATGTACTCGGCGGTGGTCTTGGGCTGGCCCATCATCACCATCAATCCAAGACGGCTGATGTCGAGGCCAACCGAGATCATGTTGGTGGCGAGCACGGTGTCGACCCGCTGTTTTTCGTCATCGAAGCTCAACGCCAGGCGGGCCTTGGTGTTGCTGACCTCGGAGGTGGGGACTCTGGAGGTGAGCTCAAGGGGTATGTTGTCAATCTTTCGCCTTGCGTAGCGGCTGGTGGCTTCGTTAAGTCGCTGGCGTTGGTCGTAGGTGGTCAGTTGTGAGGTGACTTCCTCCTCCAGAAGGCGTCGGGTGATGCCGAGTTCCTTGATCGTGTTGAAGTAACCCAGGAACGTCATGTACGGATCCACCGGGTTGGGCCCCTTGGGTTCGCCGCGTTTTTCGCGTGCTTTCCGTTCCCGCTCCACCTGGATGTAGAGCTTCTGTGCTGTACTCATGAGGGCAAGACCCACCCTGAGCAACAGCGCCTTGACGTTGCGGCCGGGTGCGGAGATGCCCAGATACAGCAGGCCTGGTGCCTGCTCGACGGTTTCGGTGTAGGAGAAGAAGGAATCACGGCGATCCGGCCCAGGCGCGGGGAACACCGCCGGTGGAGTGGACCGCGCAAAGAGAGCCTTCATCTGCTGGGTGGCATGCCGCACGGTTGCGGTGGACGCCACGATCTTCGGGCGAATCACGCTGCCATTGATCTCCCGGACGCTGAGTTCATCGATCACCCCTTCATAGAGGCCACCCATCGAACCAAGGGGTCCGGAAATGAGGTGGAGTTCGTCCTGGATGATCAGATCGGGAGGATCCAGCCCTTCCGGCAAGGGCAGGCCGCCCTGATTACTGCCGTCACTGGGGCCAACAAACCCCTTGCCGGGTTGGAGGTGCGTGACCCGACCGAAGAGTTTTCCGGTGGCGCCGACCCAGGGGAGTGCCGCAAACTTGTCGACCGTGGCGATCACGAAGGCCGGCAACCGCCGGTACAGCATCTCGTCGACTGCTACCAGCGGCAGTGGTGAATCGCCATGGAAGGCGCAGCGGCGGTTGCGGCAGCAGACCCGCAGCTCATCGGGATTGTCCTGATCGCTCTGCCCATTGCGAAACAGCTTGAACACTTCGCGGTAGACCGGCTCCCGGCTGTCATTCAGCGACAGACAACCCAGCTCCACGCCACACCAGGGGCAGGTGTCGATGGGGATCGGCTTATTGTCACGGCCCTTGAGCGCCAGCACCCGGGCACGAGCACTGTTGTCGTTGCCGTCTCCCTTGCGGCCCATCTGATTGGGGGTGCCGCTCTGCCCCACCCATAGCCCGATCTCGAAGGGCCACTCCCCAAGCAGGGCAGAATTCTTCCGGCGCTCCAGTTCAAGTGCGCAGATCAGGGTGCTGGCCCGTCCGAGCTGGTCGAGGGTGAGCAGCCGCAGGGTGTAGCGCATCAGCACGCTCATGCCTGCCGAGCGGATGCCTCCGACGTGGCGCAGCCTGCGCAGCAGCAGCGTGTAGGCGGCCAGACCCAGGTAGGCCTCGGTCTTGCCACCACCGGTGGGAAAGAACAGCAGATCGATCGTGTCGCGCTCGGGGTCTGTGGGGTGCTGCATCCCAACCAGATTCATCAGCAGGAAGGCGAGCTGAAAGGGACGCCAGGAAGGGTTCACCGCATCCGGGTTCTTTCCCTGCATCACCCCAAAGCGCTGGCGGGCCGCTCGATCCATCACCCGATTGGTGAGGCCGAAGGCAAGACGCACCTGCTCATCGGCGAGGGCTTCGATGCCACGGCGGATCCGACTGGCCTGACGCCCGGCCTCCTGCAGGAGTTCGGTGGCCGTGGCCTGCTGCTGCGGGGTGAGGCCATCGCTCTCTGACTGCTTGTGAATCCAGGCTTCATACGCCGACACCAGTGGAAGGAGCACGGCCTGAACCTGCTCGGCGCCCTGGCTGGTGAGGCGATCGAGTTCCGCCATCGAGAGCTCCACACCTCCCGCGATCAGCTCCTCCACCCTCGGCTTGACCTTTTCCACGGTTGCCTGTGGCAGCCAGGTGGTGCTGATGCGGTGGCAGGAGCCATCCGCCTCGGTTGCGGGCGAGATGGCGATGTTGTGGCCTACCGCGAATTCGTGGACGGCGCGGTAGTGGAGATTGTTGACGCGGGCATCCCACTCGCTGTCGTTCGCGGGCCGATCGGCAGCACGAGGATCGCTGCGTGGCAGAAACCCGGCAGGGCAGCTCACGTCCATCTGGACCTGGTAGGCACTGGCTCTGTCGCGGTCTTCCGCGCTCCGCCCTTCGAACCGGCGTTCATTGGTGAGGAACAGACTCAGGGCGATGGCCCCGGCGGGATACCCCTGGCCCTCCGGCGCCGGCCGAAGGTGCCAGCGCAGGAACAGCCCGTCGCTGTTCGGCACAGGCAGACGCTGGGGCTTGTGGTTGGTGAGCGTCAGCTGGGCAGCGGGGATGGAGAGGGAACGCTCGAAGGGTGTGCGACTCCAGGCCTCTTCAGCCTTCGATTCCTCCGGGGCAGACGTGGGCGCATAGCTCGCCCATTGGAGGGCGATCTCCAGGGAGGCCCCGGGGGGCAGGAGCGCGCTGAGGCCGATGGAGGAAGGAAAGAACACGCGCCTCGCCGGACCCTGTTCACTGGTGCCGGTGTCGTCGGCTGCAGCGGAGCCCTTGCGACCGGGGTTGAGGTTCTGGCCATCGAGCCCCGCGAACTCGTCGTCCGCCGTGTCGTCGGCCCTGGCTTCCAGGCCAGTTTCGCTGGGGATCAGAAACCCGGTCTGGTACCAGCGGTTGGGAGAGCGATCCAGAAGCTCCTCCCGCAGTTGCTGGGCCTCCTCGGTGAGGCCCTCAGCCTCGAGACGCTCGAGCACGGCCCGGGTGGGGCCCACCAGATCGAGCTCCAGGGCGGTGACCAGCTGCTCCCGCACCGCCGCGCTGGTGCTGTGGGGGTTCAACGGCAGACAGGCACATGCTTTCACAGCATGCCTTGGCCTGGAAACTTTGGCAGAGTGGTGGCGACGAATGGCTTGGCAGCCGTGCATCTGTACACGGTGGGGCATTCCAACCAGACCCTTGGCCAGCTGGTCGCGATGCTGCAGCGCCATGGGATCGATGCTGTGGCCGATGTGCGCTCGATCCCTTTCAGCCGACGGCTGCCCCAGTTCAACCGCCCTGAGCTGGAGGTCGAGCTGCCCCGCCACGGCATCCGCTACGTCTTCCTGGGGAAGGAGTTGGGTGCGCGGCGGGAGGAGGAGCCGGCTTATGAGGGCCTCCAGGCTGCCTACGAGCGGGTGGCGCGCTTACCGGCGTTCCAGAAGGGGCTGGAGCGGGTGATGCATGGCCTGAGCAAGGGGCTCACCCTGTCCCTGCTTTGTGCGGAGAGGGATCCCCTGACCTGCCATCGGGCCATTCTGGTGAGCCGCCACCTGCAGGACAGGGGGGTGGAGGTGGAGCACATCCTTGGGGATGGGTCGCTGGAAAGCCACCAGGCGCTTGAGCGACGTATGCGCAAGGCGCTGCACAGGCTCGGCGTGCTGGGCGTTTCTGGAGGCGTGGTGCAGCTGGACCTGCTGGGCCGCGAGATCCCTGCCAGGCCGCAGCGAAGCGCAGAGGAGGAGCTTGCAGAGGCCTACCGGCAACAGGGCAAGCGCATTGCCTACACCAAGCCCCTCGCGGCTGCCTGAAAACTGCATGGCACAAACAATCAAGCTGTATACGATTGGGTTCACCAAGAAGAACGCCAAGCAGTTCTTCGGACTGATTCAGGAGAGTGGGGTGAAGAAGGTCCTCGACACCCGGCTGAACAATGTGTCGCAACTGGCTGGCTTCACGAAGCGGGATGACCTTGCCTTCTTTCTGACAAAGGTTGCCGGCGTGGGCTATGACCACGCCCTGAAGCTTGCGCCCACCGATGAGATTCTCAAAGGCTACAAGAAGGGTGAGATCAGCTGGGATGCCTATGCCGAGGCCTACAAGGAGCTCATCAGCAAGCGGCATGTGGAGGATCTCTTCTCCCCAGAAACCTTGGACGGCGCCTGCCTGCTCTGCAGCGAGGCGAGTCCGCACCACTGTCATAGGCGCCTAGCCGCCGAGTTCTTCAAGAATCACCTGGGAGCAGGCGTGGAGATCATCCACCTGTGAGGCATGGAAACCACGGTGCTCTGCCTGGCGAACTCCAAGAAGGAGGGAGAACGCTGCATTGCCGGGATTGACGTGCGCAGCGGGCAGTGGGTGCGTCCGGTAAGCCGCCATACTCCCAAAGGTGAGGTGCCATTTCGGGAACGTCAGGTGGCCGGGAAAGAGCCACAGATCCTCGATCTGATCGTGATGGATCTCGCCCATGAGGGGCCGACTGGCTTCGATTACTGCCACGCGAAGGAGAACCGATGGATTGATCCCACTCCTTGGGCCAAGGTTGGCGCGGCGAGAGCGGCAGACCTCCACCGATATCTAAGCCGCGACGGGCAGATCCTCCACTCTCGTTCAAAGTACACGCACCCCAACGTCATTGAAGCGAAGCAACTGGCACTTCGCGCCACTCTTGAATTGCGCCAAGTGCGAGACCTTGAGCTTGAGCAGGCTGGTGGGAAATGGAAGGCAACGCTGACGACGGCAGAGGGCATTGCCCTGAGAGGGATCAGCGTCACCGACTGTCATCTGATTGAGCAGTTGAATGGCGGGCGGGGAACATCCAAGGCTGGGTACGCGACCATCAGCCTTGGTATTCCCTGGGAACCTCCGATGGAGAACTGGGATGAGGGGCCTGTGGGATGGAAGCTGCTGGCCGGTTGGGTTTCGACAGAGCCTTAGAGCACAAGCTCGAGACTGCTGTCCTGCATGAACTCGTCGAACTCTTCCAGGGTTCTCCATAGCAGTGACCGACCCAGTGCATCCCCCACACTCACCAGTCTGCTGAAGGAGCCGTCGTAGCGGCCTGCCTGCTGGTGGGCCTGGATCTGCTCGAGCAGGGGGGCGAATGTCTGGCGGAAGCCCTGGCGGTACTCGTCTTCAAGCGCGTCCAGCTCCTGCTGACAGCGACGCATCTGAAGGATCGCGGCCGCGCACTCTCGCTCCACGACGCAACGGCGTTCTTCAGCCACCGCCACGATGTTGTTGACTCCCACGCCCAGCACACCGGATTCCACCAGAACGGCTGCCGCCACGTAGCCGGTGATGGCCCCAACGGCGGCGCCGACGATGGGAACCGGGATCAGCAGCTGGCCGGCCATGCCGCAATAGGTGGCGGTGGTGGCTCTGATGGCAGCGCCACCGAGTTCATCCCGGTACTGGTCGTGGGAGATCTCCCCCTGGAGGAAGCGGTGGGTGGACAGGCCCGCTTCGAAGACGGCATTGGCCATGGCTCCAGGGCCCATGTCGCCCAGCACCTTGCCTACTCCCACCTCGCGGGCTGTGATGGCAATCACGCGGGAGCCTGCGGCGACAGAACCACCGCGGATCGCCCCTGAGGCCGTGGCCTTGAGGGTGACAACGACGGCTTCCGAGGCGGTGGTTTCGTTGCGGCTCAGCCGCACGCTCTGGTGGAGGCCGGTGAACACACCCTGAAGACTGCCGCCGATCGCCGCACCCGCGACACCCGGCGGAACCGATTTCCTTGAGGGCCGCCATACCCTTGTGCTGCAGGGCCGCCAGCTCAGGGTGTTGCGCCGCAAATTCGGCCTCTGCCCGGGTCGTGCCGCCACTCGCGATCACGTCTGCCTGGAGTTGTCCCGTGAGCTTCTCGTCAACCTCCCGATAGGCAGGACTGTTGGGGCTGATGTCACCGAAGCGGCTCTGGTGGCGCTCGATGACCTCCTGGACACGGCCAACCTGATCCTTCGGGACCAAGCGCTCCATCCCTTCGTATTTCGGATCCGCCAGGGCGCGAACGGCATCGGCGGCTTTGCCATAGCTCTTGGCCTGGACTTCCTTGAGCACCTCATGACCGTCTCGAATCAGGACATCCGCGGCAGCTGCCGGATCCGTGAGGTGCGTTGCACTGGCGCGCAGGGAGGATCCGGCCTCGGCAGCAGCCCGGTTGAACTTGAGCACCTCGAGGAATTCCAGGGCCCGACCCTGCAACTGGCCCGGTTGGGTGTTGGCGTACTGCCCCAGAACCTGCTCCAAGGCCTTGGCATCGCTGAACACCGATGCCGTCGCCTCGGCGAGGGGGCGAATCGCTTCGGTGGCGCCGATCGCTGAGAGCAGGCCGGCGAACTCATCCCCGGGTGGGCGCTTGCCTGCGTTTTTTGGCTCAGGGGTTGCGGCCCCTGGCGAGATCGGCTCAGGCATCGGCGGCATCGAGGCGGTGCTGGGCGGCCTCGATCAGCCGCCTGGTGTCGTCGATCGGCTGGCCCTTGGCATCGAACAGGGGGGCATCGATGAGCTGGCGGATCAGGTAGGCCAGGGCCGTAACCGCTGCCACCGCCTCCCGTTCGACTGAGGTGAGGCGACTCCACTCCTGTTCGCGTGCCACCACTCGCTCGAGGGTGGGGAGTGCCAGGCGGAGTTGCTCCCACAGGCCATGAAGCAGCGCGTGAATCTGCTCGGCACGGGTCTTCATGAGGTGGGTGGCGGCTTCCACCGTGTTCATCTGCTCGATCGCTTTGCCGGCCTCAGCCGCCTTGGCCTTCGCGTTGGCCAGGGCCTCCTTGGACTTGGCGCTCATCACCATCCCACCGATGGCCAGCACTGGACCTGTGACGATGGAACCAAGGATCCAGGCACCACCCGCCATTCCGAGCCCTCCGGCGGAGAGGGCACCACCCCCGAACCAGGCCAGGGTGGCATTGGCGGCGGCTGCCCCGGAGAGGCCCGAGATGGCAGCTCCCGTACTGGCGGTCGCCAGGGCACCGACAGCGCCGTAGGACACAAAACCGGCTGTGGCCCCAGCTGCGCTGGATGCAGCCAGGGCCTTGAGGGCATCCACAGCTCCGAAGCCGATCGACGCCTGCTCCATGGCCTTGAGCTCGGCTGTCGGGATCTGGGCCATCGAGGGCACGTCCGTGAGGTGGACGTTCTAGAGCCTCCCGAAGGCCACGGCAAACCGCCGCATCTCCGTATCCATCACTTGGAGCTTGCGACGCCCGAGGGTTTCGAGGGCGCCCTGACAAGAGGTCCGGGCCTTCTCAACACTCGCCTTCTGTGCCTCGAAGCGAGCCTGGGCCTTTTCTTCCAGCTCCTTGGCTTCGTTCACACGGGAGACAGCCCTCGCGCCCTTGGTGATGCCAAAGCCACCGGCCGCCAGAGCTGCCCCAGCAAGGATGAAGGGGAGGACCATCGCCAGGACAAGCGATTAACCCTTGAACAATAGTTCAGAATTGTGTGAGTTGGCTGATTCGATCCATACCGGTGCCTGCAGGAACTCATTCATGCCTACTCCAGTTAACCGAGCCACTCCGCCCAGTGCCTCAATTGGACTGTCCTAGGGTGAGGAAATCTGCGTATGGAAGACTCCTGCCTTTCAAGCTCTCCGATCAATGCGGGCCCGTACAACCTGACGAGCACGATTTCGTACGCCTGCCTGCAGATGCTGGTAAAGATCTACCTCTGAACTATTATGCCAGAAGCGAACAGCCAGACCATAGCGCTGGCTGGGATCTTCTCCATGGGGAAACCTTTTCTGACATCCAACCACTACGTGAATCACCGGCTCAATGGCTCCATTGGCTACACGTAATGTCATGGGTCGATTCCACTCAACACGTCGAACTTGAAGGGTAGACCATTGGACGTCGCTCTTCGTAGGGCGCATGCTGATTAAGTTGGACTGTGGCAGCGATGGGGCTGTTCCGAGGCCGGTGTGGCGTGTCCTGAAGTTCACGATCTGCTCATTAGTCAAGCCCTTCAAGGCCTCGACCCACATCGTCCTAGAGAGATACTCGCGCCGGCTGGAGCGTACCGGTGGATCAAATGCTAGGCCGATTGAGATCCCGCGCTTTCCTCTGCTTCTAATGAAGGCGGCTGGAACGGGCACCGCATAAAGATGCCAGTGATCTTCAGCTAGACTGTCAGAAGCGATCAGGCATGCATCATTGGCCAATGAAGTGCGTACTCTGCGTACATTTACCGTCCCATAGCCGATGAGTCTAAGGCGTTCCCACGTTTCTTTCCGAGTATGCGTTCAGGGGGCAGGACGCTCCGTCGCAGGACTCCATGCCTGAAAGCTC
>JANWUS010000059.1 GCA_024958715.1 Cyanobium sp. FGCU52 | reverse complement strand
TTCAGCAGGGGGGAAGTTCGCGGTGTGCCGTCCCGTCCCCTGAATGGGTACCTCTGGCATCCACCGCTGTCAGCCAGGCCTCCCTTCGCTGCTTCACCCGATCCAGAGCAATCAAACGGCCGTTGGCATCAGCGATAGTTTGGCCTTGCTGGTCCAGACCCACCAGGGCAAGGGTGGCTTGGGCCAGCTGCTGGGCATGAGCATTGAGCTGGGAGGACACCTGAATCTCACCACCTGCACTGTAGAGATAGGCGGCGAGAGTGTTGTCACGGTCGGGCAGCAGAACATCCGAAAGAGAGACCGGTTTGTCTTTCTTGGTGGAATTGCAATTCACGCAAGCCAGCAGGAAATTCTCCCAGCGACCTTGCAAAGGCTGATAGGCAGGGAGCCCCTTGGGTTGAATGTGTTCAACGGCAAGCTGTGTAGCGATGTAGCGCTCGCAGTAGCTGCAGTACATGCCCAGTCTGCTCACCAAATCAGGGAGAGCATCGCGGTAGTTGCTGAAGTCGCCCTGACGGGGCGAGGCATCGCGCCGAATCGGCCTCACGACTCGGAACCCATCCTGGCAACGAGTTCCAGCTCCAGCAGCGCCTGAAAAGCAGGGTTGTCGGCAAATGGAGCGGATGCTTCTGCCAGTTTCTGCTTGTATGCAGCCAGCTTGTCTGCCGATGTGTGGCTGATTTGTTGCAGCTCCTCCAGAAAAGACATGGCCGTGTCTTTCATCTCGGCATAGCGAGCACTCACGCTGGTATCAGGCACCCCTTGAATTCCTTCAGCAATCTCGGCGATCGACAGATCGCCAAGCTTCGCCGTGGGCTGACCCTCAAGCATCAGCAGTTCCTCTCCTGAGCGCAGGGATTGGATGAGGAAGGGCGAATGGCTGGTGCAGATGAACTGGAGGCCGGGGAAGGTGGTCCGCAAATCCTCGATCACATGGCGTTGCCAGGTGGGATGAAGGTGCAGATCAAGTTCATCGATCAACACCACACCTTCCGTCTTCTGAAGCACTTCAGCACCGAGGTGGGGGTTGAGGGTGGCGGCCTTCTGCGCCAGGTCGCCAACGAGGGCCAGCATCGACCGCTGACCATCGCTGAGGTTCATGAATGGCTGCTGATCACCATTGGCGAATCGGATCACCACTTCACCGAGCTTGGCGTCGAACGACAACGCCTCAGCACCGGGAATGGAGCGCGTCAGTGCATGGCGCACCGTTTGAAAGATGGGGCTTTCGTAGCCGCCCTGCTGAAAGGTGAGCCAGGCTTGGCGGGCGATCCACTGGATCAGCGCATTGACCGAAAGGCGTGGATCGACGCTGGTCTTGTAACCATCGAGGCGCGACAGTTCCTTAGCCAGCAATCCGGTTGGCGGCTCCTTGACCTGCCCCTGCTCCCTCGGGGTATTCCAGAGCCGGCCCGTGCCGTAATACGACACCAGAGGCAGCACCACCGGATCACCAGCACGGACGCTGCGGGTTGCTCTTTCGGCAACGGCTTTGATGTTGACGGCACCGGTGCGGGTTGTGCGTCCACCGGGGCGGTTGAGGCTGCGCTGCCAGGTGAGGGGTTGATGCAGGATGGAACCGCTGGCCTGAATCACACAGGGAAATTGGCCTTCCCAGTTGGTGCCGGCATCTGATGAGAATGCCTGCAGGCGCACTTCTTCCGGCCGGATATGTCGCGTTTCCACACCTGAGACGCCCAGAAACCAACTGCCGATGGCCACTGCCAGCGCATCGAGCAGAGAGGTTTTACCGGTTCCGTTTTCACCCACGATCAAGTTGAACTGCGGATGAAACAGCAGTTCTCGGCGCTTGAATCCCTTGAAGTTTTCCAGCAGCAGGCTGTCGATCCGCATGCTGCGACCGGCCGTGGGGCTTGGTTCCAGGATAGGAGCGTCGGTCATGCCGCGGAAGCCCTGGCTGCTGCGCTGGGCATCCCTTGCGGTTCCAGCAACGCCTCCCGCAACACCGCCTCCAGCAATCCCCGGCGGCTCTGCTCGGCCTGGCTGAGCTGCTGCTCCAGCGGATCGCAGAGGGCCATCAGTTCGTCGACCTTGGCGACGATGCGGTGTTGTTCGGCGAGGGGGGGGAGGGGTATTCGATCCTCGTCGAGCGAGGTGAAGGTGGGCAATCTGGGTCGTGGAGCGAACCCGCCTCTGCCCGAACCATTTGCGTGGGCTACCGACGCCCAACGTGCTTCACGAGCTGAGCCTTGAAGGCGAGCGCTCAGGTTGAGTCTCCAGAGACGATTCACGCTCTCGAAGCCTCCATAGCAGTGGTCGCGCCCAAGCCTTCCAGGTGACTCAACCAGGCGTTAAATCGTGGGCATTGGCTACGCACATGGTTCAGGCCGGCCTTCTCAACCGCATCAGGCCCATCCTTCGTCTTGCGGTAGCCAGGAATCAGCCGCTCTAACCTTTTGCTGGGTGCGGTCTCCTTGGAATCATTGATCTCTTCTGGCTGCAACTCAGCCACTTCAGCTTGAAGCCTGGCGAGCCCGGCCAGCTGATCCGGAGCGTCATAGAGGCCTTCGAGATCTTGAAGGCAGGCCATCACCAAGGCTTCGAACTCATGCAGTTGCAGATAGGGGGCGAACCGCCAGTCATCGATCCGGCTTGCCATGACCTGCTCCAGGCGATCGCAACGCTCAGCTTGGCTGCGATCCGAGGCGATGCGATCGCGCCCCGGAAAGTCATCCGGCAGCCCATACAAGTCAAACAGGGTTGTGAGCCTGAAGTCACGCGACGGGTTGTCCTTCAGGCAGTTACGAATATCGCGTTCCCAGTCGGCGTAGCAGCCGCCACCACGAGCTCCCTTGCCGCTGTTGCCCCTTGCAGCCGCCTTGGCTTTGCCGACAATTGTGGCTGAGACAACAATTCCAAAGACCCAAAGATGAGGTTGCAGGATGCGCCGCAAGAAGTTGTCTTCTGTTTGCCCCTCCACAGCAACAATCAATCGACGAACCGGATCAGCCATCAAGGCTTACCTCCGATCACGCCCTTGTCGTAAAGCTCCCTGAGGCTGTAATCCTCCAACCAGTTCTGTAGGGCTTGACTGCTCAACCTCGTTAGCCTGGTTTCACCTTGCTGCCGTTCCACCACTACCACCTCATCGGCGCTGAAGTAATCCAGCAGCTCCGTGGACTGCGTGGAGAGAACGATCTGAGTGTGACGTGAGATCGAGCGGCACAGCTCAGTGATCAAGGCTATAGCGGAGGGATGCAGGCCAAGCTCGGGCTCATCAATGCTGATCAGCCGCGGCAGCCTCGCGCTGGGCTGGGAGAGCACGGTGATCAGTGCCAGCGCCCGCAGGGTGCCATCGGAGAACTGGTGGCACCCGAAACGTTCATCGCGATCGTCGATCCAGTCGAGGCGCACACTGCCATTCACTGCAACAGGATCCAGTTGCTTGATGGCTGGGGCGATGTGGCGGCAATGGCGGTTGATGCGCTGCCAGGCCTTCTGATCGGCGCTGTCGTCGCTCTCCTTCAGGCGGAACAGGTAAGCCGCGAGATTGGAACCATCAGAGCGGGGATAGCGATCGTCCTCTCGACGTGCATGCGTGCGCAGCTTGGATTGGGGCGAGGTGTCGTGGAAGTGGTAGAAGGTCATCCGGCCCAGCCACTCGTTCACCGCAGCCACGGTTGAGTCGCGATACGTCTCATCGAGAAGGTGGGATTCCCGGTGCCCACCGCCTAGCGAGCTGATGGCCCAAGTGTCATCGGGATTGACCCTGGCGGCGTTCTCCGTCTGAAAATACAGCGTGTCATCTGGAGCAAAAGCCAGACGAGCGTCATAGCGGTAGGTGGTTCCCTGATCTCTGATCACCACACCGAGATCAATGGCTTCGGTGGCTTTGGCCCCGTAATGCAGCAGTGCGGCTCCGAAGCCGTGATCAGCCACGTAGCGCTGCAGTGAGCGAGTCCGCAGCAAGGGAATCAGACGCAAGGCCTGCAGCAGATTGGATTTGCCGGCACCATTCGGCCCGATGAGCACCGTAAGCCTGCCTGGCTCCAGGCAAACCTCCTTGAGGGAACAGAAGCCGGCGATATGAACTTCCTGGATGCCGTCCTGCTGAACGTCAGGGTTTGCGGCCGCTTCAGGCGATGGCTGCATGGCGTTCCTCCGGCCTCTCTGGCAGTCTGCCCTCCAACGCCTCCAGCAGCTCCCGGCGGCTCTGCTCGGCCTGGCTGAGCTGATGCTCCAGCTGATCGCAGAGGACCCGATTCGATGCTGTGACGCCCAGAAAGCTGCCGTGGCGTGGCTCAGGCCAAATCACCATATTCCTCAAGCAAGGCGATCAGGTTGGCGATGGACCGGGTGTTGGCGGGGGTGGGGGCGAGGAGGTATCGAAACTGAAGCAGATTGCATCGAGCCTGGCGTTGAGCTCGGCGTAGCGCGCGTTCTCTCTCCTCAGCTGCTCGGTTTCGTTCGCGATCCGCTCGCAGTCTTTCTCGATCTGCTCGGAGTCCCTCTCGATCGCGGCGATCAGCTTCTCGCGCTCGATCGCTCTGATCTCGAGATCGACGACGGGTCGCCAGTTGAGCATCGCCAACCAGCGACGCCAGCGAGGCAAGGAGGAGAGGAACTCCGATCTGCTGATCGATCGATACGGTTCCGAAGACGGGGAGATCGACATGGGCGTAAGACGTGAACAGGGTGATCAGCGCGATCAGAAGGCCGGCGACGACCGTGATCCAGCCCTGGCGATCGAGCGCTATGGATAACCTCACGGTAGCGGGAGCAAAAGCAAAAGGCCAGAAAAAGCATTCATCAGCTCATTAATATTGCAATCAACAGTCCAGCAGGGCATCTCGCAGGCTCTCCTGACAGAGCAGATTGGCCCGATGTCATGGGAATAGATGAGGCTTGATTTCCCATATTTGCTGCCCATCACAGGCGAGGGACCAAATGCGATGGCGTTCGGATTGCGTCTTGAGCATTTCAATCTCTGCCTCGTGAAGAGACAGATGGCTATAAACGACAAACAAAGGGAGGAATGTGCTTCCCTCCTGCCGGTCGATGCTGCTCCATGAATTTCTGAAGCCAGCAAGCTTTTCCAGGTCTTTGCACCATCTACTTGGGCTGGCATTGCCGAGATTATTCCTGCGCAGCTTGATCTCAATCTGAATGCACGAACCATATAGAGCATACCCCTTGGTGTGCTCCCGTGAGTCGCAGAGTTTGATGTCGGCTTTGTCCAGAATGCACAAATCAGGATAAATGCCCTTCTTCTTGTTCGCGGGTGAGGGGAAATAGCGGAGCTCGGCGTGGAAAGCGATTCGATCGTGGTCCGGACGGCTTTCAATCACCCTGGAAAGCGACACGAACAGCCGCGACTGCAGATCCGCCTCGGACAATAGCTGTCCCTGATCTCTTTTGATGTTGTCAAGCATGGTTTTGGCCGAATTGAAGATGTCTTCAAAAAGGTCTTGGGTGATGACCACGGTTGAAAAGCAATTGAGCTGGTTATTCTATCGGAATAGTGCAATCGTTCCTTGTCTATTGCCAGCACCCTCGGCAGTGCCGCTTGAGCGAATCATAAATCTGTCCACATCTGCCGCTGCAACCAAGCCCGAACACTCGATACGAGATGCTGAAGCGAATCATCGTTGCGGCAGGCTCGGTTGAGATCCATCGCCGGCAGCAGCTCGAGGCTGATATCCATCGGATCGCCAAGCACCATCTCGCCGGCCTGTTCCAGGGCGGTGCGCAGCCACTGCTTGTAAACAAGTCGGCCACCGCGGCTCGGTGCCGACGGCACGGCGACGCTGAACTGGCTTTGAAAGGCCGCCGGATCAGCGGCACACCACACTTCAACGTGGGGATCAGGGCAGCCAATTATCACCTGGGGATACAGCGAGACATCAATCGCCGCACGAACATCCCGATCCATCGCCCGCCAGCCTTTGCTGTTGGCATCGATCACGGCCAGCAGCGCGTCCCCACGCACAAGGGCCCCACTTCGCAAGCCGCGCTGCCAGGCCTTCAATTCGCTGATCGCCTTGCCATGACCACCGCGAGCTGAAATCGGTTTGACCAGGGGCTCCGTGACTGCGAGCGATCGAGCGATGACGCGCACCAGATTGGTGATGAATACTTCATGGCCGCTGTCCTCGCAGAACAGATCCAGCACGAGGCGCTCAGCCATCGAGCCACCCCCTCACCAGCATCGCCTGCAGAATCTGCTGGTCGTCGCTGCCGGAGAGCGCTTGGTTGATCTCCGTATCAGTGAACAAGGGGCCCTGGGGTTGGAACGGCATGTACGTGGAGCCCTCGGGGCTGCTGATGCAGCGCACCAGCCGTACCTGATTGGCGTTCAGTTCACCTTGTTGAATCAGCTGCAGAATCTCTTCAACAACAAGCGGCGAGTGCGTGGTGACGATCACCTGCTGCCGCTGGGACGCATTGGCGAGAAGGCGGGTGACCACATGAATACGCCGAGGATGAACGCCGTTTTCCGGTTCTTCAAACGCCACCAGACCCCGGTTGAAGGGATTGGCCGCCACGGCGCAGAGGGCCAGCAGCCGCAGCGTGCCCTCAGACACCACTCGCGCCGGCAACCAGGTGTCGTTGAGGAGCAGGCTGAGCTCCAGTTCGCCGCGCTTTTCATTGAGCTCCGTGCGCAGATCGGTGATGCCGCTCACGGCAGTGGCGATCACCCGCCGGATGGCCGCAAAGGCCTGCGGATGCTGATGTCTGAGGCGGTGCAGATAGGGCACCAGCCATTCACCACGGCTGCCGATGTCATCAACATCGCGGGGCGGCTGCGGCAGACGCATCGCCTGCAATGGATCGAGATAGAGAATGCGCCAGGCGCCGATTTCACGGTGCAGCTGATCAAACAGGGGATAGCGCTCAGATCCGGTGTACTGGCGATTGGAGACGATCGTATGGGGAAGACCGATCGGCTCGTCAAAGGGATGGCTCTGGGAACCACGCTTTCGGATGGCCAACACGTCCGAGGACTGACCGTCTCTTTCACGGCTCATCCTTTCCAGACAGGGATTTTTGCTGCGCGGTTTGCGATTGCGGTGCCACTCCTCCAGGCGTTCATCCAGAACGGAGAGGCGGCCAGACTGCGGCTCGATGCCAACTTCCACCTGATAAGAAAGGATGCCAGGTTTTCTGGTGTTGCCAGGCGCTGCAGGCTCCGACATCTCGGCCTCGAGGCGAATCCGAGCCTGTGGCTGCTGCACCAGCGCTTCCATGCCTCCCGGCGGCAAGCTGAAGGCCTCCAGTGGATAGCCCCGGATGCCTTCCGCGAAGGCTTCGCTGAGCGTGCGCTCCCCTACCAGGCGGGCCAACAACAGCAAAGCCTCCAACAGGTTGCTCTTGCCAGCGGCATTGGGTCCGAACACCACCGTGAGCGGCGCCAGCTCCACCGTGGTATAGCGCAGCGACTTGAATCCTTGGATGTGGAGGCGTTCCAGCATGATCAGGCCCTCCCTTGCAAGGCCGAGTTTGCCTCTGGTACCCGCAACGCCTCCCGCAACACCGCCTCCAGCAGCCCTCGGCGGCTCTGCTCGGCCTGGCTGAGCTGCTGCTCCAGCTGATCGCAGAGGGCCATCAGCTCATCGACCTTGGCGACGATGCGGTGTTGCTCAGCGAGGGGTGGGAGGGGAACTTCCAACCGTTCCATCTTCTCCTTGGTCATGTGGACCATGGAAATACCGTGGCCCGAAGCCTTGATTTCGTCAGTCTTATTGAGCAGATAGAGATATAGATAGTCGCGAGACAGGTCTTCCGGGCTGTGCAGTGGCAGCTTCCATATGTGGTAATGATAGATAGCCCGGCCGCCATTCCAAATAAATGGCCCAAATGATGCAGGCCAGGCGAAGATCAGATCTCCGTCGTCGCAATATTTGTCGTCCTCCAGCTCCAGATCAGAGTAGTACCACTTATTGGATGTAAATAGGTTGCCGACCCTCAGCGCTGGCGTTCCAGAATCTAGTAGTTCTGACTGCTTGTAGGCTCGTCCGTTTAAGACGGTGACCAGGTCGGCGAGGGGTGCTGTTGTCCATCGAACGGGAAGAGAAAAGTCCAGTGATTCCTCAGCGAGCTCTGGTCGATTCTTTTTGGTCGTGCGTTCCCTTCGACCGAGCAAAATCTTGGCTTCAATAATGCGCGCAAGCTGTTCCTCCGCCGGCTCATCCTCCGGATCCTGCTCCACCAGTTTCCCGCGCACCGCCAGGTCGAGGATGAACCGGCGCAGCCTGGGGATCGCGTCCGGGGCTTCGCTGATGGGCTCGAATAGGGTCAGCAGGCGATCAGCGTTCATCGGGCTTGGCTCAACCTTCAGCAACCGCGGCCTCGGCGTGCAGTCGCAGGCCCAGGGCTCGGATCACCTTGAGCACAGTGGCCAGGCTCGGATTGCCATCAGCACTAAGCGCCCGGTAGAGACTCTCACGGCTGAGGCCGGCATCCCTGGCCACCTGCGTCATGCCCTTGGCCCGGGCCATGTCCCCCAGGGCACGGGCGATGCCGGCCACGTCATCCGGCGCCTCCACCAGCCAGGCATCGAGATAGGCCGCCATCTCCTCCGGTGTTCTCAGGTGCTCGGCTACGTCATAGGGAGAGAGGGTTTCGGCGGAGAGATTGGAGGCGGCTTGGACGTTGGTCATCGGGAATCACTCGGAAATCGTCGGTTCAGGTCGAGAGCCCTGGCAATGTCCTTGGTCTGGCTCGCCTTGCTGCCTCCGGCCAGGAGCAACAGGAGCTCATCGCCTCGGAGGCTGTAGTACACCCTGTAGCCAGGCCCCACATCAATCTTCAGTTCCGACACTCCCTCCGTGAGATTGCGGTGGTTGCCAGGGTTGCCGTGGATCAGGCGGTCGACCCGCATCAGCACTCGAGCCCGGCCGGCTGAATCCTTGAGGGTGTCGATCCAAAGGGCATAGGCCTCCGTCCTGAGGACCTTCATGGCTGCACTGTAGCCCCTGAGCTACGGGCAGGCTTCATCGCAGCAGGGCCTCGGCCAGGATCGCCTTGAGCTGATCACGCAGGTTGGCGGCCTTCTGCTCTGCCGTTTGCAGGTCGGCCAGCAGCTCCTCGGGGTCGCCGTGGTCTGCGGCGGCCACGTGGGGGTTCTTGAGATCGAGGTTGTAGTTGCGCTCCTGGATCTGGGCGATCGGCACGCGCCAGGCTTGCTCGGTTTCCACCCGGCCCTCGCGGTTGGGGCCGCCCCACCAGGCCACGCAATCGGCGAAATGCTCGGCGCGGATCGGGCGCGTCATCGAATAGGCCTTCTGGCCTTCGGGCACAGGCTGCTCGTAGTACCAGATCTCCTCGGTGGGTGTTCCCTTCTCGAAGAACAGCAGGTTGGTGCCGATGCTGGCGTAGGGCCTGAACACCGAATTGGGCAGCCGCACGACCGTGTGCAGGTTGCACTCGGCCAGCAGCTGCTGCTTCATCCGCGTCTTCACCCCCTCGCCGAACAACGTGCCATCGGGCAGCACCACGCCGGCGCGGCCGCCGGGCTTGAGCAGGCGGATGAACAACGCCAGGAAGAGATCAGCCGTTTCACGCGTGCGGAACTCGGCCGGGAAGTTGTCCTGGATGCCGTCTTCCTCCACCCCACCGAACGGTGGATTGGTGATGATCACGTTCACCTGATCGGCCACACCCCACTCGCGATAGGGCTTGGCCAGGGTGTTGTCGCGCCGCACGAAGCTTGGATCCTCGATCCCATGCAGCAGCATGTTGGACTAAGCCGCTGCGCGGCAGATTCAAATTCACTATAGCCAGCTCAACG
>JANWUS010000058.1 GCA_024958715.1 Cyanobium sp. FGCU52 | reverse complement strand
CGTCTTGTTGGCGGGGTGCCAGGGGCTTGCGGAGCTTTGTTGCTGATCAAGAGGCAGGTTGTTGATCTCCCGGATCTTCCAGATCAGCAGGGACTCGAAGGGCGTCCAGAGCAGGAAGGGCAACAGCCACGGCAGGGAGGCGGGGCTCACCCGCCAGAGCGCCAGGCCCAGCCCCACCCCATAGCCCCACACACCCAGCAGGCCGAGCGAGCCGGCCCCCACCCGGTGTGAGCTGCACAGGAACCAGGTGGAGGCCTCCACCAGGGCCACCAGGGCCAGGAAGCAGGCGACCACCAGCAGGTTGCCGGTGTCCTCCCAGGCACGCACGGCGCCGAGGTAGACGCCGGCGTAGATCAGCAGCCACACCATCGGCAGCCAGATGTGGAAGCTCATCCAGGCGGGACGGCGCAGACCGCGGAACCAGGCGAAATCCTCGGCGCTGGGGTTGATCGAGATGATCACCATCAGCATCAGCACGAAGATGACGAGCCAGGCGGGCACGAGGGAGGAGATCGGTGGTCTCATTCAACCGCCCCACACCTGAACGGCGGGTCCGGGGGGTGCGGGCGAGAAGGAGGTCCCTAGCGTGGAGAGGTCCGACCGCGAGACCGGCCATGCATACCCACGACATGGAGAACCACGACAACCTCTACGCCGATGAAGGCGTGATGGTGATCGGAGAAACCCCGGCCGATGCCCGCAGCCATGCCCTCTGGGCCGTGGGCGCGGTGGCGCTGATGGTGGCAGGGCTGGGCATTGCCCTGATCCTCACCTGAGACGCCTGGCGGCGGCGGGCTGGGACGGCGGAACGACGTCGGCCCAGCCCGCCCGGGCCGTGTCGATCAGCTGGCCGTAGATCTCATTGAAGAACTGGCTGAGCGAGGGGTTGCTGGCCCGGGGCCCGCTGATCGTCTCGGCCGGCAGGGCCGCCTCGAGGATGTCGAGCAGCAGGGCCACCTCCCGGGTGCGCAGGTGAAGGAGATGCTCGCCGCCCTGATGGAGAACCCTCATCGCCCGGAACCGAAAGAATGTCTTAAACCTAGACCCGTTTTGTCTCGCCCCGGGTCCCATGCTGCGGATCCGTTGAGATCGGTGGCATGGATCGACAAGACGTCTCCCGCCGGCGGCCCCCACTCCCGCCAGCGCAGGCCGCCGGGGGCCGGGGGCAGCCACACCCTCAACCACAGCGGCTGCGGGGCGCCCGCGCGGCAGACCAGCCGACAGCGGCACAACGGCTGAGAGGGGATTCCGTGCAGCGGCGGCAGCGGGCGCTGCGGCGGCCAGGGGGCGGGATGGTCAAGACACTCCAGCAGCAGGGGCAGCAGCCGGCTGGCCGGCAGTTGCTGCTGGGCTTCGGCCAGTGGCCGCAGACGCTGCAGCAGTAGCTCCGGGGTGGACTCCTCGAGGATCAGGTGGAGGGCACCCCAGCCCGGAAACCCCAGGGCGCTGAGCAGGGCGGAGCTTGGCACGGCAACGACGCAGCGGCTGGCCCTTCGCCAGTGCCACCGGCCGTCCCATCGGGGGCTCGACACCGTCCGGCGCTGGCAGGATCAGCCACGATTCAGCCCCGCACCCCCGTCCATGACGACCCCCACCGAGCCCCGTCGTCCCGCCTGGCTCAACTGGCTGATCCTCGGCGCCTTCCTCTGGTCGAGCTGGCAGCTGGCCGGACTCTGGTTCGAGCGCCTGCACGGGGGCTGAGTCAGCCCCTGGGGGGAGCCGGCGGAGGCCCCGGCGGCGGAACGGGGGGAGAGGAGAGGGCCCGGAAGATGCGCACCCCGCCGCCCACCAGCAGCAGCAGGGCCAGCAGGGCCAGAGCCACCACCATCAGCACTCCCGCAAGCTGCAGCACGCCGATGCTGAGATGGCTGAGGCCATCGATCAGATTGGCGATGGCGTTGCTCACCAGCAGCAGGGCATCGAGGCGGTCGGGGATCTGCATCAGACCCAGCAGCAGGCCGGCTCCGGCCGCGCCGAGGAGCAGGCCCGTTCCCACCTGACGCCAGCGGGGGCGTGGCCCCCGCCGGGGAGCAGCAGCCTTGCGCCTGCGCCCTCGCGGCGACCGCAGCGCCGGGGCGGGGAGCTCCAGGGGCCGGGACGGGAGGGGACGGGGCGGCTCAGTCATGACGCCGGTTCATGGGCGACGGAGCGGATCACGGTTCGAGCGGGTAGCCCGCCCCCCGCATCCAGCGCTCGAACTCCATCAACACCAGTTCGTTCGGGCAATCGATCAGCGAAAGGGCATGGACCGTGCAATCCCCATGCCCGCCGTGATGGAGCGAGAGATGGAAACAGTCACCGCTCAGGCCGCAGACCTCCGGATCGCTGCGCACCACCACATCCAGGGCCGCGCCCAGCCGGGCCACACGCCGACGCAGTTCCGACCAGGAGAGAGACATCGGGGCGCGGTGGAACGGGACGGTTCGGCCTCCAGTGTTACCGCACCGCCGGCAGCGTCAACTGCGCGGCAGGGGTGGCTGGGGCTCTTGCGGTGGCTGTGGCGGGGATGGGGGCGCCTGCCCGTTGGACGCCTCGCGCCGGGGGGCCGCCTCGGGGGCTGGCTGGGGCGGCAGGGGCAGGAGCGCCGCGGCGGCGGCGGCCAGAACGAGGGCGAGGGCACCCCCCAGGGGGGCAGCCAGGCGGCGGGCCAGAGGCGTGCGGCGGCTCAGTTCGCGGTGGCGCAGCGGCCGGGGATCCGGCAGCGGCAGGGGCAGTTGGAGGCGGGGATCCAGGCGCACCTGGTCGAGCACCCGCACCAGATCCGCCAGCTCGGCATCGTCGAGCTCCAGTTGCAGCGGCTCGACCCCAGGCTGGCTGCTGCGCAGCTGCAGGCGGTGATGTCCCTCACCGGCGGGCTCGATCGACACGGGGGCCTCGGGATCGCCGAAGGGCCGGGCCACGTCGCTGATCAGGTGGCGGGCGTACGGCAGCACGGCCGCCATCAGAGCCTCGAGATGCTCGCGACGTCCCTCCAGCTGGGGACGTCCCAGCCACTCCAGCGACCAGCGGGTGAGGATGCCGATCGCCTGCGACGACTGACCCGCCGAGACATCCGGCAGACCATCGAGCTGCAGACGGCAGCTGATCTGGTCGTAGCGCAGGCTCTGCTTCATCGGCGCACTCTGGATCATCGGCTCAGCCCACCGCATCCATCAGGCTGGCCTTCATCCTCTCGAACCCGCCGGTGCCGGCGGCAAAGGCGAGCGAGCGGATCAGCCGCCGCCGCTCCTCGGCTCCCTGCAGCGGATGAAGCAGGGTCTGGATCCCGCTGCGCCGGGGATTCATGCGCTCCTGCAGCAGTTCGCCCAGTCGCTGCCGGAACAGCTCCCAGCGGTGCTCGGTGACCGCCTCTTCCTCCCCCCGGCTCAGGAGGGAGCGGAGCATCGGATAGAGCCGATCCGCCATCACGCAGAGGATGCGGATCAGGGCGTCGGTTTCGACCGCGGCCAGCTCACCGCGCCGGCAGGCACGGCGGAGGGGGTTGTGGCAGCGGCGTTTCCAGAGCTCCACGCGGTTGGGGAACAGGCCTCCGTAGCCGAGCTGCTCGCTCAGCCAGAGCATGGCTTCGCCGCCGTTGAAATCGAGGGCCTCCAGGCAGAGGAGCATCAGATCGAGCCGTTCCACACCCCGCCGGGGCAGAGGACGTTCGTCGGGGGGCGTGGGGCCGAGGTCCTGGGTCATGGCTGCGATGATGCCAGCGGCTGCGTCCCTCCGTCACCCGGTGGGTGCCGCATCCCCCGCCCGATGCCCTTCGCCATGACCTCCTCCAGCTCCGGCACCGATCTGCGCCGCTGGGTGCGCGACGTGCCCGATTTCCCCAAACCGGGCATCCTCTTCCGCGATCTCACCCCGCTGATGCGGGATCCGGAAGGCTGGCAGGAAACGGTGCGCCGGCTGTCGGCCGTGGCGGAGGCGCTGCAGCCCGATCTGATCGTGGGCATCGAGTCGCGCGGCTTCATCGTGGGCACCAGCCTCGCCACCGCCCTGGGCCTGGGCTTCGTGCCGGTGCGCAAACCCGGCAAGCTGCCGGGCACCGTGCACGGCGTGGACTACAGCCTCGAGTACGGCACCGACCGGCTGGAGATCCATGCCGACGGCTTCGAGGACAATCCCCGGGTGCTGATCGTCGACGACCTGCTGGCCACCGGCGGCACCGCAGCCGCCTGCGCCGAACTGGTGACGCTGGCCGGCGGACGCCTGTGCGGCTTCTCGTTCGTGGTGGAGCTGGCCGACCTGCAGGGCCGCAACAAGCTTCCAGGCGACGTGCCGGTCGATGCCCTGATCGTGTACTGACCAGGCCCCGGCGGGACCGGAGGGCCGGAGCTCAGACCTGCTGCTGGTCCTGCCAGGTGAGCAGCCGGTCGAACTGCTCCAGGCTGATCAGGCCGTAGCGCCACAGCACCACCGGCAGGGGGGCCTGCTCGAGCTGGGCCTGGCGCAGGCCGAGTTCGAGGGCACTGTCGGCCAGACCGACCTGATGGCGCAGGTAGCGCAGCAGGGCGGCCGGCGGAACGGGCTGGGGGCAGGTGCTGATCACCATCAGCGCACTGTGTCGAGCTGCCGGGCCGCTGGCAAGGGGCCATCGGTCATCACCCCGAGCACCAGGCGACGCAGGGGCGAGAGCCGGGCCAGGCCCAGCAGGGCCAGCCGCCGCAGCGGCAGCAGGGGCACCAGCCGGTTGGAGAACACCCGCACCAGCAGATCGGTGGCCAGCAGGGTGAGGATCAGATCGGGCCAGCGGCGCCAGGCGTAGGCGGCGCCGATCCGCCGGGGCGCCAGGCGGCCGCGGGCAGCCCTCTCCGCCAGCCGCTGCAGCACCTCCACATCGCGCCAGCAGAGATTGAGCCCCTGCCCGCCCACGGGGTGACAGCGATGGGCACTCTCGCCCACCAGCAGGGTGCGGCCCCGGTGCAGGCGCCGGGCCAGCAGCAGGGCCACAGGGAAGCTGCGCGGCGGATCGAGCAGGGCATCGGGCTGGAGGTCGTCGGGGAGGACGCCGGCCAGTTCATCGAGGAAGGCGGAACCCGGCAGGCCCTGCCGCCGCAGGCAGCGCTCCGCCGGGGCGCTCCAGACGAGCTGGAACTGTCCGCCGCCGAGGGGGAGCACGGCGAAGGGCCCCTCCGGCCGCAGCAGTTCCCAGGCCTCGTCGTCGCCGCAGCCGCGCAGGCCCACCTGAACGGTGAGGCAGGCCTGGCGGTAGGGGATCCGCCAGCAGCCGACACCCAGAGAGGCCCGGGTGGGGGAGTCGGGGCCGTCAGCCGCCACCACGAGATCAGGTGGATCGGCCTGGCGGCCAGCGGCGGGGGGCTCACCCAGGTGGAGGGTCACGGCAGGGTCGGCCGCCAGTCGATCCAGCAGCGCGGTCATCAGCGGCTGATGCAGGCCGATCCAGCCCACAGCCCCATCGGGTCGCTCTGCGCGGGGCTCCCCCAGATCCCCGACGCCGAAATCGGCACCACGCCCCAGCGCGAGGTCGCGCAGGCGCAGGTGGCGGAACGGCACCATGTGCGGCGCCAGGGCGTTCCAGAGAGCGAGGCGCCGCAGCAGCCGCTCGCTGGAGTGGGTGAAGGCGTAGGCGCGGCTGCGGCTCCGCAGGGCCCCGGGCCCGAGGGGATCGTGGAGATCCACCCGCCAGCCGGCGGCGGCCAGGGCCAGGGCGCAGAGGCAGCCGGTGGGGCCGGCGCCGTTCACCCGGGCGTGGAGTCGGGAGGGCATCGCAGCGCTCAGGGTTCGAACACGAAAACGCCGCAGCAGAGTCTGCTGCGGCGTGAAGAGGCTCCCCGGCGGGCCGAAGCCCCCCGAGGGTGACCGCCGGCGGCGATCAGCCGATGCCGAGCAGGCCGCGGGTGAAGGCCTCGCCGCCGAGGGCGAATTCGGTGGCGATCAGGGCGATGAAGCCGAGCATCGCCATGCGGCCGTTGAGCAGCTCGGCGCGCTGGTGGAAGCCCCAGCCGTTCTCGGCGGCGTCCACCACCTCCATGCGGGGCTCGGTGGCGAAGGCATTGAGGCGGCCGCCGTCTTCGGTGGTGACGGTGGCGCCGCGGATGGCGGCGGGAGCGGTGGCGGAGGCTTGGGCCATGTCCTTTTTGAGAAATGTTACGGGAACTGTAACGCAATGTTGCGACCCTGTGGGCGGTCGGTTCCGCCCGGGGCGCCCGTTCCCCTCCTCAGCCCAGTCGCCGCAGGCAGAGTTCCTCGAAAGCCGGGCGCAGCAGGTACGGGTATTCCCCCACCCACAGCTTCACCTGGGGCAACCAGGCATCGCTGATGGCGCCGATGCGGGAGAAGTCGCGCCGCTCGCTCAGCACCAGCGCGCGCACCACCATCCCCGGGCGGATCACCGCGTGCTTCTTGTCCATCGGAAAGCGGATCTGGCCCAGATAGCCGTCCTCGTCCTCGATCTCCAGGCAGAGCCAGGTGCGCCGGTTCTCCACCAGCTCCAGCCGGCCGGAGGCATCGGCCTGCTCCCTGCGGTTCTCCACCACCTCCCGGCTGAAGCGATCGGCCACCACGCCCTCGAAGAGGGCGGCGGCCGGATAGCGGCGCAGGGTGGCGTTGCGCCGGCCGGCCTCGATGATCGGCCCCCACAGCACGTAGAGCAGGAACACGAAGCCCGCCACCAGGAACACCGGGCCGATCTGGCTGGAGAACAGCAGGGTCTGGCTGATCAGCAGGGCGATCACGCCGCCGATCACCGAGATCAGCACCCGCTGCAGGATCTTGCGGGGATCGCCGCTGCAGGCGCTGAACTGGGGCCCGGTGGCCACCGCCGGGATCAGGCGGAACAGTTCGCCCTCGCGCAGGGGGATCAGCATTGTTCTCCTCCGGGGGAAGGATCGGCCAGGGGGCTCACAGCAGCCGCTCCAGCCCGTACACCAGGCCCTCGAGGGCGCGGACCCGCCGCACCGTGAGCAGAACCCCGGGCATGTAGGCGCTGCGGTCGATGGTGTCGTGGCGGAGGGTGTAGGTCTCGCCCGGGGCGCCGAACATCACCTCCTGGTGGGCCACCAGCCCCGGCAAGCGGATGGAATGCAGCCGCAGGCCGCTCTCCCGCTGGCCGCCGCGCACTCCGGTCAGGGTCTCGTGCTCCTCGACCTGCTGGGGGTTGAAGCTCTTGCCCAGCTCCTCCATCAGTTCCGCCGTCTTGATGCAGGTGCCGCTGGGGGCATCGGCCTTGCGGTTGTGGTGCAGCTCCGTGAGCTCGGCGAAGTCGTAGAAGCGCGCGGCGGCGGCGGCGGCCTGCTGCAGCAGCACCATCCCCACCGAGAAGTTGGGGATCACGGCCCCGCCCACACCGGCCTTGGCGGCGAAGGTGGCCAGATCCTCCAGCTGGGCAGGGGAGAGCCCGGTGGTGCCGATCACCGGATGCACCCCGTAGGCGATCGCCGCCCGGGTGTGCTCGTACACCACCGAGGGATGGGTGAAATCCACCAGCACGGCGCCGCCGCCGGGACCGGCGTTGCGCACCGCCTGGCTGGCCTGGCAGAGGGTGCCCTCGAAATCGGCGGTGATCGCCACCTCCAGCTCCCCGAGCCCCAGCTCCAGCCCCACGTCGTCCCCCTCCTTGCCCGGGGTGGTGTCGATCGCGCCCACCAGGGTGCAGTCGGCCGCGTCCCGCACCGCCTTCACCACCTCGGCGCCCATCCGGCCCAGGGCGCCGGCCACCACCACGGGGATCGCGGGCCCGGCGAGGGGGGAGGGGGAGCTCGTCATGGCAGGGGAGGGGCCACAGGGAGTGCAGGCGAGCCTATGGGGCGGCGCTCCTGTAACGCCTTCGCCGCTGGGCTCGCGCAGGCCGGCGCTGCTACGTAGGCTCCTTCACATTGCTCAACTCCACGGCACGCATGTTCACGCAGGTCCGCTCTGCCAACCGCCGGGTCAGCCCTGCGAGCCGCGACGGCCGCCCCGTGATGAAGGCGGTGTACGTAGTGCTCGAGCCCCAGTACCAGAACGCCCTCACCACCGCCGCCACGGCGATCAACGAGCAGAACGGTGCCCTGGCGATCGACCTGAGCGGCTACCTGATCGAGGAGCTGCGTGATCCCGCCAACTACGCCGACTTCTGCGCCGATGTGGCCGAAGCCGACGTGTTCATCGCCTCGCTGATCTTCATCGAGGATCTGGCCCAGAAGGTGGTGGAGGCCGTCGCCCCCCATCGCGATCGCCTCAAGGCGGCGGTGGTGTTCCCCTCCATGCCGGAGGTGATGCGCCTGAACAAGCTGGGCACCTTCTCGATGGCCCAGCTCGGCCAGAGCAAGAGCGGCATCGCCCAGTTCATGAAGAAGCGCAAGGAGAAGGGCGGCTCCGCGGGCTTCCAGGACGCGATGCTCAAGCTGCTCAACACCCTGCCCACGGTTCTTAAGTACTTACCTGTGGAGAAGGCGCAGGACGCCCGCTCCTTCATGCTCAGTTTCCAGTACTGGCTGGGCGGCACGCCCGACAATCTCAGGAACTTCCTGTTGATGCTGGCCGACAAGTACGTGTTCCCCCGCGGGGAGGCGGACCGGCCCGAGCTGCTGGTGGCCGATCCGGTGGTGTTCCCCGATCTGGGCATCTGGCATCCTCTGGCGCCGGGGATGTTCGAAGACCTCAAGGAATACCTCAACTGGAGCGCCAGCCGCTCCGATCTCAGCGAGAAGGCCCGCAAGGGTCCCGTGATCGGCCTGGTGCTGCAGCGCAGCCACATCGTGACGGGCGATGAGGCCCACTACGTGGCCGTGATCCAGGAGATGGAATACCGCGGCGCCACGGTGATCCCGGTGTTCTGCGGGGGCCTCGACTTCTCCAAGCCGGTCAACCAGTTCTTCTACGATCCGCTCAACCCCGAGCAGCCGATCGTCGACGGGGTGGTGAGCCTCACCGGCTTCGCGCTGGTGGGCGGCCCCGCCCGGCAGGACCATCCCAAGGCGATCGATGCCCTGAAGCGGCTGAACGTGCCCTACATGGTGGCGCTGCCCCTGGTGTTCCAGACCACCCAGGAATGGGAGGAGAGCGACCTGGGTCTGCACCCGGTGCAGGTGGCGCTGCAGATCGCCATCCCTGAACTCGACGGCGCCATCGAGCCGATCGTGCTGAGCGGCCGCGACGACGCCACCGGCAAGGCCCACACCCTGCAGGACCGGGTGGACGCGATCGCCGAGCGCGCCATCCGCTGGGCCTCGCTGCGGATCAAGCCCCGCGCCGAGAAGAAGCTGGCGATCACCGTGTTCAGCTTCCCGCCCGACAAGGGCAACGTGGGCACCGCCGCCTACCTGGATGTGTTCGGCTCGATCTTCCGGGTGCTGGAGGAGATGAAGGCCAAGGGCTACACCATCGCCGACATGCCGCGTACGCCCAAGGCCCTGATGGAGGCCGTGCTCAAGGACCCCGAAGCGATGGAAGGGGCGCCGGAGCTGGCGATCGCCCACCGCATGAGCGTGGCGGAATACGAACGGCTCACCCCCTACTCCGAGCGTCTGGAGGAGAACTGGGGCAAGCCCCCAGGCAACCTCAACTCCGACGGCACCAACCTGCTGATCTACGGCCGCCACTTCGGCAACGTGTTCGTGGGGGTGCAGCCCACCTTCGGCTACGAGGGTGATCCGATGCGCCTGCTCTACTCCCGCAGCGCCAGCCCCCACCACGGCTTCGCCGCCTACTACACCTACCTGGAGAAGGTCTGGCAGACCGATGCGGTGCTGCATTTCGGCACCCACGGCTCGCTGGAGTTCATGCCGGGCAAGCAGATGGGCATGAGCGAAACCTGCTATCCCGATTCGCTGATCGGCGCCCTGCCGAACCTCTACTACTACGCCGCCAACAACCCGTCGGAGGCCACGATCGCCAAGCGTCGGGGCTACGCCTCCACCATCAGCTACCTCACACCGCCGGCGGAGAACGCCGGCCTCTACAAGGGTCTCAAGGAGCTGGGCGAGCTGGTGGGCAGCTATCAGCAGCTGCGCGAGAGCTCCCGGGGCGTGCAGATCGTGAACGCGATCGTGGAAACGGCGCGCCAGTGCAACCTCGACAAGGACGTGGTCCTGCCCGAGGCCGATGCGGCTGAGCTCGACCAGGACGCGCGCGACGGCGTGGTGGGGGCGGTGTACCGCCAGCTGATGGAGATCGAGAGCCGCCTGCTGCCCTGCGGCCTGCACACCATCGGCAAGCCCCCCACCGCCGAGGAGGCGATCGCCACCTTGGTGAACATCGCCGCCCTGGAGCGGGAGGAGGAAGGGCTGCGCTCGCTGCCGGGCCTGCTGGCCGAGTGCCGGGGGCGCAGCATCCAGGAGGTGTACAAGGGCAACGACGCCGGCGTGCTCGCCGACGTGGAGCTCAATCGCCTGATCACCGAAACCTGCCGCGCCGCGTTGGGCGCGATGGTGAAGGAGGTCACCGGCGCCGATGGCCGCGTCACCCTGCGCCGCAACTTCGGCTGGTTGTTCGAGCTGCTGGAGCGCTTCGGCATCCGCTTCCGCAGCCCCTGGCTGGCGGCCTGCAGCAGCGCCGGCTTCGGCGAGGTGGATCAGGCGGAGCTCGATCGCACCTTCGCCTACCTGCGCTTCTGCCTCGAGCAGATCTGCGCCGACATGGAGATGGAGAGCCTGCTGCGGGCCCTCGACGGCGAATACGTGCTGCCGGGTCCCGGCGGTGATCCGATCCGCAACCCCGGTGTGCTGCCCAGCGGCAAGAACATCCACGCCCTCGACCCCCAGGCGATCCCCACCCGCGCCGCCATCGCCGCCGCCAAGGTGGTGGTGGATCGACTGATCGAGCGCCAGAAAGCCGAGCAGGGCACCTGGCCGGAAACGATCGCCTGCGTGCTCTGGGGCACCGACAACATCAAGACCTACGGCGAATCCCTGGCCCAGATCCTCTGGTTCATCGGCGTGCGGCCGCTGCCCGATTCCCTGGGCCGGGTGAACAAGCTGGAGCTGATCCCGCTGGAGGAGCTGGGCCGGCCCCGCATCGACGTGGTGGTGAACTGCTCGGGGGTGTTCCGCGATCTGTTCATCAACCAGATGGCCCTGATCGATCAGGGGGTGAAGATGGCGGCCGAGGCCGATGAGCCTTTGGAGATGAACTTCGTGCGCAAGCACGCCCAGGAGCAGGCGAAGGCCCAGGGCATCGAGCTGCGCGAAGCGGCCACCCGCGTGTTCTCCAACGCCAGCGGCAGCTATTCCTCCAACGTGAACCTGGCGGTGGAGAACAGCACCTGGGAGGAGGAGGGCGAGCTGCAGGAGATGTACCTCTCCCGCAAAACCTTCGCCTTCAACGCCGACAATCCCGGCGAGATGAATCAGAACCGCGAAGTGTTCGAATCGGCGATGAAAACGGCCGATGTCACCTTCCAGAACCTGGATTCGGCTGAGATCTCGCTCACCGATGTGAGCCACTACTTCGATTCCGATCCCACCAAGCTGATCGCGAACCTCCGCGACGACGGCAAGGCTCCGGCCAGCTACATCGCCGACACCACCACGGCCAACGCCCAGGTGCGCTCCCTGAGCGAAACGATCCGCCTGGATTCGCGCACCAAGCTGCTCAATCCCAAGTGGTATGAGGGCATGCTCAACTCCGGTTACGAGGGCGTGCGCGAGGTGGCCAAGCGACTCAACTTCACCCTCGGCTGGAGTGCCACCAGCGGCCAGGTCGACAACTTCGTGTACGAGGAGGCCAACGACACCTTCATCAACGACCCGGAGATGCGCAAGCGGCTGATGGAGCTCAACCCCCACAGCTTCCGCCGCATCGTGGGCACCCTGCTGGAGGTGAACGGCCGTGGCTACTGGGAAACCAGCGAGGAGAACATCGCCCAGCTGCAGGAGATCTACCAGGAGATCGAAGACCGGATCGAGGGGGTGACGGAGGTCTGATCCTCCAAGGATCTCCACCTCTTGTGCAGACGCGTTCAGATACGGACGGGGGGCATTCTTCAGTGCCTCGATTCCGCAGCCTGCTTTCGCGAGGAACAAGCCAGCCTGCGAGGAACGCCGCCGCGATGATGCCCCCTCCTTGCGCAAGGGTGGCTCCCCCCCCCCCCAGCTGGGGTGGCATCGTCAGCGGGGGCGGGGTCAGGGGGAGTGGCGGCTCTGGGGGAGCTGGGTTTGATGATGGCTTGGAACCGCCCACACCGATGACGCGTTGGAGCAGGGGTCACGTCAGGGGCGTTGCGGGCAGGAGTGCAGACAAAAAAAGGCCTGGCAGAGAGAGCCAGGCCCGAAGCGTGAGAAACCGAAAGGAGTGAGTGGGTTGGCCCCAGCAACTTTGCTTCCTAGTTGGCCGCCTGACCAAGCTGCACCGGGAGCCGGGGCACCGGGAAGCCGTGCTTGCTGAGGGTATCAGCGATCACGCGGTTGGAGTCGAAGTACACCTGCCAGTAGTTGTCGTTGCTGGTGTAAGGACGAACCGCCAGACGTGGGCCTCGCTCCGTGAAGGTAAGCAGTTCCACATCGGCTTCCTTGCCGGGATACTGATTAGGCACCGACTTGAGGGCATCCTTGAGCAGGGCGATGGCGCGATTCACGTCGGCGCTGCTGTCGAGCTGGGCCTCCAGCTCGACACGGCGGAAGGGGTGGGAGGAATAGTTGACGATCGTGTCGCCGAAGAACTTGCCGTTGGGAATGATGTGGCGCACGTTGTCCGGCGCCAGAACGGTGGTCACGAACATGCCGATCTCCTCCACGGTGCCGGTGACGCCACCGGCGGTGACGAAATCACCGCTGCTCACCGGCCGGAAGATCTGCAGGAAGACGCCGGCCGCGAAGTTGCTGAGCATGCCGCTCCAGGCGGCGCCGATCGCCACCCCGGCACCGGCCAGCAGGGCGGCAAAGCTGGCCGTCTGGATGCCGAAGAAGCCGAGGATGGCCACCGCCAGCACCACGCGCAGCAGAGCACCGAGGATGTTGAGCAGGAAGCCGATCAGGGTGGGATCGAGCGTGCTCTTGTTAAAGGCGCGGCGCAGCACCTTGAGGGCTAGTCGGATCAGCCAGGTGCCCACGATCCAGAGGGCAACAGCACCGGCAAGCTTGAACAGAAACGGCACCAGGATGGTCACCGCCATCGAGGGATCGGCAGCCAATGTTGAGGGACTTGGCACAGCAGCCGGGGAAGACATTTGTCTGGAGTTTCACCGTATTCCAAGAAACCTAGGGGGCCTGACTGTTGTCAAGCCATGGCCGCTCCCGGTGAGCAGACACGCAGATCCTGCCGGCACAGCGCATCCGTCATGCGTACGGTCTGCACGATCGGGCCCACATCGTGAACCCTCAGCACGGCGGCACCCCGGCTGACCGCCAGGGCACAGACCGCCGCCGTTCCCCACAGCCGAGCCCGGGGGCGCGGTTCCTCCAGCACCGTGCCGATGAACTGCTTGCGCGACGGGCCCACCAGCAGCGGAAAACCCTCGGCCGCGAGGCGATCGAGCCCGCGCAGCAGCACCAGGTTCTGTTCCGCGGTCTTGGCAAAGCCCAGGCCGGGGTCCCAGAGAATCCGGCCCGACGACACACCGGCAGCCACCAGCTGGTCGGTGGCGGCCAGCAGCTCGGCCCTCACCTCCGCCATCACATCCTCATACACCGCCAGGCCATCCATGGCGCGGCTGTCGCCCCGGTTGTGCATCAGCACATAGGGGCAGCCGGCGGCGGCCACCACGGCAGCCATCGCCGGATCGCGCAGGGCACTGCCACCGCGTACGTCGTTCAGCCAGTCGGCCCCCTCCGCCAGGGCCACCTCAGCCACGGCGGCGTGGAAGGTATCCACCGACAGCAGGGCAGCGGGATGGGCGCTGCGGACCGCCCGCAGCACCGGCAGCAACCGCTCCAGTTCCGCCTCCGCCCCGATCTCGGCGGCCCCCGGCCGGGTGCTCTGGGCGCCGAGATCCAGCACATCCGCCCCGGCCGCCAGCATCCGCTGAGCCTGGCGGGCCGCCGCCTCCGGACGATCGAAACGGCCCCCGTCGCTGAAGGAATCCGGCGTGAGGTTGAGGATCCCCATCACCCAGGTGCGGGATCCATCGGGCAGCAGGGGACGCTCCGCAGGAACGGGGGAAGCCGCCGGGTCCATCGGCAGGGAAGCAGATGCCGCCCATCCTGGAGCTCCACCCTGAGGGGAGCGGGCGGCCCGCCGCGCTCAGGGTCCGCCGGCGATGACCGCTGCCAGCCAGTCGCGGTGGGGACCCGTCGCCGGCAGTTCGATCACGAACTCCTGGCCGATGCGCGCCGACTTCAGCAGCACGGCATCGCCCTGGCGCCGCCACAGCCCGGGATCGCGGTGGTAACTGAGAGAGGGTGAGCCAGTCAGCGGCAACCACCAGCCGGGCAGCCGCCAGAGGCTGCGGCCAGGGGCATCCGGAGCCGTGAGCCGCCGCCGAGGAGTGGCCCGCCTGAAGCGACCGGCCGCCTGCCCGGCAACCGACGCCAGCCGCGAGGCGGGGGCCGCAAGGTACAGGGTGTTGTGGGGATCGGCCCGCAGATCGGCCCGCTGAAGATGGGGATGGGCCTCCAGCCAGGGGTGCAGCGCCAGGCCGTGGCCTGGATCCTGGCCCACGGGGAGCACCTCCCCCACCTCCAGCCAGCCGAAGATCAGGTGCCGGTCGGGGGCGCCAGGCCGGTAGGCCCAACGGCCATGGCGCTGCTCCACCTCGCGGAACCAGCCGAAGAACAGGAACAGATCCCCCGGGCCCACCCCCTGCCGCCGCAGATGGCCAGCGGCAACGCCGGCCTGGCCAAGGCACGGGCGCCAGCCCGGCAGAGCATCGGCCAGGGGCTGCAGCTGGGGATCTGCATGCACGCGCAGGCCCCCATCCATCCGCTCACCGCTGAGATCCCTCACCAGTTCATCGATCTGCCTGCTGCCAAGCGGCAGGGGAATCTGGGCCAGTCTGTTGGTCTCGCCCGGATGGGGAATCGGCAGGGGCAGCATGGTGCCGTCCGGCAGGATCGGGCTGGGGATGCCGCCGTGGCGGGCGTCGAAGCCCTTGCGGGATAGCACCAGCTTCACCAGCCCTGCCCAGGCGCCGCCCCGGCGGCCGGGCTCAGGCGTGCACCGGCACCTGGTAATTGACGATGCGGGCGAAGCCCACCGGATCCAGAGAGGCGCCACCCACCAGCACGCCGTCGATGTCGCTCTGGGCCATCAGCTCATCGATCGTGGCCGGGTTCACCGAGCCGCCGTACTGCACGATCACATCGGGGTTGCCGACCCAGCCGCGGATCAGCGCGCAGATGCGATTGGCCTCGTCGGCGGCGCAGGTCTTGCCGGTGCCGATGGCCCAGATCGGCTCGTAGGCCACGATCAGCCGGGAGGGATCGATTCCCTCGAGGCCCTGCTCCACCTGGCGGTGGATCACGCGCTCGGTCTCGCGGGCCTCGCGTTGATCGAGGCTCTCACCCACGCAGAGGATCGGAATCAGGTCGTGGGCCTGGGCGGAGCGGGCCCGCAGATTGATCTGTTCGTCGGTTTCGCTGTAGTACTTGCGGGGCTCGCTGTGGCCCACGATCGCGTGGCTCACCCCGTGCTCGATCAGCATCGGCGCAGAGATCATGCCCGTATAGGCACCCTTCTCCTCCCAGTGCACGTTCTGGCCGGCGATCGCCACCCCGGCACCCTCCAGATGGCGACAGAGGGTGGGAATGGAGGTGAAGGGCGGGGCGATGACCACCTGGCGATCGGCCGGCAGGTCGGCGATCAACGGCCGGAAGGCAGCAGCGAACTCCCGCGTCTCAGCGCAGGTCATGTGCATCTTCCAGTTCCCGGCGATGACGGTCTTGCGCACCTGCGGCCCTCGTGATCGGATTCGGGCCAGGCTAAGCCGCCGTCGGGCCTTGATCCCCTGGGGGCGTGCGGTCCGGGGGCATCACCAGCCGTTCGATGCCATCGATCTCCACCGCATCCCCGAGGGCGAGGCTGCGGCCCCGCCGCGTCTCGATCGCCCCGTTCACCTTCACGTCGCCGCGCTGGATGCGGTGCTTGGCCTCGCCGCCGGTGGCCACCAGGCCCTGCCATTTGAGGTACTGATCGAGCTTCACGGACGGGGCTTAGGTTGCCCCGATGCTTGCACCCTCGCCGGCGGGCTTCCGCAGACTCTGGCCCCTGCTGAAGCCCCATCGGCGCCGTCTGGTGGCCGGCGGCTTCTGCATGCTGGTGTACGTGGCCTGCTGGCCGCTGCTGGCCTGGCTGGCGGGCCGGCTGATCCCGGCGATCGGCGCCGGCGATTTCCCGGCGGTGCTGCGGGCGGTGGGGGGCGCCCTGGCGGTGTTCCTGATCCAGAAGATTGCCCAGTTCGGCCAGGACACGCTGCTGGCCGGCCCGGCCCTGCGGGTGAGCCAGGAGCTGCGGCGCCGGGTCTTCGACCGGCTGCAGCGCCTGGAGTTCGGTGCCCTGGAGAAGCTCTCGGCAGGCGATCTCACCTACCGGCTCACCGAGGACGCCGACCGGGTGGGCGAGGTGATCTACAAGACGATCCAGGACACCACCCCCAGCGCCCTGCAGCTGGTGGTGGTGCTGGGCTACATGATCTGGCTGGACGTGCCCCTGGCCCTGGCCACCCTGCTGCTGGCGCCGCTGGTGGCGCTGCTGGTGAGCGTGTTCGGCGCCCGGGTGATGGCGGCGGCCGAACGCAGCCAGAAGCAGGTCAGCGAGCTGGCAGCGCTGCTGGGCGAGGCCATCGGCGGGCTGCCTCTGGTGCGGGCCTTCGCCGCCGAACCCTGGCTGCAGAAGCGCTTCGATGAGGAGATCGACCTGCACCGCCAGGCCCGCTACCGCACCCTCAAGCTGCTGGCCCTGCAGCATCCGGTGGTGGGGTTCATCGAGGCGGCCGGCATCCTGGCGGTGCTGCTGATCGGCGCCGCCCGCATCCAGGCCGGCGGCCTCGACAGCCAGAGCTTCAGCAGCTACGTGGCGGCGCTGCTGATGCTGATCGATCCGATCTCCCACCTCACCACCAACTACAACGAATTCCAGCAGGGGCAGGCCTCCCTGCGGCGCCTGCGGGCGATCGAGGCGGAGCCGATCGAAACGCCCGACCGCCCCGGGGCCCGCGCCCTTCCCCCCGGCAGCGTGCGGGGCGAGCTGGTGCTCGAGCAGGTGAGCTTCGGCTACGACCCCGCCCAGCCGGTGCTCCACGACCTAAACCTCTCCATCGCCCCCGACCAGGTGGTGGCGCTGGTGGGGCCGTCCGGGGCGGGCAAGAGCACCCTGTTCTCGCTGCTGCTGCGCTTCAACACCGCCCAGCGGGGTCGGGTGCTGCTCGACGGCCACGACCTTGCCGATCTCCAGGCCCGTGAACTGCGGCGCACCGTGGCCCTGGTGCCCCAGCGCTCCAATGTGTTCTCGGGCACGGTGGCCGAGGCGATCGCCTTCGGCCGCCCCGCCCGCCTCGATCAGATCGAGCGCGCCGCCAAACTGGCCAATGCCGATGGCTTCATCACCGCCCTGCCAAGCGGCTACGACAGCCGCATCGAGGAGCGGGGCAGCAACCTCTCCGGTGGCCAGCTGCAGCGGCTGGCGATCGCCAGGGCCGTGCTCGGTGATCCGGCCGTGCTGCTGCTCGATGAGGCCACCAGCGCCCTCGATGCCGAGGCGGAGGAGGCGGTGCAGCGAGGGCTGCACCAGGCGATGGCGGGCCGCACCGTGCTGGTGATCGCCCACCGGCTGTCCACCGTGCAGGAAGCCGATCGGATCCTGGTGCTCGAAGCCGGGCGGATCGTGGAGGAGGGCAGCCACGACGCCCTGATGGCCCGGGGCGGCCGCTACCGCGACCTCTGTCTGCGCCAGTTCATCCGCCTGGAAGCGGAGGTGGAGCGGTCCGTATCCTGAGCCCGAACCCCAGGATCGTCGATGCAGACCCCCGGCCAGCCGCAGAACCAGAATCCGGTCCTCACCTTCGAGGGCCGTCGCTACGACCTCAACAGCCTCCCGGACGACCTCAAGGAACTGGTGCGCGGCATGCAGGTGGCCGATGCCCAGCTGCGGATGCACGAAGACACCCTCAAGGTGCTGGCCGTGGGCCGTCAGTCGATGGCGGCCCAGCTGAACGAGCGGCTGAAGAGCATCGTGCCGCTTCCCGACGGCGTCTGAGGTTCACGCCTGCGGCCTGATCCTCAGGTCAGGGGAGCGAGGTCCTCGAAGCGGAACACCTGCCGCCAGGCAGGGGTGTCGCCGTGGGCTTCGCTCTCCACCACCCGCTCGCTCAGCACCCAGGGGCCGCCTTCGATCAGGGGCACGAAGGTGTCGGTGAAGCGGCTCAGGCCCCCTTTGGGCTCGCCGGTGGCGGGATCGGCGTAGCGGCTGGTGTAGCTGCGGCTCAGATAGCCGGCACCGGTATCGATGGTGCTCTCGGTGAAGATCGTCACCACCGTGCCGTGGATGTGGCGGTGCACCATCGTCACCACGTCGTTGTGGATGCGGTAGCGATCGCCGGCTCCCTTGCCGCCCACGATCACCTCGGTGCCCACCGCGTCGGTGTCACCGGCGGTGAAGGTGTTCTCGCCGTGGGTCTGCTCGAAGCTGCGGCGCACCCGGTGGATCGCCACCTCCCACAGCTGGGAGGCGACGGCCTTGTGCACCTCCGGATCGTCGATGCCCTCCACCTGGGCCTTGAGGTCGGCACCCACGGTGAAGCTGCCCTCCACCCGGCGATCGCCCTGCTCCCACACGCAGCGGCCGCAGTAGCCACCGAAACCGGGCTCCCAGGTGTAGCGGTTCTCATAGGCAGCACGGAACGCCGCGGTGGCATCGCTGCCGGGAACCAGGGGAGCGGCGGTGGTGGCGTCCAGGGTGGATGTCACGGGGGAACCTGGGTTCAGGGAAGAGTGAACCCTACCCAGTCCACCCAGTCCCGGGGAGCACACCGGCCAGTCGCGGCAGTCGGGACTCGGACCCATCCCCCATCTCTGCCATTCGGCAGTTGTCGTCCGGGAGCGGGGCCGGCGAGCGTGGATCCCGCCCCTGATTGCTGCCTGTGCTCGCCTGGATGCTGGCCGTCCTCACCCTGGCGGCCGTCGTGCTCACGGCCCCGGCGGTCGGACGCCACCTGTACGAGGTCTTCGATGACCATCCACAGCCGGCGTGGGACCGCTGGCTGCAGCCCGTGGAAACCCGCCTGCTGCGCTGGATCGGGGACAACGGTCGCCCCGCCGATTCCCTCTGGGGCTATCTGCTGCCCCTTGTCATGGCCAACCTGGTGTTCGGCCTGGTGGCCTTCCTGCTGCTGCTGCTGCAGCCGGGTTGGCTGAACCCCCAGGGCTTTCCCGGGCTCCGCTGGGACCTGGCCCTGCACACCACCCTCTCGTTTCTCACCAACACCGACCAGCAGCACCTGGTGCCGGAGCAGAGCCTCGGCAACCTGGCGCAGCTCGGAGCCATCCAGTTCCTGATGTTCGTGTCGTCAGCCACGGGGCTGGCGGTGGGGTTCGCGGTGATCCGCGGCCTCACGGGGCGCCCCCTGGGCAACGCCCACCGCGATCTGGTGCGGTCCCTCACCCGGGTGCTGATCCCCGGCAGCCTGGCGCTGGCCCTGTTTCTGCTGGTGAGCGGGGTGCCGATGACCCTGGCTCCGCCCCTGGAGATCACCAGCCTGGAGGGGGCCCGGCAGTTGCTGCCCCGCGGGCCGATCGCCCTGTACGAGGCGATCAAGCAACTCGGTGAGAACGGAGGCGGCTTTGTGTCGGCCAACTCCGGCCACCCCTACGAGAACCCCACCCTGCTCACCAACCTGGTTCAGACCTGGGCGATGCTGATCATCCCGGCGGCCACCATCGACGCCTTCGGACGCTTCTGCGGCAACCGCCGCCAGAGCACCTGGCTGCTGGCGCTGGTGCTGGTGCTGCTGGTGATCGGTGCCGCCGTGGCCATGGCGGCGGAGCAGGCGGGCAATCCCGTGCTCGCCCCATGGCTCAACGGCCCGAATCTGCAGGGCAAGGAGCTGCGCTTCGGCGCCGGGCTCACCGGGCTGTGGTCGGTGGTGACCACCGGAACCATGACCGGAGCGATCAACGGCGCCATCGATGCCCTGATGCCCACCAGCCTGCTGGTGGCGCTCTCGAACCTGTTCCTGCAGGTGGTGTTCGGCGGCCAGGGCACCGGTATCGCCTACCTGCTGGTGTTTCTGCTGCTGGCGGTGTTCCTCACCGGCCTGATGGTGGGACGCACGCCGGAGTTCCTCGGCCGCAAGGTGGAGAAGCCCCAGGTGGTGTGGGCGAGCTTCGTGTTGCTGATCCACCCGGTGTTCGTGCTGATCCCCGCCGCCATCACCCTGGCGGGCAGCGCCGAGCTCGCCGGCATCAGCAATCCCGGCTCCCATGGCATCAGCCAGGTGGTGTACGAGTACGCCTCCGCGGCCGCCAACAACGGCAGCGGCATGGAGGGGCTGGCCGATGGCAGCCTCTGGTGGAACCTGTCGACCAGCGTGAGCCTGCTCGGCGGGCGCTATCTGCCGATCGCTGCCCTGCTGGCGCTGGCCGATGGCTTCCGCCGCAAGCCTGCCCTCGAGGCCGGGCCCGGCTCCCTGCGCACCGACACCCCGCTGTTCACCGGGGTGACGGCCGTGGTGGTGGTGATCCTGGGCGCCCTCACGTTCTTCCCGGTGCTGGCCCTCGGGCCGATCGCCGAAGCGCTCACCCTGGCCTCCTGACCCCATGACGTTGTCCTCTCTCGTCCAGTTCCCCCGCATGCCGCGGGGACCCCGCGACCAGCGCCGCTACACCGAACGCCCGCGCCAGCAGGGTCTGGTGCATCGGGCCATGGTGGAATCCGTGCGCAAGCTCGACCCCAGGCTGGCGGTCGCCAATCCGGTGATGTTCGTGGTGTGGTGCGGCACCGCCCTGTGCCTGCTGCTCACCCTGCTGCCCAACCTCCTCGATGCCGGCGCTCCGGCCGGGGAACGGGGTTTCAACGCCATGGTCAGCCTCACGCTGCTGGCCACACTCCTGTTCGCCAACTTCGCCGAGGCGCTCGCCGAAGGCAGGGGCAAGGCCCAGGCCGATGCCCTGCGCCGCACCCAGGCCCGCACCCAGGCCCTGCTGCAGCTGGAGGGCGGGGGCGAGCGACTGGTGGATTCCTCCGATCTGCGCCGCGGTGATGTGGTGCTGGTCAAGGCCGGCGATCTGATCCCCGCCGACGGGGAGGTGATCGCGGGGGTGGCGTCGGTGGATGAGTCGGCGATCACCGGCGAATCGGCACCGGTGCTCAAGGAAGCCGGCTCCGATGTGGCCGGCTCGGTCACGGGCGGCACCCGGATCCTCTCGGATCAGCTCACCCTGCGGATCAGCGCCGACCCGGGCAAGGGCTTCATCGATCGCATGATCGCCCTGGTTGAGGGTGCCGAGCGCACCAAGACCCCCAACGAGATCGCCCTCACGGTGCTGCTGGCGGTGCTCACCCAGGTGTTCCTGATCGCCGTGGCCACCCTGCCGCCGGTGGCCGGCCACCTCAAGCAGGCCCCTTCGGTGGTCACCCTGGTGGCCCTGCTGGTGGCGCTGATCCCCACCACCATCGGCGGACTGCTGAGCGCCATCGGCATCGCCGGCATGGACCGGGTGGCCCAGTTCAACGTGATCGCCACCTCGGGCCGGGCCGTGGAGGTCTGCGGCGACGTGAACACGCTGGTGCTCGACAAGACGGGCACCATCACGCTGGGCAACCGGCTGGCGGAGGAATTCCTGCCCGTCGGTGGGCACACGGCCGCCGAACTCGCGGCGGTGGCCTACGGCGCCAGCTGCTTCGACCAGACCCCCGAGGGGCGCTCGATCGTGCGGCTGGCCGAGAAGCAGGCCGCCACCCTGCCCTTCACCGCCGAGGCTGCCCGCGGCATCGACTTTTCGGCCCGCACCCGCATGAGCGGCAGCGATGCCCCGGACGGCAGCGAGTTCCGCAAGGGGGCCGTGGATGCGATCAAGGGATTCGTGCGCTCCCGCGGCGGCCAGGTTCCCGAGGATCTGGATGCGGCCTTCGAGCAGGTGTCGCGGGTGGGCGGCACTCCGCTTGCCGTATGCCGCGGCGCCGAGGTGTTCGGAGTCATCTACCTCAAGGACATCATCAAACCCGGCATCCGCGAGCGCTTCGATCAGCTGCGCCGCATGGGCATCCGCACGGTGATGCTCACCGGCGACAACCCGATCACCGCCGGCGTGATCGCGCGCGAAGCCGGGGTGGACGACTTCATCGCCGAGGCCACCCCCGAAGACAAGATCGCCGTGATCGAACGGGAGCAGAAGCTCGGCAAGCTGGTGGCCATGACCGGCGACGGCTCCAACGACGCCCCGGCCCTGGCCCAGGCCAACGTGGGGGTGGCGATGAACTCCGGCACTCAGGCCGCCAAGGAAGCGGCCAACATGGTGGATCTCGACAGCGATCCCACCAAGCTGATCGACATCGTGACGATCGGGAAGCAGCTGCTGATCACCCGCGGTGCGCTCACCACGTTCTCCATCGCCAACGACATCGCCAAGTACTTCGCGATCCTGCCGGCCCTGTTCGCCGGGGTGGGTCTTGCGTCCCTGAACGTGATGGGGCTCGCCTCACCCCGCTCCGCCATTCTCTCGGCGATGGTGTTCAACGCCCTGATCATTCCGGCCCTGGTGCCGCTGGCCCTGCGCGGCGTGCAGTTCAGGCCCCTGAGCGCCGAGCAGCTGCTGCGCCGCAACCTGCTCATCTTCGGCGTCGGCGGTGTGGTGAGCCCCTTCATCGGCATCAAGGCGATCGATCTGGTGCTTGGCGTCCTGCGACTGGTCTGAAGTCCCCCCTGAGGTCCCCCTGATGTCTGTTCTGATGCGTTCCCGCTTCTGGCTGCCGTTGCTGATCACCGCCGGCACCCTGCTGGTTGCGCCCCTGTTCCGCGGCAGCCAGCCAGCCCTTCAGAGCCATGCGCTCGCCCTTCTGCTCAGCGGCACGGTGGCCCTCTCGGGCTACCTGTTCGCCGTGATCGCCCAACCGGAGAAATTCTGATGAAACTGAGTTCGCAAGTGTTGCGCGGTCTGCGTCTCACATCCGCGCTCTGGTTCCTCACCGTGGTGGTGATCACCCTGCCGATGCTGGGCCTTGCCCGGCTTGTGGCACCGGAGCAGGCGGAGGGCAGCCTGCTCGTCCGCAACGGTTCGGTCGTCGGCTCCCGGCTGATCGGCCAGCCCTTCAGCACGAACCGCTATCTGCAGGGACGACCCGCCGGTGCCCCGAATCTTGCTCCCAGCAACCCTGAGCTGGCGGCCCGGGTCGGCGCCGCCTCCAGCCGCTGGCAAAAGGCCGGGATCAGGAACCCGGCCCCGGATCTGCTGCTGGATTCCGGTTCGGGTGTCGATCCCCACGTCAGCCTGACGGCCGCTCGCCAACAGATCCCCGCCCTGGCCCGGGCGAGGGGGGTGAGCGAGCAGCAACTCCATGCCCTTCTGCGCGAGCATCAGCAGGGCCCTTGGGGGGGCCAGTCGATCGAGCCGGTGGTGAACGTGCTGGCCTTCAACCTGGCGCTCGACAACCTCCCTGGGGGCAGCGACGCCCCGCCGGCGCCGTGATCCGCTCCACCCACCGCCGCGGCCGCCACAAGGTGTTCATCGGCATGGCGCCCGGGGTGGGCAAGACCTGCCGCATGCTGCAGGAGGGCAAGGAGGCCCGCCGCGACGGCACCGATGTGGTGATCGGCCTGCTGGAGACCCATGGGCGTGCGGACACCCTGCGGGAGGCGGAAGGGCTTGAGATGGTGCCCCGCAAGCACCTGCGCTACCAGGGCGTCGAGCTAGAGGAGATGGACGTGGGCGCGGTGCTGGCCCGGCGTCCCCAGCTGGTGCTGGTGGACGAACTGGCGCACACCAACGTGCCCGGCAGCGAGCGCCAGAAGCGCTGGCAGGACGTGGAGGCCCTGCTGCTCTCGGGGCTGGACGTGTACTCCACGCTGAACATCCAGCACCTGGAGAGCCTCAACGACCTGGTGGCCGAACTCACGGGGGTGGTGGTGCGCGAGCGCATCCCCAACCGGGTGCTGGAACAGGCGGATGAGGTGGTGCTGGTGGACGTGACGCCGGAGACCCTGCAGGAGCGTCTGCGGGAGGGGAAGGTGTATGCCCCGGAGAAGGTGGGCCAGGCCCTGGCCCACTTCTTCCAGCGCCGCCATCTGGTGGCCCTGCGCGAACTCTCGCTGCGGGAAGTGGCGGATCGGGTGGAGAACGATGTGCTGCCCAGCAGTGCGCCGCTGCGGGAACGGGTGATGGTGTGCCTGGCCAACTACCGCACCGGCAAACGGCTGCTGCGCCGGGCAGCCCGGCTGGCCGCCGCCATGGATGCCCCGCTGCTCGCCCTCACCGTGCACGACCCCAACCGCTTCCTCAGCCGCGAGGAATCCCTGATCCAGGAGCAGTGCCAGCAACTCTGCGAAGACGTGGGCGGAACCTTCCTGCGGGTGGAGAGCAGCGACATCCTGCCGGCGATCGCCCAGGTGGCCCGGGAGAAGCGCATCACCCAGATCGTGCTGGGCCAGACGATGCGCTCCCCGCTCAGGGCCCTGTTCCGGCGTCCCCTGTCGGAGCGCCTGCAGCACCAGCTGCGCGGGCTCAGCATCGATCTGCACCTGATCTCCGAAGGACTGCCGGCGCAGCCAACGAACGAGGACGTGTGAAGGCCTTCGCCCTGCCGACGGCCGTCGTCTGGTTGATCTGGCTGACGATTCTGCTGATGGAGCTGGCCACACCCCCCGCGGTGGTGTTCGGCATTCTCTACGTGGTGCCCCTGCTGCTCGGGGCCTCCCAGCGAACAACCCGGCAGGCCTGGCGCTTCCTGCTGCTCTGCTGCGCCTCCACCCTCAGCAATCTGCTGGTGCCCCTGCCGGTGCATCAACACCTGGGAGCGGTGTTGATGAACCGCCTGCTGGTCTGCCTGGCCCTCGTGGTCACCACCGTTCTGCTGGTGCGCAACCGGGAGCTGCAGCGGCAGCGCACGGCCCTGGAGGTGGAATTGGCCCGCTCCCAGCTGCGCGGTGACGTGATCGCCACCCTCGCCCACGACCTCAAGACGCCGGTGCTGGGAACGCTGGCCTCCCTGCCGCTGCTGGAGAGCAGCCCGGTGGCGGCGGCCATCCGCAGCAGCCAGCAGCGCAGCCTGCGCCTGATCGAGGACCTGCTCCAGGTGTTCCGCGCCGAGCAGGAGGGTCTGCCGCTGGATCCCCAACCCTGCAACCTGCTCGCCATTGCCGAGGATGCCCTGCGCACGGTGGAGCCGATCGCCGCGGAACGGCGGATCACCCTGGTGCTGCAGCAGGAACGCCGCAGCCATCTGGATCTGCGGGCCGATCCCTCCCTGCTGCAGCGGTTGCTGGAGAACCTGCTGCTCAACGCCCTTCACCACAGCCTGCGGGGACAGCGGGTATGGCTGCAGCTGCGTCGGGAGCCCCACGCCCTGCGGATGGAGGTGCGCGATGGGGGGCCGGGTTTCACGCCCCAGGATCTGCCGGAGCTATTCCACCGCTTTCACCACAGCCCGAATGGAAGCCGTGGGGCAGGCCTTGGCCTCTACCTCTGCCGCCTGATCGCTGAAGCCCACGGGGGCACCATCCAGGCCGCCAATGGTCCGGGGGGAGGGGCCAGGGTGATGGTGGAACTGCCGCTGGCGGAGCCCAGGCCATGAGGCTGCTGCTGATCGAGGACGACGACGCCTACCGGCTGGCGATGGCGTCCCACCTCCGGCAGCTGGCAGGGGTGCGGGAGGTTCTGGTGGCGGGAGACGGGGAACAGGGCCTCGAGCTGATGGCGGCCGTCGGCACCGATCTGGTGCTGCTCGATCTGGTGCTGCCGGGCCTGGGGGGCCTGGAAACCTGCCGGCGCATCAGCGCGGGCATTGGGTTGCCGGTGCTGATCCTCACCAGCCAGGAGGATCCACACTGGGTGCAGCAGATCTGGCAGGCGGGCGCCCGGGGCTACCTGCACAAGGGCCAGGCCTTCGAGCAGGTGGAGCTCGCCATCACCTCCCTGCGGGCCGGTGCCAGCTGGTGGGACCACAAGGCCACGACCATCCTGCAGGCCGGCTCCCGGCCGCCGCTGACCGCCAAGGAAGCAGGGTCAGCCGCCACCCTGCTGGACACCCTCACGTCCCGGGAACGGGAGGTGCTGGCCCAGCTGGCCGCCGGCCTGGGCAACCGGGCGATCGCCCAGCGGCTGGGCATCGGCGAGGGCACGGTGCGCAGCCACGTGCATCTGGTGCTCCAGAAGCTGCGGGTGAGCAACCGCACCCAGGCCGCCCTGCTCTGGCTCAGCACCCAGCCCCAGGGGTCGGATCCCCCGGTGCGGGAGTGGCCGGGGCAGGGTTGATCCGTGGGTTCACGCCACGGCTCCGGGGTGGATGTCCTGCAGAGCGGCGACCGCCAGGGTGGGCTCGTCCTGCAGGGCGGCGATCGCCTCCACCGCCGCCCGGGCCCCGGCCAGGGTGGTGACGGTGGGTACGGAGAAGTCGAGGGCGGCCCGGCGCAGATAGCGGTCGTCGTGGGCGGCCTGGCGGCCGATGGGGGTGTTGATGATCAGCTGCACGCGACCGGATCGGATCGCGTCCTCGATGTTGGGCCTGCCCTCGTGCACCTTGAGCACGGTTTCCACCGCCAGCCCGCTCCGCTCCAGCACCTCGGCGGTGCCGGCGGTGGCCATCAGGGCGAAGCCGGCCTCCGCCAGACGGCGCGCCACTGGCACCAGGGCCGGCTTGTCGCGGTCGTGGGTGGAAAGGAACACGGTGCCGGCGGTGGGTAGGGCCTCGCCCGCCGCCAGCTCGGCCTTGGCGTAGGCCAGCCCGAAGCCCAGGGCGATGCCCATCACCTCACCGGTGCTGCGCATCTCAGGCCCCAGCAGGGTGTCGCAGCCGGGGAAGCGCTTGAACGGCAGCACCGCCTCCTTCACCGTCTGGCGGGGTGGGATCGGTTCGGCGTGCAGACCTGCGGACGCCAGCGTGCTGCCAGCCATCACCCGGCTGGCGATCTTGGCGAGGGGAACGCCGGTGGCCTTGGCCACGAACGGCACCGTGCGGGAGGCGCGTGGGTTCGCCTCGATGATGAACACCGTTTCGCCGCCGGCGGCATCGCGCTGCACGGCGAACTGCAGGTTGATCAGGCCGCGCACCTCCAGGGCCAGGGCCAGGTCGCTGCTCCAGCGGCGGATCGTGGCCAGGGCCTCCTCCCCCAGGGTCACCGCCGGCAGGGCGCAGGCCGAATCACCCGAGTGAATGCCCGCCGGTTCGATGTGCTCCATCAGGCCGCCGATGCGCACCGTTCCCTCGGCATCGCAGAGGGCATCCACATCCACCTCCACGGCGTTCTCCAGGTACTGGTCGATCAGCACCGGATGGTCGGGCTCCACCTGCACCGCCTCGTTCATGTAGCGGTTGAGCTCCTCCTCGTCGTACACCACCTCCATGGCGCGGCCACCGAGCACGTAGCTGGGGCGCACCACCACGGGGTAGCCCACCGCCGCCGCCACCGCCCGGGCTTCGCCATCGGTGCGGGCCAGGCCGTTGCGGGGCTGACGGATCTCCAGCCGCCGCAGGATCGCCTCGAACTGCTCGCGGTCCTCGGCCCGGTCGATCGATTCGGGCGAGGTGCCCCACACCCGGGTGCCGGTGGCCTGTCCCTCGGGCGAGGCCAGCCAGTGAAGTAGGGGCATCGCCAGTTTGAGCGGGGTCTGGCCGCCGAACTGCACGATCACGCCCTCGGGCTTCTCCGCCTCGATCACGTTGAGCACGTCTTCGAGGGTGAGCGGCTCGAAGTAGAGGCGGTCGCTGGTGTCGTAGTCGGTGGAAACCGTTTCGGGATTGCTGTTCACCATCACCGTGGCGAAGCCCGCGTCGCGCAGGGCGAAGGAGGCGTGGCAGCAGCAGTAGTCGAACTCGATCCCCTGGCCGATGCGGTTGGGCCCGCCGCCGAGGATCATCACCTTGCGCCGCGTTTCGGGCTGCACCTCGTCGTCGGCCGCCAGAACCCTCAGCACGCCGTCGTCGCCCAGCCGCTCCAGCGGCCGCTCATAGGTGGAGTAGTGATAGGGCGTGCTGGAGGCGAATTCCGCCGCGCAGGTGTCCACCGTCTTGAACACCGCGTTCACCCCCAGGGCCTGGCGATGCCGCCGCACCGCCAGTTCATCGGCGCCGGTGGCCCAGGCGATCTGGCGGTCGGAGAAGCCGTGCTGCTTGAGGGTGAGCAGGGCCTCGGCCTCCAGATCCGTCAGCGCCCGGCCCCGCAGCAGGGTGTTCTCCACCGCGAGGATGCCGCGGAGCTTGGCCAGGAACCAGGGATCGATGGCGCTGAGGCGGTGGATGTCCTCGTCGCTGCGGCCGGCCACCATCGCCGTGCGCACGGCGAAGATGCGATCGGGGGTCGGCGTGCGCAGATCCCGCTCGAGATCGCCCGCTTCCGGCTGGGGATCGGGGCGATCGCAACCCCAGCCGGCATGGCCGGTTTCGAGGGAGCGCAGGGCCTTCTGGAACGACTCCTCGAAGCTGCGGCCGATCGCCATCGCCTCCCCCACCGACTTCATCGAGGTGGTGAGCACGGCGGGACTGCCGCGGAACTTCTCGAAGGCGAAGCGGGGGATCTTGGTGACCACGTAGTCGATCGTGGGCTCGAAGCAGGCCGGCGTGGCGCCGGTGATGTCGTTGACGATCTCGTCGAGCGTGTAGCCCACCGCCAGCCGGGCGGCGATCTTGGCAATCGGGAAGCCGGTGGCCTTGGAGGCCAGGGCGGAGGAGCGGCTGACGCGGGGATTCATCTCGATCACCACCACGTCGCCGTTGGCAGGATTGATGGCGAACTGGATGTTGCTGCCGCCGGTGTCCACGCCGATCTCGCGGATGATCGCGATCGACTGATCGCGCAGCCGCTGGTATTCGCGGTCGGTGAGGGTCTGGGCCGGGGCCACGGTGATCGAGTCGCCGGTGTGCACCCCCATCGGATCGAGGTTCTCGATCGAGCACACGATCACCACGTTGTCGGCGGTGTCGCGCATCACCTCCAGCTCGAATTCCTTCCAGCCGAGCAGCGACTGCTCGATCAGGATCTGGCTGACGGGGCTGGCCTCGAGACCGCTCTTGCAGATGGCGCGGAAATCCTCGGGGTTGTAGGCGATGCCGCCGCCCGAACCGCCGAGGGTGAAGGCCGGGCGGATGATGCGCGGGTAGCTGCCGATCGCCTCCCCCACCGCCTCCGCCTCCTCCAGCGTGTTGGCGATGCCCGACGGGCACACCTGCACACCGATGCGGGCCATGGCCTCCTTGAACAGCAGCCGGTCCTCGGCGGTGCGGATGGCAGCCAGATCGGCACCGATCAGCTCCACCCCCCAGCGCTCGAGGGTGCCGTTCTCGGCCAGGGCGACGGCCAGGTTCAGGGCCGTCTGGCCGCCCATGGTGGGCAGGAGGGCATCGGGCCGCTCGATCTCGATCACCCGGGCCACCACCTCGGGAGTGAGGGGCTCGATGTAGGTGCGATCGGCCAGCTCCGGATCGGTCATGATCGAGGCCGGGTTGGAGTTCACCAGCACCACCTCGTAGCCCTCGGCCCGCAGGGCCTTGCAGGCCTGGGTGCCGGAGTAATCGAACTCGCAGGCCTGGCCGATCACGATCGGACCCGACCCCAGCAGCAGGATGCGACGGAGATCCGTGCGGCGGGGCATGGGTGTCGGATGGCCAAACCGACCCAGCCTCTCATGATGGCGGAGCCGCGGGCGGTCTTCCGACCCTGAGCCTGCTTCGGCTCCAGGAGGTGATCGCTAGTGTGGGCAGATTCCGACACCCGCTGCCGCAGCCGATGAGCGAACTCCAGCGCCTGAAGGGGTTGCTGCCCCCGGAGATGCAGAGCTGGGTGTTCGTCGAAGCCGCCGCCTCGGTCGATCCGCCCCTGATCACGATCGAGGAGATCGGCCGCGACGAGATGGAGATCCAGGTTGATCTCGAGAAGTGGGATGCCCTGGCCCTCGACCATCGCAACCTGCTCTTCTGGCACGAGGTGGGCCGGATCCAGAACGATGCGGTGCCCCGGGACGGCTGGGAGATGGCGGCCCTGGCCATCGGCCTGGGCGGGGCCATCGGTGAGCTGTGGGTGCAGGACGGCCTGCTGCTGCTGATGGCCATGGGGCTCTCCGGCTTCGCCGGCTACCGCCTCTATCTGAAGAACAATTCCGAGAAGCGGCTGCAGGATGCCATCAGCGCCGACGAACGGGCCATCGACCTGGCCTGCCGCTTCGGCTACAGCCTTCCCAATGCCTACAAGAGCCTCGGGGGCGCCCTCAAGGAGCTGGTCGAGCAGACCCGCAAGAAGCGCCGCCGCGCCTTCTACGAAGACCGGCTCGAGGCGCTGCGCAAGAGCGCCGGCAAGGCCCGGGCGGAGATGGCCCAGCAGCAGGGATCCCGCCAGTCCGTGAGCAGCGAGAACGTCTATGGCTGAACGTGCTCCCGGCAGCCAGCCGGTGGTGCTGCCCGGCGACAGTGAATCCCTGGCCCGTCTCGCCGCCGAAGCCTGCGACGACCGCAAGGCGGTCGACATCCGCCTGATCCGGGTGGATGAGGTGTCCTCCCTGGCCGACTGGTTCGTGATCTGCAGCGGCCTCTCCGACGTGCAGGTGCGGGCCATCGCCCGCTCCGTGGAGGATCGCCTCGAGGAGGAGACGGGCCGGGTTCCCCTGCGCCGCGAGGGCCAGAGCGAGGGCCACTGGGTGCTGCTCGATTACGGCGAGCTGATCGTGCACGTGCTCACGCCCCAGGAGCGCAGCTACTACGACCTGGAGTCCTTCTGGGGCCACGGGGAGCAGGTGCGCTGGGTGCCCGCGACCCCACCGGCCTGAGCGACGTGGGCAGCAGCGAATCCCAGCGGGACGAGTCCACGGGCCCGACCGCCCTGGCCCAGGTGGGCCCCTGCCCGGTGCCGCCCGAGCAGCGCCCGCTGCGGGAGTACGAGCAGCTGCTGGCGTCCTGGTTCTTCGCCTGGCCGGCGGGTCCTGTCGCACGACTGCCCCGGATCCTTGCGACGGCCTGGCTGTTCGCCCTGCCGCTGTGCCTGCTGGTGGCCAGCGGCAGCGTCAGCCTGCGCCGCAACCTCCCCCAGCTGGTGGCGGCCGGCGCCGTGGCGGCCCTGCTGCCGCCCCTGCTGCTGCTGCTGCGCCAGTGGCTGGGCTGGAGCTATGTGCGCCGCCGCCTCCAGGCCCACACCGTGGAGTACGAGGAGTCGGGCTGGTACGACGGCATGGTGTGGGAGAAGCCAACGGCCTGGCGGCAGCAGGACCTGCTGGTGGCCCGCCATCAGGTGAATCCCGTGCTCCAGCGCATCGTCCGTGGGATCGCCGTGACGACCTCCCTGCTTCTGGCAGGAACCGCCCTCTGCCAGGCTCTCTGAGACCGGCCCTCCCGTCCATGGCGCTTCCCTCCAGCTTCTCCGGTTCGTCCCGTCCGGGCGTGCCGCCCCTGGAGGTCAGGCTGCTGCGCAACGGCATCGTCGAGTCGCGCCACCGGGTGCATGCGGTGGTGGGCGATCAGCGGGGTCGGGTGCTGATGCGGGCCGGCGATCCCCAGCAGCTGAGCTTCGTGCGCTCGGCGCTCAAGCCCTTCCAGGCCACCGTGTTCGTGGCCAGCGGCGCCGCCGACCATGGGGCGAGCGGCGAGAAGGGGCTGGCGATCGCCTGCGCCTCCCATGCCGGCACCCCCGCCCACGCCCGCGAGGCCTTCCGCCTGCTCTGGGGTGCGGAACTGGAGGCCGATCGGCTGCAGTGCCCTGTTCCTGCGGGCGGAACGAGCCCGCTGGAGCACAACTGCTCCGGCAAGCACGCCGCCTTCCTGGCGGCCTGCCGGCACCTGCACTGGCCCCTGGAGACCTACCTGCAGCTTGATCACCCCCTGCAGCAGGAGGTGATCAAGCGCACTGGGGAACTGCTGGGGCTGCCGGCCGCCGAACTGGTGGCCGCCCGCGACGACTGCGGGGCGCCCACCCTGCAGCTGCAGCTGGCCCAGATGGCCCTGCTGTTCGCCCACCTGGGGGCAGGCGAACAGCCCGACCTGGAGCGCCTGAGCCGGGCCATGCTCGCCTACCCGGAGCTGGTGGCCGGCGAAGGCCGCTTCGACACCGAGCTGATGCGCGGCAGCCACGGCCAGGTGCTGAGCAAGGGGGGCGCCGAAGGCATCCAGTGCCTCAGCCGGGTGGGGGAAGGCATGGGCATGGCGATCAAGGTGGAGGACGGCGCCGCCCGGGCCAAGCATGCCGTGGCGGTGCATCTGCTCGAGCAGCTCGACTGGCTGACGCCCCTGACCCTCGAGGAGCTGCGCCAGCGCTTCCTGGCGCCGGCCGACCACCTGCAGCTCGAGGTGGTGGGCGAGCTGCGTTTCGACTGATCACCGCCCCATGGGGCCGGGCAGGCGGACTGGTAAGCTTCTTTCATCGGTCAAGCGCCGAAGGCCAGGGCCACCACGGTGGCACCTCACCCGTCGCGGGGTAGAGCAGCCTGGTAGCTCGTCGGGCTCATAACCCGAAGGTCGCGAGTTCAAATCTCGCCCCCGCCACCAACGACAAGGCCCCGGCTCATCACCGGGGCCTTTGTTGTGAAGGGAGCGCCCGTGACCTGGCCGTGAACGGAAGGGTTCCGGCGCTGCCTGAGCGGTCAGCGGCCCGAACGGCTGAGGGTGTGGCTGCGGGACAGGCCGTGGCTGCGGATGTGAAGGGTGCGCCATTCGCCGGCCGGGGTGCTCACCTCCACCCCGATCGCCCCGGCCACGGGGGAGGAATCGGCGCTCCTGCCCTGCCACCAGCTGATGGCATCGGTCCAGGCCTCCTCGATTGAGTCATACAACCCATCAAGGGAAGGGTGGGGCAGACCGGGGAATTCCACCAGTCGATAGAGCCTCGGCACGGGAGCGGGTGATTTCGGCGCGGCAGACTGTGGCATCGGGCCTCGCATCCGGAACCTTCACTCTGACCAGGGGTGCCGGTCGAGACATCGGCACATTCGCTCATCTCGTCGGGGTGGCCATCGGGGGATCCGGGGGTTCCTGCACCACCACGACATCCCCTCCCTGGCGCTTGGCCTCGTACAGCGCTCGGTCGGCGGTGCGCAGACAGGCCCGGAAACCCTCCGCCGGCAGATCCTTCGCCGCCACCGCCCCGACGCTGATGGTGATGCGCCCGCCCGGCGCCAGGCCCGCCAGGGGAAGATCCTTCACGGCACGGCGGCTGCGCTCGGCCACCCGCCACACCGTCTCGCCCTCGCAGTCCGGCATGGCGATCAGGAACTCCTCGCCCCCCAGCCGGTAAAGGCGGTCGGCCTGACGATGGCTGCGCTGCAGGGCCTCCACCACCAGCTTCAGCACCCGGTCGCCGGAGTCGTGGCCGTAGGTGTCGTTGACGGCCTTGAAGCGATCGAGATCGAGACAGATCAGCCCGTAGCTGCCCATCGGCACCGCCTGCTCGAGGGCCCGGCGGTTGAGCAGGCCGGTGAGGGGATCGGTGTGGGCCTCGGACTGCAGGAGGCGCAGCCGATCCTCCGTCTCGTTGCGCTGGATCCAGCGGTCGAGCACCTGGCGGATGCCGGGCACCCGTTCCCGCAGCAGATCGAGCAGATCCGGATCCAGATTCACACCCCGCTGGGGCTCGAGCACGAGCAGGGCCTGCGGATCGCCCGGGAGCGGCACCTGCCCCGCCCCCTCCGGGGGACCAGCCTGCGAAGGACGGCAGTGGCTTCCCCCGCTCCAGAGGATCCAGCCCCGCCGCGGCAGCCTGACCCAGAGGCTGCAGCAGGCGATCCTGTGGGAGGAACCCAGCTCATGGTTCAGCACCTCGGGCAGATCACCCGGCTCGGTGGCATCGAGCAGGGTCGTGATCAGGCGGGCGCGGGTCTCCGCCAGCCGCAGCAGACGCCGCAGGTCGTCATCGGCATCGCCGATGCTGAACACGCCGCATTCCAGGCGGGAGAGCCCCTCGAAGGCGCCGGCCACGGCACCGCTGGCGATGATGTGGCCGTGCTGGGGAGCGATGCGATCGATCCGGGGCCAGCGGCGCTGGATCCGCTTCAGCCCCGCTGCGAGCAGTTCGCTGCTGGGCATGTAGTGCTGGTGGAAGGGCCGGGCCGCCTCCAGGATGTAGGGCAGGTCGTCGCTGACCAGCACCTCGGAGCGGGGCACAAAACCGCCGAACAGGTCGGAGGAGAACAGGATGCCGGAGGTGCGGTCGTAGCTGACGAAGGCCCCCGGGAAGTGGAGATAGGGGGTGAGCTGGAACTCGAGCTCCCGGTCGTCCCCCAGGGGCAGGCGCCAGTCATGCTCCTCCACCAGCCAGGTCGGGAAGCGAAAGCCGTAGAACTTCATCAGCGCCTCGGCCCGCCACTCGGTCACCACCCTCACCTCGTCGCCCCGGAGGAACTCCGACAGCCAGGGGAGCGCCGAGGCGATGTCGGGATCGGGGTGATGGCAGACCAGCCACCGGATCGACTGGGGATCGGCGATCCGGGCCACCTTCGCCATCGTGGCCTCGATGGTCACCGGCGAGCCCGGATCGAACAGCACGCCGCCGGCGGGATGGTGCAGGTAGTAGGCGTGGCTCTGGAAGCGATCGTTCGGCAGGCGAACCCCCACCCACCACACGCCCGCACCCAGGTCGATCGGATCATCCCGGAGGTTCCCGGAGCCGATGGCTGCTTCGGCGAGGGCGCTGGCGGGGGGCTGCTGAGGGTTCGGCGCGGGAGGCTCCGGCACGGACACGACGCTGGGGGAAGGGGGGAGACGCGGGTGGCCAAGCCTCATGGTGGCGTCATTGGCGCCGTGCTGCCCAGAGCTGGACCGCCGAACCGCCACGAAGGCGGGGCCCTGCCCGGCGGGCCGGATGCGATCCTCGGCCGTTGGGTGAGGGATCCGCCATGACCGCCGCCGACCCGATCGCGCCGGATGCCGGCGGCGGCTTCGATGCGGTGGTGGTGGGCGCCGGCGCCACGGGGGGCGTGGCAGCGATGGCCCTGAGCGAGGCCGGGCTGCGGGTGCTGGTGCTGGAGGCGGGCCCCGAACTCAGTGCCCGGCAGGCCCTGGGCAGCGAACCGCTCAACAGCCTGCGGCGGGTCGCCAATCTGGCCGGGGGCCGCCACCGCCTTCAGGCGGAGCACCCGGGCTACTGGAAGAACAATCCCGAGCTGTTCGTCGACGAACGGCTCAACCCCTATCTCACGCCGGACGACGCGCCGTTTCTCTGGACCCGCGGACGCCAGGTGGGCGGCCGCAGCCTTACCTGGGGCGGGATCACCCTGCGGCTCTCCGACCATGAATTCCAGGCCGACCAGGGGGAGGGCCGGGGACCGGCCTGGCCGATCGACAGCCGCGACCTGGCGCCCTGGTACAGCCGGCTGGAGAAGCTGCTGGGGGTGCACGGCCACCGCGACGGCCTTGCCCAGCTGCCCGACGGCGAGTACCACCCCGCCCTTCCCTTCACCCCTGGCGAGGAGCACCTGCGGCGGGCGATCGACAGGCAGCTTGGGCTGCCGCTGATCCACTCCCGCGGCTTCGCCCTGCACCGCCCCACGCCGGAGCGTCCCTGGCCGGCCTCCAGCGCCCAGGGCGTCACCCTGGCGCGGGCCCTGGCCACCGGCCGGGTGCGGCTGCGCAGTGCGTGCATCGTCAGCCACCTGCGCCTGAGCCCCGACGCCTCCCGGGCCGAAGGAGTGGTGGTGGTGGACGGCCGCAGCGGCGCCCGCTCGTTCGTGGCGGCGCCGCTGGTGGTGCTGTGCGCCTCGACAATCGAGTCCTTGCGGATCCTGCTGCACTCCACCGAGGGCCGGCGCCGCGGCGGTCTGATCGATCCCTCCGGCAGCCTCGGCACCGGGCTGATGGACCACATCTCCAGCAGCCGCTTCTTCTCGATTCCCGGCCTGCCCCCCCCATCGGCGGCAGCGGAGCTCTCCGGAGCCGGCAGCTGCTTCATCCCCAACACGGTGAACCTCAGCGAAGGGGGTCACGAAGGGAGTGGGGAGCCGGTGAACTTCCGCGGCGGCTACGGCCTGTGGACGGCGATGCAGCGCTTCGATCCACCTGCCGTGCTGCGCCGCCACCGCGGCGAGGCCGTGGGGTTCCTGATCGGCCATGGGGAGGTTCAGCGCAATCCCGCCAACAGGGTGACGCTGGCCGAGGAAGCGCTGGATGCCTGGGGTCTGCCCGTGCCGCGGATCGAATGCCGCTGGGGAGCGAACGAACGGGCGATGGTGGACCACATGCAGCGGCGGATGGAGGCGGTGGTGGCCGCCGCCGGCGGACGGATCCGGCCGGTGGAGGAGCTGTTCGTGCTGCCGCTGATCGAACCCCTGGTGCGCCGGGCCGTGGCGGTCCGCCCCGAGGCCGCACCGCCGGGCTACTACATCCATGAACTGGGGGGGGCCGCGATGGCGGCCCGGGCGGAGCAGGGGGTGGTGGATCCCTGGAACCGCTGCTGGGGAGCCCCCAACGTGCTGGTGGTGGACGGGGCCTGCTGGCCCTCCGCCGGCTGGCAGAGCCCCACGCTCACCTCGATGGCCCTGGCGTGGCGGGCCTGTGACGCAGCGGCGCGGGACAGGGCCCACCTGGCCTGATGGCCTCGGGGGTCAGCAGTTGAACACGGGAGCGGGCCGCTGGTGTCGGTGACCACAGTTGGGCCCCGGGGCTCTCCGCACAATGGCGGGGCGACCTATCCCAATGGGTCGGGCAAGGGAGAAAACGCTGGGCGAGGGTTGGCACCCTCGCCTTTTTCATGCCGCGTTCCCCTGGCCCCCGGAACCTCAACGCTGCAGGAACAGGCCGTCGAGATAGTGCTGGGTCACCGACCGATCACTGCAGCCGTTCTGAAACAGGAACCCGGCCAGGGCGGAGGTGATCACGCTGTACTGATCCCACTGGGGGTGCAGCCGCAGGAAGTCGCGCATCCCCTCGAACAGCACTTCGGGCACCTCCGCCTCGAGGCTGATGCTGCTTTCCCCGACGGGGGTGGGGTCACGGAACAGATCCACGGGATACGGCGGCGGATGTCGTTGGCGGTGCCAGTACGCCACAGGCCATCCCCCGGCGTCAAAGGGAGTCGGGACGCGGCGCGTCCAGCGGCCTGGGGATGAGACAGCCCGTGGGAGCGGCAGGCTGTGGGGTTGAGCGCTCCCGGTCTGCGGCGGAAATGCATCAGCACGCATCCCGTCAAGAGCGAAATGAGCAATCCGACGCTTTCCCCAGACGCACGAAGCGCGTGACCCGATCCCGCCGCAACCTGGGGAAAACACCGCCGCAACCTGGGGAAAACCTCATTTCCGTGGGGAATCCGGGATCCGATCAGAAAACCTGATCAGGCAGAGTCTCGCGAGATCCAACCCTGGATGAGTCGCATGAGGGGTTCGGGAGCCACCGTTTTTCTCCCGATTGCTGTTGCGTTGTCTTTCGACAAGATCCCTTCAGCCATCTCCCCGGCGCAGGGTGCGCGGCCCGAGGGGGTGGTCGGCGTGGGGATAGGGCGGATGGTGCTCATGGCCATGCCCATGGTCGTGGTCGTGGTCATGAGCGTGGCTGTGGTGGTCATGGCCGTGCCCGTGGTGGTCATGGCCATGGCCGTGGGCCTCGCTGCGGGCCTCACCCAGCGGCAGCGGCACCCCATCGGGCTGGCAGGCGCCGGTGCACTCCGCCTCGCACAGCGTGCAGCTTTCCACCAGCCCCTCCACGTGGTGGTGGTGGCTGCGCTGGGGGGCGCCCACCTCCTGCTCGAAGCCCAGCACCTGGGCCCGGTACTTGCAGAGGGAGCAGTTCATCGCCGTGTCGCCGCGCAGGATCTCCTCCACCCGCTCGGCAAAGGTGGCCAGCACGAGCGGATGGTCCCCCAGGTAGCCGGCCGCGAGGAACTCCACCTCCGGGTGATCGGCCGCCACCCGCTGGCTGTGCTCGCGGATCCGGCTCACGAGCACACCGGAGAACAGGAAGTAGGGGAAGACCACCACCCGCCGGTAGCCCAGTCGCATCACCTGGCGCAGGCCGGGCTCCACCAGCGGGAAGGTGACGCCGGAGTACACCGTCTCCCCCCAGCCGAAGCCGAAGCCCTCCACCAGCATGCGCGTCACCTTGGCCACATTGCTGTTGGCATCGGGATCGGAGGAGCCGCGGCCCACCACCACCAGCAGCGTCTGGTGCGCCGGCACCGGAGATCGCCCCTCCGCGGCAGCGGCCGCATCGGCCTGCTCGAGGCAGGCGCGGATCCGGGCCCCGGCGGCCTGGATCATCTGGCGATCCACGCCGAGCTCGCGGCCGTAGTCCACCCGGATGCCGGTCTCCGCCGCCCAGGTGTTCAGCACCGAGGGGATGTCGTTCTTGGCGTGGCCGGCGGCGAACAGCATCGCGGGCACCGCCAGCACGTGGCGCACGCCCTGCCGGCGCAGGTCCTCGAGGCCGTCCCGCAGGATCGGCCGGGCGAACTCCAGGTAGCCATGGGCCACAGGAACCGGCGCCAGCACCTGCCTGAGCTGATCGGCCAGGGAGGCGAACTCGCCCACCGCAAGTCGGTTGCGGCTGCCGTGACCGCAGACGAGCACGCCGAGGGGTCCATCGGGGCCGCTGGTTCCGAGGGAAGCCGGAGTGCCGGAATCGCTGCGCATGGGGGATCGGGGCTGGAGCGACACTATCGCCGCCTCGCCTGGCCCCCGGCGCCGGCGCCCACGGGGTGCGGCGGGAAGCGGGAGGATGGAGCTCTTGCCAGGGCCGCCATGAGCCTGCGCCTTCCTCCCTATCAGCCCCTGCCGCCTCCCGATGCCTCCCGGGATCGCCTCCTGGTGCCCATCGCCCGGCTGCAGCCCACCCAGATGTGCGTGGGGCTGGCCGAGGTGAGGAGCCGGCAGCTGGATTTCAGCAGCGAATCCGCCGAGCAGCGGCTGCGCTACCTGGAGACCAAGCCCGTACCCCTGGTGCGCAGCGCCGCCGGTGAACTCTGGATGGTGGATCGCCACCACCGCCTGCGGGGACTGGTGGAACTCGACCCCCAGGCGATGGCGGTGGGCTACGTGGCCCTCGAGGTGGCGAGCGACGACCGGCACGTGGTGCTGGCGGAACTGGAGCGCCGCGGCTGGCTGTACCTGTACGACGGCCGGGGACTCGGGCCCCTGGCCCCGGCCGCCCTGCCGACGCATCTGGCGGACCTGCAGGATGACCCCTACCGCAGCCTGGTATGGAAGCTGAAGAAGGAGGGTCGGATCGAACCGGCCCCCCTGATTCCCTTCCACGAGTTCCGCTGGGGAGCCTGGCTGCGCAGCCGCCCCCTGCCGCCCTTCAGCTCCTCCTGCCTCGAGCCGGCCCTGCCCGCGGCCCGGGCCCTGGTGGCCTCCAGGGCCGCCTCCCATATGGCGGGGTGGAAGGGTCAGGGCCGGGCGGGCTGAGGCGCAGGCCTCAGTCGCGGTTGCGGGGGGGATGGCCATCGCCGCTGAGCAGTTGACGCTCCCAGCGGCCGAGCTGACGGTGGGCCAGGGCGGCGATCAGGGCCACGGCGAGCACGGTGATCAGCACCGCCGGAGCGGGCCACACCAGCAGGGCGAGCAGGGCCAGCCAGGGAACCGCCGCCAGAGCGGGCCGCCAGAAGCGGATCCTGGCCAGGGCATCGCGGCAGGCCCGGCAGTGGCGCGTGTGGCTGTCGTGGCGATCCATCAGCGCCGCGAGCTCGCGCCGGGGCGGCAGCGGTTCGCCGGGGAAGGGGTCCCCCTGGTAGGCCACCACCCAGTCGTGCAGGGCCTTCACGTACACATCCGCCGTGGTGGCCAGGTGGAAGGCGCGGGCGGCGGAGCCGCTGCGGCCCCGCCGTTCCAGCACCCGCTCCTGCCAGTGCAGGAACACCTGATCGTCCTCGAGCACGGTGTGATTGCCGATGTGCTGCAGCCACAGGGGCCGCAGGCGCAGCAGCAGCGCCGGCAGCTTCGACTCGAACCGGAACGGGAAGCGGGCGAACAGGCGGCACTCGCCCCGGCGGATCGGCACCGCATACACCACGGTGAGGATGCGGGCGAAGCCCTTGGCGGTGAGGTCGTGCCACATCAGGCCCGGGGCCAGGAAAGTGGTGAACTGCGACCCGAGGCGGCCGCGGCGGGGGCCCTCCGGCCAGACGGCCGTGAAGCCCTCCGGACCGAAGCCGGTGAGTTCGGCCTGCACCGGGCTCGCGTTCTCGCGCCGGCCCACGGTGCGGTGGTGGGTGAAGGGAACGTGGCTCACGTCGAGCACGTTCTCCAGCAGGGTGAGGGCATCCATCGGCAGATCCCGGAAGGTGTCCTGAACCAGCCAGTCCCCCTCCTCAAGCACCGGCACGAGGGGCAGGGCCACGGCGGCCGCGTCCTCGGGCTCGCCGGCGAACACGAACAGCAGCCCCTGGGCCTGGGCCGTGGCATGGCGACGGCAGCGGGAGCGGCGCTCGGAGGGTGTGGTGCCGGGCTCGGCCTGGGGGATGGCGGTGCAGCGGCCATCGCCGGCGAAGGTCCAGCCGTGGTAGGGGCACTCGAGTTCGCCCGCATCGTTGATGCGTCCCTGGGAGAGGGGAACCAGGCGATGGGGGCACACATCGCTGAAGGCCTGCCAGCTCTCCCCCTGCCGGTCCCACCACAGCACCAGGTCCTCGCCGAGCAGGGTGAACGGCTGGGGCCGGCGGCGGTCGAGATCGCGCAGGTAGGCCACCGGAAACCAGTGGCGCCGCCAGCAGGAGTCCTCGGCCCCGTCGTCCTCCGTCTCGGCTGCGAAAGCGGCATCGGGCGCATCGGCATCGCCGGCCCGTGCAGGGGCGAGGCCTGGAGAGGAGGAAAGGGTCATGGCGGCGATTCTGGTCACCGGGCGGTGGCGGGCGCGGATCGGAACCGGCAGCACCGACGCGGAAGCGTGGCCAAGCTGGAGACGTCACGCTGTTCGGCCATGGCCCAACCCTTCCAGCATCTGCTGGTGCCCAGCGACGGTTCGGAGCGCTCCGACCAGGCGGTGGAGAGGGCCCTGGGCCTGGCCGCCGCCCTCGGGGCCCGGGTCACCTTCCTGCACGTTCAACCGCGGGTGCCGGTGTCGGTGCTGGGGATGGGGGAGATGCTCGATGCCGCCGCCATCGATCGGCTGGCGATCGCCGCGCGGCAGGAATCGGAGCGGATCCTCAACGAGGCCGTGGCCGCCGCCGACGCCGCGGGTGTGCCGGCGGCACGGGAGCAGGTGAGTGGCGACCTGCCGCACCGGGAGATCCTCGCGGCCGCGGAGCGTCTGGGCTGCGATCTGATCGTGATGGCCTCCCACGGCCGGCGTGGGCTGGGGGGCCTGCTGCTGGGCAGCGAGACCCAGCGGGTGCTGGTTCAGGCACCCTGCCCGGTGTTGGTGGTGCGCTGACGCCCGGCCGTCGCTTAGCTGGGGGAGCCGATGGGCCGCCCCCGGGGGGCGGAAGCCGATGAATCCCGCGCCGAAGCCCCCGCCGGCCCCGGCCACCGATCCCACCTACGACATCCTGCGCAGCGAGCGCCAGCCGCTCGCCGCCCTGTTCTCCCCGGCGAGCGTCGCCGTGATCGGGGCCAGCGAACGGCACGGGAGCGTGGGCCGCACGGTGCTCTGGAACCTGATCCGCTCGCCCTTCGGCGGCACCGTCTACCCGGTGAACCCGCGCCACCACAGCGTGCTGGGGATCCGAGCCTGCCCCGGGGTGAGCGCCATCCCCGAGCCTGTGGATCTGGCGGTGATCGCCACGCCGGCCGCCACCGTGCCGGATCTGATCGAGGAGTGCGCCGCCGCCGGCGTGCGCTCGGCGATCGTGCTCTCCGCCGGTTTCCGCGAGGTGGGGGCCGAGGGGCTGGCCCTGGAGGCACGCCTCCGCGACACCCTGCGCCGCAGCCGTCTGCGGCTGCTGGGTCCGAACTGCCTGGGGCTGATGAACCCGCGGCTCGGGCTCAACGCCACCTTCGCGGGCGCCATGGCCCTTCCCGGCCACGTGGGCTTCCTCAGTCAGTCGGGGGCGATCTGCACCGCGGTGCTCGACTGGAGCCTGCGGGAGAACGTGGGCTTCAGCGCCTTCGCCTCGATCGGCTCGATGCTCGATGTGGGCTGGGGCGACCTGATCACCTGGCTGGGGGACGACCCGGACACCCACAGCATCGTGCTGTACATGGAATCGATCGGCGATGCCCGCTCGTTCCTCTCCGCCGCCCGGGAGGTGGCGCTCACCAAACCGATCGTGGTGATCAAGGCCGGCCGCACCGCCGAGGCCGCCCGCGCCGCGGCCTCCCACACCGGCGCCCTGACCGGCAGCGACGACGTGCTGGATGCGGCCTTCCGCCGCTGCGGCGTGCTGCGGGTGGAGGGCATCGAGGAGCTGTTCGACCTGGCCGAGGTGCTCAGCAAGCAACGGCGTCGGCCTGCCGGCCCCCGGCTGGCGATCCTCACCAACGCCGGCGGGCCGGGGGTGCTGGCCACCGACGCCCTGGTGCGCAGCGGCGGGCAGCTGGCCGAACTGTCGGCGTCCACGCGGGAGGCCCTCGAGGCCACGCTCCCGCCCCACTGGAGCCGGGGCAACCCGATCGACATTCTCGGCGACGCCGATCCGGAGCGCTACGGCCAGGCGATCGCCGCCGCCCTGGCCGACCCCCAGAGCGACGGGCTGCTGGTGGTGCTCACGCCCCAGGCGATGACCGATCCCACCGCCACCGCCCAGCGGCTGGTGAGCCTGGCGGCCGAAAGCCGCAAACCCGTTCTGGCCAGCTGGATGGGGGGAGCGGAGGTGGATGAGGGCGAGCGGCTGCTCAACGAGGCCGGCATCGCCACCACCCGCTACCCGGACCGGGCCGCCGCCCTGTTCGAGGCCCTGTGGCGCTACGGCGACAACCTGCGGGCCCTGTACGAGACCCCCTCCCTGCTGCCGGAGAGCGAGGACGGCCCGCCACCGGATCGGCAGCGGGTGAGCGGCATCGTCAGCGCCGCCGCCGAAGCGGGACGGGAGCTGCTGAACGAGGCGGAGGCCAAGGAGGTGCTGGCCGCCTACGGCATCCCGGTGGTGGAGACGCGCATCGCCCTCACGGCGGCGGAGGCGGTGGCGGCGGCCGAGGCGATCGGCTGGCCGGTGGTGGTGAAGCTGCTGTCGTCGTCGCTCACCCACAAGACCGAGGTGGGGGGCGTTCAGCTGAACCTGCGCGACGGCGAGGCGGTGGCTGAGGCGTTCGAGGAGCTGGCCCTCCGCATCCGCCGCGACCACGGCGAGGCCGCCTTCGGCGGGGTGACGGTGCAGCCGATGCTCGATCTGGAGGAGGCCTACGAGCTGATCGTGGGCAGCAGCATGGATCCCCAGTTCGGGCCCGTGCTGCTGTTCGGGGCCGGTGGCCGGCTGGTGGAGGTGCACCGCGACACCGCCGTGGCCCTGCCGCCGCTGAACACCACCCTGGCGCGGCGGCTGATGGAACGCACCCGCATCCACAGGGCCCTGCTGGGGGTGCGGGGCCGGGCCGGGGTGGACCTGGAGGAGCTGGAGCAGGTGCTTGTGCGGGTGGCGCAGCTGGTGCTGGAGCAGCCGGCGATCCTCGAGCTCGACATCAACCCGCTGCTGGTGGCGCCCGTCGGCGCCGACCACGGCCTGGTGGCGCTGGATGCCCGCATCCGCCTGCAGGCCAGCGAGGGGGCGATCTGCCCGGCGCCGCGCCCGGCGATCCGCCCCTATCCGCGCCAGTACGTCCAGCCCTGGACGCTGCGCGACGGCTCGCCGGTGACGATCCGGCCGATCCGGCCGGAGGACGAGCCGCTGCTCGTTGAGTTCCACCGCACGCTCTCGGAGCAGAGCGTGTACCTGCGCTACTTCCACCTGATGACCCTCAGCAGCCGCACCACCCACGAGCGGCTGACGCGCATCTGCTTCACCGACTACGACCGTGAGATGGCCCTGGTGGTGGACCGGCGCGACCCTTCAGGCGGCAGCCACAGCGTGCTGGCGGTGGGGCGGCTCAGCCGCGTGCACGGCGAGGCCGCTGCCGAGTTCTCGATGCTGGTGAGCGACCCCTGGCAGCACCAGGGCCTGGGCACCAGGCTGCTGGGGCTGCTGCTGCAGATCGGCCGCGACGAGGGCCTCGAGCGGGTCACCGCCGAGATCCTCCACGAGAACCGGGCGATGCAGCGGGTGTGCAGCAAGCTCGGCTTCACGCTCACACCCCGCGCCGACGTGGTGGCCGCCGAGATCCGCCTCAACTGAGTGTCCCGGCCTGGCGATGCCAGTGGCAGAGGGGCCCCTGGCCGCCGCCGATCGCCAGGGAATGGAGCAGGCCCCCTTCCACGAACTGCCTGGCCGCCACCAGGGCCACCGGCAGCGCCAGACCGCGGGCGATGCCGGCCGTGATCGCGGCCCCGAGGGTGCAGCCGCTGCCATGGGTGTGGGGGGTGTCCACCGGCGGGCGCACCAGCCAGCGGGGGCCGCTTGCGTCCCAGAAGAGATCGCGGCCCCGGCAGGCCGCCACACCACCCCCCTTGATCAGCACCGCGCCGGCGGGCCGGCCCAGCGAGGCGGCCCGCTGCTGCAGCAGGGCCGCCAGCCGCTCCGCCGCCCGCTCCATGTCGGCGGGACCCTCCACCGCCAGGCCCGTGAGCAGGCCGGCCTCATGGCGGTTGGGCGTGATCAGGTCGGCGAGTGGCAGCAGGTGCTCAACGATGGCGCTGATCGCCTCGGGCTCCAGCAGCACCGCCCCCGCCCGCGACACCATCACCGGATCGATCAGCCGGAACGCGTCGAGGGGGGCGATGGCCGCCGCCGCCGCCTCGATCAGGGCCCGATTGGGCAGCATGCCGGTCTTGAGGGCCCGCGGCGGCAGGTCGGCCACCACGGCCGCCACCTGGGCTGTGAGGGCCTCCGGCGGCAGCACGTCGACCCGGGTGACCCCGAGGGTGTTCTGGGCGGTGACGCAGCTCAGGGCGGTGCAGCCATGGACCCCGTAGGCGGCGAAGGTGCGCAGATCGGCCTGGATGCCCGCCCCCCCACCGGAATCACTGCCCCCCAGGCTGAGGGCGATCGGCGGGCGAAGGGAACGGGCCGTCAGGGGCGGCGGATCCTCCCCCAGGGGCTTGCGCCAGAGCGCCAGCCACTCATCGGTGCGGGGGCTGCCGTCACGTCCGACGGCCGAGCCCTCGGCGGGCTGCCAGATCTCCCGCTCCAGGCCAGCGGCCCGCAGCTGGGCCGCGATCGCGTCGGGATCCCCACCCCAGGGGGGACCTCCGGGGGAGCCGTGGCACCAGAACAGCCCCAGCAGCCAGCCCCCCGGCTCCAGCAGCTCCACCGCCGCCGCCAGGTAGTCGGTGCGGCGGCCCGGATCGATGGCGCAGAAGCAGGTGTGCTCCACCACCCCCTGGAAGGAGGAGGGGCTGAGCCCGAGGACCGACCTCTGCTGCGGATCGAGCAGGTCGCCCTGGCACCAGCGCAGGCGCGGATGGCCCTCGCCATGCCAGCGTCGCGCCTCCGCCAGGGCTTCACCGCTCAGATCGAGCCCCACCACCGTGAAGCCAAGGTCGGCCAGCAGGCGGGCCTCGTGGCCCCGGCCGCAGCCGGGCACCAGCACCCGGCCCGGTGGCCGGGGGGCCAGGGGGTGGTGGGCCAGGAACCGGGCCAGGGGAGGCGCCGGGCGACCGAGCTCCCAGCCATCGCCGCCGGAGCGGTAGCGCCCATCCCAGAACGCGGCATCGCCCATCGTGCGGGGAGAACAGCCAGATCGCACCCTAGGGGGGCCCCAAAACCACGCCCCCACCCAGGCTATGGCGGGGGAGCGGATTCCCCCCTCGTGCGGGACGGAAACCTGCGCGAAGATCGCTGCCATCGCAGTGGTGCCATGAGCCGCGAACGTGATCCCTACCGGGTTCCCCAGGCCGGCCTCGAGGCGGCACCGCTGGCCGGCCTGGCCGGGCTCGAGCTCAGCGGCGGGCCGGTGGGGCTGAGCACCCGCCGGTTCCTTGTGGAATCCACCGTGGCCGGGGTGATGGTGTACGCGGCCTACCAGGCCCTGCTCACCGGGCTGCGCAGCGAGGCGATGGTGCGGCGGGGGGAACTGGGGCGGGGAGCCCAGGGCCGCCTGATCCTGCGGACGGTGTGGTCCTCGGTGAAGGAGGGCAGCGCCGTGAGCCTGGCCCTCGCCCTGCTGCTGCTGGTCTGCCCCTGGCTGAGCCTGCCTCTGGGCGTTCTGGGGGTGATCGGCGTGGGCAAGGCCTCTCTCGATCTCTTCCATGCCTTCTGGGATGGCCTCAGCCCCTGGCAGCAGGAGCAACTCCATGCGGCGGCCTACGACGCCGGGGTGCAGCTGGGGTCGCTGGTGAGGGCCGCGGGCGGCGACCGCTGGCTGGAGCCCTGAGGGTCAGGGGCTCTGGAAGAAGCCCTTCGACTGCAACCAGATCCCGATCAGCAGCATCGGCACAAACACCGCCGCCAGGATCTGCAGCCGCACCACAAGCGCGGCCCGGGCCGGGTCGGTATCGGTTGCGGGGGTTGCGGGGCGACGGCGCATCGGAAGGAAGCAAGTTCAGCCGAGCATGACGCCGGCGCCGGCCCGCTGCTCGCGGCCGTGCAGCCGCCAGGCCCGCCAGAGATCCAGATCGGTGATGCGGTACCCGAGCCGCCGGGCAGCCAGGACCAGCTCGACGCGGGAACGGCAGTGGCGCAGCGAGCGGCGGATGACGTCATCGGTTTCGGCTTCCTCGACCAGCCGCTCCAGTTCGCTCCAGCTCATCGGGTTCTCCTTGATTCCCCACGTCTCTCAGCGTGGCCACGACAGGCGGATCCGACCACGGTCGCATCCGGTCACAGTTCGGCGCGCCGTGGAAACGGGCCTGTCACAGGGGCTCGCTTGTCTAGGTGTGTTGGGGCCGGCTTCCCGGGGGGGACTTCCGGCCCCGACCTTTCCACTCCACACCTCCTCTCACCTCCATGACCTTCCTCACCACCCGGCGGATGCTCTTCGGAGCCCTCACCAGCCTCGGCATGCTGGCCGGCCCGACGGCGGCGGAGGCCTACCCCCGCGGCTGGAGCGCCCCGCCCCCGCCCAGCTCGAGCACCATTTACGACGCACCCTGGACCCAGGCTGCGCCCCCTCCGCCCCCCGCCATCTCCCAGGCGGTGCCCTATGGCCAGCGCCCCTACCCGGTGCCTGTGGCCCCGGGCTGGGTGGACGCGCAGACGGCCCAGCGCTGCAACGTGGGCCGGTTGGTGGGCGGCCTGGTGGGCGGCGCCGTGGGCTATGGCGCCTCCCGGCAGGACGGCCGCAGCTGGGCCGTTCCCCTCGGAGCCCTGCTCGGTCAGGGGATGGGCTGCAACCTGGCCAACAACCGCACGCCCCTGCCCTGGTGACGACGGCGATAGGGCCCGCCCGCTGGGGGCGGGCCCCTGCCCTCAGGTGTTGCCGAAGGCCACCTGGCAGGCAGCGTTCACCAGCTCCGCCTCGGCCGCGCTGGCCGGTTCGCGGCCATTGAGGTAGCCGGTCTGGCAGTCGGCCGTGAGCTCGTAGCTGCTGCCGCCCTGCGTCGCCACGAAGCGAACGCCCACCGTTCCGGCCGGATAGGGCTCCACCGTGCCGTACTGGAGCTCGTAGCTGCTGTTCGGCACCACGATGTAGGTGGTGTTGGCATTCACCGCGCTGTCAACCGCGGCATTGATCACCGACGCGGTGGCCAGGGAGGCGATGCCCCAGGTGGCGGCGCGGGCGCCCCACCAGCCCCAGGCGGGCGTGGCCCAGCCGCCGTACCAGCCGTAGTTCCAGGGTCGGGCGACACCCCAGCCGGGGCGGGCCCAGCCGGGGCGGAGGTTGACATCGCCGATGTTGACCTGCCGGTTCCAGTCGACGTTGCGGTTGACGTCGACATTGCGATTGAAATCGCGGTTGACGTTGCGGTTGAGGTCGCGGTTGAAATCGCGGTTGATGTCGCGATTGCCGTCCCGGTTCAGCGTGCGGTCGCCTGTGCGGTTGAAGTCGCGGGAGCCCAGGTCGCCGCTGCGGTTGAGGGTGCGGTCACCGGCGCGGTTGAAGTCGCGGCCCCCCGACGGGGTGCGATCCGCCAGACCGGATGGGCGATCCCCCAGACCACCCGCGGGGCGCGTGGACGGGCGGGAGAAGGATCCGCCGCCGGGACGATCCAGGGACGGACCGCGGGTGCCGCGGGTGCCGCTGCTCCAGCCGCCGGTGGGACGGGAGGACCCGCGACCGAGGCTGCTGCCGCCGGATCCCTGGAAGCCGCTGCGGGCACGCGATCCGCCGCCGCGCCCCCCGCCGCCACCACGGCCGCCGCCGCCGCCACGACCACCGCCGCCTCGGGCGATCAAGGTGGCACCGCCGTCGGCCGCCTCGGGGATCCCGGAGGAGGGAAGGGCCAGGCCTGCGCCGGCCGGAAGGGTCAGCACCCCGGCCAGCGCAAGAGCGAATCCGGCGTGCTTGTTCATTTCTTGATCAGGGCGCAGGCATCGTCGTAGCAGCTGGCGTCCACCCTGCCGTCCTTACCGAAGTGCACCATCACCAGATCCCGTCCATCGAGATTGGTGCCGGCCCGATCCTCGCGGACGCTGTTGAGGTAGTTGGGGTTCACCACACACAGCTGCCGGTTGTCGAAGCAGACCGTGTTGGTGGAGAAGCGGGCCTCGGCCTGGCCCACCCGCTTCCAGGTGCGGCTGGCCTCATCCCAGCGGGTCATCGTGACCGGGCTGTCGGTGATGCGCACCGTTTCCACCACGTTGCCGATGGTGTGCTTGTACAGGGTGGACTCCCCCTCGTCGGTGGCCTCGACGGTGCAGGCGACGGGAGCGGCTCCCTTGAGGGAGCACTTGGTCTCGAGCGTGTAGAGCGCCTGGCTGTGACCAGGGGCGGCGGTAGCCAGAACGGCCAGCACGGCCAGGGGGAGCACCGTGGCCGGTGGCCATGGGAAGCGACGCCGCAACGTCGACGGACAGGACGCAGCCTGGAGCATGGAAGAAAGCCCGGAGTGCAGGAAGAACGGCAGGACTTCGCAAGGGATCTGCCTTGCTCCATCTTGTGAATGTCGCGGGCGGGCGTCCACGCCGGGCCCGCCGCATTCACACAAGGTCATCGGAGATGCTCCCCGGGGCCGGACACCACACAACGGAAGCCCATGTGGCAGGTGGAAGTATCGATGCCCTGGGCCATGCGCGCCGCCGGCCGGTAGCGACGGCAGTAGCTGGGGGCGCAGAGGAAGGAGCCGCCCTTGACCACCTTGCGCGGGATCGCTCCATGCTGGCTGGCGGGATCGACGCTCTCCTCCTGGCTGCCGCCGCGGGGATCGCGCAGGGTGCAGCAACTCCCCGCAGCCTTGGGCGGCAGGGTGGCGTGATCGCGGTACCAGTCGTCGGTCCACTCCCAGACGTTGCCGATCATGTCCAGCAGCCCATAGCTGTTGGCGGGGAACGAGCCCACCGGTGAGGTGCGCTCCCATCCATCGAGGCGGCTGTTGTGATGGGGGAATTCTCCCTGGTAGGTGTTGGCCACGGGGCGGCCGCCGGGATGGAGCTCATCCCCCCAGGCGAATTCGGCATCCTCAAGGCCGCCGCGGGCGGCGCGCTCCCACTCCGCCTCGCTGGGGAGTCGCTTGCCGATCCAGGCCGCGTAGGCCAGGGCATCGGCGTGGGCGACATGCACCACCGGGTGCGTCTCGCGGCCCTTGATCGAACTGCCCGGCCCCTCCGGATGGCGCCAGTTCGCCCCCGGCACGTACTGCCACCAGCGGTAGGGATCGCCGCTGCCGATCGGCCCGGGGGGCGGCACGAACACGATCGACGACGGGGCCAGCAGTTCCGGCAGGGCGTCAGGGTACTGGGCGGGATCGGCGGGCCTCTCCGCCAGGGTCACATGGCCGGTGGCCTTCACGAACTTCTGGAACTGGGCATTGGTGACCGGGGCGCGGTCGATCCAGAAGCCCTCCAGCTCCACCCGGTGGGCAGGGGCCTCCTCCGGGTAGTGGTGATCGGAGCCCATGGTGAACACCCCCCCCGGGATCCAGACCATCCCCGGAGCCGGAGGGCGTCCGGGGGACCTGCTGACCGGGCGGCTGGAGACCGGAGAGGGAGGGGAGGACATGGAGGCAGAGGAACGGCCCGGCTCAGGTACCGCCGCTGACGGCGTTGTTGAGCTTCTCCATCACTCGCTCCAGCGAGAAGCTGGCGGCCTTCTGGCGCGGGGGATAGTCGACGAAGGTCTTGAGAAACTCGCCCACGTAGGTCTGGGCGGGCACGAGCATGAACACGTGATCGAACATCCAGTCCCAGTAGGTGTTGGACGTGATGTCGGCCCGCTCGTAGGGATCGGTGAGCAGGTTGAAGATCTTCGGCACGCGCAGTTCCACGAAGGGTTCGGCCCAGATCTGGCAGGTGCCCTGTTCCCGCTGTTCCTTGAACACGAACTTCCAGTTGTCGTAGCGCAGACCCACCAGATCGCCGTCGTCGGAGAAGTAGAAGAACTCCTTGCGCGGACTCCTGTCGGTCTTGCCCGTCCAGTAGTCGAGCATGTTGTAGCCATCCAGATGGATGCGGAAGGTCTTGCTGCCCACCGGATAGCCCGTGAGCAGCTTCTGCTTGATGTCCGGCTCTCCGGCAGCCGCCAGCAGGGTGGGCAGCCAGTCGAGATGGCTGCAGATGCCTGTGATGTTGGTGCCAGCGGGAATCCTGCCGGGCCAGCGCACCATGGCCGGCACCCGGAAGGCCCCCTCCCAGTTGGTGTTCTTTTCGCTGCGGAACGGGGTCATGCCGGCATCAGGCCAGCTGTTCATGTGGGGGCCGTTGTCAGTGCTGTACATCACGATCGTGTCATCGGTGATGCCGAGCTCATCGAGCAGATTGAGCATCTCGCCGATGCATTCGTCGTGATAGATCATCACGTCGTGGTATTCCGACTGCCAGCGCCCGCTGCGGCCCACATCCTGGGGGCGTGCATAGGTGCGGAAGTGCATGTGGGTGGTGTTGAACCACACGAAGAAGGGCTCACCCGAGGCCACCGCGTCACGGATGAAACGCTTGGCCTCCACCAGGAACTCGTCATCCGCCGTCTCCATGCGTTTGCGGGTGAGCGGGCCGGTGCTCTCGATGCGCTGGGTGCCGTCGCCGTTGGCCCAGCAGTGCAGAACACCACGGGGGGCAAAACGCTTGCGGAAGTTGGGGAACTCGGGATCGTCTTCCTTGGGATAGTCGCGGAGTTCGGGCTCTTCCTCGGCGTTGAGGTGATAGAGATTGCCGAAGAACTCGTCGAAGCCGTGCATCGTCGGCAGATGCTCGTCGCGGTCGCCGAAGTGGTTCTTGCCGAACTGGCCGGTGCGGTAGCCCTGGGGCTTGAGCAGTTCGGCGATGGTGGGATCCTCGGCCCGGAAGCCCAGTTCGGCGCCCGGCAGGCCCACCTTGGAGAGGCCGGTGCGGAACACGCTCTGGCCGGTGATGAAGGCGGCGCGGCCCGCCGTGCAGCTCTGCTCGGCGTAATAGTGGATGAATTTGGCCCCTTCTCTGGCCACCCGATCGATGTTCGGGGTCTGATACCCCATCAGGCCGTGGCTGTAGCAGCTGAGATTGCTCTGGCCGATGTCATCACCCCAGAGGATCAGGATGTTGGGTTTGCCGTTGGGCATGGAAGGAGAACGGGAGAAAGGACGAAACGGAATCGGCAGCCGTTAACGGATCCGGAACCAGACGATGAGAAACGCTGAAGCGGCTGCCCGATGCAACAGATCATGGGTGTTCTGCGTGGCCCGTCCATCAGGCCAACCATTTCTTCACGCTTGTTGCACACCTGCTGCCGCCCGCCCCTGCCGCCGGCTCAGGGAAGGTTCAGACGTGCTTCCCGCAGCACCCGTGAGGGCGAAATCCCGAAGGTTCTCTGAAAATTGCGGCTGAACTGGGACAGATGGGTGTAACCCCAGCGGCGGGCGATCGAGGTGACGGAGTCGCCGGGTTGGGCATGGAGCAGCTGGTTGCGGGCGGCCTGCATCCGCTGACGGTGGATCCACTCATGGGGACCACATCCGCAGCGCTCCTGGAAGGCCTTGCGCAGGGTGCGCTGGGAATAGCTGCTGCGCTGCTCCAGATCGCTGAGGCGGATCGGCCGATCGAGATTGGCCTCGATCCAGGCCAGCAGATCCTCCACGATCGCGCTCTTGATCGCCCTGGGGCCGGGAGCGTTCTCCGGACTGGAGCCGATCAGATCGCCGCAGAAGGCCATGGCGATCGCCCGATACAGCAGATCATCCAGACCGAGCAACTCCAGCAGCCGCTCCTGCTCGAGCCGGGGGGCATCGAGCATGGTGAACAGCGTGTGCAGCTGTTTCACCACCTCCATGCCGCTGCTGCCGGGGGTGGGACGGAGCAGCTGGGGGCGCTGCAGGCGCTGGCGCAGTCGGTAGGCGCCGCCGTGGAGACCGGCCATCGTCGCCGCGGTGCGGATCAGCCGATCCACGTCGACGGAGAACAGCACGCCGCTGATCCAGCTCGACTGCTCCACGAAGGCGCAGCCGGGCAGGTAGGCCAGGTCGTGAACCGCGCCGAAGCGCAGGGATCCGCCCTCATAGAAGAAGGTGGTGTCGCCTCCCTGGGCCAGGATGACCGTGGCGCGGGGTGTTTCCTCGGTGACGACACGCATCGGGCTGTGAAAGCCCGTGCTCGCCACCAGATCACCCACCGTGACGGTGCTGGCCCTGTAGAGAAACGACGCGGGCGATCCGATGCGCTCGAAGTCGCAGAGCTTCATCGCCAGGGCCAGCCGTTCGGCCAGCGCATCGACATCGGTGTCGGTGATCGCCAGATCAGGCCGGAACAGCAGCGGCCTCGACAGCAGGGTTTCCGGAAATGAACTCACGGGCCCTCGGAACCGGCGTAGATCCTCGCCCAGTCTTCCCGCATGCTGATCAATCCCCAGCCCCGTTTCGGAGCCTCCTCCAGCCCGCGGTCGAGCCGGCCGAAGGGAGAGCTGCGGTCGTAGGCGACCTCACGCCGGGCGTCGTCGTGGTGAACGAGCATGCCCAGGCGGAGCCCCGGGCCGCTGGTGACCCAGCGCAGCATCGCCAGGTCGCCGTCGGAATTGCCGAAGGCGGCGATCGGTCGGCGGCCGATGGCCCGGTGGATGCCCACCGGCTTGCCCGGACCGTCGTCGAGGAACTCCAGCCTCGGTTCCCGCAGCAGCCGCGGAACATCGCCGCTGTCCTCGTAGCGGGTCACCACGCTCGAGCCCACCACCTGTTCGGGGGGAATCCCATAGAGCCGCTCGGCGAACACCCGCACGAAGTCGAGGCCGCCGCCGGTGACGATCCAGGTGCGAAACCCCGCTGCCCGGAAGGCGGCCAGAACCTCCAGCATCGGCCGGTAGGCCAGGGCTGTGTAGGGCACCCGCAGGGTGGGGTGACGCGCCTCCGCCAGCCAGCGGCGCACCAGGGCCGCGAACGCCTCGGTGTCCATGCCGGTGTGGGTGCGGGTCAGCAGATCGAGGAGGGCGGCATTGCCGCGGGCCATCAGGTCGTCGCGGTCCACGGCCACCCCCAGGGCCCGGGCGCGGTCAAGGGCGAAGGCCAGCTGCACGTACATCGGCTGCTCGCTCCAGAGGGTGCCGTCGTTGTCAAAGACGGCGATCCGCTCGTCGGCAGGCACGAACTGCGGACTGCCCGGGGTGGTGACCGCGTGCAGGAAGGACAGGATGCGCTCGCGCGAGGGGCCCGGACTCCAGGAGGGCAACGGATCGGGCGGCATCCCCGACGGCGGTGCCGACGGCAATGCCGACAGGGCTGGGCGTGCGCGTGCGGGGCGCCGGCCCAGCAGGGGCAGCAGCAGGGCCCCCATCAGCACCAGGCGACGGGAGAGGGCGGGCAGCATCGTTCCCAGCCGAAGGGCAGAGGCAGGCTGCCATCCGCCGCGCACGCCGGCCACGGCCACGGCGTCAGCGGGCCACCAGACCCAGCACCAGCAGCAGCAGGGCGAAGGCTCCGATGCCGGTGATCGCCACGGCGGTGGCGCGGGCGATCGAGCGTTGCTCGGGCACGTAGACGAAGTCGTCGCGCAGGCGGCGCAGCTCCTGGCGGTGCTGCATGGTGGCGGCCGCCATCGCCGCGATGCCGGTGATCACGAAGGCCATGGCCACCAGGCGCACCCCGAGTTCGGCATGGGCGCCGGCGCCGCTGGTGCGGCGATCGATGGCAGCGATGATCTTGTCGAGGCCGAATCCGAAGCTGATCAGCGAGAGACAGGTGCGCACCCAGGCCATCAGGGTGCGGTCCGCCGCGTTGCGGTTGCGCTGCTTGGCCAGCTCGTTGGCGAGATTGGGCGAAACCATCGGCGTCTCAGATCCGGGGTGAGAGCGGTGGACGCCGCTCCTGTTCCATCCGCACCTCCGCCTCGATCTCGCGGCTGAGGAACACGTTGAGGAAGGTGCGGATGATGGCCACAACACCCAGCTGGATCAGATTCTCCCGGGAGGGGCTGGTGGTGGTGGCGACGATGTCGGCCCCGAGCTGGAACTCCAGGGCCAGGGCCAGCCAGCTGCCGAAGGTGAGGCGGGCCCGGTTGGAGGGCCGCTCCGGCAGACGACGCGCGAACCGGGGCACGGCCTGGCGCAGCACGCTGAGCAGGCCGCCCAGCACGGTGAGCACCGACAGGGACTCGAGCAGGACGCGGGTGGCCGTGGCCAGGGGGACCAGCACCGCCTCGATGGCCTCGATCGGCTCCATGGCGACCTCGGCGGACAGGGGCGTCGGAACACTAGATGCGTCCGGCCTGTTCCGCCCTCCGCCGCTAGCGTCATGGCGTCCCTGCAGCGACGGCATGGCCGTGCTCAACCGCTGCGCCATCGCCGTGGCTCCCCGCGAGCCGATGCGCGCCTGGAGCCGCCCCTTCCAGACCCGCGAGGACATGGAGGGGCTGGGCGAGGAGGAGAGCCTCTACCTCGTGCCCACCTTCGACGACGACAACGAGGCGCAGCGCTGCGTGGACCTCCATTGCACCGCCATCTTCCGCGCCGAGCTCGAACTGTGGTGCCGGGATCGCCGGCTCTGGCCCGAACCCCTGGGCCCGGAGCTGTTTCACCGCTGGTTCCGGGTGCGCCTCTTCCCGCTGGTGGAGGATCTCGCCGACACTCCGCTCCAGGCCTACGACCCGGAAGGGCGTCTGTTCCCGAAACCGGACGTCTCCGCGTCCTGAACCCAGGTCTCCATGCTGTTCCGCATCCGCCACATCCTCCGCTACGCCTACGAGCGCCCGGTGTTCCTCGAGCCCACCACCCTGCGGCTCACCCCTCGCCAGGACGCCATGCAGAAGGTGCTCGCCCATGAGTTGCGGGTGCTTCCCCGGGCGGCGGGCGAAAGCCGGGTGCTGGAGGCCGACGGCAACGAAGCGGTGGTGCTGTGGTTCAACGAACCGCGCGACGAGCTCACCGTGGAGGTGGACATGGAGGTGGAAACCCTGCGTCACAACCCCTTCGACTGGATCGTCACCCACGGGCCGGCGATGTTTCTGCCCGTGGCCTACCCCGACCTGGAGCAGCGTTCCCTGGCGGGCTGTCTCGACCCTCGGGGGGTGGAGCCGGTGGTGGCGGCCTGGGCGGCCGAACGGGCAGCAGAGGTGGAGGGACGGGCCACAGACTTCCTCGTGAACCTGGCCGCCACCATCCACCGGGACTTTCACCACATCGGCCGGCCCGATGGCGATGCCCTGCCTCCGTCGCAGACCCTGCAGCACCGCACCGGCGCCTGCCGCGACACCGCCCTTCTGTATGTGGCCGCCTGCCGCAGCCAGGGCCTGGCGGCCCGCTTCGTGAGCGGGTACTCCATGCATCACCCGCCCGAGGTGAGCGAGCACGAACTGCACGCCTGGGCCGAGGTGTACGTGCCGGGCGGGGGCTGGCGGGGCTACGACCCGAGCCTGGGGCTGGCCGTTGCCGATGGCCATGTCGTTCTGGCCGCCGCCCCCGATCCGCGGCTGGCCGCACCGTTCAGCGGCCACTACCGGGGCACCGGCGTGGCCTCCCGCCTGGAGTACCAGGTGGAACTGCATGCGGCGGATGCCACGTCCCACGACTGGTGAGCGCTCAGGGATTGCACAGCGGACACTGACCGGGATCGGCCTGCAGCCGGCCGTCGCGGCGGGGATGGCGCTCCCGATGTCCGCAGGTTGTGCAGCCCACCACCTCCCAGAGCACCAACCCGGTGGGGGTACCGCACCAGGAGCAGGGCAACCCGGGCAGAGTCTCCAGCTCGCCGAAGCCCGGAGTCCGGCAGGCGGGGCAGCGCCTGGCCAGACGGCGCACCAGACGGAAGCCCAGCCGGCGAATGCTCGCCATCCGGGTGGGATTGCGATGGGCCCGCATGTCGGTCTCGAGCAGGGCCTGGCCATCGGCTGAGGCGGCGGCGGCGCGCAGGATCGCCTGCCGCAGGTCGTCGGGGTCATCAAGATCGCGCCACAGGGCGGGGCCATCCAGCGGCTGGGACGGACGCACGAGCACCCCGTGGCTGGGATGGCCGATCCGCCGCAGCCAGGAGGACGGATCTGCGTCGGCCGCGAGGCGGAGGTGGGAGAAGTTGGTGCGTGGCGCGAGCATGCGCTCCTCCACCACCAGACCCTGCTCCCGATCGAGGAACACGAGCCACTCCTCACCCACCGGCAGCAACGGGAGCTGGGGGTGAGGACCGAAGCTCCCCTCGCTGGCGAGCCCGCGGGCCAGACCGGTGGCCGCCATGCCCCGTTCGGCCTTCAGGCGGCAGGTGTCGCGGGGCGGAGCCGGACGGGGGCGATCGCCATCGAACGTTCCCAGGGCATCGGTGTCGATGTCGGCGAGGACGAGCGGCAACCCGAGCGCATGGCGGAAGGGACGCCCCAGCGCCCGTTCCTTGCCGTGGCGGGTGGCCAGGGCCACTGGTGAGCCCTGGGGGAAGGGGGAAAAGGCGGGACCCGCTGAGGACAAGAGAGTCAGGGCCCTGAGCCCTCACCAGCCAGGTCCGAACGCTAGGGGGGCCCCAGAGCACAGCTCGATCCGGGCCCCGCTGACGGGATGGTCGAAGGCCAGCCGGGCGGCGTGCAGCCGCAAGCGGCTGGCGAGGCCCCGGCTGCGGGCGTTGCCGTAGAGGGGGTCTCCCAGCAGCGGATGGCCCAGCCAGGCCAGGTGCACCCGCAGCTGGTGGGAACGGCCGGTGAGCGGTCGCAGTTCCAGGCGGCTCCAGCCGGGATGGGCCTCCAGCCGATGCCAGTCGGTGCGGCTGGGCCGGCCGGCGGGATCCACGCGGTAGCGGGGCGGACGGCGGGAGGCCCGGCGCAGGGGCCGCTCGATCCGCCCGGCGGCTCCTGGATTCCCCAGCACGTCGGCCAGGTACGTCTTCTCCACCCGGCGCTCGGCGAAGGCCAGCGAAAGGGCCCGGTGGCTGGCGGCATCCCGGGCCAGCAGCAGCAGGCCGGAGGTGTCGCGGTCGAGCCGGTGCACCAGGTGCAGCGAACCCCAGCGGGCCACCAGCCGGCCCGCCACCGCATCGACCTGCTCCGGCCCCAGCCCCGGCTGGCTGAGCAGCCCGGCCGGCTTGTCCACCGCCAGCAGCCAGGGATCGCTGAACAGCACCGTGGGATCGGGTGGCGAGCTCAAGCGCAGATCTCCATCACCCGGCCGCAGCCATCCGTCTCGCCGCCCAGCACCGTGGCCGTCCCGGCGTGGAGGCGCTGGGCCGCGTGCAGACAGGCGAAGGCATCGAGCAGATCGTCGTCGGCCCAGCCGCCCCGGGGCAGGCCGGCGCGGCTGCGGGCCCAGGCCCCCGGCCAGCGGGCCTCCACCAGCGCCAGCCGTTCGGCCCGGCCCTCCGGCCGGCGCTTGGCCCAGCCCAGGGGCCGGCCCGCCCAGAGCCGGAAGATCAGTTCGGGATGGGCCTCCCGCAGCCGCGCCGCTAGGGCGGGATCCTGTGCCAGCAGAGCGTCGAGGACGCGGATGCGGGGCATCAGGTTCCAGGCCTGGACGGGGAGGCCGCGGCCATCGATCCGCCGGCCGATCGCCGAGGCCTCGGCCTGGCTTCGGGCCTCGAGCATGGGCCGGATCGGCGCCGGGAACACGCTGCTGCCCCGCCCCGGACCGAGCAGACGGCGGGCCTGACGGTCGCAGGGCCGGGCCCCCGCATCCGGCAGGCCGATCGGCATGTCGATGGCGGTGAGCGCCGGCGCCTCGGGTGCCAGCAGCAGATCGGCGATGTCCGCCAGCAGGGCGGCCCTGGGCGGCCCCTCAGCCAGCGGGGCCCGCACCACCAGCCAGCCTTCCCGGCAGCCGTCGACCCCCGCCAGCTCACCGGCACGCCCGCCGGAACTCACGGGCGCTTCGTCTCGCCCCGGCCGATGTAGCCGGTATGGCGCAGGAAGGCGCGCAGAGCCTCGGGATAGGTGGCGTACTCCACTTCAGCCCCCAGGCAGCGACCGTCGCTGCCCAGGCCGGCGGCGCACTGGCGCAGGCCCAGGTCGGAGCTCCGGTCGTAGCGGCCCAGCATGCGCTGCCACCCCTCGGCGAACTCGCCCACCAGGGCCTTGGTGGCCACGTAGCCGGCCAGGAAGCCGTTGGCCTCGCCCCCATCCGCCTCCTCGAACCACGACTCCATCGCCCGCAGAGCATGGCGATGCAGGGGAACGAAGGCGTCCTGATGGCTCACATCCTCGAAGCGCCGCCCGTTCAGCTGCCAGATGCGCAGCGGCGGCCGGCTGCCCGCATAGCTGGAGAACTCGTAGAGGAAACGGTTGTCACCATCCACCACCACCCAGCGCCCGAGGCCGAGGGGATCGGTGGCCGCCCGCACCACGCCGTTGAACGGCCCCAGCGCCACGGTGTGCCAGGTGCTGCCGGCCGCATCGCTGGTGAGCACGCGGGTGTCGTTGCAGCAGTGGGCCCCGCCGCTGAAGGAGGAGAGCAGCACCTCCGGCCAGGGGTTGGCGGGGTCGAGATCGGCGAGCTGCAGCAGGGCCATCGGCTGGTTGGAGCCGATCTTCACGGCGCCCTTCAGCCGCCCCACCTCACGGCCATCGAGCCGCACCACCACGATCGGCTGGAGGGTGACCAGGCCATCGGCGTCGAGACGACGTTCGTGATGCAGGACCGCCTCCAGGGGCCCCTGCCGCAGCAGCTGGGGGCGAAGTCCGCTCTCCGCATCGGCCGTGCGCACCTGGGACGCCGGCTGGGCCGAGGGTCCGGGGGCGGCCGGGCCGGGGGCGGCCAGCAGCAGCCCGACCCCGACGGACGCGAGGGCGGAGCCCAGCCAGGCCGGAAGGGGCCACCCGAACGGCGGGGCAGAGAAGGTCAACGGGCGCCCGAGCGCGGATGCCTCGTTTCTACCAGGGTCGGGAAAGGGCCCGGCGGCCGGGCCGGTGGGATCCCGACCGTCCCATCCGGTAAACCCGACACTGCAGCCTTGCCTCCGGAGGGGCCAGATTGGGGGACGTCGCCGGTGATCACCACCGCCCATGGCCATGGCGTCCACCCAGCCCCGCCCCCATCGCTTCGCCGGCCGTCCGGGGGGACTGCGCCAATGGCTGGCCGGCCGGCTGATCGCCTGGGGCACCGCTCTCAGCGGCCGCACCAGCCAACCCGCCCTGGCGGAAGCTCCCTCTGCGCCCGGTGGCAGGCTCGCCAAGCTCCCGCCGGATTCCGGCGCCCTGGCCCCACGCGAGGGATCCGCTGAGCCCCCGGTGCTGGCGTTCTGTCCGGGTCTGAGGGAACCGCTCTCGGTGGAGGATGCGGTGCTGCGCCGCGATCTCAGCCTGCTCAAGCGGGAAGCCGCCGACGCCCTCGCCGCCCTCGGCTCGGCCCATGCCCTGGTGGCCTCAGCCCGGCTGGCGGAGGTGCAGAGCCTGCGGGAGCGACTGCGGGAGGGAGAGGACGCGGGCGAGCGGCTGATGGCCCTCGCCGGCGACTATCAGGGTTGGCAGGCCGATCAGGTGCGTCTGTTCGATGCCCTCGCGCTGGTGATGCGGATGCGGGTCCCGTCCGGCAAGACCTTCGAGCAGGTGGATCCCGGGCTGCACGCCGAGGCACGGCGTCACCTGGAATCGCTCACGGTGGAGTACCAGCGGATGCTGCTGGGGGAACAGATGGGCGGCACGACCCAGGAGAACTGATCTCCCGGGGAGGAGCCGGCCTGCTCAGGGCGCCAGCGTCTTGAGGGCTTCACGGCCGCGGGCCGCCACCGCCGGCGGCAGGCTCACGTAGCCCAGCTTCGGGGCCTCCGCCTGGAACGGTTCCGAGAGGGTGGCCTCGAAGGTGCGGCGCAGGGGCTCGAGCTTGGCGCCGTTGCCCTGCTTGTAGAGCAGGATCCAGCTGAAGGTGACGATCGGGTAGCCCCGGGCCGGATTGGGATCGGAGCCCACCAGATCGGGGCCGAGGTTGATCGCGGCCAGGGCCTCGGCGGCGTTGGCGGGCGTGGGGGTCACCACCTGGCCGGAAGCATTGGTGAGGGCGGCGGCCTGTAGGACACCCTTCACGTAGGCCGACTCGACATAGCCGATCGAGCCGTCCACCTGGCTGAGCTGGGCGGCCACGCCCTCGTTGCCCTTGGCGCCGATGCCGGTGGGCCACTTCACGGTCTTGCCGTTGCCGGGGCCGGCCTTCCAGGCCGGGCTCACGGCGCTGAGGTGGGCGGTGAAGTTGGCGGTGGTGCCGGAGCCGTCGGAACGATGCACCACCCGGATCGGCCGGGCCCCGCAGCCGAGCTGGCGGAAGTCGGTGATGCGGCCCAGGAAGATGTCGGCCAGCTGGCCTGGGTGAGCTTCAGGCTGCAGCCCTTGCGGTTGTAGGCCACGGCGATGGCGCCGGCGGTCATCGGCACCTGCACCACCCCGCGTGACACCTGGGCCACGTCCGCGGGCTTCATCGGCACATCGCTGGCGGCGAAGTCAACGGTGCCGGCCTCGAACTGGCGCACCCCCGCTCCGGAGCCGACGGACTGGTAGTTGACGTTCACCCCCTGGGCGGACAACTGCTGGAACCAGTGCTGGTAGATGGCCGCCGGAAACGAGGCGCCGGCACCATTGAGGGTGCTGCTGCCACCGCAGGCGCTCAGGAGGGCCCCCGCCGAACCGATCGCAAGCACGCCGGCGATGGAACGCCGGAGTCCGGGATTCGGTGGAGACATGGAAACAGAAGTGCCGCAGGCAATGTACGTGCCGGCCCTGAACGCTCCCTTGCTGCGGCGGGGGCCATCGGAATCCCCACGCATCGGCCGCAGGGCCCGACAGCAAGGCGAGGGGCCGGATGGACTGGGCACAGACCTACCGAACCCTGGAGCGAGCCATGGAGACCTCAGCCTGCAGGGAGAGGGAGCTGCGGCTGCCGCTCGGCGATGGGGAGCTGCGCGGCGATCTCACTCTCCCGGCGCAGCCCCGGGGGGTGGTGCTGTTCGCCCACGGCAGCGGCAGCAGCCGCTTCAGCCTGCGGAACCGCAGGGTGGCCGCCCTTCTGGTGGAGGGCGGACTGGCCAGCCTGCTGTTCGACCTGCTCACCCCCGCGGAGGCGGAACGGGACAGGAACGATGCCCATCTGCGCTTCGACCTTCCCCTGCTCACCGGCCGCCTGGTGGCAGCGATCGACGGATGGGGGCAACGGCCCGAACTGACCGCCCTTCCCCTGGGGCTGTTCGGCGCCAGCACAGGGGCAGCGACGGCCCTTGCAGCGGCGGCCCTGCGACCGGCGATGGTGCGGGCGGTGGTGTCGCGGGGAGGGCGGCCGGATCTGGCCAGGCCGATGCTGGGGCGAGTGCGCTGCCCCACCCTGCTGATCGTGGGGGATCGGGACCCGGAGGTGCTGAGCCTCAACCGGCAAGCGGCACGGCTGCTGTCGTGCCCCCATGAGCTTCGGCTGATCGCCGGGGCCAGCCACCTGTTCGAGGAAGGCGACACCCTGGATCAGGTGGCTCTGCTGGCGAGGCAGTGGTTCCTGCGGAACCTGCCGCCATCGCCGGGATGAGGGCAAACGTCCAGCACCGGGTGTCAGGCGCCGGGCCGCGGTGCCCCTTGGTTGCCGGTCTCCGCCGGCGTGAGAGCGGGATCGAACAGATCTTCCAGCCGTTGCGAGCCGCGACGACGCCCCGACCCGGCCCCCTCCCTCCGCCAGGGAAGCGCCAGGCGGGGCCGAGGCGCGGCCACCATCAGCCAGGCCACCGACAGCAGCAGGGCCGCCAGGGCATTGCGCAGGCTGCTACGGAACACCAGCATCCCCTGGCGCTCCTCGCGGCGTCGGAGCTCGAGGGCCACACCGTCGGAGAGCCGGCTCAGCAGCACCTGGGCCCCGCGCCGGCGGGCCTGGGGATTGGCACCGAGCTGCTCCAGGCTGGGGGCCGCCACGGGCAGCTGGCGCAGCAGGCGCTGCAGCTGGGCGTCATCACGGGCACCGCTCACCTGGCGATCGAGGGTCTCCAGCCGGGAGCGCAGCCGCTCACGACCGGCGGCCTCCCGGCTGGCCGCCTGCTTCCACTGGTTCCAAGTAGCGAACAACTGCAGCGGGATCAGCAGCCCGTAGCCCAGCGCCACGGCCAGGACCAGACGGCGCAGCAGGGCGGCGCGACGCTCGGAGAGATCCAGATCAGCCAGATGGCGTCCCACGCCCACCAGGGCGAGCCCGATCAGGGCCATCGGCCCCTGCTGCAGAAGGGTCTGGATCTGTTGCAGCTGCCAGGCCGAAGACATCAGGGCGAGCGGCAGCAGGCTGGACACCACCCCCAGGGCGAACAGCCCCAGCAGGCAGAGCCCGGCCCAGCGCAGCAGCCGCGGCAGATCGGGGCCCAACCCTTCGGTCGGCACCACGGGAAAGGAGGTCATGAGGGTTGGGAGCGAAGGAACGGGGGCCGGGATCGCTGAGGCGCCGACCAGGGATTGTTCACACAGAACTGCGTGCAATCAGCGAGGATTAGCTATTGCAGTTCCGTGGAGAATTCAGGCTAGGCACAAAAAGAACAGCAAGATTCCGCGTTTCGCATCACACCTGCCGCAGATCGAAAGCGCTGGTGCGAGTGGAGTTCCCATCCCCCTATGCCATCCCGATCCCCCACGAGCACCTGCAGCGGGGCACCGGCCGCCGCCCGAGAGGAGCGAACCCAACGATGAGCAGTTCCAGCCGTTCCAGCCCTCCAGGCAACAACGTTGCGCCCCCAGCCGAGGCGGCCGAGGTGCAGCTGCGCCTGCGCCGGGGCCGGTTGGTGGGAGTCTCGGAGGGCATCGCCAGCCTGCTGGGCTGGCGCCCCGACGATTGGATCGGCCACGGCGTGGAGGAGTTCCTCCATCCCGAGGGTCTCGGTGGCGTTGATGTGCGGCTGGCCCGGCTCGGCCCCGGGCAGCGGGTGATCTGGCGGGACCGCTTGCGCAGCCGTGATGGCCGCTGGCACTGGGTGCAGCTGGAGGCGACCCCGGACACCGGCGGCGATCACGACGGTGTCGATGCGGTGGCCCGACTGGTGCTGATGGCGGAGGGGGCCGAGCCACCCCCAGGGGACCTGAGCCGTGAGCTGCGCTGTGACGACCTCACCGACCTGCTGAATCGCCGCGAGATGATGCGGCATCTGGATCGGCTTCAGGGGGAGGAACGACGCCAGGGCAGGGCCATGGCGGTGCTGTTCTGCGATCTCGACGACTTCAAGGCCATCAACGATCGCTGGGGCCACCGCAGTGGCGATGAAGTGCTGCGTGAGGTGGCCCGGAGATTGCGTCGCCACCTGCGGAGCACCGACCTGGCGGCACGCATCGGTGGCGATGAGCTGCTGGTGGTGCTGGACGGGGTGGGCGGCCTCGATGACGCCCTCTCCGTGGCGGACGCCCTGCGCCTGGCGGTGGCCCAGCCGCTCGAACTGCCGGATGGGCGCGGCTTCACCGTTCCCACCCTGAGCATCGGCGTCACCCTGGCCCGGCCCCACGAACTGACCACGGAGCTGATCGAGCGCGCCGATGCCGCCATGTACCGGGCCAAGCGCAAGGGCCGCAATCAGGTGGTGGCGATCGCCGCCTGATCAGAACGGGGCCTGGGCGGCAACGCTGCGCGCCTGACGCAGGATGGCCAGCACCTCCGCATCGTCCACCGGGTCGAAGCGTCCGTAGTGGAGGCCCACGGCCACCAGATCATCGGGAGCCGCCAGCAGCACCAGTTCGTCGACCAGCTCCCGCAGGGCCGGCAGGCTCTGACGGGCCGCCACGGGCACCGCCAGCACGACGCGGGCGGGCCCCAGCCGCTGGAGCGAGGTGAGGGCGGCGCGCACGCTGAGCCCGGTGGCGATGCCGTCATCGACGACGATCAGCTGCCGGCCGCGCAGGTCAGCGGGGTCGGCATCGCCGTAAAGCAGCCGCCGGCGTTCCAGTTCCCTCCCTTCCCGTTCCATCACCTGCTCACGCAGAACGGGATGCTCGTTGAACATCCAGGCGGTGTGGGGATCCCAGAGGGTCACCCCGCCCGGGGCGAGGGCTCCCAGGGCGATCTCCGGCTGGGTGGGGAGCGCCAGCTTGCGCACCGACCAGGTGGTGAGGGGCAGCCGCAGGGCCCGGGCCACCTCGGCGGCGACCACCACACCGCCGCGGGGGAGGGCCACCACCACGCTGCCGGCGGGATGGGGGTGAAGCTCCCGCAGCCGGGCGGCCAGGGCGAGACCGGCGGCGCGGCGGTCGGTCCAGAACGCATCAGGGGCGATCATCGCGGGCGCGGTGCAGACACTCCCACGGTGGCGCCAACGATCCACGGCAGGCGGCCATGCAGCGGATCCTCTGCACGCACCTGTCACCGATCTCCATAGGGTCAGAGCAGCGGTGCCGACCGGCCGCGCGGCTTGGCGCGACCAGCGGCTCCCCGTCCCTGCGCCCCTGTCGCCATGACCCTGATGAATGCCCTGGAGTCCCTGCAGGACCTGGAGAAGATGATCGATCGGCCAGCCATTCCCTTCCGCTGGCCCCTGGCGCGGCCGGCCTCGCTGATGACGATGGAGTTGAACCCCCGCGTCGACATCAGCGAGGACGACGGCAGCTACCGGATCCACGCCGACGTGCCGGGACTGCGGCGGGAGGATCTGCGCGTGAGCCTGGCCGACGGCGTGCTCACGATCGAGGGGGAACGGAAGGAGGAGAAGCTCCAGGAGAGCACCCTGATGCATCGGCTGGAGCGCTTCCACGGCCGCTTCCGGCGCAGCTTCACCCTGCCGGCGGACGCGGATCCGAGCGGACTGAAGGCCCGTTGTCAGGACGGCCAGCTGACGGTGACGGTGCCCCGCAAGGCCACCGTTGCGCCCGAGGCGGCCGTGACCGTACCGGTGGAGTGAGCCGTTTCGAGCGCATCGTCTCCCCGGGCCCGGCACCGCCGCCGGGTCCGGCATAGCGCTACCGCTTCCGGCTGTGGCCCCTGGACAGCCGGCTGGGACGACAGGCGGGACCGATCCCATGGAACCGGTCACGATTGCCGGGGGGGCGGGTCATCGCGCCCTCATCGGGTTGTGTCGCTCTGATGGAGTGCAGCTTCGAGCAGAAAAGCCGCCAGATTGGAGAGGGAGCGGCCCTCGAAGTCGCTGCGATTCAGCAGCGCCTCATGCACGGCCTGCGACACGGTGATCGAGATCCGCACCGGCCGGCGGGACAGGATCGGCAACCTGAACCCTGGAGATGACCCGGAGAATGACGGTGGCTGTGAGGGCGACGGCGCCATGGCGGAGTGAGCGACGGAACATAGACGTAGCAGTCGCCCATGGCCAGGTCAAATCGCTTGCAGTTCCCGCATGATTTGGATAGTCGAGCCGGAAGGGTTGACGACCGATTGACATTTCAGCCTGGCCGGCGTTGCCGCAGATGGCCATCGGCTCCTGGGTGCATCCCCTGATGGCGCTCCTGACGACGCTCGATCCCCAGGCCCTCAGGGGCAGCAGGGAGGGCCTGGGGATGGCGCAGCGATTCTTCCAGCAGAAAGGCACAGAGATTCGACACCGATCGCCCCTCCTCCTCGGAGCGGTTGAGCAGGGCCTCGTGCACGTGATAGCTGAGGGTGATCGTGATGCGACGGGGCTGGCGCTGGAGCAGACGCAGTCGGTCGTTCATGGAAGATAGAGCAGCGGAGGCAATGGCAACCAGTTTGTTAGCCCGGAGGTCGACAAACCTGAGACCAGGAAAAGCACCAGATCAGGCTATGGAGTCAGCAAGGTTGCTGATGCGGCAAGGTGATGCATTCCTGCTCCCTCCCTGCTGAGAAGCTCCTTGATTCCGCCCAGCCACTGCTCAGCTTCCGCCGTCATCCGCCTCAGCCAACCCCCTAGGCCGGAGGATGACTTCGGCCCGCCAGTCCTCGGCAGGCCCGCGAATCAGGCGCAACTGCTCACAGAAAACCCGATGCAGATCCAGCCGGGGATCCAGCCCCCGCGGATCGAGGGGTTCCCCCAGGGCCGTGGCCTGCAGTCCCTGCGGCCCGATCCTCACCCGGTACTGGCCGAACAGCAGATGCTGCACCGCCATCCGGCCCAGCAGGGTCTCGATCCAGGCCAGCAGCAGACGTTCGTCGTCGGGAGCGCTGCAGTGGATCTCCTCCCTCCCCTGCGGACGCACACTCGCCGGATCGATCATGGTGGCCGTGAGGGCGAGCCCCACCTGCTCGAAGGCCCGCTCCTTGCTGGAGCCCACCCCCCGCAGTCCCAGACACCCTTCCGGGGCGAAATGCTCCCAGCGATCGCCGTTCATCGCCCGATCTCCCCGGCGGAGGCCAGCGGGCAGGGCCCCGGGCGGACCGAGCGGTAGGGCGTGGTGGGGGATCGATCGGCCGGGCTCAGCACCAGCTGCCAGAGCTGGCCCTGGCGGGCGCGGAAGAAGCCGGCGCAGCACAGCAGGTAGTAGCGCCAGAAGCGACGGAACCGCTCGGCGGCCTCCGGGCCGCCATCGGCCGTGAGCAGCGGGCGCAGCTGGGGCCAGGCCCGCTCGAAGCGCACGTGCCAGGCCATCAGGGTGAGGTCGTAATCGCTGCCGAACCCGTGCCAGTCCTCGATCAGCAGATCGTCGCCGAGGGCATCCGCCAGTTCGCCCGCGGCGGGCAGCCGTCCCCCCGGGAACACGTGGGCGGCGATCCAGGGGTCGGTGGCGACGGTGCGTCTCGGGAAGCCGATGGTGTGCACCAGGGCGAGCCCCTGCGGCTGCAGGGCCCGGCGAACCTCCCGGAAGAAGCGGCGCAGATGGCTCGGCCCCACGTGCTCCAGCATCCCCACCGAGACGATCCGGTCGAACGGTCGCTCCTGGAGGCGGGCCAGGTCCCGGTAGTCGCAGAGCTCGAATCGCACGGGCAGCCCCTGCCAGCGCTCCCGGGCCCAGTCGAGCTGGCGCTGCGAGAGCGTGATGCCCACCACCTCCACGCCGTGCCGCTCGGCCAGCCAGGCCGCCAGACCGCCCCAGCCGCAGCCGATGTCCAGCACCCGCTGGCCCGGTTCGAGGGCCAGCTTCTCGCCGATCAGGGCCAGCTTGTGCCGCTGGGCCTCCTCCAGGCTGCTGGCGTGCTGCCAGAAGCCGCAGCTGTACTGGCGCAGGGGATCGAGCATCGCCGCATACACCTGCGGATGGATGTCGTAGTGATGGCGCACGGCCCGCCGCGCGCGGGCGGGCGACTGGGGATCCCCCAGGCGGGCGGCGAGGGCCGCCACCCGGGCAACGATGGAGCGGCCGGCGGCAAGGCCCCGGACGGCACCGACCCGCAGCAGGCGATCGAACAGCTCATCGAGGCGCCCGCAGTCCCAGTCGCCGCGCACGTAGGCCTCGCCGAAGGCCAGCGATCCGCCCCACGCCACCTGCTTCAGCACATCGGGACGATGGAGGCACAGGTCCCAGGGCCGCGCCCCGTCGAGGCCCACGTCGGCCTGTTGCAGCAGGGCCAGCACCGGGGGCGGCACGACCGACGCCGGCCCGGTGGAGGCGCGGGGCCGGGAAGCAACGAGGGTCATCGTCGAAGGCGTGGCGATGGCCCACCCTCGCCACGCCCGGCGGGGCCGCCACGCCCTTCGGCGGAACCCCGGCGGATGCGCCGCAGCGCTCAGCAGCAGCTGGAAGCCTGGGAGGGACCGGGCCGATGGCCCACCAGGGTGACGGCCCGGAAGGCGATCCCTTCCACCTCCCGCCAGGGACGCTCCTGCCGGTCGGCGTAGTGCACCCCCTCGAAGCCAAGGGTGCGGAAGTCCTCGAGGAAGCGATCCTCCTGCCAGGCGCCGCTGATGCAGCCGCTCCAGAGCTCCGGATCCTGCTGCAGATCGAGGGGCACGGGCCGATCGCTGACGATGTCGCTGATGGCGACCCGGCCGCCCGGCCGCAGCACCCGCCGGATCTCCCGCAGCAGGGCGGGGCGGGCATCGGGGCGCACCAGGTTGAGCACGCAGTTGCTCAGCACCAGATCCACGCTCCCGTCGGCCAGCAGGGGCAGGCCGGCAAGGTCGCGGCCCAGGTCCTCGATGGCGGCCTCCCGGAAGCTCACGTTGGCATAGCCGATCTTGTCGGCCACGATCGGGGCGGCCCAGCGGGCCAGCGCCAGCATCTCGCCGTTGCGGTCGAGACCGATCACCCGGCCCTCGGGGCCCACCAGCTGGGCACAGAGAAAGGCGTTCTTGCCGCTGCCGCTGCCCAGATCGAGCACCGTGTCGCCCGGCCGCACCCAGCGGGTGGGATCGCCGCAGCCGTAGTCGCGCTCGACCACCTCCGCCGGAATCACCTCCAGCAGGGAGGGATCGAAGGCGACACCGCAGCACAGGCAGGGCTCGGGCTCGATCGCGGCGGCCCCGTAGCGGGCCTGCACCGCGGCGGTGTGGTCGATCGGAGGGGTCGCCATGCCGTGGGGGGCGGGAAGTCCGCATCCTCGGACCCGGCCCGGATGGGATCAGAATCGTGCAGCACGAGACCCGTGCGACTTCACCACGCCCCGGGCTTCCCGGGGCTTTCGGTGACGCGCCGCCAGCCGAACCTCGGGCATCCTGGAGATGCCGCCCGGCCCGCGCCGCCCCCCTCGCCTCCGCATGTCCCTCTCCCCGGGCCCCAGCCTGGCCGTGATCGGCGCCGGAGTCGCCGGCTGCGTCCTGGCGGCCCGCCTGGTGGCCCTGGGCTGGAGCGGCCCGCTCACCCTCTGGGAGACGGGGCGGGGCCCCGGGGGCCGGGCCTCCACCCGCCGCTCCCGCAGCGATGACGCTCTGCGCATCGACCACGGCGCCCCCCTGTTCAACCTGCATCCGGCGGAAGCCCCGCCGCCGCCGCTGCTGCAGGCCCTGATCGAGGGGGGCTGGGTGGAGCCCTGGAAGGGAGCGATCGCGGGGCTCGATGTCCATGGCCAGGTGGGGGACCCGCCCGCCGACCCCCAGCTGGACGGGACGCTCCTGCGGGGCCGGGGCGGGATGGATCGGCTCTGCGAAGGCCTGCTGCACCAGGCCGGTGGGGCCGTGGAGGGCCGCTTCGGCCAGCTGGTCCGGCGCCTGCGGGCTTCAGCGGGCGGGCCCTGGGAGCTGCTCGCCGCCGATGGCCAGACGCTGGGGCAGGCCGACTGGCTGGTGCTCTCCGGCACCCTGCTGGCCCATCCCCGGGCCCGGCTCACCCTGGGCTGGGAGAGCATTCCCCTGGCGGAGGCCGCCAGGAGCCTGGCGGATTCCCAGCTGGAGCATGCCCTGGTGGCGATCGCCTCCCTCCGCGCCGAGGCCCGCAGCAACCTGCTGCTGGTGGCGGAGGGCGAAGCGGCCCGGATCTGGCGGGATCTGCCCTTCCGGCTGCTGATCCTCGACGCGGCGGCCCGCCAGCGCTGGGGGCTGGAGCGGATCGCCATCCAGCCTCTCGACGACGGGCGCTGCGCCGTGGTGGCCCATTCCACGGCGATCTTCGCCGAGGAGCACCTGAAGGTCTACGGCTCCGGCTCCGCGATCGCCCGTCAGCTGGGACGCCCCGTCCCGGCCGCGGAGGAGGACGCGGTGATCACCGCCCTCACCGCCGCCCTGCACCAGGCCCTCCATCCCCGCATCCCTTACTCCCTGATGGGCCGCTGCCGGCGGCAGCTGATGCGCTGGGGGGCCGCCTACCCCAGGGGGCCTGGCCTCCCCTCCGCCCTGAGCCTCTGCCCCGCCAGCCGCATCGGCTTCTGCGGCGACTACCTGGCAGGGCCGGGCTTCGGCCGGGTGCAGGGCGCCTGGAGCAGTGCCGAAGCCCTGGCGGAGCGGCTGGTCGCCGCGGCGGCCGCAGGGTGATCATGGAGCCGCGCCTCCTGCCGCCGTGATGCCCGTTCGCCCCCATCCCTTCCGGCATCTGGCCGCGCCGCTCACCGCCCTGCTGGCCCTCGCGCCGCTGGCGCCGGTGCGGGCGATCGAGCGGATCGAGTTCAGGCTGCCCCTGCTGGAGACCAGCTTCACGGTGAACGTGAGCGAACTCCGCAACCGCCAGGCCCTTCTCAGCGGCAGCAGCGACCTGGCGGAGCTGGATCAGGCCACCGGTGGCGCCATCGGCCGCCGCCTTGTCACCCTGCTCGACGATCCCCTTCCCCTCTCCAGCCGGGTCTTCGCCGACAAGACGGTGGGCTCCCCCCTCGGCAACCAGGCCCTGCTGCTGGTGTCCGCGCTGGTGCGCATCGATGGCATGGACGAGGGCGAAAGCGCCCAGCTGCGCCAAGGACTGGAACGGCTGGACAGGACCGCCGAGAAGGGCAACCTGACGGTGCTCGACGTGCTGGAGGCGATCCCGGGCAAGACCGCCACCGTTGACCTGGAGCAGGCCCTGTTCGCCCTGCAGCGGCTCAAGAACCAGCAGCTCACGGGCGATCGCCTGATCAGCGAAACCCCGGCCGCCACCGCCGACCCTGCTCTGCGGGGAGCGGGCCCGCTGGAGATTCAGCGCAGCGATGTGGCGATCCGGGTGACCCACCGCCCCGAGCCCCTCTCGGTGGTGGTGGTGGCCCCGGGGCAGGGAGCCAACGGCCGTCTGGTGGTGATCTCCCACGGCCTCTGGGATTCGCCGGAGAACTTCGAGGGCTGGGCGGCCCATCTGGCCCGCCGTGGCTACACGGTGATCCTGCCGCGCCATCCCGGCAGCGACAGCAACCAGCAGCAGGCGATGCTGGAGGGCAAGGTGCCACCTCCGAGCCCGGACGACCTTCGCCTGCGTCCCCTGGATGTGTCGGCGGCGATCGATGCCGCTGCCGCCGGCAGGCTGCGCCTCCCCTCTCCCGTGCGCACCGACCAGGTGGTGGCCCTGGGCCATTCCTGGGGGGCCACCACCGTGCTGCAGCTGGCGGGTGCCCGGCCGAGCGCCGGCCGGATCGACCGCTACTGCGCTGACCTGCGCGATCCGGAACGCAACCTGAGCTGGGTGCTGCAGTGCAGCTTCCGCAGCAGCGCCGGGCGGGCGGTGGCCCCGGATCCCCGCATCAAGGCGGTGGTCTCCGTCAGCCCGCCCTCCGCCCTGCTGTTCGACCGGGGGTCATCCCGTGGCATGAACGGCAGGGTGCTGATGGTGAGCGGCAGCCGCGACTGGGTGGTGCCCTCCGGTCCGGAGGCGATCCGGATCATGGCCGGCCAGGCCCGCAGGGAGGGTGGCGGCCATCGCTTGGTGATGGTGAAGGGAGGGGATCACTTCAACCTGCGCTCGCCTCTGGCCGATGGGGGCGGCCCGCTGCGCGGCCTGATCCTCAGCTGGACCGACGGGGCCTTCGAGGCGGGCGCCGCCGCCGCTCCTGGCCCCAATGCCCCCAATCTGCTGGCACCGGCCGGCTGGGGGGATCCCGACTACCCGCTGCTCGACGTCACCGGCCGTCTGAGCAGCGTGGACATCAACCCCTGAGCGCGGCCCGGGCCCGCACTCAGTCGCATCCTTCCACCGAGATCTGGTAGCTGTAGCCCAGCGACGAGGGATCGCCGCCCACCTTGAAGTTCATCTGAGCGGCCTGCTTGCCCGGCACGGCCCGGAAGGGCCCGAACAGCTTCTGGCCGCCCACGGGCAGGCTGAGCCGCTGGCTGAAGACCTGCAGGCTGGTGCCGTCAGTGAATTTCATGTAACCCTCCACCGGATAGGTGGCCGACGGGCTTGAGGAATCTTGATCAGCAACAAAGCTCCGCAAGCCCCTGGCACCCCGCCAACAAGACGCT
>JANWUS010000057.1 GCA_024958715.1 Cyanobium sp. FGCU52 | reverse complement strand
GCTGGCTGGGCGTGGGTCCGAATGATTTCCCGCCCATGGAAGATGACGATTCCGGACCTTTTGAGCAGGCCTACCCTCCAAGCAAGGGGTACTCGCCAGATGCGTCAAGGCTGCCGGGGTAGCCGTACGAGCAGGAGTCATTCTTCTCAGCAGCGGGCCTGAGGGTTGGGCGGGCGCTTACCGGACATAGCCCAGAAGGCGCCCGCCCGATGAGCCTCAGAGCACCCGCACCGCGGCCTGGGGCCCGAGCAAGATCTGCTGATTGGAGGCCAGGATCAGCGCCTCCTCCCGCGGCACGTAGTGCGGCTGGGAGGTGATGTGCCCACCGGCTTCAAAGAAGCCTGGCGGCTTGGTGATCGAGAAAGAGCACCCGCAGCAGATCACCGGCGGCGCTGAGCAGGTGGACCGAGACGACGCGGATGGGGCAGCAGGGCCGGGAAGGAGAGAGGGTGGCCATGGCCGGGAGGGCGAACGACCGGGCCGATCCGCACCGGCAAGGAGATGGCCGGCAAGGGGCGCGAGCCTGCGAGCGATTCACGTCAGCCCTTGCCGGACGGCCCGCGCCGGGGCAGGCCCAGGCGGCGTTCGCCAGCCCGGCCAGCCAACCGACGACAACCACAGGGCCCTGTCCGTCGGACCGTCGCCGGTATCCATCTGCGTCCAAAGAACAGCTGCCGCTGTGGTGTCTTTCCACCGCGAGGCACCGAACGTCCCCCGGTGGGCGGTAGGGAGAAAGGCCGGGATCAGGGCTCCCGGCAGGCCCCGGCGATCAGAGCGGGCTCAGGGCCTCATCGGCATCGGCGCCCTCGGCCTTTGCCGCCAGCTCCTGGCGCAGCTGCTCAAGGGCCATCTGCGCATCCTGCTCCTCCTGCAGCACCGCATCGATCGCATCGACCCGCTGCAGGCACTGCTGGATGGCGGGGAGCACCTCCTCCTCCAGGAGGGTGATTTCCTCTTCCCCGTAGGGATGCTCAATCCAGGTGCGGCGCAGCGGCTTGCCGGCGGAGAGCATCAGGATGCGCTCCACGCAGCTGAGCGTGGACTGCAGCAGCAGAAACGGATCCTCCTCAGGGCGGCAGAACGGGGAAAGGAGGGACGAGGCCATGGCGAAGTGCGCCGGGGGCGCAGCGACGGGACCGATCCCAGTGGAGGCCCGACGGAGGAGGGCCTCAGACTGGAGAGGGCCGGCGCAAGGCCCCAAAGGGGCGAACCCCAGAGGGGCAAGACCAAGGGGACCATCCGACGAGTCCCGACAGGTCTCGCCTGGGCGGTGACGACGGCACAGCCAACCAGCTGCTCTTGATGGCCTCGGCTGTGCCATTGGTTGCCGCCCGTTGTCGCCGCTGATCTGCTGAGCCCAGCCGGCGGGATCAGGCTTGGGGACAGCGATTTCTCACTCCGCCATGCTCCGGATCCACGGCGACCGCGACAGCCTGTTGGCTGCCCTCACTGCCCACTGGGCAGACCAGCAACTGCAGATCCCCCAGGCGCTTCGGCCAGCGGTTGCGCCGATCCGCCGCCGGCCCAGGCCACTCCGCTGAGGAGGCCACTCCTCACCCCTTGGCGATCACCGCCCAGCCGCTGCCCTCTCCCTCCACCATCCAGCGCCGCCCGAAGTTCCGGCGGCTGTAGCGGCAGAAGCGGGCGCTACCCCCGACCGTGGCGCCGCTCACCAGATCCGCCTCACCCAGGGGGTCATGCACGATCAGGTGGGTGGGAGTGTGGCCCACGACGATCAGCCAGTGCCCCCCGCCTGCGGGCTTCTCCACCGGACCACGGTGCAGGTATCCGCAGGGGACGGGGATCCCCGCGGCGATCTGCGCCTCGATCGTCTGGAAGCTGGCCTTCTGAGTGAACTCCGCCTCGATGCCGTAGCTGCGCAAGGCCTGGATCTGCGCAGCCGGATCGGTCGTGTCGCCATAGCGGTGCACGCGCTCCAGGTATTGATCGTCGCCGTTCGCGCCAGTGAGAACGCCAGGCCGAAGGAAGGCCAGGAGCATGGCGCAGCTGCTCGAGAAGCACATCCGGCGAGCCTGGTCGGTGCTGGAGTCCAGCTGGCTGAACCAGGGCACGGAGAGCGGATTGCCGCGTCGAACCTCGACTTCAGCTGCAGGGTTGCTGGCTGGGGACGGGGCGGCGTTCCACAAGGCGGCTTCTGCCTTGCGGCGTCGGCGCAGCCCCGCCTCGCTGGGACCGCCGGGGTTGACGTAGAGCATCAGGGCCGCGGGCACCTTGTCCAGCTCGCCATGGCAGAGCCGGGTGGTGAGCGTCGCGAAACCCTCGCCGCCGAACCAGGCCGGCCCGCAGTTGTAGGTGAACGACAGCAACGCCGCCTGCTGGTTGACGCTGAACTGGGGCCAGCCGGGCACCAGCTTCTTCAGCAGGCCCCAATCGCGCTCCAGCCGCCCGGCAAGCAGGGCATCGGCCAGTTCCTGGCTGATCGTGTCGCCGGCCTTCACCGGACTGCCGTCGTAGTAGATCGTCGTGCCCCAACCGATCGTCCACGGCTCAGCCCCGGTCTCGGGATCGGGGTAGGCGCTGAGCCGGCAGCCCTCGAACTCCTTCACCAGTGGCATGGCGACGGCCACAGCGGCCGGGATGTCGGAAATGGGGGCAGCTGGGCCTGGTGGCTGGGGCCTGGTCTGGAGTGGATCGATCTAGCTGGTCTGCGTCCCGGCCGCGGAAGCTGACTGTTGGCGTTCGGTCCAGAGCCGGCGCAGCGTGCCGCCTTCCTCCAGGGCCTGGGGGTCATGGGAAACCAGCCGCTCCAGCACCGCCAGCAGCCAGGCGCGGTGGTGGGCCAGCTCCGGATCGAAGTGCTCGACGTAGGCCGAGGCCGTAATGGAGCTGCTCATCGGAACACCCCGCGCCGGCCAGGCGCCAGAGCCGGCTGGTTGCTCGCGACAGCGGTCTGCATGCCGGAGGGGAAGAACAGGGCGCTGACCGTCATCCAGCGCTCCAGGCAGGCGTTCACCTGGCGAGGGCCGTGGATCCAGTTCGGCAGCTCACAGGCGCCGACGAACGCAGCCGAGAACACGATCTGGCCGGTGAGCAGGCCGTGAGAGGCGGCCGCTCCGAGCAGCCGCAGCAGGGGGTTCATGGGTTGAGTGGAGCTCTACCTCCTGTTGCCTCGCACCATTGCTGAACAGAAGGAAAAACGATCGAGGTATCGGCTGATCTTCTATTGGGACGAGTTCCGGTACTTGCGCCCCCAGACGAGATGAGCAGAGAAACTCAAAGCCGTCCTCCAGCCAGTACGCCTGAGCAACCACCCAAATGGTCGGGCAAGAAAGCCTCGCTCAAAGAGTTCAGCCAGCGGAGGAAACCATGCGAGCTCGAATACGCGTGAACACTCTGAAATGGCAAGCCAGGAGTCCCAAGACAAAAACAGGGGAAGTATTGGCCAGGATTGGGCGAAATCAAGAGTCAGGCATGGCAACACAGAAATTGCTGTCAGTGTCACCAGCTCCGGCTTGCCGGATGACCTACGATGAGCAGACATCAGGGGTGTTGCAAACGTGACTGAATCCGACTGCCTCTTCTTCCCGCCACACGAAATCTTGGATTCGATGAATCTGGGTGTCGATCCAGCGGCTGGAACATCAGGGCTGCTCGTGGCAGCCATGGGAAGACTCAAAGAGCCTCTGCTTGTGAATCCACCGTTTCAGGTGCGGGATGAATCACCAGGGCTGGAGAAGATCTAAACCAGGCACTCAGGCTGCCCTGACAGGTGCTGCTCTCAACCTGATCAGATCCAGCAGGTTGCAGATTTTGTCGACTTCAGCTTCAGAGAAAAGCGTCTCTGGACCCTGTGCGATGTCACTGAATGGCTGTTCATAGAGACGGGAAGGATCCATGACGCCTCGGCTGGTGAGCTCATCAATGATGGTGTTGATGTAGCGGATCTGGTTAGCGGTGTGGGTTCCCTCTGCGAGATATTCGCTAAAAATCTCCTTGGCGGCATTGCGATCCAGCCCAACCAGCGAACGAATGAAAAGGCCAAGACCTTGGCATTCTTCCGCGGCCTGATGGATCAACTGTTCATCGCCGATGCCGTGACTGATCAGGAAGCGCTCCAGCTCCTGAAGGTCAGATGGGGTCAGAGGTTGGTTCCGCCTTAGGCGCTGCATGGCGAGGTGATCCTCATGAGCCTTGAGGAACTCCTGCGCTTTGAGGCGGAACTGCTTGAAGGTGTCTCGCGTGAGGAGCTTTGATCGATCAACTTCTTTGATCTCGAGGATCTCATCGTCAAAGTTGCTGTAAAGGGGTTCTCGTGATCCTGTTTCAATCAGCCCTACCAACCCGCGTAAGCGACGACGCACCTCTTCAAGCATCGCGACGGTAACGTCCTGCCACCATTCATCGCGCAGGAGATCTTGAATCAAGTCCAGTTCGGCAGCGACCATCGGAATCGTGTGCCGTTCTTGCAGCAATCCGGCTAACTCGCGCAACTGTCCTTGCAGACGGACCAGCCGTGATTCTTTGCGCAGCAGGGCTACTTGTAGATTGTAGAGAAGCAAATCAAAACGCCGTGCCGTGGCGTCGGTGTCACCTGTCTGCTCTGCATGGGCGGAGGGCAAGGGCGCAAGTGTGTTGGCAAGAAGTTCAAGGTGATCGGGGCTCAGCTCCGTCCAGGCCTCCTCCCTGGCAAAGCTCTCAACCTGCTCCAGGTGTGGCCTCACCAGGAAATTATCGGCGGGGCAGCCGGCCACATGGCAGCGGAGTAGCTCAGCCAAGAGGCGCCGATGCTGCACAAGCTCCTGGTCAACCCCGCCATTAGATTCTGCCTGGAGGCGATCAATCGTCTCGACCAGAGCCAGGCGAGAACGAAACAGGCGTGTGCTGAGTGTGGCTGGTGGTGTGCCGCCTTCGACACCGCCATCGCCAAGAAAGAACTCGAGATTCTGACAGAAGTCGAAAATCCAGAAACACTCCCTGTGGTTGCCAGGACCGAACAGGTCAGGACATAGCCGAGTGCCTCGGCCCACCATCTGCCAGAACTTGGTGCGGGAACGCACCGGCTTGAAGAACACCAGATTGACGATCTCGGGGATGTCGATCCCGGTGTCGAGCATGTCGACCGAAATAGCAATGCGCAGCTCACTGTCGGGCAGCGAGAACTCGTCGATCAGGCTCTGGGCATAGGGAATCTGATTGTCGATCACCCGGGCGGCCTTGCCGGCCAGATGCGGGTAGTTGTGGTCGAAGCGCTCGCAGATGAACACAGCATGCTTGTGGTTGCGAGCGAAGATCACCGTCTTGCCAAGCCGATCCCCGCTGGCATCCTGACTGCCCTGCTCCATCAAGACCTTCAGGCCCTTGTCAACGGTGTCGGCATTGAACAGCCAGGCATTGATGGCACCGGAGTCGACCCGGCGGGAACGCAGCACATCTTCTTCCCAATCGATCAGGTCCCACTCGGCCTTCTCTTGCTCGCTGAGGTCGTCATAGCGGATGCCCAGTCGAGGAAATTTGAGTGATACGGAAATGGGCCGGAAGGGAACGAGGTAGCCATCCCCAATGGCCTGGTCAAGACCATATTCATCGGTTGGCATCCCAACCTCCAGCTCGAAGAGCTGATAGGTGTTGCGATCGATCTCGTCGCGCGGTGTCGCGGTGAGGCCAGCGAGCAGCGAATCAAAGTAACTGAAGACCGCACCATACTTCTGATAGACACTGCGGTGTGCCTCATCGATCAGGATCAGGTCGAAGTGACCCACACCGAAACGCTTGACGCCCCTGCCATCTTCCGCCTCGATGAGATTCATCATCGTCGGATAGGTGGAGAGATAAATGCGACCCTCCCCACCTTTGTTGGTCACCAGATTGACCGGCGCACAATCGGGCAGAAGTTGCCGGAAGGCCCGCTCAGCCTGAAGCACCAGGGAGGTGCGATCGGCAAGGAACAGGACCCGCTTGATCCAATTACAGCGGCTCAGCAGATCAGACAGCGAGATCGCTGTGCGGGTCTTGCCAGTGCCAGTGGCCTGCACAAGCAAGACCTTACGCCGACCGAGGTCGAGGGATTCGCAGATCGCCCGGATCGAACGCTGTTGATAGTGACGGTCAGCGATCCGACTGAGAGTGGCCTGGGCCAGGGGCTGTCGAATCTCGCGACGGCGGATTAACGCATTGAGCTCTTCTTTCTTGTAGAAGCCCTGAACATCGCGAGGTGGATAGCGGAGGTCGTCCCAGAGCCGATGGCGGTAGCCATTGGAAAGGAAGATGATTGGCCGCTGCCCGTAGCGCTGCTCCAGGCTGTTGGCGTAGAGCTCCGCCTGGCGCTGGCCATCCATGGGGTCAAGGCTGGTCCGCTTTGCCTCCACCAGAGCCAGGGGCTTGCCGTCATCTCCCCAGAGCACGTAATCCACGAAGCCCTGACCAGTCGCATTGGGCATGCCCTGCACTTCGTGCTCGTGCGTGCAACCCTCACCCAAGCGCCAGCCGGCTTCCTCGAGATAGACATCGATGTAGCCCTGGCGTGTGGCGTACTCAGGCAGGTCTTCTTCTGGTTGGGCTGCCGCCTGGTTCGCTTTGCGCAGGGCGGTGACCTCCGCGCGCAGGCGCTCCAGCTCTTCTTGTGAGGCCAGCGAGGCCAGGCGTTGATCACGCAGCTGCTGATCCCGTTCAGCCAGCTGCTCAGCCAGGAGTTCAAGCTGCTCGCGGGTCTGGGACTGTTGGGCGGCGCTTCCCTCCCTACTGGGCAAGAGGTCGGGGTCGAAGCGTTGGCCGCGGACCGATTCAGGGTGGAGCCCGTAGGTCTGCACCAGCCAGCGCAGCACCTGGAACAGTTCCCCGGCAGCCAGCACTGACTCTCCACGCCGAATCGGGTCGCCGCAGTGCACGGCCTTGTTGCCGAGATCCTTGAGCAGCCGGAAGCGCCGCATCTGCTCGCCAGCGATCACCCGAAAATCGGCGCTGTAGATCAGATCGGCAAGCGTGCCGTAGCCGAAGGGACGCTCCAGCTGCCCATCGTTGTCGTAGACCCACTCCACCAGCAGCTCGATGGTGCGACGGGCATAGAAGCAAGCCGTTCGCGGGTCAGAAAGCGCGCACTCCTCCACACGGACAGCCTCGGCATGGAGCTCAGGCCACTGGCTGGCGATCAGTGCGTACTGGGATGCGGCACTACTCATGGGGGTCAGCCGTCAGCACCATTGTCATCGAGCTGCCGCTCCAGCGACTGGCGGATCAGGCCCAGGGCATAGGGAACCTCATCCAGTGTGGCAACCCCAATCTCAACATCGCCATTGCCCCAGCGGCCGATTCCTGCGACGTTTGTGGCCATACCCTTGGGATCATCCAGCTCAGGGAAGGGCATGTTGAGGCTGAGGCGGAGTCGCTTGGCCTGGGGAACAATGTCGACAAAGTTGGTTTCGGCCTTGTAGGCGATGTAGAGCTTGAGGATTTCCTGGCTGACATTGGGATCCAGGCTGCGGATGCCGGCATCAAGGGCATCGAAGACGGCTCGGATCACTGGGCTGGCCAACTGGGGATGGTCCGCCAGGGTGTATGGGGTGGCCTTGCTGCGCGAACGAGCTGGCTGATAGGCCAGACGCTGCTCTTCGCTGAGCTGGGGAGCAGGCCACACCTCCAGTGCTCGCTCGGCGAGGCATTCACCTCGCCGACGCATGGCGTCGACATCCCAGCGCTCCAGCTGGCCCAGGCCCTCGTTGAGATGGAGCGGGCTCTTGGCGAAGCCGCCTTTGCCGTCGCGCTTCTCCAGGAAGGGGCGATCGCCCAGTTCGGGGTTGTAGCCGGTGAGGGTGAGGTTGCCAAGGCGGTGCAGCCACTCCTCCTGCACCTGCCGCCAATCCGATCCGAGCGCGTCACGCCAGGCGACGGGAAGCTCGGGGTTCTGAGGAAGGATGTGCTCGATCGTGTACTCCGCCACGGCGATCGGCTCCTTGCGATCGTGGTTCTCGAGGCGGCGCAGCCAGTAGGAGCAGCTCTTGTTGAACTTGTAGAGGTTGCGGATCTGGATCTCGCGGCGGAACTCCTCGTCGGAGGGAAAGCGGCGGTATGAGGGCAGGGCCAGCAGGTGAGCCTTGAAGCTGGGCAGGTAGTGGCCGTTCTCGCGCCGCAGCGACCGGCTGAAGGTGGCGAAGGTCTTCTGTTGCGAGTTGGACGGGATCGCATAGACGGCTCGGCGGAACACATAGGCCTCGAGCATGCGCAGGGCTTCCAGCAGCTCATCGCGACTGAGCAGGCCGGCTTCATGGTCGCTATCGAGCTCCAGAAGCAGGGGGGTGACGACGTTGACCTTGAGCTCGCGGAGATCGTGGAAGGCCTGTTGGAGCGCGGTATCCGGTTCTTTGCCGAGGGCCACGCGGCAGTAGCGGATGGCTGTGGCGTGGAGATCTGCCAGCAATGCCTCGATGCCAGCAGCGGCGACAGACGGCTCGCGTTCGTACTTCTTGAACACCTCATAGACCAGATCGAGGCGAGGCACCTCACCGGTCTTGAGGGTGAGAAAATCCCGCATGAAGGCACTGAACTCGTTGCCGCTATAGGCCTCCTGACCAAACGCCAGCTCCATCGGCCGCCAGTGCAGGGTGTAGAGCTTCTCCTGCAGCTCGGGCGGCTGGCCCATCAGCACGTAGTTGCGGATCAGGTCGGCCTGGGAGAGCTCCCGGCCGGTGGAGTTCATGCTCTCGAAGATCAGCTGGGGATTGTCCTGATCGCGGGAGAGGGCCACATCCACCACCAGCAGCTTGCTGATGCCACGGCAGACAACCGCCAGATCTGTAGCGGAATCGCGCAGCTGCTCAAGAAAAAAGGCGTGGTTCTCCTGGATCCGAATCGATGGCTCTGGTGGTGGTACGGCGACGTTCGGATCCACCACGGCCATGAGGGTGGCTCGGTCGGTGTCGGAGAGCAGCAGTTTGAAGCGCTTCTCTTTCTTCTCTAGGGGGTTGGTGAGGTAATACTGCCGGATCTTTGCCGGTGAGAACCCGTCAAACGGCTCGTCCTGATCTTCTGGCAGCTCGCTGAGTACATCCGCCAAGGCTGAGAGCAGCAGGGTGACGGTGGTGAGCCGTTGCTGGCCGTCGATGACCAGCTTGGGTGCCTGTACGGCGATGTTGCCCAGGCCGTCATCGATATGCACCACAGACCCAATAAAGTGCACACCGATCTCGTCGGAGGAACCTGCACGTCGAATGTCAGACCAGAGCTGCTCGCACTCCTTCTGCATCCAGGAGTAGGTGCGCTGATAGATCGGGATGATGAACTGAGAGACGTTTCTCAGGATCTCGAGGAGCTTAGCTTCTGTGGCTTTCATCTGCCTATCAGCTGTTGCTGAAGCACGGCAATAAGATTCCCAGCTTCCTCGGCGAGCCGAGCACCCTTTTCATGACTGAGAGCATCTATATGATCAAGTCGCTCCCGGATTAGGCGCTGCTCACTCAGACTCGGAAGTGGGATTGGATGATCCACATAGGTAGACCACTTAAGATTGGGGTAGGTTGTAGTTCCGGCAACTCTCTTGACAAAATCTTTTGAGATCTTGCTGTTCAGTACGTGCCAGACGAAACGCGGATCTGCGGTGGATTGATCTACGCACAATCGCATGAGAAAGTTTGACGCAACAAGCACGCCTGCGTGATTCTTTCCGCAGATAGCAGTTTTGCCGGAAATGATATTTGCCTTGCTGCTGCTTGATTTCACCACGAGAAGATCATGCTCGCCTACAAGGAGTCTATTGATCTCAGGCTGGGTGAATGATCGGCTCTCGAACTCGCGATGAAATCTGCCATCAGCTGTGATATTGCTGACCTTTGCAACGGGTGCACCAAATGGTAATCGTCCTGGGTCGGAGCCATACCCCGATGGGAGCTGCATGGCGATATCCCCAATCCTGGCCATGCGATGACGGACAGCCAATATATCCCTAGAAAAAATGGATTCGTATAGGGCACGTGAGCTTGAACCCAATGATTGAGTCGCTTGCTCCCTGACCTTTGCTGCCCTATCCAGAATCGCCGCAATGCGCCGCTGCTCCTCCAGTGGAGGGAGGGGGAGAAGCAGCTCGTCAATGTGTTCATTCTTAAGATTGTTGATATTGGCTCCTGCCGCCAGCGAAGAAACCTTACGCCTGTAGCCAGTCGACTGAAAGAAGTGGTGAAGATAGCGGGGATTGACCCTGTTAGAAGATGGCCTGACGACTTTGCAGGTACCCATTCAGGGGACGGGACGGCACACCGCGAACTTCCCCCCTGCTGAACA
>JANWUS010000056.1 GCA_024958715.1 Cyanobium sp. FGCU52 | reverse complement strand
TGAATCACTGCACGGACGAGATCACCGATATACCCGGCACCTGGAAGCTATGGCGACCTTTCTTGTAGCGGCTGAAGCCATTCACCAGATCATCGCCGGCATCTTCAATGTCACCCGCGATGGCCGTCACGATCTCCAGGAGCTCATAGAGTTCCTTGCGCTGGGGTAGATCGCGGCTGGCGAGGGCCGTGATCCGTTCCTTGAGCAGGGCGGTTTCGTCCTTGGCCTTGTTGGCCAGGCGCCGGTGCTGGGCGCGGCTGCGCATCAGGCTGGAGTAGCAATTCCTCAGTTCCAGGTAGGTGCTGTTGAGCTCCTCACGTTCAAGCGGTTCGGGATCGGGCGGAAAATCGGAGGTTGGGGGCAGGAAGACCATGCCGTGCTGCACATCGGCCTCCATCCTCGGAACGCAGCTGCAGGTGACAGCGATGGCGAGGAGGCTGGATCTATGCGTGGGGTGAATAGTCCCGGCATCGCCCCTTATGACGACTGAGGCGTGAAGGGTGATGAACGAGCGGCAGATCCGCGGCAATCTTCACAATGTCGCCGGAATCGTCCGGACAAAGCGGAATCCCTCCGCCTACGAGCGCCAGCTCGCTACCAGTTCTGTCTCGCCCGAGGCACACACCGCCCGGGGAGCCCTGCGGCCTCTGCTCTTTCGCAGGAGAACTGAGCCAAAAGCGGGTTAGGGGGCTGAGGCTTTGTTCACTGACGCCTGAGCCGTTCTCGCCATGCCCCAGATCGACCTGCTCCTCGCTGCTGAGCTGATTGTGGTGCTGCTGCTCGTCGCAACCATGGATGCACCTCCCCCACGGCTGAAAGCGGCAGAGCCAGCGCTGGAGGAGCCTGAGTCCCCCGAGCAGTGGACGGCCGAGACCGACCTGCATGCCCAACGCATCCTGCGGCTGGAGAACCGCCGGATCGTAGGCCCAGCTCCCCTGCGCTGAGGCTTGCAGCCGTTTCAGGAGGCCTGATACACCGCCAGGGCAGTCTCCAGCTTCTGCCGGTGCTCATCCCGCAGGGCCTGAGGGCTGTCGATGCGGATGCCGGCGCCAAAGGCAAACAGCCAGGTGCGCAGGTCGATGTCGGCCGCCACGGTCCAGCTTGGGAGGTCAAGCTCCACCGGATAGGGGTGGGTGTCATTGGGGCTGCCGGGCTGCAGCACATGCGGGGCTTTGGGGTGGTGCCACCAGGTGTCGCCTGGCAGGGGGAGTGAGAGGCGGGTGTGCTCGATCGGGTAGCGCTGCAAGCCCTCACGCACGAAAGCGAAGCACCAGCCCTGGCAGCAGAAGCGCAGGGTGACCATCTCCCGCTCGCGACTGCGGCCGCGGGGATGGCACAACCGCAGCTGGGCCGCCAGGTCGTCGCCGAAGTAGATGCCGCCGCTGTGATGCAGCAACAGCTCCAGCCGCTTGAGGGCCTGGGCGTGGATCTCCTCACTGCGCCGGTTGCCGCGTTCGCTGCGGCGCAGGGCCAGGCGATCGAGGCGTTCGCAGCGGATCAACCCATGCTCCTGGCCGGGGCTGTCCTCCTCGAACACGAGATACCAGCCGATGGTGTGAAAGAGCAGCTGCAGCGGCCACACCCGCAAGGTCCCCAGGGGGCTGCCGGGGAAGGAGCCCACCGAGGCGTAGCGCTCCAGCTCGATGCGGCGCCGCTCCACGATCGCCGTTTCCAGCGCCTCGGCCTGGCGCTCGGCCGCCAGGGAGTCGGGCCGCACTAGGGCGCTGCTCACGATCGAGCGGTTGGCGAAAGCCCGCACCGGTGCCGTGCCGTCCACCGTGATTCCTCCCCAGGCGAGCCGCTGCTCCAGCTCCCGCAGCAGATCCTGGGCCGTGGGATCGGCGAGGCGCCCCGCGGCCTGGCTCACCACCCCATGGATCTCCCGCAGCCGGTGGGCCGACAGCAAGGCGGTGCCGATGGCATAGCCGTGGCGGACGTTGTCGTTGCGGGGTCGGAAGCCATAGGGGGTGAGCAGCTTCTCGAGGTCCTTGCGCAGGGTGGCCGCCTCAGACGGCAGGTAGGCACCGGGGATGGCCTCTGTGCGCTCGATCAGGTGCTCCGGCAGCGCCACTCCCTCGGCCTGATCAAAGGGCTGCTGCAGCAGATGGCGCAGCAGGGTGAACACCCGCACAAACACCGGTGCATCGCCGGTGGGTGGGTAGCCACCATGCACGCCACCCCGCCAGGGGGCTACGGCGGGCGGCTGGGGTGGGGTTGGCGCCAGCTGAATCGGCGCAAGGGAGGGCTCGGCGCTGCAGAAGCCGTTGGCCTCCAGCCAGGTCAGATCCCCCCGGATCGCCGGGGCATCGCCGTAGCACTCGCCATGCAGCCGGCGCAGGTAGGCCGCCGCCTGATCCGCCAGGTCGCCCTCTGGCAGGGGCGACACGATCGCCTCCAGCTCGGCCCGTGTGGCCGGATCCGCGGCCGAGAGCTCGGGGTAGGTGGTCAGCAGCCGCAGCAGGTGCAGCAGCCGCTCCAGATCCAGCAGCCTGGAATAACCGTGCAGGTGGAAGCGCTTCTCGCGGTTGCGGGCCGAGCGGATGCGGTGATCGAGGCGGGCCAGCTCATCGCGCAGGAGGGCCTCCAGCTCGCGGCCGTGGGTGGGCACCACCGCCACCACCGCTGCGAAGCCCTCCGCCCGAGAGGGGCCAAAGGCCGGATCGGCCAGGGCGGCGGCCATCTCGCGGATCACCGGCTCGGGCACCAAGCGCTTGCGGGTCTGGTTCCACTGCAGGCAGGTGGCAAGCGGCGTGTAAAGCCACCAGCCAATCCACTCCACCGGAGCCGGCAGGCTCAGGGCCTGGGTGATCGCCAGCCGCCAGGGGCGGCGGGCGTGGGTGGCATCGAGGATCACTGGGATGCCGGCGGCCACGGCCTCGCGCAGGCGCTGATGCAGCAGCGCCTCGATGTCGCGCCAGGGCCCTTGCACTGCGGCATCGCCAAAGAGCTCCTGGCGCACCACATCGGTGGAGAGCACCACGGCGCCGGTGAGTTCGGCCAGCACGCCGGCCAGGGTGGTCTTGCCGCTGGCGGGTGGGCCGATCAGCAGGTGGCAGCGCAGCGGCGCTGGCGAGGGCATGGCAGAGAGTCAGGCATGGACCGCAGCCTGACGGCAGCGGCATGCAACGGCAAGCCTCTCCATGCGAAAGAGCAGATGGAGATCGTGACTATGACTGGGGTCTGCCGAGCGGCATTGCTATTTCGCATGAGAAAAAGCCAAAAAAGCACCTGCGCTGCTGAGGCTGCTCCCAGCGCCGCATTCGCCCCATGGCTTCCCTGCGCCCCCCGTCGCTGGCCCAGGCCCCCCACTACCGCCTGCTCGATCTGCTGGAGCTCTGCGGCACCACCGTGCAGACCAGCCGGCTGCTGCAGCTCAGCCAGCCCACCATCAGCCGCCGCTACCGGATCCTCTCGGAGGACTTCGGCCTGGTGCGCGATCGCCGCCAGCTCTGGGGCTGCGGCTACGGCACTTCGGCCTCGATGCGACTGCTGCGGCTGGGCTGCCGCGCCCATCGCCTGGCCGCTGGCGTTGCCCGCATCGGCAGTGATCTTCTCCATCACCCACTGCTGGCGGGTTGCCCCTGGCTGCTGCCCACCCCCCAACGGTTCCGGGCGGGGGCCAACTGGCTGGAACTGGTGCGCCAGGGTGTACTCGATGGTGCCCTGCTCTCTGGCCTGGAGCTGGAGGAGGCACCAGGGATCAACCGCCAGGAGCTGGAGCTGCTGCCGCTGGGGGAGCTGCCCCTGGCATTGGGCTTCTGCCCCGAGGCACCGGTCCTGGTGGGTGCCGTGCCGGAAGTGCTGGTGCCGGATCGGGGCGTGGCACCTGGCTTGCGGAGGCTCCTGCGGGAGCTGGGGCTGACGCTTCGCAGCGGGGGGAACAGCCTGCAGACCCCAGACGACTGGATCGGGCGGATCCGTGGCAGTTCCCTGGCCTTGGTCGTGGCGGATCGGGAGGCAAACACCTGGGCCTCTTTGCGCCGCGGGCCTCTGGCCTCAAGGCCCCACAGCCCGGTGTGGCTGGCGCTGCCTGGCGACTGGCAGGAGCATCCGGTGCTGCGCCACACCCCCCAGGAGCTGGGGCGGGTGGCGGGCCTGGAACAGCTGGAGGGCTGAAAGTATGCGCCCCGTGCATAGATCCAAGACTCGTAGCTCCAACTGCTTCTGGTGTGCTGCCGCATGGCTTTCGCTAGCGGCAGACTTGCCGCAGCAGCCTCAACGTCTAGTGGCCGTTTCACCCCGGCAGGCCCTGCAGCGATGAGCCCAACCATGCCCTCAACCAGCTCCATCCCCACCTCCGGCTGCGTGGTGCAGTGCCGCAGCCATCGCTGGCTGGTGGAGGAGGTGGAGCCTGCCGAGCACCCCGAGGGCGACACGGTGGTACGGATGGCGTGCCTGGATGACGACGCCAACGGACAACGGCTGGAGGTGTTCTGGCAGCGGGAGGTGGATGCCCTGGTGCTGGGTGAAACCACCTGGGACACGGTGGGGCAACGGGGCTTCGATGACCCGCAGGTGTTCGGCAGCTACCTCAACACCCTGCGCTGGAACTGCGTGACCAGCACCGACCCGGGCCTGTTTCAGGCGCCGCTGCGGGCCGGCATCGATGTGAAGCCCTACCAGCTGGAGCCCTTGCGCAAGGCGCTGCGCATGCCCCGCGTGAGCCTGTTCATCGCTGATGACGTGGGTCTCGGCAAAACGATCGAGGCCGGGCTGATCATGCGCGAGCTGCTGCTGCGCCAGAAGGTGCACCGGGTGGTTGTGGTGGCGCCACCGTCGGTGGTGCTGCAGTGGCAGGGGGAGATGCAGAGCCGCTTCGGCCTGAGTTTTGCCGTGATGGATCGCCAGTACATCACGGACATGCGCCGACAGCGGGGATGGGGCATCAACCCCTGGGCCACTCACACCCGCTTCATCATCAGCCAGGCCCTGGTGCGCGATGAGGCCTACGCCGGGCCGCTGCGCGACTGGCTCGGCGATGAAGGGAAACAGGCGTTGCTGATCCTCGATGAGGCCCACAATGCCGCCCCCGCGAGCGGCTCGAAGTTCGCGATCGATTCCAAGCTCACCCGCGCAATCCGTGATCAGGCGCGGCGCTTCGAGCACAAGCTGTTTCTCTCAGCCACCCCCCACAACGGCCACAGCAACAGCTTCTCGGCCCTGCTGGAGATCCTCGACCCCACCCGCTTCTGCCGCGGCGTGGCGGTGCGCAAGCAAGACCTGGAGGACGTGATGGTGCGGCGCCTCAAAGAGGACCTGCGCCAGATCAAGGTGCAGCTCCCGGAGCGCTTGGTGGTGCCGGAGGTGATCGATGGCCTGCCAGAAGGAACCCCAGAGATCGAGCTGGCCAAGCTGCTCAGCCGCTACCGGGAGCTGCGCAACCAACGCCTGGCGAGCGCCGGCAAGCGCGAGCGCGCCGCCGAGAACCTGGTGATCTCCAACCTGCAGAAACGGCTGCTGAGTTCGATCGCGGCTTTTGATCGCACCCTGCGGGTGCACAGGAACACCCTGGAGAAACGAGCCGCCAAGGCCGGCAAACAGCGGCAGGTGCGGCTGGAGGCCCTCGATCTGCTGCAGAACTCCATTGATGGCGACGACGATCGCGCTGAAGGCAACGAGGAGGAGCTTCTGCAGGAGGCCGACGCCCAGCACGAGGCGGCCGTGGGCTCAGCGCTGGAGGCGAGCGAGGAGGAGTGGAAGCTGCTCAACCAGATGCAGGCGATCGCCGAAGCAGCCCGCTACGAGGCCGACAGCCGTGTGCGGCGCCTTGAGCAACTGATTCGCCAGCACCTCTGCCCGCGCCTTGGGCAGCCAGGTGCGGAGTGGGCGGGCGAGCGCCTGCTGATCTTCACCGAATACGCCGACACCAAGGACTGGCTGGAACGCCGCGTGCGCGAGCTGATCGCCGGCAGTGATCAGGCGGAAGCTCGCATCGCCACCTTCCATGGCGGTATCGGCGATGAGCGCCGCGAGGCGATCAAGCGCAGCTTCAACAGCCCACCGGCCGAGGATCCACTGCGGATTCTGATCGCCACCGACGCGGCACGGGAGGGCGTGAACCTGCAGAACCACTGCAAACGCCTGGTGCATTTCGATGTGCCCTGGAACCCTGGCCGGATGGAGCAGCGCAACGGCCGCATCGACCGCACCCTGCAACGGGCGCCACAGGTGTACTGCCACTACTTCGTGCTGCCCCAGCGCCCGGAAGACACCGTGCTCGACACGGTGGTGCGCAAGACCGACCAGATCCGCAGCGAATTGGGCTGCCTGCCACCGGTGGTGATCCGCAAGCTCAACGACTTGCTCGCAAAGGGCATCAACCCCACGGCGCTTGCCAACACCCTGGCGGAGATCGAGGGACTGGATCAGGAGGAGGCCTTCCGCCGCACGCGAGCGCTGCTCGATGAGGAGCTGGAAGGGAGCCGTGAGCGCAAAGAGGAGCTCGAGAACCAGGTGGGCAAGTTGGAGCGGGCACTGGAAAGGTCCACCAAATGGTTGAACTTCAGCCGCGCCCAGTTCCGCAATGCTCTCAACACCAGCCTGCAGCTCAGCGGCGCGCAGCACTGCCCTGAGCGCAAAGGCGGCACCCCCCTGGCGCTGATCCCGCGGGATGCCAGCCAGGCCGCAGAAGATCCGGATCGGGCCATCTGGGAGTTCCCCAGCGCCGAGCAGTTGCCCGGTGGCGAGGCCGCCTGGGGTGATGTGCTCGATGCACTGCGTTCACCCCGCCAGCCGGGCCAGAAGCTGTGGCAGTGGCGCAAGGAAACGCAGCTGCAGCCGGTGGTGTTCCAGGACCCCCAGGAGGTGAACGCCGATCGGGTGCACCTGCATCTGGAGCACCCCTTGGTGATGCGGCTGCTCAACCGCTTCCTGATGCGCGGCTTCCAGAGTGATGCGCTCAGCCGCGCCGCGGTGCTGGGCACGGCCGACGACACGGCCAAGCTGATCGTGCTGGCCCGCCTGAGCCTCTACGGTCACGGCGCCTCACGGCTGCATGACGAAGTGCTGGCGGTGGTGGCCGAGTGGGATCCGGCGGATCCAAGCCGCCGCCTGCGCAAGCTCAGCGCAGAGAAGAGCGATCGAGCGATGAAAGAGCTGGAAGCCTCCTTGCAGCAGCAGCTTCAAGCACCCGAAACGGCAGCGATGGCGCTGCAGCAGCATCTGGCAGCGGATGTGGACCAGCTGCGCGAGGCCCTCGATCGGGTGGTGGAGGAGCGCCGTCAGGACGCCGCCCAGAAGTTGGCCAAACGGGCCGACGACGAGGTAGCGCGGTTTGTGCGGGTGCTGGAGGAGCAGCGCAAACGGATCCTCAGCACCCGCAGCCGCACCAACGAAAACCTTGATCAGCTGCTGCTCGATCTCGGCGGGATCAAGGAGGAACGCCGCCAACTGGAAGACAACCGCAAGTACTGGGAGGAGCGATTGCAAACCATCGACATTGATCTGGAGCGGGAGCCCGAGCGCATCCGCCGCACCTTCGCGCTCAAGACCCATCGGGTGGAGCCGGCTGGCGCCATCTACCTCTGGCCCCAGGGGGCCGAGCCCCGGGGGGCAGTGCCCCAGGAGGTGCGCTGATGGCCACCTACGGCATTCCCACTAAAGCGATCCACGAGCAATGGCTCGGTCTGGTGCAGCCCGTGGGCCTAGTGGTGGCCCCGGCGGTGCTCACCAAGCTGGAGCTGGTTCCCAACCAGAGCACCAAACGCCTCTCAGCCATGCAGCTGCAACTCGAGGGGCTGCTGGAGAAGGTGGACGGCCTGAATGGCGACCCCGTGAAGGTGGTGCCGAGCTTTCAGCAACTGGCCATCGAACTGCTCGATTGGAGCGAGGCTGATTTGCTCAACGCGGACAGCCTGGTGGGGGCCAGTGCGCTGGACACGGTGCCCGAGGTGGTGCTCAGCGAATACGGCGAAACCCTGCGCCCCACCCATGGTGTGCCAAAGGAGGGAGCGGAGGGCCTGCAGGCCCTGGTGCTCGACCTCACTCAGTGGCGCGACACCAGCGGAACCCTCGCCCCCCAGTGGGGCCGGGATCTCGACGCCCCCTGGAATCCCACCGGCAACGGCTGGGATGCCACGCCGCAGCAGCGCTTCGAGCGGCTGCTGAAGGAAAGCGAGCATCCCATCGGCTTGTTGTTCAACGGCGCGCTGCTGCGGCTGGTCCATGCACCGCGCGGCGAATCGAGCGGCCACATCACCTTGCCGCTCGAACCGATGGCGGAGGTGGCGGGCCGGCCGATGCTCGGCGCCCTGGAGCTGCTGCTGGGGGTCGACCGGTTGTTCGGCGGGAACCCTGAGCAACGCTTGCCGGCCCTGCTGGCAGCGAGCCGTAAGAACCAGAACGAGGTGAGCACCCGCCTGGCCGAGCAGGTGCTGGAAGCCCTATGGGAACTGCTGTTGGGCTTTGATGCAGCTGAGCGGCTCGCCCAGCAGTCAGGCCGCACGGTGCTGGGTGCGTTGCCCACCACAGAGGAGGGCCAGAAGCACCTCTACGGCGGCCTGATCACAGTTTTGCTGCGGCTGGTGTTCCTGCTTTACGCGGAAGACGAAGCGCTGATGCCCGCCGATTCGCTCTACGGGCAGCACTACAGCGTCAGCGCCCTGGCAGATCGCCTGCGCCAGGAACGCTTTGAACACCAGAGCGGCATGGCCGAGCGGCGCGGTGGCTGGGCGTCGCTGCTGAGCCTGTTCCGGCTGGTGTACGACGGTGGCGGCGCCGATCCGAACTATCTGCCGGCGCGGCATGGCGACCTGTTCGACCCTGACGCCTACCCCTTCCTGGAGGGTCGGGATGCAGAGAGCACCTACGACGACGGCATCCTCGACAACCTGCCCGCCCTCAGCGACGACGTGGTGGAGAAGGTGCTGAGCAAGCTGATCTGGCTGGATGGCGAGCGCCTCAGCTACCGGGCCCTGGATGTGGAGCAGATCGGCTCGGTATACGAGGGGATCATGGGCTTCACGGTGGAGCAGGCACGAGGCCCCAGCGTGGGGATCACCTACCGGCCGCCGCGCCAGAAGATCACGATCACCGTGGTGGTGGATGCCGAGCAGCTGCTGGCTCAACCCGCCAGCAAGCGCGAGAAATGGCTCGACGATCAAACCGGCGTGACGCTGAAGCTGCCTGCCAAGGTGAAGAAAGATCTGAAAGACGCCACCACCCTCACTGAGCTCTGTGTCGCGCTCGACAAGAAACTTTCTCCCCACACGCCCAACTCACTGCCAACCGGTTCGTTGATCCTGCAACCCACGGCCGAACGGCGCCGCAGCGGCAGTCACTACACGCCCCGTGCGCTCACCGAGCCCATCGTGGCTGAGGCGTTCCGCCCCTGGCTGGAGCGTTACAACCACAAACCCACCGCAGAGCAGATCCTGGCGCTGAAGGTGTGCGATCCGGCTATGGGGTCGGGCGCCTTCCTGGTGGCGGTCTGCCGTTTCCTGGCCGGGTGGTTGGTGGAGGCGTGGGAACGGGACGGCTATCCCGATGAATTCCGCCAGGAGTGGGATAAGGATAACTACGCCCGTCGCATGATCGCCCAGCGCTGCCTCTACGGCGTCGACAAGAACCCGTTTGCGGTGAACCTGGCCAAGTTGTCGCTCTGGCTAGTGACGCTAAGCCAGGATCTTCCGTTCACCTTTGTGGATCACGCTCTCAAGTGCGGCGACTCCCTAGTTGGAGAAGAGCGGAAGACGATCGAGGCGGAATTGAAGGCGGCTTCAAAGCAGCGTGAGATCTGGGAAGGAAGGCTCCAACAGCTGCGACAGCGCGAAAAGGTCGACTATGCACTGTTCCATGCCGACAGCCGCAGTGATGCTGATGATGCACGTAAACGCGAAGCCTTACGCGAGCTGCAGAAAAGCACCGCGTTTTTGCGTACCACCGGAGATCTGATGATCGCTGCATTCTTCAATGGCTCTAAATCGAGGGATCGCGAGGAGCTGCGGAAGATCTACCTGGCCGAAACCGTTTCCGCAGCCACGGCCTCCGATCTTGAAACTGTGATGGAGGAGCCACTGGAGCGACTGCGAGGTGGTGAAAAAGGCATCCAACCGTTGCACTGGCAGCTCGAGTTTCCTGATGTTTTCAGTCGACCAGATCCTGGCTTCGATGTTTTTGTTGGAAATCCCCCCTTTGTAGGAGGTCGCAAAATCAAGGAAGCTCTGGGAGAGTCTTTCCAAGACTGGCATCAGACTAAATACCCTGACAGCAGCGCCAACTCTGATCTGTGTGCATTTTTCTTTCTCCGCTGCTTCCAACATCTGCGAGCAGATGGATCACTGGGACTGATCGCCACCAACACAATCGCCCAAGGCGACACCCGCAGCACCGGCCTGCGTTGGATTTGCCAAAATGGAGGCACAATTTACGCGGCAATCAAGCGCTACAAGTGGCCAGGCGTGGCGGCTGTTGTGGTGAGTGTGGTGCATTTACTCACTTGATCAGCAACAAAGCTCCGCAAGCCCCTGGCACCCCGCCAACAAGACGCT
>JANWUS010000055.1 GCA_024958715.1 Cyanobium sp. FGCU52 | reverse complement strand
ACCAGCGGCAGCGGCGGCGGCGTGAACGGCGGCAGCGGGGCTCCGCCCAGGGTGCGGCGCAGCGCCTGCAGCCGCCGGGGCAGCTGGCGCTCCAGCGCACGCGGCGGCGCCAGCCCCAGGCAGAAGGTGAGGGCGCCGGGCTCCGGCAGCTCGGCCACCACGCCGCGCTCCATCAGCCAGCCATCGGCCGCCAGACCATTGATCCCCAGCGGCCCGGTGGCCAGCACGAGCCGCAGCGGATCGGCGCTGGCCACCAGGGGGAAGCCCTGCTGCTCGAGCTCCTGCCGCAGGGCGGTGGCCCGCGCCTCGGCCCGCTGCCGCCGCCGCCGGCCGGCCGCAGAGCGGCCATGGGCCAGGGCCGCGGCCGCGGAGGCCAGCAGCAGGGCGCTGGGGCTGGAGGTCTGCAGCCAGAGCAGCGCCCGATCGATCGCCTCGGCCTGCACCCGCGGCCCCCGGGCCAGCAGGGCGGCGCTCTGGGCCAGCCCGCCGCCGGATTTCTGCAGCGAGAGCACCGTGAGATCGGCGCCGGCGGCCACGGCGGAGCCGTCGCCATGGGCCTGGTCCACCAGCACCGGCAGGCCGGCGGCGTGGGCCCGCTCCACCAGGGCCGCCAGAGGAGCCGCCAGACCCTGGTAGGTGGGATCGAGCAGCACCAGCGCCGCCGGCGCCTCACCGGCGGCGACGGCCGCCGCCAGCACCCGCTCCAGGTGCTCGGGCGGCGGCGGCAGCCACAGGCCGGTGAGCGGATCGAAGGGGAGGGTGTAGAGCAGGGGCCGCAGCCCCCCGAGCACGCAGCCGTGCAGCAGGGAGCGATGCAGGTTGCGCGGCAGCAGCACGCTGGCGCCGGGGGGCGCCAGGGCCAGGAGGGCCACCTGCAGCAGCCCGCTGGCGCCGTTCACCCCGAAGCGGCAGAGATCGGCGTCGAACAGGGCCGCGCAGGCGGCCTGGGCCTCGGCCACCGCCCCTTCGGCCTCCAGGGGGCCGCCGATCGCCGGCAGTTCCGGCAGGTCCCAGCTGCCGGGCGCCCGCCGCAGCAGCGCCGCCAGCGGCGGAGCGAGGCCACGGCCGCGGCCGTGGGCCGGCAGGTGCAGCGGCAGCGGCGGCGGCGGGGCGGCCAGGGCCTCCAGCAGGGACCGCCAGGCGGCGGGACTCATGGGGCCCGGAGCGAACTTTCTAGAGTCTCCCCACCTGAAGGGCTCTCCCCTGGCCGACGCAGCCCCCACCCTCGAGGCGCCCAACCTCGCCGCTCCCAGCCTGCGGCGGGTCGCCGACGACCCGGGCCCGCGCTACGACCCCGCCGCCGACCTGCGCTGGCTCCTGCCCCGCTTCTGGATCTGGATCCCCCGCCTGCTGGAGGTGATCCTGCGGCTCGGCTGGCTGGGACTGGGGCTGGCGGTGCAGGGCAACAGCCGCGACCCCCAGATTCAGCAGCGCCTGGCCCGCCGCATCCTCTCCACCCTCACCGACCTGGGGCCCTGCTTCATCAAGGTGGGCCAGGCCCTCTCCACCCGCCCCGACCTGGTGCGGCGCGACTGGCTGGAGGAGCTCACCCGGCTGCAGGACGATCTCCCCCCTTTCCCGCACGCCATCGCCGAGCGGGTGATCGAGGAGGAACTGGGGGCCCCGGCGGAGCGGCTGTTCGCCGTGTTCCCCGACTATCCGGTGGCGGCGGCCAGCCTGGGCCAGGTGTACCGGGCCCGCCTCGCCGACGGCCGCTGGGTGGCGGTGAAGGTGCAGCGCCCCGAACTTCCCTTCATCCTGCGACGCGATCTGGCGATCCTGCGGGTGCTGGGGGTGATGAGCGCCCCCTACCTGCCGCTGAATCTGGGCTTCGGCCTCGGCGACATCATCGACGAGTTCGGCCGCAGCCTGTTCGAGGAGATCGACTACCGCAAGGAAGCCGACAACGCCCGCGAGTTCGCGCGGCTGTTCGAGGACAGCCCCGAGGTGACGGTGCCCACGGTGGAAGCGGCCTACACCAGCCGCCGGGTGCTCACCACCAGCTGGATCCAGGGCACCAAGATGCAGAGCCGCCGCGATCTGGAGGCCGCCCACCTGGATCCGGCCGCCCTGATCCGCACCGGCGTGATCGCCGGTCTGCGCCAGCTGCTGGAGTTCGGCTACTTCCATGCCGATCCCCATCCCGGCAACCTGTTCGCCCTGCCGGGCCGCACCGGAAACCTGGGCCACATGGCCTACGTGGATTTCGGGATGATGGACTCGCTCAGCGATGCCGACCGGCTCACCCTCACCGGAGCGGTGGTGCACCTGATCAACCGCGACTTCGAGGCCCTGGCCCTGGATTTCGTCGCCCTCGGCTTTCTCAATCCCCGCACCGACCGCACGCCGATCGTGCCGGCGCTGGAGGAGGTGCTGGGGGGAGCCCTCGGCGAGAACGTGGGCGACTTCAACTTCAAGGCGATCACCGATCGCTTCTCGGAGCTGATGTACGACTACCCCTTCCGCGTGCCGGCCCGCTTCGCCCTGATCATCCGCGCCGTGGTGAGCCAGGAGGGACTGGCGATCCGGCTGGATCCGGGCTTCCGGATCCTGCAGGTGGCCTACCCCTACGTGGCCCGCCGGCTGCTGGCGGGCGACACCGCCGAGATGCGCGAGAAGCTGCTGGAGGTGATCTTCGACGGCGACGGGCGCCTGCGGGTGGAGCGGCTGGAGAACCTCCTGGCGGTGGTGGAGAGCGAGGGGCCGAGCGCCGACCTGCTGCCGGTGGCCCGCGACGGGCTGAAGCTGCTGCTGGGCCGCGACGGCGGCAGCCTGCGCCGGCGCCTGCTGCTCAGCCTGGTGGCCGACGACCGCCTGCACACCGACGACCTGCGGGCCCTGGCAAGGCTGCTGCGCGATCGCTTCTCCCCCAGCCGCCTGGCGAAGGACATGCTGAGCCGCATCAATCCACTTGCGGCCTAGGGTCAGCCTTCCCGTTCCACCAACACCGTGAGCCTGCCGACGACCATGTCCGCCCCGTTCGACCTGACGGAGGCGATGGCCGACCAGGCGAGCGGCCGGTTCGGCGACCTCGACGCCGCCGAGATCCTGCTGGAGTACGCCCCGTCGCTGCCCCAGCCCCCCTACCTGGTGGCGGGCGTCGGTCTGGCGATCGGGGTGGTGTGCGGGCTCACCTTCGCCAAGTTGGTGCAGAACCGGCTGGAGGCCTGGAAGCAGGATCGCCTCTCCCTGCTGCCGCTGGGCAACCGGGAGACCGTGCTGCCCTGGATCGGCCTGATCCTGGGGGTGACCCTGTTCATCGGCGGCAGCCTGCAGGTGTTCGGTTTCGGCGGCGGCACGGCGCTGCTGGTGGCCTTCGTGCTGTCGATCGCCACGGCGGGGGCGCTGTGGGTGCAGCTGGCCCGGCTGATGGAGCAGGTGCAGGCGGGCAATTTCCAGGCGGTCGACTTCGACAACTTCGACCAGTTCTTCTGAGGGGCCACCGAGGCGCATGGGCGGTCGGCGGGCCTGGGGAGCAAGGCGAGGCGTTCGCGGTTCGGGCAACCGTCCGCCGACCGCCCACGGACAGCGGACCACCCCTTGTAACGTTTCGTTACTTGAGCAGAACACCGCGTGTCCGACGTCCTCTCCCTCAACCGCCGGTTCTCCATGGAGGTCCACTCCCGCGCCATCGACAGCTGCCAGGACATCGAGGAGTTGCGCCGCGTCGCCAAGACCCTGCTCACCGCCTGGCAGATCCAGGCCGGTTTCAGTGAGCAGTTCGCCGGCGAGCTGCTCGGCATCTCCCGCCCTCCGGCCGCCTAAGTCCGCGCCAGGGACACCAGGCCGGCGGACTGCCCGCCGGCCTCCACCAGATCGGCATAGGGGCCTGGATCGCAGGTGAGCAGGATCACCTGCAGCCCCCGCTCGACGGCGGTGCTGAGCATCCGCTTCACCACCGCCACCCGCTGGGGGTCGGCGTTGGTGAAGGCATCGTCGAAGACCAGGGGCAGGCAGCCGTCGTGGCCGGAGCGCAGGACATCCGCCATCGACAGCCGCAGGGCCGCCGCCAGCTGCTCGCGCATGCCGCCGCTGAGGGCCTCGAAGCCGAAGAATTCGCCCCCGCGCTGGAGTTCCAGCCCGGAGAACCCGCCGGAGGGGTCGTAGCGCAGCCGGCAGGCCCGGCCCGCCGGCAGCAGCGGCGCCAGATAGCTCTCGATCGCCCGCGCCAGCGGTTCGCTGTAGCGGCTGGAGAGATCGGCGCGGGCCTCGCCGAACAGCTGGCGCAGCAGCTGCAGGCCATCGGCGCGGCGCTGCAGGGCGGCCTGCTCCTCCCCGACGGTCTCCAGGGCGACCCGGGCCCGTTCCACCGCGGCCGGAGGGTCCTCGCCGCCGATGCGCTCGCAGCGCTCCCGGGCTCCCCCCCGCTCCCCCAGCAGAACCGCCTGCTCACTCTCCAGGCGCCCGATCTCGGCGTCGATCGCCGTGAGCCGCTCCGCGTCGCCGCCTGCGCCGAGGGCCTGCAGGGCCTGGCGAAGCTCCGCCAGTTCGGCCTGGGCTCCGTCCACCTCGCGGCTGAGGGCCTCCACTGCCTGGCCCAGGGCCTGCAGATCCCCGTGCTGCTCCAGCAGCCGCGCCTGGCGCTCGCGCCGGCTGCGAAGACCCGCCTCCAGCGCCACCTGCCGCTCGGCCACACCGGCCTCCTCGCCCCGGAGGCGCTGCAGGTCCTGCTCCCGCTGCCGCAGCTCCTGCTCGGCCGCCAGCAGCAACGCCTGCTGCTGGCGGTAGGTCTGCTGCAGGGCCCGGTGGCAGCGATCCAGGCCCTCCGCATCGGCCGGCAGGGGGGCCTCCTGCTCCAGCACCCGGCGGATCTCCTGCTGGGCGGCGATCTCCTCGGCCAGGGCGGCCAGCCGCTCCTCCAGGGCCTGGGCGGCGGCGGCGTCCGCTCCGCCGGCATCGCCACCGGCTGCCAGCAGGGCGGCCCGTTCCTGGCCGATCGCCTCCCGCTCCCGCGCCACGGCCTCCGCCGCCTCCGCCGTGGCCACGCCCAGCTGCTGGCGCAGGGCCGCCAGCGCCTGCACGGCGGCGTCCCGCTGGCGCCGCCCTTCCGCCAGCGCCTGTCCCCCTCCGGGGCTGATGCGCAGCCGCACCCCCTGCCCCACCTCCAGCTCGAACACCTCGTCGAGGCGCCGCTCGTCGCCCGGGGCCAGCAGCACCCCGTCGATCCGCACCGGGCAGTCGGCGGCCAGCAGCTCCACGCCCGTACCCAGCGCCTCCAGGCGGCCAGTGAGTTCGCGCACGGCCTGCTCGGCACGCCGCAGCTCGGCCACCTGAGCGCTGGCGATCGGCGGCAGCTCCCGCCCCCGGGCCTCCAGTTCGGCCAGCCGTCGCTGGCGCCCGGCCCGGGCGACCCGCTCGCACGCCAGCCGGCTCCGCTCCTGCTCCAGCCTGGACTGCTCCGAGAGCCGCTGCACCAGCTGCCCCCGCTGGATCAGCTCCTCCCGCTGGCGCTCCAGTCGTTCGCGCGTCGCCCGCGCCTCGCCCAGCCCCTGCTCCGCGCCGGCCACGGCCGCCGCCGCCGCCGCCCGCTCCCGCACCAGCAGCTCAGCCCGGCGCTGCTCGTCGGCCAGGAGGCGCTCCAGCTCGCCCAGTTCGGCCTGGTCGGCCAGCAGGGCCTTGCGCTGCAGCAGCAGCGGCCCGAGGGCACCGCTGCGCAGACGCAGGGCGGTGTCGAGCTCGGAGGCCCGCAGCGCGTTGCGGCGCAGCCGCTCCCGCTCGGCCACCAGCGCCGGCAGGGCCCGCTCGCGGATCTCCTCCAGCCGATCCTCCAGTGCGGCCAGGGCATCGCTGGCCGCCTCCCAGGCCTGCAGCCGCTCGAGGGCCTCCTCCAGGCTGCGGCGGGCCTCCTGCTCCGCCCGGGCGGCCAGGAACAGCTGGGAGCCCCGGCGCACCTCATGGCTGCGGGGGGTGAAGGTTTCAGCGAGCAGCTCCTCGATCCGGCCGCTCACCGCCTGGTCGAGCGGCGACTGCAGGGCCGCCCCGCCCCCCTGCTCCAGCCCAGCCACCAACGCGTCGAGGTCGTAGGCGGCGGCGCTGCGGGCCAGCAGATCCTCGCCGGCACGGCCCTGCATCACCCAGAGATGGGCCCAGCGGGAGGGGAGCTGGCCCTTCTGGCTCCCGCCCAGGATCTCGCGGACCCCCAGCAGGTCCGCCAGCCGCTCCTCCGCCGCCGGCCCGGTGAGGGGCGCCTCGCCCTCGCGGGCCAGGCGGACGCTGCCGCTGCCGCCGCTGAAGCGCTTGGCCAGCTGCCAGCGATCGCCGCGGGCCTCGAACGCCAGCTCCACCTGGGGATGGCCGGCATGGAGGCGGGAGCGCAGCTGCTCCACCGGCGCGCCGGTGGCGGCGGCGCGCAGGAACAGGGTGCGGTGCAGGGCCTCCACCAGGGTGCTCTTGCCCGCCTCGTTGGGGCCACCGATCAGGGTGAGGCCGGGCGCGAAGGACACGGCCAGATCGGCGTGCAGACGCACATGGCGCAGATGGCAGTGCAGCAGACGCATCGGGAACTCAGTCGGCGGTGACGAGGCGGAACAGGTCGCAGAGGGCGGCCCGGCTGACGGCGGCGGCCGGCTCGTCGCCTTCGGCCTCCTGGGCCTCCAGCCTGTCCCTCAGCTCCGTGGCCACCCGGGCGATCAGCGGGTCGCCGGGGCGGAGGGTGAGGGCCTCCAGCTCCTCGGGCCCCGGCGCCGGATCGCAGCGCCCCTTGCGCCGCAGCCGCAGCAGACGCAGCTCCAGCCGCTCGATCAGGGCGTCGTAGCGGCGATGGCCGGCGAGGCTGAGGCTGCCCGCCACCTCGAGCCGCAGCAGGTCGCGGCCCACCCGCTCCCCCAGCAGCTCCTGGAGGCGCTGCTCGAAGCGATCGAGATCGGCGTCGTCGCCGAAGCGGAAGGCGAGGTTGTGCCAGCCGAAGCGGCCGGTGACCACCGGCTCCACCCGTGGCGGCGCCCCCCGCTCCAGCTCCACCACCAGCACCTGGCCCCGCCGCTCCCCCTCGCCCTGGTCGAAGCGGTCGGGTTCGGGGGTGCCGGGGTACCAGGCGGCGGGACCCACCTGGCGCAGGTTGTGCCAGTCGCCCAGGGCCACGTAGTCCACCCCCACCGGCGCCGCCGCCAGGGCCGCCAGGTCGATGCGGTTGGCAGCGCCCTCCTGGGCCTCCTCGTCGTAGTCGCGGGCGCTGAAGCCGGTGACGCCGCCGTGGGCCAGCACGATCCGCGGCCCGTCGCCGGGCAGAGCGTCCGGATCGAGGCCGGCGATCCAGGCCGCCGGATCGCCATGGTCGGCGCGGCGCAGCAGGGGGCAGGGCAGCACCACCGCCGCCGACCCCGCCACCTCCACCGCCACCGGCCGGCGCTCCAGCAGCACCTGCAGCCCGGGCGCCAGCCGCTGCCGCTCGCGCAGAAACTCCGCCCGGTGCCAGACGCTGCCGGGGGCGCCGTGGTCGTGGTTGCCGGGGATCACCAGCACCGGGCGCTCCATGGCGCCGATGGCCTCCAGCACCTCGAGCACCGCCTCCGGCGGCACGGTGGGCGAGTCGAACAGGTCGCCGGCCACGAGCACGAAGGCCGCCTGCCGCTCCCGGGCCACGGCGCCGATGCGGCCGATGGCGTGGAGCCGCTCCTGCTGCAGCAGCACCCGTTTGCGGCCCTCCGGCACCCTGCCGTAGGGCTTGCCGATCTGCCAGTCGGCGGTGTGCAGGAAGCGGACCATGGGGCGTGGCGCGGTGCCGGGAAACGGAAGAAGCGAAGGGAAGGGATCGGCACCGACCCTATGGGGCCGAGCCTGCAATGGGGAGCCGTCCCCCACCCTTCCATGCGTCGGGACCCGCGCAAGGGCCCCCACGGCTGCCGGACGGCGCCATGGTGGTGCCATCCCCGGCATGGTGGCCATGGCGGCCCTCTCCCCCGAACAGGCCCTGGTGCTGGCGGCGATCGAGCGCTTCCTCGCCGATCCCGATCTCATGGCCGTCGATGATCCGGGCAGTGGCGGCGATGTGCTCGACGCCATCGTCCAGACTCTCACCACCGTGCTGCCGGAGGAGCGGATCGAGCAGGCGGTGACCGGTCTGCTGGCCGCCGATGACACCGGCCTCGACGACGACACCCAGCTGGTGCTCGAGGCGCTGCTGGGGGCGATCGAGCGCGACGACGGCGACGTGGCCCTCGAAGACCTGCTCACCCGCCAGGCGCCGCTGATCGAGGCCAATGCCCTCGAGGGCGGCCGCCTGGTGCTGGTGTGGGATCCGGCGCAGCGGCCCCCGCTGCAGGAGCTGGAGATCCTCGATCTGATCGAGCGCTACCCCTGCCGGGGGGAAGGGGCCCGCTGGACCTGCGAGGACTTCGTGGTGCTGCTGGAGGCGCGGCGGCAGAACTGGCGGCGCACCGTGGTGGCCCTGGAGGTGCTGCAGCAGCGCCCCGAAAGCACCCCCACCGGCGGCACGGTGCTGCTGCTGGTGCCGCCGGAACCCCATGCCCCGCTGGAGCAGCTGGAGCTGGCGGTCACCCTCGGGGCCTGACGGCCGGCGGCAGGGCCGGGCGAGCCGATTCCAGGGCGGCGGGCGCCTGGGGGGCCGACGGCGGCAGGGCCAGGCGGCTCACCTGACTCACCAGCAGGGCCAGGCCCACCACCCCCAGGGCCCCGGTGGCCACCACGGAGAGCAGCACCCGGCGGGTGGTGCGCGGGAACAGCCGCAGGCTGCCCACCAGCGCCACGGGCCACAGCAGCGGCACGCACCAGGCCACGACCACCAGGCCCACGGCACCGGTGCGGCCGGCCTTGCCGAGCACGAGGCGCGCCTCGTGCTCCCGCACCAGGCGCCGGTCCTCCTCGGTCTCCCAGCGGCCCAGGCGGCGGGCCTCCTCCAGCTCCCGTTCCCGCTGCAGGGGGGAGGCCGGCATCACCCCCGCCGTGAGCCGATCACCGGCCGCCGCCGCCAGCACCCCCAGGGAGCGGAGCACCGGGCGGACAGGGGAATCGGCAGGGGAGGACACGGAAGCGAAGCAGGTGCCAGGCACGCTATGGCCCTGGTTCAGGGGATCCCGGTACGGGCTTCACGCCGGCCAGGGCGGGAGTCCGCCCTGGCCGGCGGCTTCAGGCCACCAGGTAACCCTGCAGCCGGCGGGAGTGGCTGCGGATGCCCTCCAGGGCGCGGCGCTCGAGGTTGCGGGTCTTGTCGCGGCTCATGCCCAGGGTGCGGGCGATCGAGGTGAGGCTCATCGGCTCCTCGCCCTCCATCCCGTAGCGCATCCTCAGCACCTTCCCCTGCAGCTCCGGCAGCTGGTCCAGCAGCGAACGCAGGTCGCCCTTCAGGCACTCCCCGTCCACCATCTCCTCCGGGCCCGCCCCATCGCCCGCCAGCAGATCCAGCAGCTCCGTGTCCTCCCCATCGCCCACCTTCGTCTCCAGGCTCACCGGCTGGCGCGCCCGGCACAGCAGATCCTTCACCTCCTCCTCCGGCAGCTCCACCGCCTCCGCCAGCTCCGTGATCGTGGGCGTGCGACCCAGCTCCTGGCTCAGCTCCCGCTGGCCCTTCTTCAGCTTGTTCAGCGTTTCGGTGATGTGGATCGGCAGCCGGATCGTGCGGCTCTTCTCGGCGATCGCCCGCGTGATCCCCTGACGGATCCACCAATAGGCATACGTGGAGAACTTGTAGCCCCGGGTGGGGTCGAACTTCTCCACGCCCCGCACCAGGCCGATCGTTCCCTCCTGGATCAGGTCGAGGAGCTCCATGTTCCGCTTGGTGTACTTCTTCGCCACGCTCACCACCAGCCGCAGGTTCGCCGCCACCATCCGCTCCTTCGCACGGCGGCCCGCCTGGATACGGCGGCGCAGCAGGGCGGGCGTGAGGCCGGCCTCCGCGGCCAGCAGCTCCTCGGAGGGGGACTCACCGCCCGAGCGCAGGGTGAGCTCCTCGCGCAGCTCCTCGATCACCATCAGATCCTGGACCTGGCGGCCCAGGGTGATCTCCTGCTCGTGGCTGAGCAGGGGCACCCGGCCGATGTCGCGGAGGTAGGAGCGGAGCGAATCGCCGGTGCCGGCCAGGGCCGAAGCGGAGGTCGCGACGGTGATCGAAGGCATCGTTCCGCGTTACGAAACTGATTGGTTTCGTAAACATACCACCCTTTCCCGGAACGGATCCGCCCTGGCGGCAGAATTCCGGGACCTCCTCCCCCGCGCCCCAGATCCGCCGAATGGCCGCGGAACGCCTCCAGAAACTGATGGCTGCCGCCGGCTTCTGCTCCCGTCGCCGGGGTGAGGAGCTGCTGCGGGAAGGGCGGGTGCAGGTGAACGGTCGGGTGGCGGAGCTGGGGGATCGGGCCGATGCCGACCACGACGACATCCGCATCGACGGCCGCCCGCTGCGGGCCGCTCCCCCGCCGCTCACCCTGCTGCTGAACAAACCGCCGGGGGTGCTCTGCACCTGCCACGATCCCCGCGGCCGCCCTACCGTGCTCGACCTGCTGCCCCCGGAGCTGCGTCGGGGCCAGGGTCTGCATCCGGTGGGCCGGCTCGATGCCGACAGCCGCGGCGCCCTGCTGCTGAGCAACGCCGGCAACCTCACCCTGCGGCTCACCCACCCCCGCTACGGCCATCGCAAGACCTACCGGGTGTGGGTGAAGGGCCGCCCCGGCCCGGAGGTGCTGGAGCACTGGCGCCGTGGCGTCCCCCTCGACGGCGTCGCCAGCCAGCCCGTGGAGCTCAGCGTGCTCGACGAGCGCCCCGACGCCACCCGGCTCGAACTGGTGCTGCGGGAGGGGCGCAACCGGCAGATCCGGCGAACCGCCGGGCTGCTCGGGCATCCGGTGCTCGATCTGGAGCGGATCGCCATCGGGCCGCTGGCCCTGGGCGCGCTGCCGGAGGGGCACTGGCGCCGGCTCGAGCCGCAAGAATGGCAGGCCCTCCTGGCCCCGTCCCCCTGAGCCTCCCGCCCTCCCCTCCGGCCCTGCGGCAGCTCCTGGGGCGCCTGCGCGGGCGTTTCGGCCGTGGGGTGCCCGCGGCGGGAGGAAACGGATCGCCCCCTGCGCCGGATCCGCTCCAGGCGGCGGGCCGCACCCTGCGGGAGGCGCGCGAGGCCCGTGGGCTGGGCCTGCGGGATCTGGCCCGCGAGACCCGCATCAGCACCACCGTGCTCGAAGCCCTGGAGAAGGGCTGGCGCGATCGCCTGCCGGAAGCGGCCTATCTGCGCACGATGCTGCCCCTTCTGGAGCACGACCTGCAGCTCCCTGCCGGCAGCCTCGACGGGGCCCTGCCCCCTGGGGGCCTACGCACGCCCGGACCGCGGCGGGGCGGGACCCTGCAGCGGTTCAATCCCGCCAGCATCGATGCGCTCGGCACCTGGCAGGGGAGCCTGCTGTACGCCGGGCTCACCCTCGTCCTGATCCATCTGCTCAACCTGCAGCAGCAGCGCCTGGCGGCCGCGGGTCTGCTCAGCAGCCGCCCGATCCCGCCTCTGCCGGCCGACGCGCCGGAGATGAAGGGCACCGAAGCCGACGTGCTGCGGGCCTTCCCCGAACTCAGGCCCCTGCAGCGGGCTGCCACGGGCCAGGCCCTGGCCCGGTTGCGCCGCGAAGGCGATGGGGGGGTGCGGCCCGACCTCTCCCTCGGCACGCTGGAGCTCAGCCTGGAGCAGCCCACGCGGCTGCGGTTGGTGGGCGGCACGGGAGCGCCCACCGTGCTGGAGAACCTGGAGGGGCGGCTCAGCCTGCCGGTGCTGCCGCCCTTCCGGCTGTCGCTAGAGCCGGCCCCGGGGAACGCCGTCGTGCGCTGGCGGGGCGTTCCGCTGGCGGCCAGCCGCGACGGCAGCTGGCGCTACCCGCCGGACAGCCCCGCGGCTCCACGGCCGAAGCGGGAGGCCATCGCCCCGTAACCCTGGAGGGGGCCTGCGAGGGAATCCACCGACCGATCGAGACGCCAGCGCCAGTTCCCCTCGATGGTGGTGCCGGGGGTGTTGAAGCGGGCCTCATCGCCCAGCTCCAGCAGGTCCTGGAGCGGCACCACCGCCAGTTCGGCCGAGGAGGAAAGAGCCAGCTCCAGCAGCTGCCAGGCCGGCGCGCGCACCTCCGCCCCCACCGCCATCGCCACCCGCTGACGGGCCCCGTCGTCGAGGGAGTGCCACCAGCCCTGGCTGGTGGCGTTGTCGTGGGTGCCGGTGTACACCACCCAGCGACTGCCGCTGTAGTTCGCGGGCAGGTAGGGGTTGTCCTCGTTGCCGTCGAAGGCGAACTGCAGGATCTTCATGCCCGGCAGGGCGAAGCGATCGCGCAGGGCCTCCACCGGCGGCGTGATCACCCCGAGATCCTCGGCGATCAGCGGCAGGCGGCCATCGGCCAGCAGCAGGCCGCGGCGCCGGCAGCGGCGCTGGAGCAGGGCCAGCAGGGGGCCGCCCGGCGATGGCTTCCAGCGGCCGTTCTCGGCGGTGGCATCGCTGCCGGGCACGGCCCAGTAGGCCTCAAGGGCGCGGAAGTGATCGAGGCGCAGCAGATCGAACAGCTCCAGCTGGCGCTCGAGCCGGTCCAGCCACCAGCGGAAGGCCCCGAGCCAGTGGCGCGACCAGCGGTACACCGGTGTGCCCCAGAGCTGGCCGGTGGCGGAGAAGTAATCGGGCGGGACGCCGCTCTGCAGTTCCAGGCTGCCGTCGAGGCGCAGGGAGAACAGGCCGCGGTGGCTCCAGACGTCGGCGCTGTCGTGGGCGACGTAGAAGGGCAGATCCCCCACCAGGCGCACGCCGCTGCGATGGGCCAGCCCCCGCAGCCGGTCCCACTGCAGCTGGAGCTGCCACTGCAGCAGCGCCTCCTCCAGCAGCGCGGGGGCCTGGCTGTCCTCCAGCGCCCGCAGGGCCCGGCCCTGGCGCTGGGCCAGGGACCCGGGCCACTCCCACCAGGGCCTGCCGTCCTGGAGGCGCCGCAGCACCATGAAGCGGCAGTGATCCACCAGCCAGCCGCGCTGGCGCTGCCTCCAGCTCTCGAAGGCCTGGCGCCGCTCCGCCGGCTGGGCGGGCCAGCGCTGGCGCAGGGCCGCCCCCACGGCAGCGGCCCGGCGGCTGGCGGCCGCCGGATCGAGCCGGCCCGGATCGCCCTCCGGCTGGAGGGCCTGGCGGTCGGCCGGCAGAAGCAGGCCGTCGGCGATCAGATCGTCGACATCGATCAGCCAGGGATTGAGGGCCGAGCCGCTGGGGGAGCTGTAGGGCGAGCCGGTGCCATCGGTGGGGGCCAGGGGCAGCAGCTGCCACACGCCCACGCCCTCGCGGGCCAGCAGCGCGATCCAGTCGCGGGCGGCTGCTCCCAGGGTGCCGCAGGGCGCAGTCCCCGGCAGGGCGGTGGGGTGCAGCAGCACGCCGCAGGCGCGGGTCACGAAGGGATCCTCACGTGGAGGGGAGCCGGTAGCGGCTGACGATCCGGCGGGCGAAGGCGGGGATGTGGCGCTCGGCGATGCCCGGGTGGTGGCGCCGCAGCCAGAGGGCGTTGCGGGTGAAGTGGGAGTCGATCGAGAAGCGGCCGTACTCCAGGCCGGCCGGACCGAAGCGCTGCACCACCCAGCCCACCGCCTCCGCCAGCCACAGCGGAAGCCTGAGGGCCTTGTCGTAGGCATCGATCCCCTGCTGCACGGCCTGGCGCCGGTCGCCGCGGCTGGTCACCGGCGCCTGATCGAGTTCGTCCTCCACCAGATCGAGCAGCCGCTGGCCGCGGGGATTGCGCACGGTGACCCACTGGCGACCGAAGGTGGCGCCCATGTAGCCCACCACCAGATCGGCGCCAGCGTTGGTGTAGTCGAAGCAACTCAGGCAGCTGGGGGCGAACACGTCCTTGAGCTTGGGCGTGTCGAGCCCGAAGAAGGGCACGGTCTCCTCGCTGCCGTCCTCGTGGCGGAAGTGGATGCGGAAGTCCTGCATGAACTCGTAGTGCACCACCGTGGCCGGCGAGCGGCTGGCGCTCTCCAGGAAGGTCTGCAGACCCTGGCGGCTGACGTTGTCGACGCAGGGCAGGCCGAGCACATAGAGCTCATCGAGGGGCAGGGTGTCCTGCACGGCCCGCAGGGCCTGGATCTGGCAGCCCACGCCGATCGCCAGCAGTCGGCGGATGCCGCTGCCCGGCAGCTGCTCCAGCACCGCCAGGTTGGGGGAGAGGGTGGGCTTGTTCACCCGCGCCGCCAGCACCTGCTCGGGGGTGCGGGCGAGCAAGGGCACCGGCGTGAAGCGGTCGTCGGGGCTCTGGCCCACGCACAGCACCGCATCCACCAGGCCGCTCTCCAGGGCCCGCACGCCGATCCGCGACACGATCCCGGTCCACTGGGCGCCGGAGATCGGCTGCTTCAGCCGGGCGGTGAACATGCGCTCATGCACCCCGAAGTAGAGCTCGTTCTCGTCGTCGAGGTTGCGGCTGCGGCCGTGGGCCGCCGTCTCCATCGCCTCGAAGCGCTGCTCGAGGAAGGCGCAGGCCCGACGCACGTAGGCAACCCAGCGGCTGTCGCAGAGGCCGCAGTCGCTGCAGAGGTCCTTCGCCGGCCGCACGGTGCCGCGGGCCATGGGCCTGGCGCGCTCGTGGGGGGCGAGGGAGGTGGCGGAAGGGTTGGGTGGGGTGGTGGTCATGGTCGGCGGCACGGTCACCACACCGGGCCAAGCTATCGGTCGCCGTTCCCCGCCGTCGGCCGCCGCGGGCGGATGCGCACGGGGCCGCAGCGGGCCTGGGAGCAAAGTGGGGGGCGATCCGCTCGTCCGCCGGCGCCAATGCCCCCCCGCTGGGATCCCCGACACCCCATGCCCCGCAAGCGCTCGAAGCAGGAGCCCCAGGCGGGCCAGGGCCAGAAACCCCGCCTGCGGCTGCGGCTTCCCTCCCTGCGGGATCCCCGCTTCCGCCACGACCTGGGCCTTCTGGCGGTGGGCATCGGCGGCGCCCTGGCCGGCGGCAGCCTGTTCGGGTGGATCTGGCCGGAGCCCGACCGCTCCCTGGCCACCCAGCTGGAGGTGACGCCGGGGTCCCTGGCGGAGAAGCCCGGGCGGCCGGTCACGGTGCTGGTGATCGGCAGCGACGCCGATGCGCTGGGTGCCAGCGACAACGGCGCCGCACCGCGGGGCCCGGCCCGTTCCGACACCCTGCTGCTGGTGCGGGTGAACCCGAAGGGCCCGCTGCAGGTGCTCCAGCTGCCGGTGGAACTGGCGGTGAACCTGCCGGGCAGCGCCCAGCCGGTGCGCCTGGGCGATCTCTACAGCCGCGGCGGCCCGATGCTCACCGCCGACGTGGTGCGCGAACTGGTGGGGCTTGAGCCCGGCCGTCCCGACCGCTACCTGGTGCTGCCCCGCGGGGCGCTGCGCAACCTGGTGAGCGAGGTGGGGGGGCTGGAAGTGAGCCCGCCCACCACCATGAAATACGAGGACAAGAGCCGGCAGTACCGGATCGACCTGCAGAGCGGCCTGCAGCGGCTCGATGGCCGCCAGGTGGAGCAGCTGGTGCGCTACCGCGACAAGTGGCTGGGCGAACAGAGCCGGCGCACCAACCAGAAGCTGGTGGTCAGCAGCCTGCGGGAGCGGCTGGAGCAGCCCGAGGTGCTGGCCCGGCTGCCGGCCCTGCTGGCCGGGCTGCAGGGGCAGGTGGAGACCAACCTCACCGCCCGCGAATCCCTCAGCCTGCTGGCGGCTGGCCTCGACGACGACCGGCCGATCCAGTTCGCGGTGCTGCCGCTGGACCCTCAGAAGAAGGAGCACGGCGGCCTGCGTCAGCTGGCGGCGGACGCCACGGGCCCGCTCTGGAAGGCGCCCTGATCGGGCCCGGTGGAGGGGGGCACCGGATCGAGGGCCTGCAGCCGGCGGCCCACCAGCAGCTGCAGCTCAGCGTCGTCGAGCTCCGCGGCGCATCCCAGCCAGGGCAACCCGTCAGCTCGGCGGGCGACCGGGCTCCAGGGGCCGTCCCACTGGAGCAGGCCCACCAGCGGCACCCCCCACTGACGGAGCAGGGCGGCACCCGCCGCCGGCAGACCGCTGGCCAGCTGATCGGCGGGCACCAGCAGCAGCACGGGCTGGCACCAGGCCCCCAGGGCCTCCGCCCAGCTCCCACCTGCTACGAGGGGGAGGCCCGGATCGCAGGGCAGGGCCGCGATCCAGGAGCTGCCGCTGGAGCGGAGCCGGGCCAGGGCCTGATCCGGCGTCTCGTCAGCGGCAAACCGTGCCGGCTCCAGCCCGAGCCGCCCGGCCAGTTCCGGCGCCGCCTGGGCGGGCAGGTCGGAGCTGGCGACGGGTCTGAGGGCCGCCAGCACCAGCGGGTAAGGAAGCGTCATCCTTCTTCAACCGTGGGGGACCACCCCGCTTCTACCATCGACACACCGCCGGACCGCTCACGCCGCCCGTGACCAGTTTCTCGACCGCCGAACGGGTGGAACCGAGCGGGGAAGCCCCCCACGTCTCCAACGATGCCCGCCGGCTGCGCCTGTTCAGCGGCACATCGAACCCGGAACTGGCCCGGGAGATCGGCGCCTATCTGGGGGTGCCGGACGGGCCACGGGTGATCAAGCGCTTCGCCGACGGTGAGCTCTACATCCAGATCCAGGAATCGATCCGCGGCTGCGACGTGTTCCTGATCCAGCCCACCTGCGCCCCGGTCAACGACCACCTGATGGAGCTGCTGATCATGGTGGATGCCTGCCGGCGGGCCTCCGCCCGGCAGATCACGGCCGTGATCCCCTACTACGGCTACGCCCGGGCCGATCGCAAGACGGCGGGCCGCGAATCGATCACCGCCAAGCTGGTGGCCAACCTGCTGGTCAAATCCGGGGTGGAGCGGGTGCTGGCGATGGATCTGCACTCCTCCCAGATCCAGGGCTATTTCGACATCCCCTGCGACCACATCTACGGCTCGCCGGTGCTGGTCGACTACCTGCGCACCCGGGCGCTGGGCGAGGTGGTGGTGGTGTCGCCGGACGTGGGCGGGGTGGCCCGGGCCCGGGCCTTCGCCAAGCAGATGAACGACGCGCCCCTGGCGATCATCGACAAGCGACGCTCGGGTCACAACGTGGCCGAGAGCCTCACGGTGATCGGTGACGTGGCCGGCAAGACGGCCGTGCTGATCGACGATATGATCGACACCGGCGGCACGATCTGCGCCGGTGCCCGGCTGCTTCGCCAGCGCGGTGCCGCCCGGGTGCTGTGCTGCGCCACCCACGCCGTGTTCTCCCCCCCGGCCATCGAGCGCCTTTCCGAGGATGGCCTGTTCGAGGAGGTGGTGGTCACCAACAGCATCCCCCTGCCGCCGGAGCGGCGCTTCCCCCAGCTGAGGGTGCTGTCGGTGGCGAACATGCTGGGGGAGGCGATCTGGCGCATCCACGAGGAAAGCTCGGTCAGCTCAATGTTCCGCTGAGCGCACCGCGATGCTCCCCAACCCCAGACAACGGCGCCGCCTGGGGGCCCTGCTCGGCGCCCTGCTGATTCCGTTCGCCGGCCTGGGGCTGACGGGCGGGGCCCTGGCCCAGAGCCGCAGCCGCCTGCCCAAGCCGATGGGCCCGCGCATCGGCGTCTGGCTCACCAACAGCCCCAGCCCCCTGTACTACGACCCTGTGCGGATCGAAAGGGCGGTGCAGCAGCTGGCCGACACCGGTTTCAACACCCTGTACCCGAACGTGTGGAGCCGCGGCGCCACCTTCCACCGCAGCCGCCATGCGCCGATCGAACCGGTCCTGGCCCGCCAGGCCCCCAACCTCGACCCGATCTGCCGCATCACCCAGGCGGCCCACCGCCAGGGCATGCAGGTGGTGCCGTGGTTCGAGTACGGCCTCATGGAGCCGGGTGATGCCGAGGTGGTGAAGCGCAATCCCCAGTGGATCCTGCGCCGTCCTGATGGCAGCGCCCTCTACGCCATGCACGGCGCCAACCTGAAAACCTCACCGCTGAAGGATCTGCGCGTGTGGCTCAACCCTGCCCACCCCGGGGTGCGGGCCCGCTTCATCGGCCTGATCACCGAGATCGTGCAGCGCTGCGGGGTCGACGGCATCCAGCTCGACGACCACTTCGCCTGGCCGGTGGATCTCGGCTACGACGACTACACCCGTGCGCTGTACCGGGCCGAAACGGGGCGTGAACCGCCGCGCGACACCACCGACCGGTTCTGGATGAAGTGGCGCCGCCAGCAGCTCACGGGTCTGCTGCGGGAGCTGCGGGCCGCCTTGCAGAAGGCGGGCGGCCCGCGGCGCACGGTGATCAGCCTCTCGCCCGGACCGTTCCGCTTCGCCTACAACCACTGGCTCCAGGACTGGGAGATGTGGGCGCTGGGCGGCCTGATCGACGACGTGGTGGTGCAGAACTACGCCTACTCGGTGAAAGGCTTCGAGAAGGATCTGAACCAACCGGCCCTGGTCAAGGCCCGCAGCTGGGGGCTGCCGGTGGAGATCGGCATCCTGGCCGGCTTCGGCAGCCGCACCCCCGACATGGCCACCCTCTCGGAGAAGGTGAGACTGGCCGCGGCACGGGGTCACGGGGTGATTTATTTCTACTGGGAAGGGTTGTGGGGCCGCTACGCCGGGCCGGAGGGGGGCCCATACCGCCAGGCGATGTTCCGCCAGCTCCATGCCGACGCCTTCGGCAGCGAGGTGGGGCCCGCCCCGGCCGTCCGCCCCGTACGGGGAGCCACCACCTCAACCACCCCCCGGGTCCGCAGGAGCACCCCGGCGGGTGTGCTGCCGCCACCACCACCGCTGCCGCGCTGAAGCCCACAGCGGAGCGAGCAGGCCCTGGCAGCCTGGATGCCACAAACGCGGCGCACCGGCGACAGTTCATCCTCGATCAACGGGAACTGGCCGGATGCCTGAGCACTGCGGCCCCGGGGATCCAGCAGGGTCAACAAGCCTGTGAGGGCAGGGGGTCTGGGGCCCGGCAAGCGGATACCGGTGGCCTGGGCCCACGGCTCGCGATCACGAGAAGCCGGCGGGACTAATCAGCGGCTCCGGCCCAGCACCCGCCACTGGGCCACCGGGGGAAACGGCGGACTGCGGCAGATCTGCGGCATCGACGCCCCAAGGATGAAGCGATCCCGCAGCGCTTCTGCCCCATGGCCAGGAAGACCCGGATCGCCAGCTTCAAGGGTCTGCAGCAGACCCTCGAGGCCACCACCACCTCGTCCTGGAGCGAGGTCCTGCCGGCAGCCACCGGCAAGGGCCGAAGGGCGGAAGCGGGAGGCCTTGCCCTCTCCGCCTCCACCCTGGTCGCTCCCCCCTTCTCCCTCTCCAAGCCCGACCGGTCGATCGCGATCAGCTTCGATCGCAAGCGCTCCAACGAGCCTGCCCCCGCTCCGTTGCCTACCCATCCGCTCCAGGGACGCCAGCAGATCCTGGAGACGATGGCCAGGCCGTTCACCCCGGTGGTCCCCAACCACGCCCCCGAGCCGCCGCTCAGCGACGCGCTCATCCACAGGGAGAAGCCAGGCGGAACCCCGGCCAGCCCCGTGTCGCAGGTCATCCTCCCCACCACCGCCAAGGCAATCGCCATCGCCAACGCCGTTGCCAACGCCGCGGAAACACCCACCGCCGCGGCCCTCACCGCTCCCTCGCTGATCTCCACCTCGGCGCTGCTGGATCCCTCCGCCACCTTCCGCCTGCACTCCAACCCAACGGCCACCTGCACCATCTATCTCGACTTCAACGGCCACACCACAACAGGCACCACCTGGAACACCTCCACCATGGGGGCCTCTTTCTTTTCCCCCGCCTACGACATCGACGGCAATCGCAACGCCTTCAGCAGCGCCGAACTCACCCGCATCCAGCAGATCTGGCAGCGCGTCGCCCAGGATTTCGCGCCCTTCGATGTCAACGTCACCACCCAGGCGCTACCCACCGATTCCCTGATCCGCAGCTCCAGCACCGATGTCGCCTACGGCATCCGCGTGGTCATCACGAGCTACGGACCCTCCTCCTCCACCGCTGGCGGCATCGCCTCCGTCGGCAGCTTCACCGCCAGTTCCGACACCCCCGCCTTCGTTTACAACAAGTCCGTGGTCGCCGTCGCCGAGGCCATCAGCCATGAAACCAGCCACACCCTCGGCCTCTCCCACGACGGCACGGCTTCGGCCACCTACTACGGCGGCCACGGCAGTGGCGAAACGTCCTGGGCCCCGATCATGGGCAACAGCTACTCCAGGAACGTCACCACCTGGGACAACGGCAGCTACTACGGCTCCAACAACGGCACCTCCTCGGCCAACTACGGCCGTGGGGCCGATGACCTGGCTGTGATCACCACACGCAACGGCTTCGGCTACAAGCTCGATCTCATCGGCGATTCCCTCGCCAACGCTTCACCCCTCACGATCACCGCCGGCTCCGTCACCCAGTACGGCACGATCGAAACCCAGCTCGATACCGACTGGTATTCCTTCCAGCTGCTCGACACCGGCAACGTCGACCTCTCGTTCAATCCCTACTGGCTGCGTTCGTTCGTCGACGGCGACGACATCTGGGGCGGCGACAAGGTCAGTGTGATCGCTCCCATCAGCGACACCAACACCAGCACTCCCTGGCCGGAGAACGGCGCCAATCTCGACCTCGCGGTTTCCCTGTTCAACAGCACCGGCCAGCTGCTCACCTCCAGCAACGACCCAGGACTGGCCACCCGTCTGGCCTACGCCTCTCTCAGCGCCGGCAACTACTTCCTCAAGCTCGATGGCGTCGGCTTCGGGGATCCCACCAAGAGCTCACCCACCGGCTACACCGACTACGCCAGCATCGGCAACTACTGGATCTCCGGCACCATCTCCCAGGCCGCCGATCACACCGGACCCACCGGGACCGGCACGCCTCCCCTGGTGCCCCTGCCCACGCTCAAGGTGAACGACCTGCGGCGGCTTGAGGGAACCAGCACCACCAACAGCCGCTTCCTGGTAGGCGTGAGCCTGAGCGGCCCCTCATCCACCGAGGTGACCGTGAACTACGCCACCGCCGATGGCACCGCCACCTCCGGGAGCACGGGCAGGGATTTCGTGGCCACCACGGGCACCCTCAGGATCGCCGCCGGCGCCACCAGCGCCAGCATCGCCGTGGATGTGATCGCCGATTCCACCATCGAACCCGACGAGACGTTCCTTCTCAACATCTTCAATCCCACCGGCGCCACGATCGCCGATGGCCAGGCCCTGATCACCATCGCCAACGACGACAGCAGCACCACCACGACAACCACCACCAAGACCAGCAACGGCCAGGCGAAGGGCCCGGCCCTCGCCCAGCAGCTCGCCGCAGAGGCGATCGATCCGGTCACCGGCCTCGGCATCGCGGATGGGCTGGCAAGCCCTGATGGTGAATCCCACCACCTGATCTGCGACCACCTGATCTGCGACGAACTGCCACCGGAGGATGCCGCCCTCGCGTGGATCGCCGACCCCCTGCCCCCTCTGGCCGGAAGTGGCGGGCCTGTGGCCGGGGCACGCGACGCCGTTCCGGGTCTGCTTGCCGCGACCCCTCCCTGGCTGCAGCCGGCAACCCCTCTCACCTCGGTGCTCTGACGGTGGCACGGAGCAGGCCCTGCCGCAGCTCGCGGCAGGGCCGAAGCGGATCCGAGGCGATCCTTCACCAGCTCCCCCGGCCAGGGGATCCGGCCCGATACAGAGGGTTTCGGGGGCCGTGGGAGCAGGGGCCGGTGCGGGCGGAGACGCGGTCAGGACAGCTTCGGCTGGCGGGACTGCGCCATCCCTTCCCCTGGGGCAGCCGGGCAGCGATCGTGTCCAGCGAGCATCTGGCTGAGCGGGTCCGTGGCGTCCTCGATCTCACGTCAATCGTGTCGCGGGTTCCGATCCTCCAGAGCGCCCATCAGCTCACGTTGGATCGGATGGGCCGACTGGAGGTCGCCGCCTGGCTGGGGACGGGGCTGGAGATCGAAGCGGCCACACCCGCAAGCCCCACGCTCTATCTGCTGCAGGGCGGGCGGATGGAGGTTCATCAGGGGCTCAGGACCCTTCAGGCGGAAGCGAATGAGTTGCTGTTCCTCCCCGCTGCCCCCTACCGAGCCACCACCACGTCCTGTGCGGTTGTCGCGATCCGGCCCGATCCCGCCGCCCTGGGGGCCGCCCTGAAGAGCGTGCTGGGCCGGTCCCTGCCGAAGGGGGAGCAGGAGCGGATGCTGGGGCAGGCGCTCATCGTGCACGCCCACGACGCACCCACCCAACGGGGCATCGCCGGGGCCCTGGCAAGCCTGCTGCAGATCTTCGAGCACTTGCACGGGGTGGACCCCCAACTGGCGGAGATCCTGGAACTGGACGATCAGATCCATCGGTTGATCGCCACCCTGCTGCTGGCGGAGCATCGGGGACTGAAGCAACTCCTGCCGGCGCAGGCTCGCCGACTGGCGGGTGAAGATGCCTTCGAGAACCTGCTCGAGTTTCTGCGCACCCACCTCGCAAACTCGTTGAGCCTGTGCGAAATGGAACGCCAGAGCGGCCTGTCCCGGCGCGCTCTGCAGTACCTGTTCCAGCACCGCTTCGGCTGCACACCCATGCAGTGGCTGAGGCGCGAACGGCTGGAGCTGGCGCGATATCAGCTCGAACAGGCCGGACCCGACGACAGCGTGTGGAGCATCGCCCTGCGCTGCGGCTACCGCTCGCCGTCGCATTTCAGCGCCGACTTCCAGCGCCGGTTCCACTGCAAGCCCTCGGAGTTGCTGAGGAAGGGGGCCGCGTTCTCCCCCGCTGGTGAGCCTGGAAGCGGGAAAAGGAAAAAGCCCCACCGCAACGGGCAGGGCGGTTGGGCTCCTGAAGAAGATGAATGCCCCCTCCTGAACGGACGGTGAGACGGCTCAGAGCGTGTACGAAGCGGGCATTCGGTCCGCAGCGATTCGCTGACGCAGCTTTCGACTGAAACCGAAGGCCGTGGCCGCTCCAAGCAGGGGGAGTGGCCCAGGAACCTGATCCTCGGTGGGACCAGGTGTCTCCGGCGGACCGCCAGCAATCTTGTCGCTTGCACCCTCGACGACGAGGCACTCCGATCCATCCTCAGGGCAGTAGGTGTAATTGAGGGCCTTCCACCGCCCGCCCGTATGGCGGGCATCAAGATCCGCGTAGTAAGCAAGGAATGCCTGCGAGACATCAGCCGCTGTCGCACTTCCATCGGCGCCAAACAGGAAGCGGACGATCGTTGCCTCTCCATTGGCAAGCCCCGCATTCGGGCTCCCGTCTGACAGACAATCAGAGATGCCGGGGCAAAGGTCGAATGTCGCCAGACCGGGGATATCCCCATTAATGGAAAGCTGATCGAAGGCACCTGGCCTGGTATTCAAGGGATCGGAGGCTTAGGCCGCAGGATCGGAGATGAAGTTAGTGGCAGGATTCGTAAATGTTAACCCCCCGAAGCCTGGAGGATAAGGTTGAAACTGTGTTCCATCCCACACTCCTGGCAGATCAAATCCCGCAGATACCATCCTTGAGCTCTGCACACCTGTGGTATTGGGTGGGGCCGTAGCTGTAGCGTTCTTGATCGAAAGATCAAGGCAGATCATCCCCATCGTACACTCGCCGCCTTCGAAGAACAAAAACCCCAGCTCACCAATCGGATGCTGAAACGTCGGATCAGTGTTGGTGCTGTACCCGTTCAATGGAACGATGAAGTCGGGAGTGAAAGCCGAAGCAGGAGCCGCCGTGGCGACGAGAACACCGCAAGCCGTGGAAAAGAATGCAGCGCGCAATGCAGATGTGGCACTGGCAGAGGAAACCATGAGCGCACTGAAAATATATTGTTCGCATGAACTCTATGCAGGAAACAATACGCAGAGTGCACAGCACTTTATATGCAGCGCATCTGCGAAAAAGTACCGTAGGAGTGCAGCGATCTACGGAATGCGATGCATCAGAGCGCTTCAATCTGCCTCAATCAGGCCATGCGATCCACACAAAACCTTCCTCCCAATCCCACCGAGTCCATTGGATTTAAGCCAAGGCTCCATCCTCAGCAGAAGCTCACCCCAAACACTGCTCCACCACCTCACGGGTGTTCGTGGACAGCGTCCCGGCGGCCAGCTCCCGCAGAGCCTGCTCCATCTGGGAGGCACGGGCGGGGGCGTAGCTGCGCCAGCGGCTGAATACCTTGGCCAGACGCGAGGCGGTGATCGGATTGCGGCGATCGAGTTCGGCGATGCGGGCCGCCAGGAAGCGGTAGCCCGCTCCACCTGTGGCGTGGAACACCGGCGCGTTGCCCGCCAGGCCGCCCAACACCGCCCGCACGGAGTTGGGGGCGGCGGGGTCGTAGCGGGGATGGGCCAGCAGCCCCTCCACCCGCGCCAGGCCGTCGCCGAAGGGCGTGCCCGCCTCCAGAGCGAACCAGGCATCGAAGATCACCGGCTTCTCCAGCCAGCGGTCGTGGAAGGCCGCCAGCGCCGCGCTCCGCTCAGGACAGTCGATGGGCTGCAGCGCCCACAGGCCGGCGCGGGCCAGGGTCATCGAGGGGCCGCTCACCGCCGCGCTGGCTTCTGCGCGCACGACCGCATCGCCGGCGGCGGCCCGCCAGCGCCAGATGGTGGCGGTGAGCCGGCGGGCGCCGCTGCCCCGGGGCCACACTTCCCCCCATTGGGAGCGGCAGCGCTCCAGGGCCTCCGCCAACGGGGTCGCCAGGGCCTCGCCGAAACGGGCCTTCAGGGCCAGCAGGGCGGCGAACAGGGCCGGGGGATCCGGCTCGGCGGCCGCGTCCTCGAGTTCAGCCATGCCCGGCAGGTCCAGCAGCACGCTGCGGCTCGCCTCCGAGAGCGAGGGATCGGCCAGGATCCGGCCGAAGGCATCCACCAGTTCCTCCTCCAGGGCTGCGTCCGCCGCACCGGCCGCGCGGGCCAGCACCGCCTGGCGCAGCAGCACCTGACCCGCATCCCAGCGGGCGAAGGCATCGCTGTCGCAGGCGAGCAGGTGTACCAGCTCGGCCGTGGGCCGGCCCATCTCCAGCCGCACCGGGGCGGAGAAGCCCCGCAGCAGCGAGAGAGCTGGCGGCGTGGCCTGATGCGGCAGTCCCTCGAAGCGGAAGGTCTGCTCCTCCTGCTCCAGCACCAGCAGCCGGCTGGCCTCGCCCCAGCGGCGCGGCAGCAGCGCCTCCGCCACCTGCACGGGTGATTCGCCCGCCAGCCGCGGAGCGAGGGGCTGGCCGGCCTGGCCCACCAGCCCCAGCACCAGCGGCACCACCAGCGGCTGCTTCTCGCTCTGGCCCGGCGTTGGCGGCGTGGACTGGCGCACCGTGAGCTCCAGTTCGCCCCGCTCCCCGTCCCAGTGACGGCGGATCTCCAGCACCGGCGTGCCCGCCTGGCGATACCAGCGCCGGAAGCGATCGAAATCGAACGGCGGCCGCTCCGGCACCCCGTCGGAGCGCCACTGCCGCTCGGCGGCATCCTGCATCGCCCGCACGAAGTCCTCGCAGGTGGCGGCGGTGCCGTCGTGGCGCTGCACGTAGAGCGCCATGCCGCGCTGGAACGTCTCCTCGCCCAGCAGGGTGTGCAGGCAGCGGATCACCTCCGCCCCCTTCTCGTAGATGGTGGTGGTGTAGAAGTTGTCGATGGCCTGGTAGGCGTCCGGCTGCACCGGATGGGCCGTGGGCCCGGCATCCTCGCGGAACTGGGTGTTGCGCAGCAGCGCCACGTTCTCGATCCGGTTCAGGGCCTGGCCGTGCTGGTCGGCGCTGAAGCACTGGTCGCGGAACACGGTGAGCCCTTCCTTGAGCGACAGCTGGAACCAGTCGCGGCAGGTGATGCGGTTGCCCGTCCAGTTGTGGAAATACTCGTGGGCGATCACGCTCTCGATCCGCTCCAGCTCACCGTCGGTGGCGGTGGCCGCATCGGCGAGCACCAGCTTGGAGTTGAAGATGTTGAGGCTCTTGTTCTCCATCGCGCCCATGTTGAAGTGGCGAACGGCAACGATGTTGAACTCGTCGAGGTCGTAGCTGAGCCCGTACACCTGCTCATCCCACACCATCGAGCGCTTCAGCGACGCCATCGCATGGGCCGTGTACGGCGCATCGCCGGGCTCCACGTGCAGGCGCAGCTGCACGGTGCGGCCATCGGCGGTGGTGAAGCTGTCTGTCACCTCCTCCAGCCGGCCTGCCACCAGGGCGAACAGGTACGACGGCTTCGGGAACGGGTCGTCCCACACGGCGTAGTGGCGCTCCCGCCCGTCCGGTCCGGGCGGCAGAGCTCCGGCGTCGATGCCGTTGCCGTTGGAGAGCAGCACCGGGCAGCTCTCGCGGTCGGCCTCGATGCGCACCCGGAAGCGGCTGAGCAGGTCGGGCCGGTCGGGATGGAAGGTGATGCGGCGGAATCCCTCGGCCTCGCACTGGGTGGTGAACATCCCACCGCTCACATAGAGCCCCTCCAGAGTGGTGTTGCTCTGGGGCACGATCCGCACCCGGCTGCCGAAGCGGAAGGGAACGGCCGGCGGCCGGTGCAGCACCAGCCGATCCGCCTCCAGGCTGTAGGCGTCCGCCGCCAGTGGCACGCCGTCGAGGGTGAGCTCCAACGGTTCGAGCTCCACCCCCTTGAGCTCCAGCGGCTCCGGGGCCAGGGGCCCGGCGCCCACCGCCGGATCGGGGTGGAAGGCCAGCTCGGCGATCACCAGGGCGTGATCGTCGAACAGCTGCACCGTCAGGTCGGTGCGCTCGAGGCGGAAGGGAGCCGGCCGGTAATCGGCGAGCCGCACGCTGGCCATGGTGGTTTTACTTGGCCTTGGGCTTGGCAGCGCCGCCGGCCTGCTTGAGGGCCGCGTCCACCTTGGCCTTCACATCGGCCGGCACCTGCTTCGGGCAGATCTCCACCGCACCGATCACGGCAGAGTTGATCGAACCCCGGCGCAGTTCCTCGATCGTGAGGGCCTTGGCCCCCACCTGCTGGATCTGGCTCTGGTGCTGCCCCTGGATCAGCTGGGCGATCGTCTCACCCGCCACCCCCACGGCCTTGTCGAACTCGATGCCGGCCGAACGGGCGATGCACACGTTCACGGCGGCGATCCGGGTGTAGAGGCTCATCTCCGCCGGCGTGGCCGGGGCAGCCAGGGCCGCAGCGGGACCCAGCAGCAGCGGGGCCAGGGCAAGCGGGGCGAGCAGCAGCTGCCGTGTGCGGCGGTGCCGGGCGAAACGGGTCGGAGAGGACAAGAGCAGGAAGGCCGGACCTTCCCATGCTGCTGCATCGGAGCCCCGAAGGCCCGGAGGGTGCGCGGGGCTCAGACCGGTTCGCTGAGCGGCTCGCCGGGGCTCTCCAGCCGCGACTCGTGATGGATCTCCACCAGTTCCAGCACGCCGTCGCGCCAGGAATAGATGGAGCGTGCCCGATAGCGGTCCTGATCCACCAGCCGGATGTGCTCGAGGATGTCCCACTCCTGGTAGTGGGACTCGAAGATCAGTTCGTGCTCATCCACCTGGCGGATCTGGCTCTTGGTGGGCGACCCGCACAGGTAGCCGCGGCTGCGCCGCAGCTGGTGGCCACAGAGGTAGGCCTCCATGGTGCCTTCGCGCACATATCGGGGTTTCTTGTCGAAGAAGCCGTACTCCTTCTCCGGCCACCAGGTGAAGCGGTAGGCCGCATCCCCCTCGATCGGCTCGCTGAAGCTCTCCACCCGCAGCAGCATGTCCACCCGCAGCGCCTCGTCGTCGCTGAAGAAATAGAGGCGGCGCGAGCGCCACAGCCCCAGGTTGCGAGAGAACCAGCGCCGCAGGTTGCTGTCGAGCTGGACGCGGCTGTGGGACGCCCCATGGACCATCGCCGGATGGGGCACGAACACCGGCACCCGATGCAGGCCGTGCTCCAGGGAGGGGCCGTAGGGAGGTGTGGCGCCGGATCCTGTCGGCAGGGTCATGGGGCACAGGACGGAACGGAGGGCACCGCTGGGCACGGCTGCCCTCCGTCCTAGCCACGGGGCTGCGCTTCGCCCAGTGCCGCCATAGGGTGAGAAACGCCGACGCTCGCCGCCCGTTGCCCACCGCGGGAGATGCCCAACCCATCGGCCCTTCGCCGGCTGCCGTGGGAAACGGGCCGGTCAACGAGGGTCTGGCCCGCCAGTCGTTGCGCCTGCTGCTGGTGGCCTCCCGCCAGCACATGGCCACCCCCGATCTGCGCAGCCTGCTGGCCTTCCTGCGCAGCGAGGACTGCGGCTTCGACGTGAGCCTGGAGGTGGCCGATCCGGCCGAACAGCCCGAGCTGCTGGAGCTGCACCGGCTGGTGGCCACCCCGGCCCTGGTGAAGCTCGACCCGCTGCCCAAGCAGGTGTTCGCCGGCAACACCCTCTCCCTGCAGCTGCGCAGCTGGCTGCCCCGCTGGCAGCAGATGGAGGTGGTCACGAGCCTCGGCATGAGCCTGCGGCCCGCCGAGATCGATGGCAGCCGCACGCGCCGGGAGGTGCAGCTCGAAGACCAGCTGCTGGTGCTGCGTCAGGAGAACGAAACGCTGATCGAGCGGCTGGGGGTCCAGGAACGGCTGCTGCGGATGGTGGCCCACGAGCTGCGCACCCCCCTCACCGCCGCCAAGCTCGCCCTGCAGAGCCACAACCTCGGCCAGATCGACGAGTCACGCTTCCGTGACGTTCTCGGCCGCCGCCTCGACGACATCGAGGAGCTCTCCCGCGATCTGCTGGAGGTGGGCACCACCCGCTGGGAGGCCCTGTTCAACCCCCAGCGCCTGGCCCTGGGCCAGGTGGCGGCCGAAGCGATCCTGGAGCTGGAGAAGCTCTGGATCGGGCGCGACCTCGAACTGGTCACCGACATCCCCGCCGACCTGCCGGATGTGTACGCCGATCAGCGGCGCATGCGCCAGGTGCTGCTCAACCTGCTGGAGAACGCCCTCAAGTTCACCCCCGAGGGCGGCCGGGTGACCCTCACCCTGCTGCACCGCACCAGCCAGTGGCTGCAGGTGAGCGTCTGCGACAGCGGGCCCGGCATCCCCCGCGAGGAGCAGCAGCGCATCTTCCAGGACCGGGTGCGGCTGCCCCAGACCTCCGGCACCACCTCCGGCTTCGGCGTGGGCCTGTCGGTGTGCCGCCGCATCGCCGAGGTGCACGGCGGGCGCATCTGGGTGGTGTCGGAGCCGGGCGAGGGAGCCTGCTTCCACTTCACCGTGCCGGTATGGACGGGCCAGATCCCCTCCGATGCCGGATCCGCCACTGGAAGGGAGCCGCCCCAGCTGCCTTGACGAAGGGTCCCTCCGACCCGTAATTTCCTTTGAGCAGCGGCGGCACATCGCCACCACGGCTCTCATCTGCCAGCTGCGGCCTCGCCCCCATCGTCTAGAGGCCTAGGACACCTCCCTTTCACGGAGGCGACAGGGGTTCGAATCCCCTTGGGGGTATGACAAGGGTCCATAATCTGGACCTTATCTTCATAACGTTCAATCAAAATCCTCTTCTCGGAGGAAAGAAAATCAGGATTCAGAAACTGTTTCGAGTCAGGCCATCAGCGACGCCCGCCGCTGGGCCTCCTGCTGCACGCCGCGGACGTTGCAGGCCAGGTCGTGCTGCAAGCGCTGCTCGATCAGGCCAATCGGCATCCCCGGTTTGCCCTGCACGGTGAGTTCGTAGAGCAGCCAGCTGCCGGCCGCATCGCTGCCCACCTGCCAGGCCCCATTGAAGCAGCGGAAATCACCCTCGAGCATCTCGAAGGCCAACCGCCCCTGCTGGCGCTCCTCGGTCAGCACCAGCTGCACCCGGGCCGAGAAGCGCATGCCGCAGAAGGTCTGCACGCCCACCTGCTCCACCGCCACCTGGGCTCCCCGCCGCCAGAGCTGACGGGAACTGGCGAGGTTGGGAATGAAGCGATCCAGATTCTCGTAATCGGTGAGCACCGCCCACAGCCACTGGGGATCGACGGGCAGGCGGAGCTGCACCGCCAGCCGGCGCGTCCCGTGGGGCAGCCGTTCCATCTCCTGCTGGATCGTGTCGAGGGAGCAGCTAGCCGCCACCTCGGGAGGCGCGGACGGGAAGACCAGGGGCATGACCTCGGCGGAGAGCCCGTCAGGGGCGGTGTCGAAAAGAAGTTCGGCGGACGGAACCAGGAGCTGCGCCAAGGCGTTTCGGGGCTCGGACGGGCCGGTGGTGGGGGAGGGCACGTGCCGCGGGCGACACGGGCGAGGTGGTGTCAGGCACCACTCGAGCCAAGCTAACCGCCCTCGCCGGAATCCGACGCAAAAGCCGGCAACGGCTCACGGAACAGGGGTCTCTATGATCAGCCCGCTTTAAGGCGACCCCTCCAGATGCGCGTATCCACCGGCCGTGCCAGCCAGTCCGACAGTCGGATGTTCACCGTGGTGGTGGAGAGTTTCGGCATCGGTCGGCAGCGCCGGGCGGAGCGCCGCCTCACCGTTCCCTTCGCCCAGTTGCAGTCGTTGATGCAGACGATCGCCGCCAACGGTGGTCGCATCAGGGTGGTGAGCAGCGAACCCGCCACTGGCGACATAGCGCCCTCTGCCCCTGCTCCCTCCGCCGTCCCGGCCCCCGTGGCCGCCCCATCCGCCCCCGCCCCTCGAGCTGCCGTGAGCCACGCCGACGTCCCGGTGAACCTGTACAAGCCGAAGGATCCCTTCATCGGCACCGTCACCGGGAACTACAGCCTGGTGGGCGAAGGCGCCATCGGCCGGGTCAACCACATCACCTTCGACCTCTCCGGCGGCACCCCCCAGCTCCATTACGTGGAGGGTCAGTCGATCGGCATCATCCCCGACGGCACCGATGCCAACGGCAAGCCCCACAAGCTGCGCCTCTACTCGATCGCCAGCACCCGCCACGGCGACAACCTCGAGGGCAACACCGTCTCCCTCTGCGTGCGCCAGCTTCAGTACGAGAAGGACGGCGAGACGATCAACGGCGTCTGCTCCACCTTCCTCTGCGACATTGAACCGGGCGCCAAGGTGAAGATCACCGGGCCGGTGGGCAAGGAGATGCTCCTGCCCCCCGATGAGGACGCCACGGTCATCATGCTGGCCACCGGCACCGGCATCGCGCCGATGCGCACCTACCTGCGCCGCATGTTCGAACCCGCCGAGCGGGCCAAGAACCCCGACTACCAGTTCCGCGGTCTGGCCTGGCTGTTCATGGGCGCCCCCAAGACCCCCAACCTCCTCTACGACGAGGACTTCAAGCGCTACCAGGCCGAGTTCCCCGACAACTTCCGCTACACCACGGCCATCAGCCGCGAGCAGCAGAACGCCAAGGGCGGCCGCATGTACATCCAGGACCGGGTGCTCGAGCACGCCGACGAGATCTTCTCGCTGATCGAGAACCCCAAGACCCACGTCTACATGTGCGGTCTGCGCGGCATGGAGCCCGGCATCGACGAGGCGATGACCGCCGCCGCCGCCGCCAAGGGGCTCGACTGGGCCGAGCTCCGGCCCCAGCTCAAGAAGGCCGAGCGCTGGCACGTGGAAACCTATTGAGCGGATCCGCCATCGGCAAACCCTCACAGGATCAGGGCCCTCCGGCCGCCCCAGCGGCGCCGGGGGGTCTTTCCCGTTAAACCAGGGTGCAATGGCCTGTCTCGCGTCATGACCACGATCCTCACCAACCCGCTGCGGGTGGGTCTGCGTCAGGAGCGGGTGATCTCACCCCAGTGCATCGTGATCTTCGGGGCCAGCGGAGACCTCACCCACCGCAAGCTGATCCCCGCCCTGTTCGAGCTGTTCCGCCAGCGGCGGCTGCCCAGTGAATTCGCCGTGCTGGGCTGTGCCCGCCGGCCCTGGAGCGATGAGGAGTTCCGCCAGAAAATGGGCGATTCCCTGGCCGAGCAGGTGGCCGAGCACCCCAGAGCCTGGGACGCCTTCGCCCAGGGCCTGTTCTACGAGCCAGTGGATCTGCAGCAGCCGGAACACCTGGTGCGGCTGGGCACCCGGCTGGAGGCGGTGGACCGGCTGCGCGCCACCCGCGGCAACCGCACCTTCTACCTGTCGGTGTCGCCGGAGTTCTACGGCAGCGGCTGCCGCGCCCTGGCCGGTGCCGGCCTGCTGGCGGATCCCGAACGCAGCCGCGTGGTGATCGAGAAACCCTTCGGCCGCGACTACGCCAGCGCCCAGGCCCTCAACAAGGTGGTGCAGGCCTGCGCCAAGGAGAGCCAGGTCTTCCGCATCGACCACTACCTGGGCAAGGAAACGGTCCAGAACATCCTGGTGCTGCGCTTCGCCAACACCATCTTCGAGCCGATCTGGAACCGGAACTACATCGCCAACGTGCAGATCACCGCCGCCGAAACGGTGGGGGTGGAGGAGCGGGCGGGCTACTACGAGAGCTCCGGGGCCCTGCGCGACATGGTGCAGAACCACCTCACCCAGATCCTGGCCCTCACGGCGATGGAACCGCCGGGCCGCTTCGATCCGGAGGCGATCCGCAACGAGAAGGCCAAGGTGCTGCAGTCGGCCCACCTGGCCCGGGAGGACGAACCCTGGAAGTGCTGCGTGCGCGGCCAGTACGCCGCAGGCGGCAGCCGCGCCCAGCCCCTGAGCGGCTACCGGCAGGAGCCGGGGGTGAACCCCAACAGCACCACCGAAACCTATGTGGCCATGAAGGTGTTCATCGACAACTGGCGCTGGCAGGGGGTGCCCTTCTACCTGCGCACCGGCAAGCGCCTGCCCAAGCGCCTCAGCGAGGTGGTGCTCACCTTCCGGGAGGCGCCGGTGCACCTGTTCGACGCCGCGGGCGGCGCCCCCACCCCCAACCAGCTGATCCTGCGCATCCAGCCCGACGAGGGCGCGGACATCAAGTTCGAGGTGAAGGCCCCCGGTTCGGGCATGCGCAGCCGCCCGGTGGACATGGCCTTCTCCTACGACGAATCGTTCGGGGAACCCTCCGACGAGGGCTACGTGCGCCTGCTGGCCGACGCCATGCTGGGGGATCCCACCCTGTTCACCCGCAGCGACGAGGTGGAGGCGGCCTGGCGGCTCTACACCCCGCTGCTGGAACTGATCGAGGAGGCCCCCTGGCAGCTGCCGGTCCATCCCTACGAGGCCCGCACCTGGGGCCCGGCCGCCTCCGACAACCTGCTGGCCGAAGACGGCCTGATCTGGCGCCGCCCCTGAGCCCCGTTCTCCCATGCGGCCCCAAGCCCTGCGCCTCACCCGTTCCGCCCCTCCCGCTCCCCACCCCCCGCGCGCCATGTCCACCCAGCTCACCCTCCAGGCGCCGCTCGAGGTGCCGCCCGCGGAGGTCACCCCTTACTTAGAGCGCCTCTGGCACGACGGCCTGGAAGGCTCCACCGGCGCCGCCACTTTCACCCTGCTGGTGTGGGACCCGGCCTGGCTGGAGCAGCAGCTGGTGCGCATCGGCCGGGTCGACGGACCGATCACCGGGCTCGACCGCGCGGACGTGCTCGACGCCGCGCGCGAGATCGTGACGCTCGTGGGTCTTCCCCCCAGCACCGCGCCGATGGATCCGCGGCTGGCCTGGGCCGTGGGTCAGCAGCCCGGCAGCCATGCGGCCACCGATCTGCGCGGCCGCACGGTGGAGAGCGCCATCAGCAGCCTCACCCCGCGCCGGCTGATCACCCTGGCGCCCACCCTCGACGACGGCCATCCCCTCGAAACCCTGGTGGCGGCCTACTGCCCGCTGCCGGAAGACGGCGGCACCGGCGGCGCCGCCTGCGGTGACGTGGTGGTGCTGCGGGGCGGCATGGGGGCGATGAAGCAGGGCCTGGGGCTCCTGCAGAGCCTCGTCGGCAACGATCTCCCCTGCTGGGTGTGGTGGAACAGCAGCCTCGACGAGCCGCCGGAGATGCTGGAGGCCCTGGCCCCACCGCCCCGCCGGCTGGTGATCGACACCTCCCTCGGCGATCCGCGCCGCTGCCTGGAGGTGCTGGTGGATCGCATCGACCGCGGCCAGGCCCTCAACGACCTCAACTGGCTGCGGTTGCGCAGCTGGCGCGAATCGCTGGCGATGGTCTTCGATCCCCCCTCCCGCCGCGACGCGCTGGGCCGGGTGGTGCAGCTCGACATTGACGTGGAGGGGGAGCACCCGGTGAAGGGGCTGCTGCTGGCGGCCTGGATCGCCGACCGGCTGGGCTGGCACCTGGTGGCCAGCGAGAGCGTCGCGGCCGATGTGGGCCACGGCATCGCCGCCGAGTTCCAGCGCACCGATGGGGCAACCGTGCGCTTCCGGCTGATGCCCGTGCCGGTGGGGGTGCCCAAGGCCCACCCCGGGGCGATCGTGGGCCTGCGCCTGATCTGCGAGCCCGCGGGCCGGCCGCCCCTGTGCGTGATCCTCTGCTCGGAATCCGGCGGCTGCATGCGGCTGGAATCGGGCGGCATGGCCTCGATGGAACTGGCCGAGGAGGTGGTGCCCCTGCCGGAGGAGAGCGAGGAGCGCGAGCTGGCCCGGCTGCTCGGCGGCGGCCACGACACCACCAATCCGCTGCTGGCCGCCGCCGCCCCCCTGGCGGCCGAACTGCTGCCCAGCGCCGCCCCTTGAGCTGCCTGATCGCGGCGCCCTGCAGCGGCAGTGGCAAGACCCTGCTCACCCTGATGCTCACGGCCCTGGCCCGCCGGCGGGGCCTCAGCGTCCAGCCGTTCAAGGTGGGGCCGGACTACCTCGATCCCCAGCTGCTGAGCGCGGTGGCGGGGCGCCCCTGCCGCAACCTCGATCCACTCCTCTGCGGCGAGGAGTGGGTGCGGAACTGCTTCCGCTGGCACGGCAGCCGCGCCGACCGGGTGGTGGTGGAAGGGGTGATGGGCCTGTTCGACGGACGCGGCTCCGGCAGCGAGGGCAGCTCCGCCGCCGTGGCCGCCCTGCTGGATCTGCCCGTGGTGCTGGTGGTGGAGGCCTCCCGCCAGGCCGGCTCCCTCGCGGCCCTGGTGCGAGGCTTCCGCGACCATGGTCCGCCGACGGTGCGCCTGGCGGGGGTGGTGCTCAACCGGGTGGGCAGCGAGCGCCACCGCACCCTGCTGCGGGAGGCCCTCGAGGCGATCGCGGTGCCGCTGCTCGGCGTGCTGCCCAGCCATCCGGCCCTGGATCTGCCCTCCCGCCACCTCGGCCTGCTGCCCCCCCGGGAGGTGGAGGATCTGGAGAGCCGCCAGCGGATCTGGGCCGCGCTGGCCGAGGAGCACCTGGATCTGGAGCGCCTCAGGCCGCTGCTGGCGCCGCCGCAAGCCCGATCGGGCGAACCGGATCCGATCCTGGCCGCTCTGGGAGCGAACGGCAGCGGCGCGGTCGCTGGGAACCCCGTGCCGCCGGCCCCGGCGCTCCCGGTGGCCGTGGCCGCCGATGCCGCCTTCCACTTCCGCTACCCCGAGGCGGAGGAACTGCTGCGGGCCTGCGGGCTGGAGCCCCGGCCCTGGAGCCCCCTGGCCGACGAACCGCTGCCGGCCGGCAGCCGGGCGGTGCTGCTGCCCGGGGGCTACCCCGAACTGCATGCGGGCACCCTCGCCGCCGCACGCCGCAGCCTCGCCGATCTGCGCGGCGCGGTGAGGGGCGGGCTGCCGGTGGTGGCCGAGTGCGGCGGGCTGCTGCTGCTCGGCCGCCGGCTGGAGGATGCGGCGGGCCACAGCCACGCCATGGCCGGCCTGCTGCCCTTCGCCGCCCGGCGGGGAGCATCCCTGAGCCTGGGCTACCGCCAGATGCGCTCCGGCGCCGATGGCCTGCTGGTACGCCGCGGCGAGCTTCTCAGCGGCCATGAGTTCCACCGCTGGCAGCTGCAGATCGCGCCGGGGGACACGGCCGCCGACGGCGGCCCTTTGGTAGCCGAACGGGAAGAGCTGTGGCAGGTTGAGGGCTGGGGATGCCCCTCGAGGAGCGAAGGATGGACAGCCAGCAACGTGCACGCCAGCTGGATTCATCTCCACTGGGCTGGATGCTCGGCGATCCCGCGGCGTCTGGCCGCGTCAGCCGGGCGCGCCGTGCCGCTGCCGACGAGCGCCGCTTCCTCCAGCCCTCCGAGCCCCGTTCCGCCCCGAACCGCGAACGCTGGCGTCTGATCGTGCACGGGGTGGTGCAGGGCGTGGGCTACCGGGCCAGCTGCCGCCGCCAGGCGATCGAGCTGGGACTGAGCGGCTGGGTGCGCAACCGGCCGGATGGCTCGGTGGAGGTGGAGGCGGAAGGCGAACCCCAGCGGCTGACCGAACTGCAGCTCTGGTGCGAGAAGGGCCCGGGAGCGGCGCAGGTTCGCAGCGTCGCCAGTGCCACGATCCCCCCCACCGGCGAAGACTGGTTTGAGGTGCGGCGCTGAACGGGCCGATGGCTGGAGCAGGCTTCTGGGGGGAGATGGTGGGCTTTGCCCTGGCCATCGCCTGCAGCCCCGTTCACATCGGGCTACTGCTGCTGCTGCTGCTCGGGCCGAAGCCCCTGCGCCGCGGCGGCTGGTTCGTGGCGGCCTGGCTGCTGACCGCCTGGCTGGAGCTGGCCCTGCTGCTGGGGGTGGGCCATGGCCTGGTGCTCGACATGAGCAAGGGCGCCAGCCATCGCACCGGCCTCGATCTGCTGGCGGCCGGCGGCCTGCTGGCGCTGGGGCTGAACGCCCTGCTGGCCGGCGATGCCGACGCGGGCCCAGTCTGGGAGCAGCGCCTCGACAGGTTTTCCGCCCTGGGCCTGGTGCCGCTGATCGGCCTGAGCATCCTGCTGCAGGTGGTCACGCCCGACGATCTTTTCCTGTATGCCAAGGCCGCCGGGTCGATGCTGGCGGCCGGCCTGGACAGGGCGCAGGAATGGCTCGTGGCGGGACTGTTCGGCCTCGGCACCGCCACCCTTCTGCTGCTGCCGCTGCTGGCCCTGCTGCTGCTCGGCAGCGAGCGGATGGTGCCCTGGCTTCAGCGGGCCCGCAGCTGGCTGGTGGCCCGCGGCGAACTGCTGGTGGGCCTGGTGAGCCTGGCGCTGGCGGTGTACCTCGGCTGGCAGGGCATCGAGGGCCTGGGCGCCTGAGGCCGATCAGGACCGAGGGGGGTCGTCGCTGCTGAGAATGCGGCTCAGATACTTGCGGTCGTGGATCTTCTGGTGGGGCATGGCGGGGGGGAACAGGGGCTCATCCGGCAGCCCAGGCTTGGAGGAGGCCCGGCGACGAAGGATCAGCCTCCCCATCACCAGCACCAGGCCGATGCCCGCCACCACCAGCAGAAAGGGAAGGGTTCCTTCCGTCCGGACCGGGCGCAGCGCACTCGGGGGATAGGGATGGCCCGGTGAAGCGATCTGAGCGGGCAGCGGTGCGAACGTTCCCTTGGATCCAAGGAATGAAGGCACTGTCACAACCACAGAAATTTTCGGTGTAAAGAATACAGGCAAAATCAAGGACGCAAAGCCGCGAAGCCAGAAAAAAACTTTTACCGATTGCCTGCTTCTTCTTGCTCGGCACTCTCGCATGACACGGAGTCGAAAAGCCTCAAGGCCTCCCTTGCGTCGGTGCCCGCCTCCCCGTCACCCCCGGCCAGCCACTCTCCCCACCGCCGCCGCTCCTGCGCGGTTCCGGGGCCAGCCGCCAGCACCACTCCCCGGCGGGCCCGGCTCACGGCCACGTAGACCAGCTGGCGACGGAGCCGCTCGTCGTGGGGGCGGAACACATCGGCCTCCACGAACACCTCGCCGAAGCTGCTGCCCTGGCTGCGGTGCACCGTGAGCACGGCCGCGGGCCCCAGGGAGGCGAAGGCATCGCGCACCAGGAAGAAGCGGCGCCACAGACTCTTCCCCTCCTGACGCCCCGCCGCCCTTGCCTGCTCCCTCAGGCGCTGGAGCACGCCCTCCAGCTCCTGCCGCGGCCGCGAGCCGATCGGCGGCAGCAGCCGCAGCTCGAAACGGGCCTCGCCCGCCTCCACCGCCGCCGTGAGGGTCTCGATCACCGGCGCGGCGAGGCCATCGCCGCTGCCCACGCCGAAGTCGGCCAGATCACAGCGCTCGGGTGTCACATCCCGCACCACCAGCTCCCGGTTGGAGCCCAGCAGCAGATCGGGCTCCTCCCCCTCCTCCTCCCCCCGGCGGCAGGCGGGCGCCATCACCGCCGCCCGGGTGATCAGCACCTCACCCGGGAGCACCGGCAGCTGGTCGGCCATGGCGCCGTGCAGGGCACGACGGGCGATCGGCACCAGCCGCTCGAGGGAGCGGTTGGTGTAGCAGAGAATGCGGGCCCGGTCGGGATCGTCGCTGGCGGCAGCCTCCCGCAGGGCCGCCTGGGCCTCCACCAGCCAGGCCCCCCGCTCCAGCAGGGCCACCCGGCCCAGGGGGGTGACCACCGGCGGCAGCACCGGCGGCAGGCGGCAGGGCAGCTGCCCCTCCCGCAAGCCCGCGGCGAGGCGCAGCACCGCCCCCTGATGGCGGACCACCCGGGTGAGCTGGGCCGACCGGGCCCGGCCCATGGCGAACACCGGACTCTCGGGCTCCCCCACCGGCGGAAGCTGGGCCGGATCCCCCACGAACACCAGCCGGGTGCGGAAGGGATGGGCGCAGCGCAGGGCGATCTCCAGCAGGGCGCTGTCGACCATCGAGGCCTCGTCGATCAGCACCAGGGCCAGATGTTCGAGGGCGGCCGCGGTCTGGGCCGTCTCCTCGCACTGTTCCCGATCCCGCTCGCGGCGGAGCTTGAGCCGCAGCAACCGGTGGATCGTGGAGGGATACCAGGTGGGACGCAGTCCGGCCCGCTCCAGAGAGCCCCTGAGCACCCCCACCGCCTTGTGGGTGGGGGCCGCCACGGTCCAGCAGAGGCTCCGGGCCTCCGCCAGGGCGAGGAAGCGCATCGACAGGAAGGTCTTGCCGGTGCCGGCGTAGCCGCTCAGCACGAACGGCGTGCCGTCGGCCGGTTGCGCCAGCCAGGCGGCGAAGGCGGCTTCGGCCGCCTGCTGATCGGGGGTGAGGGGGTTCGTGGGGATGGCTGACCCTCAGCCCAGGTGGCCGATAAGCAGCTGGGCCAGGTGGAGGGGTGAGCCGGCGAAGGCCAGGCCGGGCAGGGCCACCGCCGGTCCGATCAGGCTGCCGATCAACACCTCCAGCCTGGTATGGCCCAGGTTCTCCTTCAGGGGCCGCAGCCCCGCCTCCACCGCGGCGGTGTCCTCAGCGGAGCCGGGCTGCCACAGCCCACCCGGCAGGCCGTTGACCCGGGCGGCGGTGAGACCCGCCGCCCGGCGCACCCCGGAGGCGTCGTAGAGCACCACGAAGCTGAGGGCGGCCGCCAGGGCGAACAGCGGACTCTGGAAGCCCTCGTACCAGCCCACGCCGGCGGCGGTGCCGGTCATCAGGGCCGAGTGGCTGGAGGGCATACCGCCGGTCTCGACCAGCACGGCCGGCCGCCAGCGGCGATGCACCACGAGCTCGATCGCGAGCTTGGAGAGCTGGGCCAGCCCGCAGGCCGCGAGGCCCCACCAGAGCACGGCATTGTCTGCGAAGTCACGGGCCATGAGCAGCCAGTGGCCCGCGTCGCCGGAAACGGGGCTGCTCATCGATCGCGGCTGGTGATGTAGTCGGCCAGAGCGAGCAGGGGGGCGGCGCGATCGGCCCCGGCGCCCGCGCTCCAGGGGGCCAGGGCCTCCTTGGCCTCGATCACCAGGGCATCCGCACGGCGGCGCGACTCCTCCAGGCCCAGCAGCTTGGGATAGGTGGTCTTGTCGGCGGTGAGATCCTTGCCGGCGGTCTTGCCGAGCACCTCGCTGCTGGCGGTCACATCGAGGATGTCGTCGATGATCTGGAAGGCCAGGCCGATGCCGCGGGCGTACGTGGTGAGCGCCGCCAGCAACGGCTCGGAGGCGCCCGCGATCAGGGCGCCGCTGAGCACGCAGGCCCGCAGCAGGGCGCCGGTCTTGTGGAGGTGGATGTACTCGAGCGTATCGAGATCCACCTGGCGGCCCTCGCATTCCAGATCCACCACCTGGCCGCCCACCAGCCCCGGGGCGCCCGAAGCCAGGGAGAGTTCGCCCACCACCGCCAGCAGCCGCTCGGCGCAAACGCCGGGGCTGCGCAGCGCCACCATCTCGAAGGCGCGGGTGAGCAGGGCGTCGCCGGCCAGGATCGCGTTGGCTTCGCCGTACACCTTGTGATTGGTGGGCCGGCCGCGGCGCAGATCGTCGTTGTCCATCGCCGGCAGATCGTCGTGGATCAGCGACATGGTGTGGATCATCTCCAGCGCCACCGCGGTGGGCATCGCCAGATCGGCGTCACCGCCCGCAAGTTCGCAGGCGGCCAGACAGAGGATGGGGCGCAGCCGCTTGCCACCGGCCAGCAGCGAATAGCGCATCGCCTCCCGCAGGGATTCGGGCCGCTCCGGGCCGAGGGAGGCCTCGAGCGCCCCTTCCACCCGCAGGCGGGAAGCCTCCAGGTACGCGGCGAAATCGAAGCCGGTGCTCACCACCGCGGTCATGGGGGATCCTCGCGATGGCCGGGATTCTTGCAGGGGACGCCCGGGGCGGAGCGACCGGCGGGGAAGGTCGTGATCCGCGGGAACCCACCGGGGAGGGCAGGGCCGGATCCGGAATCGCTGATCGTGCGTGCCGGCTGTTGACGACGGCAGGAAGGCCTGCTAGCTTGGAGAAAATCTTTCGAACGATGTCGCATCCCCCCCTCGCAGCCACCGAGAGCAGCCGCCTCGGATTCAAACCCGGGTTCACTCTGCGCTGCGCCGCTATCGCCGCCGCCCTGCCTCTGAGTCTTCTTTGTGCCGGCAAAGCCGAAGCAATCACCGCGATTCAAACTCAAAATGGAACCAACAACACAACCGTCTTCAATAACTTAGCAACAGGCACGGGAGCTTCTCGACCTCTTGTTCCTACAGCTGTTCAAAGCAATAGTTTCTCAAAATTCGATCCAAATCTCGGAACTCTCACTGGTATTCGCTTTGAGGGTACTGGCGAAGTCTCTGGGTCCTTGAGAGGTACCCGACAGAGCGCACCAGTAGGCTCCCGAGCAAAACTTGATGCCAGCGAAGGGACCTTCACAACTAATTTCGGCTCTGGCACTTGGATCCTCCCAGGAGTTAATCAAACAATTTTTAATGCAAATCCCTCGGATCTACCCACGGGCACCCCTTCAGCCACTTTTGGCCAACTGAATACCGCTATAACTAACAACTTTAATGTCAATAGCTTTACTAATGATGCAGCTATTCTTGCTGCTTTTACAGGCACTGGAAATGTCAGTGCCACCTTTAACTGGACCATTGCTCTCGACATCACTAATGGTGCCACTAATGGCACTACGTGGTTCCTGGGAACTTCCACCAACCCTGCAGCTGCCCGAGTTTCGGCACTCTTCCAAGATATTACTCTGACTTATGAGTATCGCCCCAACACACCCGGCCCACTCCCGATCTTGGGAGCTAGTGCAGCTTTTGTCTGCAGTCGTCGGATCCGGCGCCGCATTCTGATGTCGCGCACAACCGCCTGATTCCCAGTTCATGGCTGAAAGGGCTGCGCTGCAGCCCTTTTTTTTGCTTACTGTTCGTTTCGAAAATTTTTTTGCAGTGTCAAGCTGTTGCCTCTAGGCTGTTTAAGCTTTCAACATCAAGTGACATTGAATGGATTCCCAGAATCCAACGCCCCTCCGCCTTGATCACGCCCTCCTGCTGGCCCGACAGCTGCGGGTGTTCGGCATTGTCCTGCTGGTGCTCTACGGTGCCAATTGCCTGAGCGACATCCTGCCCCTCCAGCTCCTCAACCCCCTCTGGCAGATCGGGGTGGCCAACTCCCTGGTGAACAATGCAGGCATCGCCGGCACCGGTGTGATCCTGCTCCACCTGGCAAATTACGTGGATCAGGACACCGGGAGTGCCCTGGCCCTGCGAAAGACCATCGCGGGCCTCAGCACGATGGCGGCCCTCGGCTTCCTTCTGCTGATCCCGCTCCAGATCTCTGCCGTCACCAGAGGACTGCTGAACGTGCGGGTGAGCCTCGCGCAGCAGGTGAAATCCATCGATCAGCAAGCCAATCGCTTTCGCACGGAAATCAGCAACGCTGCTACCGCCCCCGAGCTCGAGGCCCGAATGGTGGCGATCAGCGGGCCTGTGCCCGGCCCCGAAGACCTTCGCAGACCCCTGCCCGAACTCAAGCAAAGCCTCCTGAAGCTGGTGGATCTTGAGTCCACCCGGCTCAAGGGGAACATCAGTAGCGTCTCTTTAAGAGATGAAACCTGGGCGTTGGCGGAACAGACCCTGCGCCTCAGCATCTCCGCCCTCGCCCTCGCTCTGGGTTTCGGGGTGCTCGCCCAGCACGATGTGGCCTTCCCCACACCGGTGATCCGGCTGGTGCACTGGATTCGCCGGATGCCGAAGGCGTACAAGGCGAAGCAGCGGGAGAACCAGGAAAAGATCCTTGCGCAACAGGCCATGAAGCGCCATCGCACCAACATGGAGCTCCTGAGTAAGCACAGCCAGCGCCTCGCCCGCGAGGCCCAGAGGAAAGAGGAAGGATCGTTGATCGAGAAGGTGGAGAAGTTCTTGAACCGAGCCAGCGGTCAGAACAGAAAGGGCCCACCCAGACTCTGAGGGTCCACGCCGCTGCGCCGGCACCAGGCCCGTACCGTGTTCACCAGCAGCATCGCCACCGTCATCGGGCCCACGCCCCCGGGCACCGGCGAGATCGCGCTGGCGAGCGGCTCCACCTCCTCGAAGCGCACGTCGCCGCAGAGGCCACCCTCCGGCCGCCGGTGGATGCCCACATCCACCACCACCGCGCCCGGGCTCACGTGCTCGGCGCCGATCATGTGCGGGCGGCCGGCGGCCACCACCAGCACCTCCGCCTGCCGGGTGAGGGCCGGCAGGTCGACTGTGCGGGAGTGGGCCACGCTCACGGTGGCGTTGGCGGCCTGCAGCATCAGAGCCATCGGCTGGCCCACCAGGATGCTGCGGCCCACCACCACGGCCCGCCGGCCGGCCAGCTGCACCCCGGCCGCCGCCAGCAGCGCCATCACGCCGGCCGGGGTGCAGCTGCGGGGGCCGGGTTCGCCCTTCAGCAGTCGGCCCAGGTTGAGGGTGTGGAGACCATCGGCATCCTTCTCAGGATCGATCGCCGCCAGCAGCGGGCCCTCGTCGAGTCCGGCGGGAAGGGGCAGCTGGAGGAGGATGCCGTCGACGGCCGGATCGGCGTTCAGACGCTCGATCGTGGCCAGCACCTCCGAGGCCGGGGTGCCGGCGGGCAGGTGGGCGCCCAGGTTGGTGACGCCGATCCTGGTGCAGGCCTTCTCCTTGTTGGCCACGTACACGCCACTGGCGGGGTCGTCGCCCACCCGCAGCACCGCCAGCCCGGGCGGTCGGCCCACCAGCTCCCCATGCTCCGCGATCACCGCCTGAAGACGCTTCTCGATCGTGGCGGCCAGCCGGCGACCGTCGAGGAGGGTGGCCATGGGGGGGCACGGAAATCCGCAAACCAGCATGCAACCCGCAGGGCCGCAAAACGGGCCCACCGGCGACGCGGCTAGCGTTTGCCCATGCGGAACGGATGGCGCCGGATCAGGGTGCTGTGGCGCCGGCTGTTGCGCCTGGAACGTCCACGCCAGGCGCTGGTGGCCTGGAGGGGCGGGGCCATGGCGGGCGTCGCCCTGGCCTGCCTGCTGGTGGCGCTGCTGAGCAGCTGGCCCTGGCTGGTGGAACCCAGCCTGCGGCCCGGCGTTCCCGCCCCCTTCACCCTGCGGGCACCCCGCGACGCCACGGTGGTGAACAGCGCCGCCCTGGAGCAGCGCCGCAACCAGGCCGGTCCCCGCGCCCAGATCCAGGTGGTGGACGAGCGGCGCAGCCTCCAGCTCCAGGCCCAGCTCGACCGTCGGCTGGAGCAGCTGCAGCTGATGCTGGCCAGCGGCCAGCCGAGGGTTGATCCTCTCAACGTCACGCCGGAGGAGCGACGCTGGCTGATGGCGCTGACGCCGGAACAACTGGTGGCCTGGCAGCGGGCGGTGCGCCAGGCCCAGCTGCGCATGCTCACCCAGGGGGTCGTGGCCAACGTGGCCGATGCGCCCCTGCTCCTGGCCGCCAGCCTCCAGCTGGAGGACCAGCCGGCTCCGGGCCGGAGCCTCGGCAGCCGCCTGGTGGCCGGCACCCTCCAGGGGCGCAGCAACCTGCGGGGCGACGCCTTCCTCAGCCAGCGGCGCATCGAGCAGCTGGTGACCCTGCAGGGCATCCCCACCATCCGGGTGCACAAGGGCGATCTGGTGGTGCGCCAGGGGGAGACGATCAGCCCCCAGTCGTTCGACGTGCTGGACAGCTTCGGCCTGATCAACCGCCGGCCCCGGCCCGTCGCCTGGCTGGGCCACTTCGGCGAGGCCCTGGCGGCCGTGTCGGTGATGCTGCTGGTGATGCGCCGCTGGCGCGCCAGCCTGGAGCCCCGGCAGGCCGTGCTCGCTCTCGGGATGCTGGTGGTGGTGCAGGGCCTGAAGCTCTGGCTCGGCAGCCATGCCAACCCCCTGGCGCTGCTGGTGCCGGCCACCCTGCTGCTGGCCCAGGGCCTGGGCACGGTGGCGGGCCTGGCCTGGCTGGCGATCGCCAGTCTGCTGTGGCCGTTCCCGCTGGACCGGGTGCTGGAGTCAAGGCTGGTGGTGGCCGCCCTGGTGGGCACCCTGGCGGCGGTGCTGGCGGGGCGGCAGCGCAACCGGGCCCAGCTGCTGCAGCTGGCGGTGCTGCTGCCGGTGGGAGCCCTGCTCCTGCAGGGCCTGGTCCTTCAGCTTCCTGTGGTGACGGAGGGTCTGGATGCCCCGGTGCCCACCACCGCCGACCTGCTCAGCGAGTCTCTGCTGGTGGGCGGGCTGCTGCTGGGGGGGCTGCTGCTGGCGCCGCTGGTGGAGAGCTTCTTCGGGCTGATGACCCGGGCCCGGCTGCTGGAGCTGGCCGATCTGGAACGCCCGCTGCTGCGCCGCCTCTCCACCGAGGCCCCGGGGACCTTCGAGCACACCCTGATGATCTGCGGGCTGGCGGAGGAGGGGGCGCGGGCGATCCACGCCGACACCGACCTGATCCGCACCGGCGCCCTCTATCACGATGTGGGCAAGCTGCACGCGCCGAACTGGTTCATCGAGAACCAGGAGGAGGGAGTGAATCCGCACGACGCCCTCGACGATCCCTTCGCCAGTGCCGCGATCCTCCAGGCCCACGTGGACGAAGGCCTCAAGCTCGCCCGGCGCTACCGGCTGCCGCGGCCCCTGGCCGATTTCATCCCCGAGCACCAGGGCACCCTGAAGATGGGGTACTTCCTGCATCAGGCCCGCGCCCAGGATCCCTCCGTCCCCGAGGCACGCTTCCGTTACCGGGGTCCGATCCCCCGCAGCCGCGAGACAGCGATCCTGATGCTGGCCGACGGCTGCGAGGCCGCCCTTCGCTCCCTGCCCCCCGGCACGCGGGAGGAGGAGGCCCGCTCGATGGTGCGCCGGATCATCGAAGCCCGCATGCGCGACGGCCAGCTCGCGGCCAGCGGCATCAGCCGGGCCGAGCTGGAACTGGTGATCCGGGCCTTCGTGCGGGTGTGGAAGCGCATGCGCCACCGGCGCATCCCCTATCCCATCCCCGCCGGGAAGGCCTTCAGCGCCTGAGGCGGAGCCCCAGAACCCGGCGATGCACGGTTGCTGCCAGCCGGCCGATCGCCAGGCCCGCAGCTGCCGCCGCCACGCCGGCCGGCACGGCCGCCAGCACGCCCCACGCCGCCGGCCCGCCGCCGATGCGCAGGGCCCGCTCCAGATCGAGCATCCAGGTGCTGTAGCTGGTGAGGGATCCGCAGAAGCCCACACCACCGAGCAGAACGACCCGGGGGAAACGGCTGCCCGTGGCCACGAGCATGCCGATCAGCAGGCTTCCCAGCAGGTTGGCCGCCAGCAGATCGCCCAGCCGCCAGCGCAGCAGGGCCCCCGGCACCGCGCCGAGGGCCACCAGCAGCAGGGCCCTCGTTCCCCGGGGGGGCTGCAGCGGCCGGGGTGCCCCCATCGCTCAGGCCCCCAGGCTGAGGCCCGCGAGCAGCGCCAGCCAGCCGCCGGCCAGCGACAGCAGCAGCAGCACCGCCGCCTGGCCGGGCTGGCCGTGGCGGAGGTCGTCGAGGAGTTCGGCCATCAGGGTGGAGAAGGTGCTGAAGCTGCCGAGGAAGCCGGTGGCCAGCAGCAGCATCCACGACCGATCCGCAGGGCCGGGCCCGAGCCGGGCCACCAGGACGCCCAGGGCCAGGCAGGCCAGCCCGTTCACCGCCAGGGTGGCCCAGGGTCGCCGGGGAAGGCGGGGAGCCAGGTGGTTGACGATCGCGAACCGCAGCCACGCCCCCGGCACCGCCCCCAGAGCCACCAGCAGGGCGTCGGTGGCGGCCGGAGCGGCGGCGGCGCTCACCAGCCGCGCCAGAGCCTGAGGCCCGCGCCGGCGCGGCGGGCGCGCACGGTGCGCTCCAGCACCACCAGCGCCGGCAGCAGGGTGATGGCGTTGGCCACCACCAGCGGACCATCGCGGGTGATCAGGCCGTAGACGCCCCAGAGCGTGATGCCGATGGTGAACAGCACGTACATCGGCAGCGAGATGCCGCTGGTGTTGCCCGTGCGCAGCGTCTGCAGGGCCTGGGGGAAGAAGCTCAGGGTGGTGAGCGTGGCGGCGGTGTAGCCCAGCAGCATCACCGGCAGGGGCCGGGTCATCGACGAACCACGCGCGTGGAAGCCTCACTCTGGCCTGACGGCCGCAGACCCGGGGCGGGCCAGGGAGAGAATGGCAACCACGGGCCTCCCCTCCGCCATTCCCCTTCCCATGGCACTGAGCTTCGCCGACCTCCAGGCGACCCTGCGGCCGGAATGGGGCCAGGACCAGGGGGGAGCGGGGCCGGACCTGGATCTGCTGATGGTGCCCTCGCTCACGATGGACCGGGCCCAGATGCAGCTGGTGACCGGCGCTCACCACTACGAGGAGCGCCAGCTGTTCTCGCTGGTGCGGCTGCGGGATCCCGGGGTGAGGATGATCTATGTCACCAGCAAGCTGCTGCCCGATCTGGTGGTGGATGCGGTGCTGGAACTGCTGCCGGGCGTTCCCACCTCCCATGCCCGCCGGCGCCTGCACCTGTTCGATGCCGACGACGCCTCCGACCGGCCCCTCACCGCCAAGCTGCTGGAGCGGCCGGCGCTGCTGGGCCGGATCGCCGAGCTGCTGCGCCCCGGCCGCAGCTACCTCGCCTGCTTCGTGGTGACGGAGCTGGAGAAGGAACTCTCCGAACGCCTGCAGGTGCCGCTGCTGGGCACGGACCCGGCCCTGGGCTGGTGGGGCAGCAAGGCCGGCAGCCGCACCCTGTTCGCCCGCTGCGGCGTGCCCCATCCCCCCGGCAGCGCCCTGGCCCACGATCTCGACGGGTTGGCCGAGGCGGCGGCGGAGCTCTGGGAGGAGGATCCCGCCCTGGAGCGGGTGGTGGTGAAACTGAACGAGGGTTTCAGCGGCGAAGGCAACGCCCCCCTCGACCTGGCGCCGCTGGAGCTGTCGTCAGCGAGCGGTGGCGAACGGCGAAGGCGCCTGCGCCAGGCGCTGGAGACCCTGCCGATGCCGGCCCTGGGGTGGCGCGAGCTGCTGGCCAGCCAGGGGGCGCTGGTGGAGGCGTGGCTGCAGGGCGGCCTGGAGCTTCGCTCCCCGAGCGTGCAGGGGACGATCCATCCGGGCGCTCAGGTGGAGGTGCTCTCCACCCACGAGCAGATCCTGGGCGGCCCCAGTGGCCAGACCTACCTAGGCTGCCGGTTCCCGGCGGAGAGCGACTACCGCATGGAACTGATGCGCCACGGGCAGGCGGTGGGCGAGGCCCTGGCCGCCGAAGGGGCGCTGGAGCGCTACGCGGTGGACTTCATCGCCCGCCGCTTCGGCGATCGGTGGGATCTGCAGGCGATCGAGGTGAATCTGCGCCAAGGAGGCACCACCCATCCCTTCATGGCGCTGCGGGCGATCACCACCGGCCGGCTCGATCCCGCCAGCGGCCTGTTCCTCTCCCCCACCGGCGAGCCGCTGCATTACATGGCCACCGACAACCTCTGCGATCCGCGGCTGCAGGGTCTGCTGCCGGTGGACCTGATCGACATCGTGGCCGAGGCGGGCCTCCACTACGACCCGGCCCGGCTGCAGGGGAGCGTCTTCCATCTGCTGGGCTGCCTCTCGGAATACGGAAAGCTGGGCATGACCTGCATCGGGCGGTCGGCCGAGCAGGCTGCGGCCGTGTACCGGGCCACCGAGCAGCGGCTCCTGGCCGGCGGCGCGGCGCGGCGGGGGCAGGGGACAGCACCGATCGTCCAGGCCCGTCAGAATCCGGCCATTCCCTGACCGCCGAGGGGCGATGGCCTTCGGGTTCGATTCCGATGCCGAGGGGCCCGAGTGGCTGCCCTGGCTGCAGATCGGCGTCAGCAGCCTGCTGGCGGTGCTGTTCGTGGTGCTGCTGATCAAGAGCCGCGATCAGAACCAACGACTGCAGCAGCTCGAGATGCGCCTGCAGGGAATGGAGAACAGCCGTTCCCTCGATCGCACGGCAGCCCTGGAGCAGCAGCTGCGCACCCTGGCCGAGCGGATGCAGGGGCTCGAGGGTCAGCGGGAGGAGCTGGAGAGCACGCGGCGCGAACGGGACGAGATGCGCTCGGAGCTGCAGCAGCTGCGCCAGGCAAGCCCGCCCCCGGCCCAGGCCCCCGCCGCCGGGACACCGGCACCGGCGCTGCCGATTCCCCCGACGCCAAGCTCCCTGCTGCCCCAGGCCCGGCCGATCCTCCCGCCCCAGCGGGTCGGCGGTGGCGTGCTGCGCCCCTCGCCGGCCGACGCCCGCTGATGGCTGGTAGCAACCGATACGATGAAATCAGTGCACACCCTTCCCAGGCCGCGGCCATGACCCCCGCCAGTTCCGCAGCACCCGCCGGCACCGAGCCGCGCCGCCAGGCCCTGCTCTCCTCCCTGCGGCTCCGCTGGGCCGCCGCCCAGAGCAAGGGGGATGTCGCGGCCAAGCAGGCCCTGTTCAAGGAAGCCGTCTACCTGGGCATCCAGCCTCACGACTATCAGGTGGACCCCAGCGCCAACTGAGGGGTCACCCGTTTCAGGCGTGCACCATCAGGAGCCGGTAGCGCTCCTGATGGTGCACGATCCGCTGCTCCAGGCGATGGGGAGGGCCGGGCCTGAACTCAGGCGGCAGGGCCCCGTACCCCACCTGGGCCGCCTCCACCAGCCGCCGATCCTCCTCAAGGAAGCGCTCCAGTTCCGCCAGAAGCTCGCCGGCGCGTGGCAGCAGCGCGGCGTCGCCCAGCAGCCACAGGTCCATCCGGCAGCGACCCGCACCCTCCGGCGGGAACTGCAGCAGGGCCAGCCGGCCATCGGGCCACAGCAGCAGGTGGATCCAGGGCGGCAGACCGAAGGTGAGGAACTCACCCCCCGCCAAGGGCGTGGCCAGCAGGTTCGCCCACTGGCCCAGCTGATGGCGGTAGTGGCGCACCGGCCCCTGCTCGCGGTGCAGGGTGGTGGGATGGGCGATCGCCACGTGGTAATCGTCGAGGGTGTTGTCGTGGGCGATCTTCCAGTCGCAGGCGAGGGAGCGCCGCAGGGTTCCCAGCAGGCGCCGCGGCCGCTCCAGATCCGCCCCCGCCACCTCCAGCACCAGATCGAGCTGCTGCTCCAGCGGCAGGGGATCGGGGCCGATCGCGCCCCACATCAGCCCGGCGCGCACCTGCAGCGGCAGGCTCTCCAGCGGCCAGTCGTCGCGGCGGAAGGGCTCGAGGAACTCGGCCTCACGGGCGGCCGCCTGGAGGTGCCCGTCCAGGTCGTAGGTCCAGCCGTGATACGGACAGACCAGCCGGCGGCAGGGGCGGGCCTCCTCGCCGGGAGGCAGCAGGGCCACCGCCCTATGGGGACAGCGGTTGAGGAACAGGCGGGGGCCGCCCGGGGGATGGGTGAGCAGCAGCGGCAGGCCGAGGAGCTCCAGGGCCAGGGCGTGCCCCTCGGGCACCTGCTCAAGCGGCACCAGCGGGTGCCAGAACCGGGGCGCGTAGTGGCGCCGCTCCGCCTCCGCCACCGCGGCGGAGCCGTAGATCCCGGCCGGCAGGAAGCGCGGCGCCTCCATCTCAGAGCCCTAGGCCGCCGTCGAGCCCCCGCAGGCAGGCCGCCAGCTCCTCCCGCAGGGCCAGAAACTCCGGGGTGACGCGCAGGTGGGCCAGTTCGCCGTGGGGGAGATCGGCGGCCACCGAGCGCACGATCCGTCCAGGGCGCGGCGCCAGGATGTGCACCCGCTGGGCCAGCAGCAGGGCCTCCTCCAGGTCGTGGGTGATCAGCAGGGCCGTCAGGCCCGTGCGCTGCCAGAGACCGTGCAGAAACTCCTGCATCGATTCCCGGATCTGCAGATCGAGGGCGCCGAACGGCTCATCGAGCAGCAGCACCTTCGGCTCGGCGGCCAGGGCGCGGGCGATCGCCACCCGCTGCTGCATCCCGCCCGAGAGTTCCCGCGGCAGCCGCCGCGCCGCATCGCTGAGCCCCACCACCTCGAGGAAGTAGCTGGTGCGCTCCTGCACCTCCCGCCGCGGCAGCCCCTGCAGGCTCATGCCGAAGGCCACGTTCTGGGCCGCCGTGAGCCAGGGGTAGAGGCTGTACTTCTGGAACACCATGCCCCGATCGGAGCCGGGCCCCTTCACCGGCACGCCATCCACGGTGATGGTGCCGGCGCTGGGGCGATCGAGGCCGGCCACCAGCCGCATCATCGTGGACTTGCCCGAGCCGGAGCTGCCCACCAGGGCCACGAACTCACCCGAGCTGATCGTGAAGCTCACGTTCTCCAGCACGAGCTTGCGGGCCTTGCCCTCGCCGAAGCTCTTGGAGACCGAATCGACGGACAGATGCATGGGAGTCGACTCAGTTGGCCCAGGAACAGGCGCGCCGCATCAGCAGGCGGAAGCCCAGATCGATCAGCAGACCGATCACGCCGATCACGATCAGCCCCACGAAGATCTCATCGGTGCGCAGAAAGCGCTGGGCCAGGCTGATGCGCTTGCCCAGCCCCTCGTTGGCGGCCACCAGCTCGGCCACGATCACCAGGTTCCAGGCGGAGGCCATGTTGATGCGGTAGGTGTCGAGCACCTGGGGAGCGATGCAGGGGGTGATCACGCGGGTGAGCAACTGGGCGCGCTTGCCGCCTAGCGTGAGGGCGGTTTCCACCAGTTCGTGGGGCACGAACTTCACCGCATCCATGATCATCAGGGTGTTGAAGAACACGGTGCCGATGAAAATCAGCATCACCTTCGGCAGCTCCTCCAGGCCGAAGTAGATGATCAGCAGCGGGATGAAGGCCGGCGCCGGCATGTAGCGGATCAGGCCCATCAGCGGCTCCAGCAGCTGACAGATCGCCCGGTTCGTGCCCATCGCGATTCCCAGCGGCAGGGCCACCGCCGCCGAGAGCGCAAAGCCGGTGAACACACGGGTGACGCTGGCCACCAGATCGCGCCCGAGGATGCCGGCGGAGGCCTGGGCCTGGCCCGCCGCCAGCACGGCGGCGGGGCTGGGCAGGAACAGGCGATCCACCAGGCCCGTGGCGGTCACCCCCGTCCACAGCAGCAGCACGATCAGGATGCCGGCGATCCCCAGGATCCAGGGATGGGCCAGCAGCCGCGGCCAGAAGGTCGACTCCCTCACGGCACCGCATTCACGAACTTCGGCTCGAGCAGGCCATCGAGCTTGGGCGGGGTCTTGGCGAGCCCCACCTCCTGCAGGAAGGCGCTGATCTGCTCAGCCGCGTAGGGCAGCGAGGCCATCGTGCTGCCGGGCTGGAACGCCTTGCGGTTCTCCTCGAGCGTGAAGATGCGGGTGCCGGCGTCGTAGGCCTTGTAATCGGCCTCGCTCACCCCGGCCCGGGCGGCCATGATCTTGAGGGTGCCTTCGGGATCGGCCTGGATCGCATCGAGGGTGGCGAACCAGGTGTTGACGATCTTCTGGATCTTCTCCGGGTTCTTCGCCACGAAATCGCGGCGGCAGACCAGATGGTCGCTGATGGCGCCGGGGAAATCGCGCGAGGAGAACAGGGTGGTGCTGCCCGGACGCTTGAGCGCCTGGGTGGTGAAGGGGGCAAACACCCCCACGGCATCCACCTTGCCGGCCACGAAGGCCGCTGCCGCGGCCCCGGTTTCCAGCGGCACGAAGGTGATGTCGCTGGCGGAGAGCCCCGCCTTCTTCAGGCCCAGCAGCAGCAGGTAGTGGTCGACCGTGCCCTCCTCGGCGGCCACCTTCCTGCCCTTGAGGTCGGCCACGGTGCGGATGCCCTCGGCGGCGATGATCTGGTCGTTGCCGGTGGAGTTGTCGTTGGTGAGCACCACCTGCAGGTCGGCACCGCCGGCCACCGAACTGATGGTGTCCCCCAGCGTCTGGCTGTTGCAGTCGAGCTGGCCGGCGTTGAGGGCGTTGATCGAGTCGAGGTAGCCGTCGAACCACTGCAGCGTCACCGGCACGCCGGCCTTGGCGAACAGTCCCTTCTCCTCGCTCACCTTCCAGGGGAACCAGCCCGGCCAGGCGCTGTAGCCGATGCGCACCGGCGCTTCGGTGGACGGCGGCTTGACGCAGCTGCTGAGGCCACCGCCACCGATCGCGGCGAGCAGGAGCAGGCCCAGCAGACGCCGGCGGGAACGGAGGGGAGTGGAACGGGCCATGGCGGGATGGGGGGATGGGGTGGAACGGACGGCGGCGGGAGAGCCTGCGGGAACGACCCAGGGCTCAGAAGAGCTCCAGGTAGCGGTCGTGCTCCCAGGCCGAGATGGTGCCGTGGTAGTCGGCCCATTCCTGGCGCTTGAAGGAGAGGAAGGCCTCGGCCATGGCCTCACCGAACACCTCGCGGCCGAGGGGGTCGGCGGCGAAGGCCTCGATGGCCTCGCCGAGGGTGCGGGGCAGGGTGGTGAGGCCCTGCTGCTGCCGCTCCTCGGCGGAGAGGCGATAGGCATTCACGAGGTTGGGGGCGCCGGGGTCGAGGCCCTCGCGGATACCCTCAAGGCCGGCCGCCAGCAGCATCGCCGCGGCCAGGTAGGGGTTGCAGGCACTGTCGGCGGCGCGGCATTCGACCCGGCCGCCGGCACCGGGGATGCGCAGCATGTTGGTGCGGTTGTTGTTGCCGTAGCAGACGAACACCGGCGCCCAGGTGAAGCCGGACATGCTGCCCTGCACCACCAGCCGCTTGTAGCTGTTGACCGTGGGAGCGATCACGGCGCAGATGGCGGGGGCATGGCGCAGCACGCCGGCGATGAACCGGCGTGCAAGTTCGCTCACCCCGCCAGGGGAACCGTCTTCGGGCTCGAACAGATTGACGCCGCTGCCCAGATCGGCCAGCGACATGTTGAAGTGCGCCCCGCTGCCGGTGCGGTCGGCGAACGGTTTGGGCATGAAGCTGGCGATCAGGCCATGGCGGCGGGCGATCTCCCTGGCCATCAGCTTGAAGAAGGTGACGCGGTCGGCGGTGACGAGGCCGTCGGCGTAGCCGAAGTCGGTCTCGAACTGGCCGTTGGCGTCCTCGTGGTCGAACGAGTACACCCCCCAGCCCAGGGCGTTCATCGCCTCCACCAGCTCGTCGAGCCAGTCGAGGTTGTCGAGCAGGCCGCGCAGGTCGTAGCAGGGTTTCTCGAGCGTGTCCTGAGCACTGGCGGGCACCAGCCGGCCATCATCCAGGCGGCGCAGCACGAAGAACTCCGTTTCGATGCCGAGGTTGAAGCGCAGCCCCATCCGGGCCGCCTGGTCGCGCACCCGACAGAGGATGTTGCGGCTGCAGGCCTCGAACGGCTTGCCGTGCAGGTGGAGATTGCTCGCCAGCCATACGGTGTCAGGCCGCCAGGGCAGCACGGTGGCGGAGGTCAGGTCGGGGACGGCCGCCACCTCGTCGTCGCTCACGTCCTGCGGAACACCGTCGAGGGCGGCGCCGGTGAACAGCTCCGATCCGGCCAGCATCGCCTCGACGTGGTGGATCGGCACCGCCTTCGCCTTGTTGACGCCGTGCAGGTCGACGAAGCTGGCCAGGGCGTAGCGGATGCCCCGGGCCTGGAGCTCGGCCCGCGCCTCCGCGGGCGCGATGCCCGGCTGGAGAGAAAGAGCTGAGGGCGTGCTCATGCCACCCCCACCAGCGGCGCCGCCAAGGGCAGGGCGGCCAGGGCCGCGCGCTGCTCCCGCAGCCAGCCGTGCCAGGCGGCCAGACCCTCGCCGGTGGTGGCCGAGACGCGGATCACCGCGCAATGGGGATTCACCTGGCGGACGTGGGCCTCGATGCGCTCCACCTCCACGGGCAGATGAGGCAGCAGATCCACCTTGGTGATCAGCACGCAGTCCGCCTCGCGGAACATCACCGGATACTTGAGCGGCTTGTCGTCGCCCTCGGTGACGCTGAGCAGGGCCACCTTGCGGTGCTCGCCCACCTCGAACTCCGCCGGGCACACGAGATTGCCCACGTTCTCCACCCAGAGCAGATCGAGGCTGGCGGGATCGAGCCGTTCGGCCAGCAGCCGCAGGCCGCCGCTCACCATCGCCGCATCGAGATGGCAGGCCCGGCCGGTGGTGATCGGCACCACCGGCACGCCCACCGCCTCCAGCCGCTGGGCATCGAGCTGGGTGGTCATGTCGCCCTCCAGCACCGCCATGGCGAACTCACCGGCAAGGGCCGTCAGGGAGCGCTCCAGCAGGGAGGTCTTGCCGGCGCCCGGGCTGCTCATCACGTTGAGGCAGAGCAGGTTCCAGGTGTCGAAGTGGTCGCGGTTGTGCTCGGCCTGGTGCTGGTTGGCCGCCAGCAGGTTGAGGCCGAGGGTGTCTTCCAGGGGCATGTGCATCGGTCTCAGGCGCAGGGCGCGCAGGCGGGGGTAGACGGAGTGGCGATGGCGGGCGGATCGTCGAGGGCGTACTCCACCGAGCGAATCCGCAGCTCGCGGCCGCTGACGATCTCCTCCATCGGGTGATCGCAGCAGGGCGAGCGGTAGGCCTGCTCCTGCAGGGGGGCGTAGGTGGAGGCGCACAGCACGCAGCGGCCCACCAGGGGCACCGGCTCGATCGCCAGCCGGGCGCCGGCGAGCCAGCTGCCCTGCACGGCAGCCTCCCAGGTGAACACCAGCTGATCGGGTTCGACGCAGGTGAAGGCGCCCACCTGCAGGTGCACGGTGCTGACCCGGGGCTGCCGGGGGGCATGCTGCCGCTTCCAGTCGTTCATGGAGAGCAGCAGGCACTTGGTCATGTCGACTTCATGCATGGCTCACCTCCACTTGCGGTCGACGTTCATGTTGCAGGCCTCGTGCAGCCAGGCCGGCTTCTGCTTGCGCGGCAGCTGGCCGCTCACCACCAGGTGGGCCATCACATCGCAGATCACCCGGGTGGCCATCAGCGAGGTCATGTCGCTGATGTCGTAGGGAGGCGACACCTCCACCACCTCGAGGCCGCAGACAGGCACGTTGCGCACGATCAGCTCCAGCAGCTTGAGCGCCTCGCGGGGCAGCAGGCCGCCGGGCTCGGGCCAGCCGGTGCCCGGCACGAAGCCGGCGTCGATGCAGTCGATGTCAAAGGAGATGTAGACGCAGTCGGTGCCGTCGGTGGCGCGCTCGATGGCGTACTGGGCCGCCGCCTCCAGCCCCATGTCGCAGATGTCCGTCACCGTGAGCACGTTGGTGCCCCGCTCCCGGCACACCTTCACCCCCTCGCGTGGCACCTGCCAGCCGCCGATGCCCAGCTGCACCAGGTTCTCGGCCGGGGCGTTGGCCATGTTGGTGGCATGGAACCAGGGGCAGGTGTGCATGCGCTCGTCGAGGTCGATCTCCTGGGTGTCGACATGACGATCGAAGTGGATGATGCCCACCTTCTTGTCGCCCAGGTGGCGGCAGACGCCGCGCACGGTGGGGAAGCCGATCGAGTGGTCGCCGCCGAGGATGATCGGGAAAGCGCCACTGGCGAAGACGTGGGCCACGCCCTTGGAGATCTGATCGAAGCTCTTCTCGTTGTTGGCGGGAATCGTGAAGATGTCGCCCACGTCGCAGAGGGTGATCTGCTCGCGCAGATCGACGCCCATCTCGTAGTTGTAGGGGGTGTAGAGGGCGGAGATGCGGCGGATGCCCTGGGGGCCGAAACGGGTGCCGGGGCGGTAGGTGGTGCCGGAGTCGTGGGGCACGCCCACGATCGCCACGTCGAACTCGCCGACGCGGTTGACGTCCTCGATGTAAGGCGCCTTCATGAACGTGTTGATGCCCGCGAAGTGGGGCAGCTCGCCGCGCGAGAAGGTGGAGATGCGCCGGTCGACGATGCTCTCGGCCGCTTCGAGGCCGTAGCGCTGGCCCAGCTCCACCTCCTGCTGCCAGCCGGTGAGGGGCAGCCGGGCCTCCTTCTCGAGGGCAGCGGCGCCCTCGCCGGAGAAGCGGCGATCGAAGGCGCCTGCGGGGCCGGAGGCTTCGCTCATGGGGGGAAGGGCAGGAGGTGGGGCTGAGCGGTCTCCCGGGCTTTTGTCCCTCCGTGCAACCGGACACCCACGGGCGCCGGTGAGCTCCTCTCGGACCAGTCACCCCGCCGGCAGGGCCGGAGCGGGATCGGAACCCTAGGAACTGCTTCCGCCCCCCGATCTTGTGCGGTCCGGGCCAAGCTCCCTGTACCGACCGCTACCGAACCGCCGGCCCCCTGCGGCGAAGGTGCCGGCGCCACCGTCTGCTGCCATGGACACGGTTCTGCTGCACAGCCTCTGGGGCTTCGCCGGCAGCCTGGAGGAGGCGATCGCGCGGGCCCGGCGCCACGGGTTCGACGGGCTCGAGGCCAACCTGCGCCACCCGGCCCTGACGGTCCTGCCGCTGCAGGAGATCGCGGCCCGGCTCGATGACGCGGGCCTGGCCCTGGTGGTGGAGCTGGTGAGCGGCGGCGACTACGTGCCGGACCTGGCGCGAGGACCGGACGATCACCTGCGGGAGCTTGCGGAGCAGCTGGAGGCGTGCGCGGCGCTCGCCCCCCTGCAGGTGACGCTGATCACCGGCAGCGACAGCTGGCCCTGGGAGCAGCAGCAGGCGTTCTTCGCCCGGGCCCTGGCGCTGGTGGAGGCGAGCGCTCTGCCGGTGAGCGTCGAGACGCACCGCTCCCGCAGCCTCAGCGATCCCTGGCGCATCGGCACCTGGCTGGAGGCGTTTCCCTCCCTGCGGCTCACGGCCGACGTCAGCCACTGGTGCGTGGCCAGCGAGCGGCTGATGACCCCGGAGCTGGCGCCGATCGCGGCGATCGCCGATCGCGTGGATCACATCCATGCCCGGGTGGGCCATGCCCAGGGCCCCCAGGTGAGCCATCCCTTAGCGCCGGAGCACGCCCAGGCGCTGGCGGCCCACCGGGCCTGCTGGGAGCTGTTCGCCGCCGACCAGCGCCGCCGCGGGCGAACCCGCCTCACCCTCACGCCGGAATTCGGCCCCGACGGCTACCTGCCCACCCTGCCGTTCACCGACCAGCCGGTGGCGGATCTGCTGGCGGTGAACACGGCGATGGCCGCCTGGCTGCGCCAGCTGTTCCCCGGTGACGGAGCGGGGTGAGCCGCCGCCCTCAGCCCTTCACGGCATCGCCGCTGGCGCTGGGCAGGATGAAGCGCTGCAGCAGCACGAACAGCAGCAGCACCGGCAGGATCGACACCACCGAACCGGCCGCCACCAGGCGCCAGTCGAGCGAGAAGCTGCTGGCGAGCTGCTGCAGGCCCAGGGGCAGGGTGTAGAGGCCGGGGTCGTCGAGGATGATCAGCGGCCAGAGGAAATCACTCCAGGTGCCGATGAACACGAACATCGCCAGGGTGATCAGATCCGCCCGGGCCGCGGGCAGCATCACGTTCCACCATTCCCCCAGCGGCGAACAGCCGTCGATGCGGGCCGCCTCCTCCAGCTCCACCGGCACCGCCAGGAAGCTCTGGCGCAGCAGGAAGATGCCGAACGCGGTGGCGGCCTGGGGCAAGATCAGGGCCCAGAGGGTGTTGCGCAGCCCGATCTGCACCATCAGCAGATAGAGGGGAATCATCACCACCTGGAAGGGAATCAGGATCGTGGCCACCACCAGCGCCAGCACCAGGCCGCGACCGGCGAAGCGCAGGCGGGCCAGGGGGTAGGCCGCCAGGGAGCAGAACAGCAGGTTGGCCAGCACCGCCAGGGCGCTGACGATCGTGCTGTTGAGCAGGTAGGTGCCGATCGGATGGGCGGCGAACAGGCGCCCATAGGCCTCCAGGCTCGGCTGGGCCGGCAGCAGGGCCGGGGGGCTGGTGAAGATGTCCTCGGCGGGCCCCTTGAGGGAGGTGCTCACCAGCCACAGCAACGGCAGCAGCATCAGCACGGCCACGAGCAGCAGGGCGGCCAGCTGCAGCGCCACAGCCAGGAGCGAACGGGGCGGGGCGGTGCCGGTCGGGGCCATGGCGCAGGGAGGGTGGACGGGGGTGAGCGGGGCGGCCGGGCGCCCGGGGCTGGAGACCGCGCCGGCCAGTCTGCTGCCAGCGGGTCGCGGTGGCGGAGAGGTCGGGGTGACCCCGGGGGCGACGCTGGTCAGCATGGGATGTCGCTTCGACCCCATGCTCAGTCCATCCCGCGGCCCCGAGCGGCTGGTGCGCGCCGGTCAGTGGACGATCGCGGTGCTGTTCGCCTGGTTCCTGATCCAGGTGGGCGCCAGCCTGATCGCGGATCTGCCCCTGCTCAGCCGGGCGCCGCAGATCTCCCAGTACCGCCAGGAGTCGGCCCTGCGGACGGTGCAGGAGCGGATCGAACCGCTGCAGGAGCAGCGGCAGCGGCTGCAGGTGGAGGTGAACGAGCTGACGCGCCGCCGCGGCGTCGCCCAGGAGAATCTGAGCCGCGAGCGCCAGAGCTTCGAGACCTGGCGGGCGGCCAGGGCCGTGACCGCCCAGAGCGACCAGAACCCGGAAGTGCTGCAGCGGGCGCGCCAGCTCGATGCCCTGCTGGAACAGGAGCGCCAGCTGGCCGAGCAGCAACGGCAGCTGGAGCAGCGGCTGCGGGCGCTGGAGGCCCGTATGGAACCGCTGCAACGGCAGCGCTCGGATCTGGAGCGCCGCGGTGAGCTGGCCTATGCGCGGGCCCTCAGCCGCCACCAATGGATCGCCTTTCTGATCCGGCTGGGCTTCGTGCTGCCCGTGCTGGCGCTGTCGGTGCACCTGTTCCGCCGCCATCGCGGCGGTGAGCAGTGGCCGTTCGTGTGGGGCTTCCTGCTGTTCGCCCTGTTCGCCTTCTTCGTGGAACTGGTGCCCTACCTGCCCAGCTTCGGCGCCTACATCCGCTACGGCATCGGCGCGCTGCTCACCTACCTGGGCGGCCGGGCGCTGATGGGCTGGCTGCGGGCCTATCTGCAGCGCAAGCAGTCGGAGCAGCAGGCCCCCCAGGAGGAACGCCTGCAGCAGATCCGCTACGAAAAGGCGCTGCAGAGCCTGGCCAGGCGCCAGTGCCCGAGCTGTGAACGCTCCCTCGCCGGCGCGAATGCCCCCCTGCCCGACTACTGCATGCACTGCGGGCTGCGCATCCAGACCCACTGCCAGCGCTGCGAGCACCACCACCCGGCCTTCTATCCCTACTGCTCCGCCTGCGGCGCGGCGACGGAGCTGGCTGAGCTGGCCGTGGCGGCAGGCTCCACCCAGGGTTCTGAGCCCTCCCAGGCCTGAGGCTGTTCTCGGCGGTGGTGGCTCTGCAGCCAGGTCGGGGAGGTGCGCCCTCGCGACAAACACCCCAGGCCTGCTGTGGGGCTTCAGAACCGGGCGATCAGACGGCGGACGGTGGCGAGGAACAACTCGATCGAGGCCAGGGCGAGAACCACGCAGACAAGATTGACGGCCCAGTTCAGGAGATGCAGGAGAGACGCAGCGCTGCCCACCGGCGCAGCGGGCAGCAAGACGAAAATCTGATCGAGGGCGCCGTCGAGGACCGAGAACAGCGAGGCGGCGAACATCGCCAAGGCGCTCTGCAGGACGGTGGGGGCCTCGCCTGCATCAGGGCCCGTGACCAGGAACCGCGCCGTGCTGAGCTGAAAGCTCGCTACCAGGAACAGCACCGCGAAGACCGTGATCTGCGTCAGTTGCCTCTGTGCCGTGAGCTCGCGCGCCTCGAGCAACAGAAAGCCCAGGGCCACCATCCAGATCAGCCAACGCAGCAGGCCAAAGCCCCAGAGCAGCAGCTGACGCAAACCACGGCTCATGGTCACACCCGGGGCATCTCAGCCAGGGGCAGGGGGGTCTTCTGGGGATGCAGGGGCGAGCGCTGGCTGCCGGTCACCAGGCGGTTGAGGGCGTTGACGAAGGCCTGGGCCGCCGCCACCACGATGTCGGTGTCGGCGGAATGGCCCGAATAGAGCACGCCGTCGGCCCGCAGGCGGATCGTGACTTCGCCCATGGCGTCGATCCCCTCGGTGACCGACTTGACGCTGAACTCGATCAGTTCGTTGGGCACGCCGGCCAGGCGGTTGAGGGCCTGGCAGACGGCATCCACCGGGCCGGTGCCGAGGGCGGCCTCGGTGCGCTCCTCGCCGTCGGGGCCGGTGATGGTGACGGTGGCGGTGGGCCGCAGGCCGGTGCCGCAGCTCACCTGCACGCCCTTGAGCACGAAGGTGGCCTCGCCCTGCTGCTGCACCTGCTCGCTCACGATCGCCTCCAGATCGCGGTCGGTGATCTCCCGCTTGCGGTCGGCGAGTTCCTTGAAGCGGATGAAGGCGTCGTTGAGATCCTCGCCCTCGAGGCTGTAGCCCAGCTCCTCGAGCCGGGCGCGGAAGGCGCTGCGGCCCGAGAGCTTGCCCAGGGAGATGCGGTTGTCGGTGAGGCCGACGGTGCGGGCGTCGATGATCTCGTAGGTGAGGCGGTTCTTGAGCACGCCGTCCTGGTGGATGCCCGATTCATGGGCGAAGGCGTTGGCCCCCACGATCGCCTTGTTCGGCTGCACCGCCATGCCGGTGAGGTTGCTCACCAGCCGTGAGGTCTTGGTGATCTCCTCGGTGCGCACGCCGGTGAGCGGCTCGCTGCTGCCTGCGGGCCGGCCGAGGAAGGGATTGAAATAGCTGCGGCGCACGTGCAGCGCCATCACCAGCTCCTCGAGCGAGGCGTTGCCGGCCCGCTCGCCGATGCCGTTGACCGTGCACTCCAGCTGGCGGGCGCCGTTCTTGACGGCCTCCAGGAAGTTCGCCACCGCCAGGCCGAGGTCGTTGTGGCCGTGCACGGAGATCACGGCGCGGTCGATGTTGGGCACCGACCGGTTGATGCCGGCGATCAGCTCGCCGAACTCCGCCGGGGTGGCGTAGCCCACGGTGTCGGGGATGTTGATGGTGGTGGCGCCGGCCTCGATCGCCGCCTCGATCACCTGGTGCATGTACTCCGGATCGCTGCGGCCGGCGTCCTCGCAGGAGAACTCGACGTCGTCGACGAGGGAGCGGGCGTAGGCCACCATCTCGCGGGTGATGGTGAGCACCTCGGCGCGGCTCTTGCGCAGCTTGTGCTCGAGATGGATGTCGCTGGTGGCGATGAAGGTGTGGATGCGGCGGCGGGCGGCGGGGGCCACCGCCTCGGCGCAGGCCTTGATGTCGCCGGCGGCGGCGCGGGCGAGGCCGCAGATCACCGGGCCGTCGGGGGTGCCGACGCTGGCGGCGATGCGCTGCACGGCGTTGAAGTCGCCGGAGCTGGCGAAGGGGAAGCCGGCCTCGATGATGTCGACGCCGAGCCGGGCCAGCTGCTGGGCGATGGCCAGCTTCTCCTCGAGGTTCAGGCTGGCGCCGGGCGACTGTTCGCCATCGCGGAGCGTGGTGTCGAAGATCAGTACCCGACCGGGATCGCGGGCCATCGGACTGCCTAAGCGAAGTGACTATGAGTAAGCCCCATCCTAGGGCCAGCCCCGCCGGGGGTCAGCGTTTCAGCCGTTGCGGCTGAACACCGGCGCCTGCAGGGCCTCGGAACGCTCCAGGCGCGGGCGCAGCGTCGCCAGATCCACGAAGCTGTCGGCCGCATTACGCAGCTCCCGGGCCACCATGCCGTCGGTGCTGAGCGCCACGATCCGCAGGCCCCGGGCCCGCAGCACCTCCACCAGCCGCTCGAGATCGCGGCTGCCGCTGAGCAGCCACACCTCCTGAACGCGATGGGCCACCGCCATCAGATCGATGGCGATCTCCACATCGAGATTGGCGCGGGCGAAGTGGCGCCCCTCCCCCTCGGCCTGGGAACCGCCGGAGGACGCGGCGGGAAGTTCCCGCAGCGGCCGGGTGCGCACCGTGAAGCCCAGGCTCGTGAGCGCATCACGGAACGGCCGCTGGTCGGAGGGATCCTTCAGACCCGCGTACCAGAAGGCGCTGGCCAGCTCCACACCCTCGGGCTCGGCCGCCAGCTCGAGCAGACGACGCGGATCGAAGAACCAGCCCATCTTCTGCTGGGCGTAGAACATGCTGTGGCCATCGACCGCCAGAACCCGCTGCATCGGAGGGGAAGGGCCACCCGGATCTGCCGGTCACCCTAGAAGCTGCGCCTAGAGTGCGCCCACCGCTGGAGGGCCATGGCTTCGGGCGATCTGGCCCTGGTGCTGCACGCCCACCTCCCCTACGTCCGCAGCGGGGAACCCGGGTCGCTGGAGGAGGACTGGTACTTCCAGGCCCTGCAGGAGTGCTACCTGCCCCTGCTGGAGGTGCTGGAGACCGCCGCGGCCGATCCCGCCCAGACGCCGCGCCTCACCCTCGGCCTCTCGCCCACCCTGCTGTCGCTGCTGAGCGACGCGGAGCTCAACCGCCGCTTCGCGCCCTGGCTGGAGCTGCGGATCGACCTGCTCGCCCTGGCCCCGGAGGAGCTGGCCCCGGCGGCCCGTCACCTGGAGACCCAGCTGGGCCGGGTGCTGGCCCGCTGGCAGGCGGTCGGCGGCGATCTTCTGCCCCGCTTCCAGCGCCTGCAGCGCTCAGGGATCGTCGATCTGATCACCTGCGCCGCCACCCACGGCTACCTGCCTCTGCTGCGCGACTGCCCGGAGGCGGTGCGCGCCCAGCTGCTCACGGCCATCCGCGAGCACCGGCGGCTGCTCGGCGAGCGGCCCCTGGGCATCTGGCTGCCGGAATGCGCCTACTACGAGGGTCTCGACCGCACCCTCGCCGGCTGCGGCCTGCGCTACACCCTGCTCGACGGCCACGGCCTGCTCCATGCCCTGCCCCGGCCCCGCTACGGCGTCTACGCGCCGGTCTGCTCGCCCGCCGGGGTGGCCTTCTTCGGTCGCGACAGCGAATCCACCCTGCCGGTGTGGAGCGCCAGCCAGGGCTACCCCGGCGATCCGGCCTATCGGGAGTTCCACCGCGATCTGGGCTGGGATCTGCCCGAGGACATCCTGCTGGCGAAGGGGATCCGCAGCCGCCGTCCCCTCGGCCTGAAGCTGCACCGGGTGAGTGCGCCGGGCTCGCCGCTGGAGGCCAAGCAGCCCTACGAGCCGGCGGTGGCCGCCGAACGGATCCGGGAGCATGCCGCCGACTTTCTCGATGGGCACCGCCGCCAGCTGGAGGCCCTGGCAGCCACGATCGAGCGGCCGCCGCTGCTGGTGGCCCCGTTCGACGCCGAGCTGTTCGGCCACTGGTGGTTCGAGGGCCCAACGTTCCTGGCGGAACTCTTCCGCCAGGGCCCGGCCAGGGGCGTGAACTTCACCCATCTGCGCGACGTGCTCGACGGCGTGGGCTCGCTGCAGGTGTGCCATCCCTCCCCCTCCAGCTGGGGCAGTGGCGGCTACCACGATTACTGGCTGAACGAGACGAACGCCTGGGTGGTGCCGGAATGGCAGCGGGCCGCCCGGGCGATGGTGCGCCGCGTCAACCGGGGCGTGGGAAGCGCGGAACAGCGGAGCCTGCTCACCCAGGCGGGCCGGGAGCTGCTGCTCTCCCAGAGCTCCGACTGGAGCTTCATCCTGCGGGCCGGTACCACCACCGAACTGGCCCGCGAGCGCATCCACCGCCATCTCGATCGCTTCTGGCGGCTGATGCAGGCCATCGAGAACGGCACGCCCCTGCGGGACGACTGGCTGGCGGCGGTGCGCCGCGAGGACGGTCTGTTCCCCGACCTCAATGCCGCCGACTGGGCCACCCTTCCCTGATCACAGGTCAAAAAGTTGCAAATTCCGCATAATCTTGCGGCTTGCGGCACGATGCGCAGCCAGCCCGATGGATGAGCTCAATCCGCGGTGCATCCCCGGGTACCGTCCGCGGCGCTACAGGGGACTGCTGGGCTTGTTTCGACGCTTCGCCGAAGCCCTGGAGGATGTCGATCGAGCCCTGCAGCGCTGGCTCACCCACCGCCGCTGGCAACGCAATTAACGCATGCGCCGGCAGGATGCGGCTCCAGAACGATCAAGGCCCTTGAAGGCCCTGCTGCTCCGGTTCAGGGTACGGCCCGGATCCAGCGGCGGAAGAGGGTCTCGCTGAGGCCGCGGGCCTGGGCCCGCGCCAGCCAGGTGTCGAGGTAGGTGGTGAGGGCGTGGTCGTCTCCGGCCACCCCCACCACCATCTCGCTGCCGAGCCGATCGCGGAAGGCGGCCAGCAGGGAGGTGCGGGGGTGCAGCACCGCCCAGGCCGATCCCCCCTCGGCCGTGGTGAGCAGGGCATCGAAGCGCTGCTGGCCGGCCGGGGTGAAGAACACGCCCTTGGAGGCCACCGGCAGCAGCTCCACCACCGGCCTTCGACCGCTGCCCCCCAGCTCGCGGGCGATGCGGTCCCGCAGCTCCGGGCCGCTGCTGTCGGCATCGGCCACCGCGATCCGCAGCGGCCGCCCCAGGGGGTGCTGGGGCAGGTTCTGCACCAGGGCCACCTTGCCATCGGGCACCACCAGGCCCAGGTGCACCGCCTGATACCCCCGGCTGAGGCGATGGCGGATCGCCCGCTGGGGGCTGGCCTGGATGCCGCCCACCGCCAGGTCGATGGCGCTCTGCTGCAGCCACCGCTCCAGTTGGGCCAGGGAACCCTCCCGCACCTCGAGCCTCAGCTCCAGGTCGCGGGCCAGGGCGGCCATCAGATCGATGTCGTAGCCCACCAGCCGCCCCTGGCGGTTGCGGAAGGCCCAGGGGAGCCCGTCCTGGCGCACCCCCACCCGCAGCACCCGCCGGGCCAGGACCGCCTGCAGGGTCACCGGCTGGGGGTGCAGCACCGGCAGGGGAGCGGGCACCGGAGCCGGCACCACCGGTGTGAGGGCCATCAGCCGGGCATCGTTGCGGTAGGAATCGCGCAGCAGATGGGCCAGCAGCGCGCGGTTGGCGCTGCCGAGCCCCAGCAGCAGGGCGGCGGCACCACCGGCACCCCCGAGCAGGGGCAGCCAGCGGACCCGGCGCGCCGTAGCCCCGAAATGCACCAGCAGAGCGAGCACCACCAGGCCTTCGAGGGCCAGCACCTTCTCCAGCCGATAGAGCCATTCGCCGCTCACATACACGAGCTGCAGCAGATCGAGCGGAAGCCCCTGGCGCAGCAGCTCCTGCCGCACCACCGCCTTCATCCCCGCCACGGAGGAGGGCACGGCGGTGATGAGCATGCGGGCGATCGCCAGGGGCGTCATCGCCCGGTCGACGCTCCAGGCGGCGAAGGGGATGAACAGCAGCGAGATCACCTGGCCCACGGTGGGCAGGGCATAGCCGAGGGAGATCAGGGGCGAGAGGTCCTCGGCCCGCCCTCGCGCCGCAGCCTCCGGGGTGGGTGGCAGCCGATCCAGCTCCTCGCGCAGCCCCTCGATCAGCAGCGGCAGGGCGATCAGCAGGTTGGCGCTGCTGGCGGTGAGGGCCAGCGGACCGCGCACGATCCGCCACAGGGCGCCGGCCCCCAGGGGAGTGAAGGCCAGCACGACCCCGCTGAACAGCACGGTGAGCACCACGAGGGCGATCAGGCCGAGCTGGAACAGCGCCTGGATCCGTACCAGCTGGGCCAGATCCAGCCGGGAGAAAGTGAGCGTGCTGAGGGCAAGGATGCCGTAGGGAATGATGCGGGCCACCAGCCGGTTCAGCCGGGCGAACAGCTGGCGCATCGCCTCCAGCACCGGCAGCAGCTGCTGGCGCTCCCCCATGCCCTGCAGCAGGATCCCCAGCACCGAGCTGAACAGCACCACGGCCGGGAAGTTGTCGGCCGCCAGGGCGGCGAAGATGTTGTCCGGCAGATAGGTGCGCAGAAGATCCGGGGTCTCGGGCTCAAGGAACAGATCGGAGCGGAAGAAGCCCGAATACACCAGCGACGGCAGGAACGATGGCAGCACGATCACCACCAGGGCCGCCACCAGCCACAGCGCCAGCAGCACGAGACCGCCCCCCCGCAGCAGGGAGCGGCGGGCCTCGGTGCTCAGCCCCCCGAAGCCGGCGATCAGCTCGCAGATCAGGAAGGGCATCACCACCACCTGGGAGGCCTGCAGAAAGGCCAGCGCCAGCGGGCGCAGCAGCGGCGCCGCCCCCGGCAGCGTGCGCCCCAGCACCGCCCCGGCCGCGAGCATCAGCAGGCACTGGTTGCCGATCGGCAGGGCGCCGAAGCGCAGCCAGCCGGGCAGCCGCAGGCCCTCAGCCATCGCTGCGCACCACCAGCCGCGCCCGGTTGTCGTCCCGGCGATCGCCGGGCTCGAGGATGCGGTGCTCCGGATCGACCACCACCACCAGCTCATGGCGCCCCGGCGGCAGGGGCAGAGGCATCGCGAAGCGCTCGCGCCCGCCGGCCTCCAGCCAGGGCAGGCAGAGATGGCGGTGATCGCTGAAGCGGTCATCGATCACCACCGCCACGTCCACGTCGCTGGCATCGAGGCTGCCGTGGTTGGCCACCGTGAAGCGGAGCTCGCCGTCGTGCCAGTGGGCCTCGCTGACGGCCAGATCACTGGCCAGCAGCTGCAACTGCTGCAGGGGGTAGAGCACCAGATGCTCCTGATCCGCCAGGACGCTGTCGGGGTGCTCGTGGTGCAGATGGCCGCCGTGGCGCAGATCGGTGCTGCAGCCATGCAGATGGAGGTGGGCGCCGGCCACCGGCACCGTCACCCGGCCGCTCTCGGGTCGGGTGTCCCAGAAGCCGCAGCCCTCCCAGTGGAGGCTGGCGCCGAGCCAGCACACCGGATCGGCGGGATCGCCCGGATCCTGGGCGGCCAGGCGGAAATGGGGCAGGCGGTCATAGATGGAGGCCCCTACCGCCCGGGCCGCGGCCCCCCCGGGCAGCAGGCGGGCCACGGCCTCGTTGCGGCGCAGCTCACCGAGGCAGAGCTTGGAGGCCACCGTGATCACCAGCGACTGCCAGCGGGCCCGCAGCCGCACGCCGACGATCGGCGCCGGCTCCAGGTCGCCGCTGGCGCACAGGGCGGCGATCGCCTCGCCGATCCGCTCCTGCAGGGGCGCCCCCGGCCGGGGCCCGAGGCAGGCCGGGGGCGCGGGCCGTCGCAGGGCCGTGGCATCGCCGCTGAAGCACACGTAGGGGAAGTGCTGCAGGCCGCTGCCGGGCCGGAGCGCGATCACGCTGCCATCGGCCGGCTGGCTCTTCCAGATGCGGGTGTCGCCCGCGTCACCCTCCTGCAGGAAGGTGAGTTCGCCGTTGTCCCAGCCGCTGGTGGTGCCCAGGCCGAGCACGTCACCGCGCAGGGGGATCCGCTCGAGGGGCAGGTGCTCGCGCACGTCGCCCTGGATCAGATCGGCAACGGAGTTGGCGATCTGCAGCGGAACGGACATGGTGCCGGCGTGCGCTCGCCCTCCAGGCTGGCAGCGGGCGAGCGGGCGTCCGCGGCCGTTAGGTTGCTTGAACTTCCGCCCGCGCCGATGGACGCCTCCCTGGTCACCCAGTCGTCGCTGTTCGGCATGGGCATCGCCTTCTCGCCCCTGCACATCGGCGTGGTGACCCTGCTGCTGCTGGGCCGATCCCCCCTGCGCCGCTCCTTCGCCTACGTGCTCGGCTGGACCCTGGCCAATCTGCTGGCCGTGGCCGCTCTGATGCTGCTGGGTCAGCACTTCTCCCTGAGCCTCAGCCACGGGGCCAGGGAACAGGTGCTGATCGATCTGCTCGGTGCCGGTGGCCTGCTGGCCCTGGGGCTCTACCAGCTCACCCCCCAGGCCCTGATCGGCGAGGAGGGGATGGCGCTACGGCTGATGAACCGGCTGCCCGGGCTCGAGACCTGGCTGCTGGTGCCGATCGGGGCGGCCGGGGCCCTGCTGACACCGGAGAACCTGGTGTTCTATCTCAAGGAGGCGGGGCTGCTGCTGATCAACCATCCCGGCATCCCGGCTGATCTGGAGGTGAGCGGCCTGTTCGCCCTGATGGCCAGCTCCCTTCTGCTCCTCCCTCCGCTGGCGTGGATCGTCAGTTCAGGTTCGATCCGCGAACCGATCGCCCAACTGGAGGAATGGCTGCAGCACAAGGCCGAATGGCTGGTGGGCGTGCTGGCCCTGGTGTTCGCCGCCTGGCTGCTCTATGAGGGCCTGCACGGGCTGGAGCTGATGGCGGTGGGTGGCACCTGAGGCTCCAGAACCCTCAGGGCCCTGGCGCTGAGCGAGCGATCGGAACCGCCACCGGCCTGGCATTGCCGACCAGGGAGACCCTGCGGTCGTCGGCGATCACCCGGCAGCGCAACCGAAGGTCGGCCAGCGGCTGGGTGGAGGACGGCGAGAGGATGCCGGCGAAGGCCTCACGGCTGCCCGGATCGAGGCGAACACTGGCCATGTAGATGTCGGTGCCCTTGATCACCATCGCCCGGGTCGCGGACTCCGACCCAGCCGAGGTGAGGTTGGAGGTGGCGAGCTCCACCGGCACATGATGACCGTTGTATTCGAGGTCGCAGTCGCGATCCACCACGTAGGGCACCTGCTCCCGCAGGATGTAGGCCACCTCCAGGGACAGCGGGGCATTGAGGTGCGCGCTGCAGTCCCTCGGAATGAGGCCCTTGTCGGCGAACAGATTGAGCACCTCGCGGGACACGGCATTCACAGGGATAGCGGAATAGGGCCCCTGGGCGTAGATGTCGAGCGCGAAGCGCGCCTCCGGAGCCAAGCTGCGCCTGAAGGCCTCCATACCGGCCAGTTGCTGCAGGCGCTGTCGATTCAGCGGACAGGATCGGGTGACGCTGTCGACGCGGATCTGGACAGGGCGGAAATGCAGGTTGATGGCGGGGGACTGCTGCAGGCTGGTGTAGGAACGCCACAGCAGCTGGGAGCCGAAGCTGCTGGCCATGCCGATCGCCACCCCGGCAAGCAGATCGAACCGGGAGCGCACATCAGCCATGGCCGCGATGGCGCCTCAGCACACCCTGCCGATCAGGGGGCCATTGGGGGAACTGCAGGCGCAGGGCGAGCCCACCTCGGCCGCCCCGGGGAGCGGGGAGCGGCCGCTGGTTTCAGAGGATCTGATCCAGAAACCGACGCGTGCGCTCATGGGCCGGGTTGGTGAAGAAGGTTTCGGGCGCGGCCTCCTCCACCACCTCGCCGTCGGCCATCAGCACCACGCGATGGGCCACATGGCGGGCGAACTTCACCTCGTGGGTGACCACCACCATCGTGATGTCGTCGGCGGCGAGGTTCTGCATCACCTCCAGCACCTCGCGCACCATCTCCGGATCGAGGGCGCTGGTGGGCTCATCAAACAGCAGGATGCGCGGCTCCATGCACAGCGCCCGGGCGATCGCCACCCGCTGCTGCTGGCCGCCCGAGAGCTGGCCCGGGAACTTGTCGGCCTGCTCGGCGATGCCGACCCGGTGCAGCAGGGCCCGGGCCTGCTCGGCCACCTCCGCCTTCGGGCGCTTGCGCACCAGCACCGGCGCCAGGGTGAGGTTGTCCAGCACCGAAAGGTGGGGGAAGAGATTGAACTGCTGGAACACCATCCCCACCTCCCGGCGGATGGCATCGATGTTGCGCAGGTCGTTGGAGAGGGCGATGCCATCCACGGTGATGCTGCCCTTCTGGAAATCCTCCAGGGCGTTGAAGGTGCGGATGAAGGTGCTCTTGCCTGAACCCGACGGGCCCATGATCACCACCACCTCGCCGCGCCGCACCGTGAGATCGGCGCCGCGCAGGGCATGGAAGCCGTTGGGGTACCACTTCTCGACCCCGCGGGCCTCGATCATCGTCTCACTGGTGGGATGGCTCATCGGTGGGTGGAGGAGGGGGTCAGACGCGTGACGGCACGGCATGGGGGTCGAGGCGGCGCTCCAGCGCCCGGCTGCCCAGGCCCAGGGCCGCGCAGCAGCACCAGAACAGGATCGCCAGGGTGAGGTACACCTCGGCATTGCGCCCCAGGAAGGCCGGGTTGGCCATCACGGTGCGGGCCACGCCGAGCAGATCGAGCAGGCCGATCAGCGACAGCAGGGTGGTGTCCTGCAGCAGCGAGATGAACTGCCCCACCATCGCCGGAAGGGCCACCCGCAGGGCCTGGGGCAGCACCACCAGCCGCAGGGCCTGGGCCGAGGAGAGCCCGAGGGAGCGGGCCGCCTCCAGCTGGCCCCGGGGCACCGCCGCCAGGCCGGAGCGCACGGCCTCCGCCAGGTAGGCGGCGGCGAAGAAGGTGAGCACCCAGGCCGCCCGCCACACCCGATCCGGCGCCAGACCGCCGGGCAGCAGGAAGCCGAGGATGTTCTGGCCGAGGAAGAGCAGAGTGATCAGCGGGGCGCCGCGGATGAACTCGATGTAAAGCACCGAGCCCCAGCGCAGCAACGGCAGGTCGCTGCGGCGGCCCAGGGCCAGCAGCACGCCGATCGGCAGGCAGAGCAGAATCGCGAAGCTCGAGGCCAGCAGGGTGAGCAGCAGACCGCCCCACTCGGCGGGGGCCACGCGGGCGAGCCCCAGGCCGCCACCGATCAGCACCATGCCCACCAGGTAGAGCACGGGCCAGACGATCGGCAGCAGCCGTTTGAGGGCCGGGGGCAGGCCGGCACCGAAGCGGCCCGCCAGCCAGCGAATCACCACCAGCAGGGCGGTGAGGAGCCACCAGCGCAGCTGGATCGCGGGGGTGAGCCCCAGGGCGAAGGGAACCCACAGGGCAACGGCGATCAGCACGGCCACCGCCAGCCGGTCGTTGCGGGGCCAGAGCCTGCCCGTGCGGTCGCGCCGGGGATGGGCGCGCAGCATCCCCCAGGTGGCTCCGGCGGCGGCCGCCAGCAGGGCCGTGAGCAGCCACAGGCGCCACTGCTGCTCGATCGGGTAGCGGCCCACGGCGAACAGGGTGCTGTTCACCTGCACCACGGCCCACTCGGCCTGGCGCAGGGCCCAGTGCAGGAAGCCGGCGGCGGCCGCCGCCAGGATCGTGAGCAGGGCGATGCTGATCACGGCATCGCCCGGGGTGGCGAACAGCTCGCTGCGCAGGCGGCGGATCAGGGACGGCATCTCAGCGCTCCTTGATCTGAACGAGGTGGTTGAGGCCGTTCATCACCAGCGAGATCAGCAGGTCGAGGGTGAGGTAGGCGGCCAGCAGCACCAGCACCACCTCCACCGCCCGGCCGGTCTGGTTGAGGGTGGTTTCGGCCACGGAATAGAGATCGGTGTAGCCCACCGCCACCGCCAGGGAGGAGTTCTTGGCCAGGGAGATGTACTGGGTGTTGAGGCCCGGCACGATCACCCGCAGCGCCTGGGGCAGCACGATGTGGCGCAGGGTGGCGAACCAGCCCAGGCCCAGCGACGACGCCGCCTCCCACTGACCCTTGGGCACCGCCGCCAGCCCGCCGCGCACCACCTCGGCGATGAAGGCGCCCGAGTACACGATCAGGCCGGTGAGCAGGGCCGCGAACTCCACCGTGAGCCGGATCGGCGCCTGCCAGACCCCGTTCACCAGCTGGGGCCCCAGCCAGCGCAGCCCCTCGCCCAGGCCCGCCAGATAGAGGCCCGACTTGGCCAGCACGATCCCCGGCAGCTGCAGGGCAGCCGCCCCGTTGGGGAGGGTGAGGAACACCACGAAGTACCAGAACACCAGCTGCAGCAGCAGCGGGATGTTGCGCACCACCTCCACGTAGATGCGGGCCAGTCGCTTGAGTAGGCCGTTGTGACTGAAGGAGGCCATGCCCACCAGGGTGCCCAGCAGAGTGGCACCCACCAGACCCACCAGCACGGCCCGGATCGTGTTCACCAGGCCGGCGGCCAGAGCACGCCAGTAGGGCAGCTGGGCGTTGAAGGGGATCAGCGATTCGGAGATGTCGAAGCCGGCGGGCTGGTTCAGCCAGCGCCAGCTCAGCAGCAGGCCGGCGGCCGTGAGGTTGCGCACCAGGTTGCCCAGCAGGAAGGCGATCGCCAGCAGCACCACCAGGCCCACGGCAGCCTGCACGACCCAGGGCACCACCCGGCGGTCGCGCCACCAGGGAGTGACGCCCCCGGAGGCTTCCGGTCGGGGGGGAGACGGCTCGACGGCCATCAGCGGAAGGGCGGCGAGTAGATCAGGCCGCCGTCCTTCCACTGCCGGTTGAGGCCCCGGTCGAGCTTGAGGGCCGACTTCGGACCGACGTTGCGATCGAAGATCTCGCCGTAGTTGCCGGCAGCCTTCACCGCCTTGACCACGAAGTCGGCGGGGAGCCCGAGCTGCTTGCCGAAATCACCTTCGACACCGAGGAAGCGGCGCAGGTCGGCCTGGTTGGCGTTGGCCTTGGCCTCGGCCACCTTGGCGTCGATGTTGGCCTGGGTGATGCCGCTCTCTTCCGCCTGGAAGAGGCCGTTGACGATCCAGCGCACCGCATCGGCCCAGGCGGGATCGGCATTGGTGGTGGCGGGGGTGAGCGGCTCCTTGCTCATCACGTCGGGCAGGAGGGTGTGCTCATCCGGCTTGGGGAAGCTGGTGCGCTTGCCCGCCAGCTGGGAGCGGTCGCTGGTGACGGCGACGCAGCGGCCGCCGAGATAGGCGGCGAAGGTCTGGTCGCTGGTCTGGAACTTGAGCGGGGTGTAGGGGATGTTCTGCTCGCGCATCCGATCGGCCAGGTTGAGCTCGGTGGTGGTACCGCTCTCCACGCAGATCGGCTTGCCGGCCAGGCCCTTGAGATCCGTGATGCCGCTGGCCACCGGCACCAGCACCCCCTGGCCGTCATAGAAGGTGGTGGGAGCGAAGCTCAGGCCGTTGCCGCCGGCCGCATCGCGGCTGAGGGTCATGGTGGTGTTGCGCGAGAGCAGATCCACCTCGCCACTGGCCAGGGCGGCGAAGCGCTCGCTGGAGTTGAGGTCGCGGTACTCCACCTTGTTGGGATCGCCGAGCACCGCGGCCGCCACCGCCTTGCACACGTCCACGTCGAGGCCGGCGTACTGGCCGGAAGGGAGCACGTAGCTGAAGCCGGGGAGCTTGCCCTCCACGCCGCAGATCAGCTTGCCCCGGCTCTGGATCGCAGCCATCTTGGTGCTCTGCACGCCACCACCCTCGGGCGCGCAGCCGGCGAGCAGGCCGAGGCCGAGAAGGGAGACCGGCAGAGCGCGGATCCAGTGACGGGACATCCGGGGGGTCCAGAGGTGGCCGCATTGTTGCAGGTGTCCGCGGCCGGCGACGCTCCCCGGGCCGGAGCGCCGGGCGGCCTCAGCGGAAGGGGGGCGAGATGTGGAGGCCCCCCTGGGTCCAGAGTCGATTGGGCCCCCGCTCCAGGCCGAGCCGGGAGGAAGGCCCCACGTGGCGGTCGAACAGCTCGCCATAGGAGCCCACGGCCTTCACCACCCGCACCACGAAGTCGGCGGGCAGCCCCAGCTGACGGCCCAGATCTCCCTCCACCCCCAGAAGCCGGCGCAGTTCCGCCAGCTCCGGCCGGGCCCGGGCCTCCGCCAGCTTCGCCTGGAGATTGGCCCGGGTGAGGCCGCTCTCCTCGGCCTGGAACAGGGCATAGGTGATCCAGCGGATCGCATCGGCCCACACCGCATCGCCCTGCACCGTGACCTTGGCGCTCGGCTCCTTGCTGAGCAGCTCCGTCAGCAGCACGTGGGCGGCGGGATTGCGAAAGCCCGTGCGTTTGCCCGCCAGCAGGGAGGAGTCGCTGGTGATCGCCGCGCAGCGCCCCTGTTCGTAGGCCGGATAGGCCTGCTCGCCCGACTGGAAGCGCAGGGGCTGATAGCTGAGCCCCAGCTCGCGCATGCGGTCGGCCAGGTTGAGCTCGGTGTTGGTGCCGCTCTCCACGCAGATCGGCTTGCCGGCCAGATCGGCGAGGCGGCGCACGCCGGAGGCGGCCGGCACCATCACCCCCTGGCCGTCATAGAAGAAGGTGGGCCCGAAGCTCAGCGCATTCCCTCCCGGCGCATCGCGGGAGAGGGTGTGGGTGGAGCTGATCGACAGCAGGTCGACCTCACCGCTGTTAAGGGCGACGAAGCGCTCGGCCGGGGTGACGGGGCGGAAGTCGACCTTCTCGGGATCGCCGAGCAGCGCCGCCGCCACGGCCCGGCAGAAGTCGGCGTCGATGCCCTCGTAGCGGCCCGAGGCCGCCACGGTGCTGAAGCCGGGCACAGCCCCATCCACGGCGCAGATGAGGCGGTCACGCTCGCGAATCCTGCCCATCGTGGAGCTCTGCACTCCGTCCGCCTCGGGACGGCACCCCACCGCCAACAGGCCAACGCCAAGGGCCGCCAGCAGCCTGCCGATGCAGCGAAGCGGAGCCGTGGTGGTGTGGGGTGTGTTCATGCGGTGCAGAGGCGGTTGCGCCCGCCGCGCTTGGCGCAGTAGAGGGCCTCATCGACTCGTTGCAGCAGCTCGGCACTGGATTCTTCGGCTCGGTGCACACTCAGACCGATGCTGATGGTCACCGGCAGCAGATCAGGCCGGGGCTGGTCGGGGGATGGTGGCACCGTTTTCTGGTTGAGCAGGGAGACGGGCTGATCGTGCAGATCCCTGCGGATCCTCTCGAGCAGCTCCTTGGCGCGGGGGATGGCACAGCCCGGCAGGAGCAGCAGGAATTCCTCGCCGCCCCAACGGAACAGCAGATCCACAGCGCGGATGTGGTGCACGACCCGGCGGCCCACCTGACAGATCACATGATCGCCCTGGGGATGGCCGAAGTGATCATTCACCTGCTTGAAGCGATCGATGTCGATCAGAGCCACCGCCAGGGGTTCGCGGCGGTTTCGGGCCTCGGCGACCTGGCGCAGGAACAGGGGCTCGAAGGCGGAACGGTTGAGCAGGCCTGTGAGGCTGTCGGTGCAGGCCAGTCGCTCCAGCTCACGCTGCTGCCTGCCCACCGTGAGCTGGGCGAGGGCCAGCAGCACCAGGCTGACCAGCACCGCGGCGATCAGATTCTGGGCCAGCAGATTTTCCAGTCTGCGCTGGGCGAGGCTGCTCGTCTGCTGCACCACCAGCAGCCAGTCCAGTTCGGGGATGCGGCGACTGCTGACGAAGGAGTCGCTCCCCATGCGCTCAAGATGCAGGGTATGGGAAGGGGCTGAGAGGATCTGCTTTCGATGCGGGGCCAGGCCCTTGATGTCCTCCAGGCTTCCGGTCGTGCGGTCGGCGGCCAGCTTGATCCGCCCCTGCTGGTCCAGCAGCAGGATGCGGCCGCCGTAGCGCTCTTGGTAGCGCTGCAGCTGGGCCATGAGCGAGCGCATGTCGAGACCCAGGCCCACAACCCCGAGGAAGCCGCCCTCGGCATCGAGCAACCGCAGGTTGATGAAGGCTGTGGTGCGCTGGAGGTCGGCCGTGTCACGGTCGATGTTGATCTCGAAATTGCGGCCGGAGTCGCGGAAGCGGTAGTACCAGCGATCCTGGGGATCGGTAGGTGAGACCTGCTTGAGAACGCCGCTCGGGTGGTGGTAGCTGCGGCTGCGGTCGGACACCAGAAACGCCGTGACCGCCCCGGTGTGCTCCTGGACGCCGCGCAGGTAGGCCGCGATCCCTTCGGGATCGCTCTGGCCGCGGGCCAGCTTGTCGGCCAGCAGGGTGTTGCGAGCCATGAGGCCGGAGGCGAGAACCGGCTGGAGCAGGTCGTTCTCGACCCCGGCATAGATGGTGTCCGAGGTGAGCGGCAGCGTGGTGCCGCTGATCTGTCGGTGGAGCAGATCGCGGGCCCGCAGATAGCTGATCAGCGCGATGCCCACGAGACCGGCCAGCATCAGCGCCCCGAAGATCGCCAGGACGTGGTTTCGGGGGCGCCTCACCTGCATGCTGGGCCTAACCCAGACAGACTTGCAGTTTCAGAGGCGTTCTGGAACATTCGGTGTTGAAGACAACCCTACGCCGGTGTATCAGGCTACAGCGGCTTCGCGCCAACCCGATCGGTGAGCAAGAGCGTCTGCCCCTGGTGCTGCTGCTTGGACTCCTGCTCACTGCAGCGGTGGCCGAGCACACCCGCTGCCTCTTTGGGCAGAGCCAAGAAACGATCAAGCGGGCTCTTATCGATGACGCGGCCGATGCAGTTGAGGTCAAGCTGCGCGAGACTATCGACGTCATCCAAGGTGTGGCGAGGCTGTTTGATGTCTCCACGGCCAAATGCCACCGACCGGGAAACCCAGTTAGCCAATTGAGTACAGAAATTGAGCTGCCCCAGAAACTGAGACGCTCCAGAGGGCCCATTCAGCGAGCAAGGCCAGGTCATGGGAAAACTTGATTAGGTAGCAAGCTCCGCGTCCCTCAGGAGGCGCTCTGGCCTCGC
>JANWUS010000054.1 GCA_024958715.1 Cyanobium sp. FGCU52 | reverse complement strand
TCCAACAACTGGATAAGATCGCGGCTTACGCGCGATCTATCCTTGTTCGTTGGGTTAAAAAGCGTTAGATTGTACTGTCCATAGTCAGCAACCGGCAAATCTGGCCGAATACCATATTTTCTGCGACACTCATCAGAAGGCATAAACTCCGTCAGCTCCCAGGCTTGATAGCAGCCATTATTAGGCCTATAGGCAAAAATAGCATATATGTTGATTAATCGTCCGTCACGCAGGTGGAAGCGAGAACTAAGCCCCGTGTTGAATGCCATGTATCTTGTCTCATTCAAATCAAAAAAACTCACAGCGTCATTCATTTCACAAAGCCGAACAAAAGTATGTTGAATGTAGGACATTAGGATATCTTTTTGATGTGGCTTTTCGGGCCTCGACGACCAACTCTCTTCTTCTGCGAGATTGGCTAAAGAGGAGAGCCAGTTTCGAGGATTCCCTAGACGAGCGACGGCGAATAACAGGTCTGCTCTTTCTTGTGGTTTTTCCCAGCCCATCCATTGAATATTTGCTGCTTTGGGCTGACCTGTACCCGAATTCATTTTATGAAAGCAAACAATATCTCCAATGCTGGCGCTATAGCCCTGGTTAAATAGTTCAATCTCGGGCGCAAATACATTATCTTCTTTCCCATCAAGGGAGCAGATAAAGCCGCAACCGTTCTCTATTATGTTGACAATATACCCAACGGATGATTTGATGTACTCGTTTTCAGCAGAGGGTCCGCCAAGTGGAGTTGACATCTGATCGGATGCAGTGCGCGGAGCGATACTACTCTGAAACCGCAGGAGCGGTGTTAATGAGGCTATTAGAGTAACGGATTCAAGCTAGTCGATTGTCCAAAGCAAAGTGATGCTTCCGACCCTGTTGAATGAACGGCCTTTATGTGTTATATTGGGGTGTCGCTCCGGCTGGGATCTCAATTCAGCTGCACCTAAGGAATCTCTGGGCAACAGGTGCTTGAGGCTCGACTGAGGCCGAAGTCCCGAATTCTTTGTGACACGTTCGCCTCAAGCACCTCCTTGACGACCAACAACCTCACTTCATCCTCTGTACTGAGTTGATTTAGAGACCATCTCTGGCCCTTCGAACACACCAGTCCTGCACTCAGGCCACCACAAGCAGCCGTCGTCTCGCCAGGAATAGATTCGTCAGCGCTGCAAGCACATTGACCTTGCAACGGTTCTTGGCCATGCCCCGCAGCCTGGTCTTCTGAAAGCCGAACTGCTGCTTGATCACCCGGAAGGGATGCTCGCCTTTGGCGCGGATGTGCGCCTTGGCCGTTTCGATCAGATCTTGCAGCCTTCCCTCTGGTGTGGCGGGCAGAACTCGGCGCTTACCTGGGCGCATCGCCACCCGAAATGCTGTTGTCTTGCCAGCCGTCTCGCGCCTTTTGGCGATGCCTTGGTAGCCAGCGTCCGCGTAGACCACTTCCTCGTCGCCATGCAGCAGCTCGGCTGCTGGGGTGAGGTCATGCACGTTGGCGGCTGTGGTGACTACGGAGTGGATCAGGCCTGAATCCTTGTCGACACCCAGGTGTACCTTCATCCCGAAATACCACTGGTTGCCTTTCTTGGTCTGGTGCATCTCGGCATCCCGCTTCCCCTCCTTGTTCTTGGTGGAGCTGGGCGCCGCGATCAAGGTGGCATCCACGATCGTGCCTTGGCGCATGCTCATGCCCATTGCACTGAGGTGGGCGTTGACGGTCTCAAAGATCTGCTCGCCAAGGCCGTGCTTCTCCAGCAGGTGGCGGAAGGTCAGGATCGTCGTCTCATCAGGGATCCGGTCACTGATCAGGTCGATGCCAGCGAAGCGACGCATGGTGGGCACCTCAATCAGGGCCTCTTCCGTGGCTGGATCACTGAGCGAATACCACTGCTGCAGCAAGTGGATCCGCAGCATGGTCGCCAGCGGGTAGGGAGGACGCCCTCCCTTCTTGCCAGTCTTGGGGTAGATGGGCTCGATCAGGGCGATCAGCGCGTCCCAAGGGACCACCGCCTCCATCTCAGAGAGGAACTTCTCGCGCTTGGTCTGCTTCTTGGCGGTCGTCTGCTCGTAATCAGAGAAACCGAGCTGCTTGCCGCCCATCCGTTCAGTCCTGGCCTGCGTTCACACGGCCATTTTCGCGCGGATCGGCCGGGTTTCCCAGAGATTCCCTAACCGAGTCCCCGAATCAGTTATTAAGGTTCGGGCTGAGGGGTCAGGGCTCTGTCAGCACCGCAATTGCACTCAGCGTCTCCAACAAATCCTGCAGTCGTTTTTGGTTGACCTAATCCGGTGGGAGGTAGGCAGTGCCGGCAGGAAAGCGGGGGGGGGGGTGGCTATCGGCTTGGTATCGCCATGCTCCTCATCGCGAGTCCGTTACCGATCGTCGTCAGCTTGTGCGAGTTCAATCAGACCATCCCAAAGCTCGTAAGCGATCTCACCTATGGCCGGTGCCTCCTTTCGGTTCGGCAGTGTCTTACATAGGTGAAGGCGGTGAACCATCCGGATGTTCTTCGCAGATGTCCCAATGGCTGATGGACCCGCGTGCCTTTCAAGCACCATCGACCGAGACTCATGGCTCTAGCAGTTCTCCTTTGTCAACACTATGACTGTTAACCGGTAGAGGCCCTGGCTGGTTCAGCCCCACATACACCGGCTGAAACCACTGCATCCGGCGGCTCTGACGCTTCTCCCCGTGCAGAACGGTGTGCCAGTGGCCCCGGCGCCAGTGGGGCCTGCGGGTGGTGCCGCTGCTGCCGGCAGGGGAACCAGGTGTTGCTGCCCTGGGGGTGCGATCGAGCCGGAAGTCCTTGCCGATCCACACCGGGCCCTGCGGGCTCACCGTGCCGTCTGGATCTCCACCACCGGCAAAGCCCTTGCCGCTGCGCACCTTGGCGGCAGGGCCGGTGGAGAGCAGGTCCGGCTGGTAGAGCTGCACCAGCAGGGCATTGATCGCCAGGCCCTCCATCCGCTGGTTGGTGCTTTGCACCGCCTGCTCGTCCCACTGCCAGGCCGGATGGCTGAGGTCATCAACGGTGGGGTTGCGCTCGCCGATCTGCTCAAAGGAATGGCGGGTGAGGTAGCTGCTGCCATCGAGGGCCAGGCCTACGCAGCTGATGCCGCCGATCCGCTGCGCCTGGGGCGGCAGCCAGTCGGCCATGGCCCGCAGGTCGGCCACGATCACCACCGGGATCGGCACCTTGTCTTCCGTGAACAGGGCGCCATCGGGGAGCATCAGCCGGAAGCAGGGCAGCACATGGGGGAAGTCCTCATCCAGACGGGGGGAGGGGGTGCGGCGAAAGGCCTCGGCCAGCTCCGGCGCCAGGAAGCGAGGCGGCGCCTCCACGATCCGGGCCCAGCGGCAGGTGGTCGCCGCCCAGAAGCCGATCGGATCGTTCAGCTCATCCATCACCTCCAGCCCCGCCTCGATCAGGGCGGCGTAGGCCAGGTGGTTGGCCCAACTCTGGAAGCCCCGCGGTGAGCGGTAACGGTGCTGCTCCTGCTGGATGTAGGGGTCCTGGCGGCGCAGCTCGGTGATCACCGTGCCGATCGGCGGCAGCTCGGCCTGGGTGGCGCGGATCGATTCAGGCGTCAATCGGCTCATCGCCCCTGCATGGGCACGGAGCTTGGCTGGCGCTCGAGGTCGGCCACGTTGACCCTGGTGGTCTCGCCATCAGCCCAGACCACACTCGCCAGCAGCAGCGGGCTGCTCGGGCTGAGGGGTTCGATGGCGGTCACAATCCCCCTGGCGAAAGGCCCCAGGCTGGTTGGTGCCGGTGGCCCGCTGCCCATGGCGGTCGACTGCAGGAACCCCCGCGTGTGCTCGAGGCGCCCAACTCCATCGATGCTGAGCATGTCCACACTCAAGCCGAACCCGAGAGGATCGACTAGGGACAGCAAGATTGCAGATGCGCGAGATATACCCCGGAATCGCCCTAAATAGAGCCGCATTCCTTGGAAAGCATTTGATTTCGCATGAACTGCAGGCGCTCGAAAGTCTTTTTGTATTCAATTAGACGCGGAAGCTGAGTCGTTATCCAGGCGCTTTGAACCATCGCCATCTCGTGAGCCACCTCGCCATCCGAAGTGTCTTTGCTTCGCTCGTAGACGCAAAAGCGCTCATAGTCGTCAGCAAGCTTCTTCCTCAGCATGATAAGGGTCTCAGCGGCATACAACCATCCGATTTTTTCCTTTGTCTGCTCGGGCGCAAGAATCGGCAAAAGAGTGCGAAGCGAAGAGAACCATGCAGCCATGGAGCCCTCGGGATAAGGCAGTGTGCAGAATCTCACCACCGCATCTTTATCAGTTTCATCCCAAGCATCTTGAACCTGTCCCCAAAAGGTATGCAAAGAAGTGCAGATTTCTTCGAACTCATGGTCGACTGCAGCGAGGGATGCTTTCTGGCGGTCGCGTTTGGTGCATGCCTCTCGGACTGAAATGCAGATCTGCGTAATTAGAGCTGCAAGAACGGTCGCTGGCAGAAAATTAAATGCAGGTCCTTGCGAGGCAGCGGCGTGTCCGCATATTTCGCCAGCTATTTCACTCATTTCCTCGTATGTTTGATTTTACTGAATTATAGCTTCTGTGCTCAAAGCGCGCCCCAGCTCTCCCCCTCGGCCTGGCGATGCCTGCCCATGCGCTCCTGCCAGCCGTGAACCGCCTGCTCCAGCAGGTGGAGGAGGTCAGCGGCCTGCCGGTATCGGTGTTCCAGCAAAGCGATCTGGACTCCCTCGCCACAGTGCGGCCGGCGACGGCTGAGCACCAAGCCCACCTGATCGCTTACCGCGATGCCGATGAGGCCAGCAGCTACCACGTGGCCTTTGAGGCCGCCCTGCTGCTGCGCATCGTGCAGGTGCCGCCCGAGCAGCGGGTGCTCCTCACCGAGAAGCGCGAGGCCAGAGAGAAGGTGGTGGCCCAGGTGGAGAAGATGTTCAAGGGCTCCATCGGCCTGGCCCAGGCGCGGAAGGCCGGGCTGCGCTTCTACGACGGGCTGATGCTGCAGCTGCGCTCCACAGGCCCGGGCCTGTGGGCTGATCGCTGGCTGTTCGAGCAGCTGCCGGAGCTGCGGGGCCTGCAGGCAGCAGTGCTGCAGGGCCAGGTGCAGCAGAACGTGCCCTGCCTCAATGCCGAGGTCGACAAGATGGGCCCCTCGGCCGTCGTGAAGGCCAGCCGGGCGATGAATGCGGCCCAGGCCTTCCAGACCGCGGAGCTGCTGGGTCTGCCGCCGCTGGCGATTCCGTACCAGGCGGCCGGGTTTGAGGCCCTGGCCAGGGAGCTGATCGACCTCACCCGCGCCGAGCCCACCACGGCGGATCCCGATCGGGAGATCATCGACGGCTGGGCCGAGAAGCTGGGCCTTGCCCGCTGGTACGTCTGGAAGACGCCGTGATGGAAGGCACCGCGTTCTCGATCGAAGAGGCCGGCTTTGATGCCTCGCTGCTGCCGGAGGACTGCCGCACGCCAGGTACCGAGGCCTTTCACCGGGCGGTGACCGACTACTTCCAGAAGTCCTATGCCTCCATGGGCGGGCAGCTGTCGGTCGTATTCGCCGCCGGCCGCATCGAGGTGGCCTGGGAGCCCACGGCGCCGGAGGCCCCAGCCATGGCCTCCATCGGTCCACTGCTGCAGCAGCGCCGGTTCGATGAAGCCCGGCCGCTTCTGGAAACCCTGCTGCAGCTGCAGCCCGAACATCCGGAGGCGCTCTACAACCTCGGCGTGCTCGCCAGCGAGGAGGGCAAGCTCGAGGAGGCCCGCCTGCTGCTGCGCCGGGCGGTGGTCGCCAACTCCGGCGATGCCCACGCCCAGGCGAATGCCCAGGTGGCGCTGGCCCTGGCCGCGATGCGCCTGGGCGACAAGGCAGAAGCTCGCCAGTCACTGGAGGCGGCGATCGAGCTGGAGCCGCAGAACAGCTTTGCCCTGCGCAGCCTGGGAAGCCTGCTGGTGATCGCCGGTGCCTTCGCTGCCGGAGTGGCACGGTTCCGCCAGGCCCTGGCGGTGGCGCCAGACGATCTGATCACCACCTACAACCTGGCCCAGGCGCTGCTGGAGCTCGATCCAGACGAGCATCGCGATGAGGCCGATCGGCTGCTGCTGCAGGTGATCGAAGCCCAGCCCTACGGCGAGCTGGCGAACAAGGCCAAGGATCTGCGGGGCGGCATCGCCGCACGCGACCTCCGTGCCGATCAGCCCGTGGGGTTGCGGCAGGACGCCGTGAGCTACTGCCTCCAGGCCCTGCAGCTGTTCGAGGGGATGGGCCAGCAGCGCTTCATTGCCGTGCTCAGCGAGGTGGCGGCTGTAGGCCAGGGCGGACTGCAGATCAATGAACCCGGCACCGCTCGCAGCCTCAAGAACCTGCCCGGCAGCTGGAGCGACCTGGCACTGGCCTGCCTGATCCACGTGGGCATGAAACGGCTGACGCCCGATGAGGACTCAGGGCTGGGGATCGAGGCGGAGTACCAGGAGGCCGTGCGGTTGCATGGGGGGTGAGGGTTCAGCTCGATGCAGGTTCCGCATCGTTTTGACTCGGGCCAGACATCAACCTGCCGCCCAGGATCACGGCTCCCCCCACCGTTTCCCCGGTAGCACCCGCCCTCGCTGAGCCTCCAGAAACGCCTTGCTCTCCACCACCGCGGTGCCGGCATTGCGCAGGCGGCGCATCAGCGGGCTGTCGATGAACACGCTGCTGACGATCACCAGATCGGCCAAGGCCGCTGGCTCCAGGGGGATGGGGGTGAGGCCGAGGCTGGTGGCGTGCTCCAGGGCCCTCTGCACCTTGAAGTCCCAGCCGTGGGCGTCCTCCCCGAGGAAGGCGATTGTGCCCCCGGCAGAGGGAATGGTCACGGCTGTGGGCAACCAGTCGTGGCTGGGCTTGGCCGGCTGTAGCAGCCCTGAGGGTCGCGGCCGCAGGGAAGCAGGCTCGACAGAGGCGGCGGAACCGGCCACCCGTGCGGCAGCACGCGAGGGCTGCAGATGGGGGAGTCCGTGGCGGAGCAGGGCCGCCAGGGCTCGGGTGTCGCCCAGGGCGGTGTGCGCGTCCTCGCCGGTCAGGGTGATGCCGCGGGCTGCGCAGAGCTTCCCCAGGCTCAGGAAGGGGTTGGGCATCGTGTCGATGCCATCGCCCAGATCCACCACCAGCGCAGGGTGGTGGCTGCCGGCCTCCCAGAAGTGGTGCCGCAGGATCGGCCCGTCGAAGCGATCGAGGTTGTGGGCCACCAGCACGCGGCCATCGAGCAGACCCGCCAGCTCGGGCGCCACGTCCGTGAAGGCCGGCGCCGTGGAAGCAAGGGCGTCATCGATGCCGTGCACAGCGGCATTCGGGATGGGAACGTCTGGGTTGATGAGCGTCGTCCACTCCTGCTGGAGCTCCCCCTCGGGCGAGAGCAGCAGCAAGGCGATCTCCACAATCCGGCAGAGCTGTCCGGTGCCGGTGGTCTCGAGATCCAGCACCGCGAAGCCACTGGCCCCTGGAGGCAGCAGCTCCGGGAGGGGCCTTGGTACGGGCGGAATGGGGATGGGGCTGACTGGCATCCCCCTGGCATAACCGCGGCAGAGGTATCGAGATCGCCTGCGGCCGAAAGGATGCGTGATCCGCATGGATCCGGCTCCGAGCGGGCCCGTGGTTTTTCGCAGGAGGAATGGTCCGATCGGGCTGCAGCGTTGTGACGCTGAAGGGATGCGGTTCAACTCCAACCCGTGGCCTGTTCCACCATCGTTCAAGCCTGCCTGACCTCAAGACGCGTCGTCTCGGCCTATGCCCCGCCGGAGCCGCTGGAGCCTCTGCACATCCTCGATCTGCTGGAGCTGAGCGGCTCCCAGCCCAAGGCCGCTCGTGCCCTCTCGATGCACCAGAGCACCGTCAGCCGCAGCGCCGCACTGATGTGCGAGCAGTTCCGCCTGCAGGCCAAGCCCGGCGCCAGCGTCTGCCGCTACGGAACCAACGAGAGCCTGCAGCTCCTGCGCCAGTCCTACAGGGCTCATCGGCTCATGGACGGGCAGCTGCGCATCGCCACCGATCCCCTCCACCAGAGCCTGCTCAACGGCATGGCGACGGTGCAGACGGTGCCGCCGCGATTCCGGCTGTCGAACGACTGGGCCAAGTTGGTGGAGCAGGCCGTGATCGATGGCGCGATCGTCTCCTCCTGGTGCCATCCGCGGGCAGAGATCGCCGAGCGTCAGCCCCGCTGGGCTGGCGTCCAGGCGGTGCTGCTGGGGGAGCTGCCGCTGCAGCTGATCTGCCATGCACCGGCATCAGCGGAAGAGCCCATCTCCCGGAAGGTGCTGCTGCCGCGCAAGGGGGCCACACCGTTGCTGCATGAAACGCTGGCGTGGCATGGCTTCCAGCTGGAGCAGCAGCCAATCGGCTGCCAGGAGGTGCCCGCCTGGCTGAAGCGGATGCGTGATCGCGAGCTGGCGATGCCGATCTGCCCGGGCCTGGTGTCTCCGGGATGGATCGAGGCCCAGGGGCTGATCGCCTTTCCCGACCAGCCGCCGCTGCGGGTGACGCTCTGGCTGCTGCTGCCCGAGGGGCGGGTGCTGGGCAGCGCCACCGCCAGACACCTGATCCGCATCCTGCGGCAGCGGGTGGAGAAGGCCCAGGAGGAGTGGATGCCAGCTCAAACAGACGCTGCACAGGAGGGGGAGGCTGTCAGGGCAAGCCTCCTGCGCAGGCCAGAAAGGGAGCAAACGGAAAACTATGCAGCGCGTGCATAGATTCGCCCTCACGAGGATGCAGGTTCCACTCCGAATGGAGACAGCACGCTGTAACTGGCGGCAAACTGGGGCGGAGCTGAGGCAGGCCATGGCCACCAACCGGCGGATGGACCGTCCTTCGCATGACAACTGAGTGGGTTTGGTGCCCAACCAGGCATCGTGAACCCCATCCAGGCCAGATCCCTGCCTCCGTCCCTGGCTCTGCTTGCCTGAGCCCAGCATCCACTTCCCCGACCTGATGCCCGTCCTCGCCGACCTCGTCAACGACCTGATCGCCCTGATCCCGGAGGACGGCAGCCGGATCGGCAACGACCAGATCCGCGCGGCCCTCGAGCGTGAGGCAGGTGAGCCGCTGAGCGATGACGTGATTGAGGAAGCCAAGAACCGGGCGGTGGCCATGGGAGCCGCCGAAAAGGCTCGCGGCCCTGGTGGCGGCTTGAAGGCGCCAGGCGTGGCGCCCCCACCGCGTGCTGCCGGGGCAAGCACTGGCGAGCGCACGCGCCGCGGTAACGGCGCCGGCACTCCTGCCCCCCAGGCCGCGATCGCCCCAGGCACCACGGCGGCCTCGGTGCTCACCGGCGAGCTGCGCAACCAGATCGATCGGATCTGGGATGCCTTCTGGAGCGGCGGCATCGCCAACCCGCTGGAGGTGCTGGAGCAGCTCACCTACCTGCTGTTCATCCGCCGGCTCGATGAGCTGGAATCCCTGGAGGAGCGCCGCAGCCAGCGCTCAGGCCAGCCGATGCGGCGCCGCATCTTCCCGGAGGGCAGCGATGCGCAGGGGCGGCCCTGGAGCGAACTCCGCTGGAGCCGCTTCAAGGAGTTGGGGGATCCCGCCTCGATGTTTCAGGTGGTGGGTGAGCGGGTGTTCCCCTTCCTGCGCGAGCTGGGGGGCGAGGAGTCGGCCTACACCACCCACATGCGAGATGCCCGCTTCACGATCCCCACGCCGGCCCTGCTCACCAAGGTGGTGGAGCTGCTCGATGCGGTGCCGATGGAGGACCGCGACACCAAGGGCGACATCTACGAGTACATGCTCGGCAAGCTGGCCACCGCCGGCACCAACGGCCAGTTCCGCACGCCGCGCCACATCATCGAGCTGATGGTGGCGATGACCGAGCCCACGCCACGCGATGTGATGGTGGATCCGGCCTGCGGCACCTGCGGCTTCCCGGTGGCGGTGGGTGAATACCTGCGCGAACACCACCCGGAGGTGCTCAGCGATCCGGAGCTGCGCGAGCACTTCAACCATGGCCTGTTCCATGGTTTCGACTTCGATACCACGATGCTGCGCATCGGCGCGATGAACATGCTGCTGCACGGGGTGGAGAACCCTGATGTCAGCTACCGCGATTCGCTCTCGGAAGACAGCGCCAGCGAGGAGAACAAATACACACTGATCCTGGCCAACCCGCCGTTCGCCGGCTCACTCGACTACGAGAGCACCAGCGCCAGGCTGCAGCGGGTTGTGAAGACGAAGAAGACCGAGCTGCTGTTCATGGCGTTGTTCCTGCAGCTGCTGCGGCCCGGCGGAAGGGCGGCGGTGATCGTGCCCGATGGCGTGCTGTTCGGCTCCAGCAAGGCCCACAAGGAGTTGCGTCGCACCCTGGTGGAGGATCACTTCCTGGAGGGTGTCATCTCCTTGCCGGGTGGAGTCTTCAAACCTTATTCAGGTGTGAGCACTGCGATCCTGCTGTTCACCAAAACCGGCCGTGGCGGTACGGATCAGGTGTGGTTTTATGACATGACAGCTGACGGCTGGAGCCTCGACGACAAGCGCAATCCGCTGCTGCCGCTGGCGAAGCTTGGCCCCAATCCCAAGGAAGCCCTGGAGGAAGGCGACCATGAGAAGAACAACCTGCCCGACTGCCTCAGCCGCTGGAAGCAGCGCAAGGAATCAGAGCGCCAGTGTGAGCGCTCCGCCCAGAGCTTCTGCGTGCCCAAGGACGAGATCGCATCCCAGGGCTACGACCTCAGCCTCAACCGCTACAAGGAGCTGGTGCACGAAGAAGTGGAGCACCGCCCACCGCTGGAAATCCTGGCGGAACTGCGCCAGATCGAGCAGGAGATCCTGCAAGGGATCGAGGAACTGGAGGGGATGCTGCGATGAGTTGGCCCACTGTTCCGGTTGGTGAGATTGCTCAGCAGGTTCGCGGGGTCTCCTACGACAAGAGCCAGGTCTCAAATTCAGCAGCGCCAGGCTTGAGGCCGGTACTTAGAGCAGGGAACATCCAAGAAGGAAGTCTTCTGCTTGACAAGGATTTGGTGTATGTACCGGACTCATGCATTGCCCACCAACAGCTCCTGAGGCCCGGAGACATTGTCGTCGCCGCAAGCAGCGGCAGCATTGATGTCGTGGGCAAAGCCGCCCAGTTGAGTGAGCCCTGGGAGGGATCATTTGGAGCATTCTGCAAAGGTATGCGTTCAGGGGGCAGGACGCTCCGTCGCAGGACTCCATGCCTGAAAG
>JANWUS010000053.1 GCA_024958715.1 Cyanobium sp. FGCU52 | reverse complement strand
ACGCGCCGCTCGTTCGCAGTATTTGGATCCAACCGGCGGATCCCTTTTTCAGGAGTCCCTAATTAAGGATAGACTACTATTAATTGACTTTGGACTTCTCCAAGTGGAGCGCCAGGTGTCGGAGCAGGAAAAAACTATGTTCTTGTGGTTTCGTTCTTGAACACCTAAATAACGTCCTTGACGAATTGCCTGAACGTGTTATGTATTACAACTTACAAGTCTTCGCGCAAAATAAAACATGAGCTGATTGTTGGTCTCGATAGCACATAAACCACAACCCCATTCTCCCCTGGGGAGGTGCGCTAGAGGTGCTAACTCCAAATCAAAGATCGAGTTGTTGTAGTCAACCTTAACACCTCCAACCTCCCAGCCGACGCGATCTTTGAACTTATTCAACACTTCCGAATTAAACTCTCTCGTGCCACCGAGCTTCTCATAGATTTCTTTCTGGACACTGAAGCCAAACTTACCTTTACTGTAGTTCAACCAGAGCTGGTCAACAATTCGTAAGTCTTCGCAGGGAAAGTTATCATACTGGAAATCTACATCAAGCAAGTATCTTGGAGTTCGGGTCAAGTTCGGTAAGTAGTTTAGGAATGCGGAACTCATTATTTGAATAGTTTCCTTATCTGCTTCTCCCCATTTCCCTGCGGCTAGAAGGTCGCGCAGCCGAGTGTAATTTACTCCTGTTGTCTTCGAGATTAAAGATATTTCTGGCTGGCTTTTAGGAGCTGTTGGTTTTTGTTGTTCTATTGGTTTTTGTTGTTCTATCAATGGATTAACATTGGCTGCTACCTTAACCTTCGATTGAACATCAGCAGAAATTTTAGCAAAAGAGCGATCGCCCGTCACCAACACATCAAACATACAAGACTCCAGCAAAGCCGCATTCGTCACCCCCGCACTACGACAAACCTTCTCCGCCTCTTGTTTTTGTTGCAACGAAAAATCAGCCAGCGTCAACAACTTCTGCGGATAATCTAACAAAGCAAAAGTTGCCGCTGTCTCCCCTGCACCATAGTCAAATAAAGACTCATCTTGACTGATTCGCCAACTCTTCCCAAACACCTTATACAGTTGATCGTAACTAGGATTCGTCGGCAAAGACCTACCATCACGGGTTTGCAGATCATCCTCCGCCTTCCCATTATAATTCCCCAACAACCCCCTAATGGTTCCCCGACGATTTTTGGGAACAGTCACACTCACCGTCAGACTCGAACCCCCCGAAACCTGAAGAAACTCCAATGTCGGTGCAGAAATAGTAAAATTATTTCCTTGTCGCAATAGCCTTCCTCCGCCCTGAAGAGACAGCACAGAACCTTCCACCAAATTCGATCGCTGACCATTAATGCGTAGTAGATTGCCAGGATAAATACCAATGCGATCGCTGCCTATCTTAATCGCAACAGCCGTAGTTAAAGAAGCATTTTTCCCCACAGGAGCAAAGCGAGTCTGCACCTCAAAATTACCATCAATAGAACGAGCGAGAATAAACTCTCCGGCCGCTTGAAAACTATTACGCAATCCATCCAAAGTCACAATATGGGGATCACCGAAAACACTACCCGTGCTTCCGTCGGGCTTTTGGGAAACCTCTGGAGAAGGCTCAGGTTGGAGCTCCTCTTTAGGCGGAGGACAATCTATAAGTTTATCTGCACCTTGAAAGTTACTTGACCATTCCCATGGATCTAACCATCTTTGCGCTAGTCCATCATTTCTTTCTCCAGAAATGACTAGCTTTAAATCTAGAAAAACCGGACCACGAGGCGCATTAGGACAAAAGAAAGACTCACCGATAACAACAGCAGCATCACATTGTTTTGGATCTCCCCAAGTCCCAGGGTACAGTAACCATTCCTTTCCTATCATTGCATCGGCTTTAATTCCTTGACCTACTCGTGGTAAATACTCAACATTACCCCTTAAATTGCTAGCGTTACCGCCACGGTGAAACTCAATGCCAGTCAAGTATTTGGTGGAGCCTACTTGGTCAGGATGTTGGATTTCATAATTAGTCGAAGTCCCAGAAGCATAACTGGCATGGCCGCCTAAACCCACATAAATCATTGGTTGAAAGATTTGTGATTGAGTGGGATTCTGCGCTACATTAGTTGAATTATATCTATCATCAGCGAGCATAAACTTTAGATCCGCCCACGGATAAACGTGACCACCTTTTTTAGTCTTTGTCAGATCACCCCAAGGAGATAAGGGACTAGATGACACGCCCTGAAAATTGACATGTTGACCAAAAGCAACCCGGCAAGGATAATAATAGCCATCTTGATCCCTTCGCAGGAACAATGTTATTCCTTCCCAATCGCCCTGATGATTATTAAATCCGCCATGATCTTTCCAATTGCTTTGAGAGTAGTGAAAATAATAATTAATGGCCAATTCGCCAACGGTTGCATTTGACTCTTTATCCTTCCAGCTTTTTTCAATTATAGAAGCATAGATCTTAGATGGCAATTTAGTCGTTTCATGCTGTTTCTCTTTAAATCTTGTTAGATTGAGAAGCCCCTTTGCATCGCCTCTTTGCCATAGTTGATTATCAGGTGATTGTGTCCAAGTCGTCTGATTAACGTGAAGAGGAAACTGAGCTTCGTCTTTTGGTTCAAAGTTCAAAACGGGCGAAAAGTAATTAATCAACTCATTTTTTGTTAGCTGCTTCTTAGCGATCAGTTCTTTAAAGATATTATTCTTTTCAAGATCGAGTCGTTTTTCCTTAACTTTAACTGAATATCTTTGACTTGAAGATGCTTCATCATGGTCGGCAACAAAAAGAGCCGAAAACTCATCAATTGGGTTAAACCTAGAATCTGTACCTGAGTTAGACGGAATAAGCCCTAACTGAAATTTTACTTCCTCCACCGTCGCTTCTTTTGGAACAATGAAATTCTGAATTTGTAGCGTGTAAATCCCCGCTTCCAAAGGGCCTATATCAACTTTAGGGGATGGCGGCATAAAAGGAAAATTAACCCTTCTTATAGGCTGGTTAGATGAGTTGAAAATGGTTACCATAGCATTTGTTACTAATTTCCATTTACTGAATCGAGCTCCCTGTAACGGTAAATACAAGCTATAATTTCCGTTCTTCTTGACTTTCATTGTCCAACTTATTGCAATTTCCTTGTCAACTCCTGCTGTTGCCCACCAGCGATCGATTCCTAACCGGGGCTGACCATCTTTGAGAATGGGGTTAAAATAATCATCAATCTTTTGCCCTGTCTGAGATTGCGGAACACCGGGTTGCGATGTCTGCGCCACGGCGGCACCGCCAAATTGAGCCACAGGAAGACAATAATTTAACAAAAAGGCGCCACAGAGAAAGACTGCAAGCAGTTTTCTCAAGAACACCTCCCCAAGCACTGCAAGAAGTGCCCCTAATGCCACCCAACACCAACGCAACCTAGTCTTCATGCCTCAATCTCCAGAAAATTTGGATTGCCGCGGCCCATTGGCTGGTGGAAAATACATCATACGATAGCCTTGATCAGAGGGTGGACAAGGTGGCTCAAGGCTGGAGAACGACTGTGGGCACCTCCTGAAGCTGCTGACGACGCTGACGCTTGGCTTCAGCGTTCAGCCGCCGCCGAACGCTCCACAAAAGGAGCATTCCGAATGAGCCACCACAGATCCTAGGAGTAACTGGTTTGACGAGTCAACTCTTCCGCTTACGCAATAATCAACGCTCAGTATCCACCCCTGCACAATACGATATTCCCCAAGAATATGGCGGAATGTAAGGAGTTCCACTGCGTTTATTCCCGCATTTGCCAAATTTGGTGGTCCCATCAGATTGAACATAGAAATCAATCAAATAATCCGAACCATAGAGCAAAAAAGAAACTATGGCCGTATTACTACAGTTAGAAACAATATAATCTGCCCAATTGCCGGGTTCTTTGGATTCAAGGATCTTTTCAATCAAGTTAGCATTACTTAGGACGGATTGCTGGCTGCGCTTGTATAATGGATTTGGATCTAAAACAATTAGTAGTTCATCAGTTCTATTGGTGGGGTTTCCTATTCTATCTTTATTTGCGGTTCCTTTGGATATTCTAAAGGATACCTTGTTGACTCCCTTAGAACGAATTTCTTGAAGAATCTTATCAACAGTAGCTTGACAGCCTGGTTTAGGTTCTGATTGTGCTTTAGCCAAAGGATAGGAACTATCAAACAACGTTGACAATCCCAATAAGGCAACAATTAACAGATAGTGGGAGTTAACTCGTTTCATGGTTTTGTACTCTAAAAAAACTTAATTAAAACGAAGAGCCTTGAAAGGCCTTCAAGTGCCCTACCCGAACTACCAGGTGTAGTCATTAGAGTAAATAAACATCAATCTAGTGGCTTGCCTGTCCCGCGTCAACCCCTTAGCCTGATTTTTAACTGCCCGATTTAACAGAGAAGGATCATTAGCTCTTTTCGCTTGAGAGAGTAAGTTCGTGGATGGTGCATGAACTTGAGTTTGGTTCTCATTTCTTATTTGCCGACTATTTCTTATGAGCAATGAACAAGCAAGATGAGACTTGTCGTTGGAAAAGGATTGATTATCATGATTATGGGTATGCAATAATGATACTACAGAAACAACAAGATACTTATGATTGGCGAAAACTTACTTCCGTGGTGGGAATATTTGTCTTTTTAGAATAGTTGTTTGTTCTAATAGTGTTCCATATCCTTTGGCGACATTAGCATTACTTGCGAAAGATCCTGAAACTTGCTGGACAGATTCTTTCTCTAAGTTAGCAACTTCAAAACTTCCATCACCACACACTACTAAAATTTCTGATGAAGATACGAATCCCTTATATCTGCCACTACTTCCATATGAATTACGGCATGTTTTAAGTGGAAGCGTTTGATACTTGCTTTGCAGATTAATTACTCCAAAAGTAGTATCTCCGTCTCCTCCATCAAAGCCATAATGTACCCTTAGAAGTAAATGCCGATTATCACCAGAAAAGGATATTAGATTTATGACTGCATAAGAGCCCTTTCCTGATATTAAAGCAATTCTTATTGGAGTTGGCGTCTCTATTACTAATGTGGTGCTTAAAGTCTGCCTTCCTCTCAGAGGGTAACAGTAGTTTTCTCCTCCTCCTCCTACATCTCCTTTCTGGCCAACTCTCCTTAAAACACCTTCAAAGTAAAGTGTGATTTTTTCATCGGGAGAAATTAGTTTTTGTGAGCGATAGCTTACTTCTGTTGTGCCTTGGCAATTATCTTTTTCGACTTGAAGCATTGGGTCTAGTTCGTTACTTCGAGCTAAGACATTATTAGCGGAAACGCCAATAAAAATGGTACATACAATAAAGTAGGCTAAGTTTAATAGTTTTTTTTACCATGCCACCCTCTCTGTAAAGTGAACAGAGCAGTCAGGGGATGACTGCTTGGAGGCTGATTGTTAAACTCCATGGATCTAATATAAACTCCGTTTGCTGAATGCGCAACTCTTTGCGCGAATCAACCCAAGGCCCTCCAGAAGCCCTCGCTCTCGCCGTCGCACACCTTCAGGCCCAGCCGTCCCTTGAGGTAGAGGTGGTATCCAGGTAGACATAGACGTAGCCGGTCTCCTGCAGGGGCCGGCTCACGAAGGCCTGCACCTGCCCGTCGATGTCTTGGCAGATGCGACTCACCAGGGTCTTGGAGACCGCTCTGATCTCCCAGGGCCGAAACAAGGGCATCGACCTTGCGGGTGCAGATGCCGCCGATGTAGGCCGCCATCACCACAGCCCAGAGGGCGCGGACCACCCGGCGGCGGGGGATTCAGCAGCGAGGGGAAGAAGCTGCCCGTGCGGAAGCGGAGGATGCGCAGGTAGATGTCACCGGCTGGAGTGGCCAGCAAGCACTCACGGCTGCCGTTGCGTGCGCCCTTGCACTCAGCCGTGCGCTCATTGCGATCGGCTCCAACGCAACTGAAGCTCGTACACTTTGCCAATACTTCTGCAACTATGACCTGGTGCAGAATTAGTCACGCGCCAGGTTGTGTTTATTTTTCTCCCTTCAAGAAAAAACATATCCATTGAGCCAGCACATCTTTCGGAACCGCTTGTATCGATAAATCTGTAGAGTCCCATATCACCACCTTTTGAAGGAGAGTTACAATCCGACGGATAGAGCAGACCTTTATTGCCCGCACTCAATGAGTAGGACCCCTGGGGTTCTCCAGAAACGCAGCTCTTTTCATGAGAGCGAAGCCATGATAACCCTGAATCGCCATTTTCACTGACAAACTGAGCTAAGGCACCTTCCTGCAGTAGTAATGTTACAAAACTTGCAAGAAACAATATTGCAAAGTTTGTTGGATTCATGATTAATCCTCCAGCATCATAAAACTATATAGCCCCAAGGCATTTCGTCTGTACACTGGAGCCTAACGCCAAATGTATCCCTTCAGGGGCTGCGTCTGTTCGCAGCGAACATCGTCTGTGCTAAACCCTCGTCGGTGGCTTGAATATTGTTTGTATCTCAGACAGAGACCGCCACCTGTGATGATCGCACTCCCGGCCGGGACTCAACCGAAGAAATGATGAATTCGAGGTCCCATTCCCGGCTACGCTGGGGCTAAGCTCTCAGCCTTGACATATATTGAAGGGCATCACTAGATTCATGACACTATAGGCAAAGATTTTCTCCCCAAAAAATTTCCTTTCTTTTTGGGTCGTAAAGTTCTAGGCATTTATCTGCTTCGAGCATTTTACCTTTACGTAATGACCATCCCTGAAACCATTCCCAATAAAAGAACTTGACACTTGCAACAGATTTACAGGCTTCAATAATCTGTTTGGCATATGCACGGGTGAGAAGTGGGCTGGTCATGATGTTTTCTGCTGCCAGTCCTTGTCTCTTAGTGGGAGCATTCTTGCCTAGCGCCAGATGCGAAGCCAGATGAAAGACTACAATACGGTCGGCTTCATTAAATGGTGATCTGGTGTTCTCAGGTTTGTAGAAGTCAGCATCGCTCATGTTTTTGACGGCAGGTACAACTGCGCCTATCCTCCCCTGGATATCGCGCTTAACAAGTTCAATAGAGTCTAAGCATTAATCCTGTGCATATCCAGTTCCAGCACTAAAGCCGATGATGAAGATAGTTGAACATATACCAAGGGATGCCGTGCTTGAATGAGAATTTCTGAAGGACATCTTAGGTGCAGAACAAATGAACAATAATGTTAATTATCAGAAGAGCCTAGTCTATTCAGTATGTGCACACATCCGCCACAATGACCCTGGTCATGTCTCGGCAGGTGGATCAAGAGCAGTTCCATCCCAATTTACCGCATTGGCCCTGAAGTAGCCAGCCTGCGGGAGCGAAACGGCCGAAGCTCGCGCAACTCTTCCTGTCCGACGACAATCTGGTTGAGGGGTCGCGCCAAACAGGTTGACCGCTCCTGAGGGGGTCTGCTGAATCCGGTTGCCATGCGCAGGGCACCGGGCCATGCCTGCTCCCCTCACCGCCCAACAGATTGCGCTGTACATGACCAAACGAAGAGCCGGTGGCCGCCAGGAGGTGGCTGCCGCGGCGGCGGGCATTTCGGTGAGCAGTGCCCACCGGATTGATCACGGCCGCCTCCAACCCAAAGCCGCCCAACCCCGTGGTCGGCGACGGCCTGATCCGTTGGCCGAGGTGTGGGAGCCGCTGCTTCTGCCGCTGCTGGAACGCCATCCGGCCCTGACGCCCACCACGCTGCTGGAGCACCTGCAGGAGCAAAAGGCCGATCAGGACTGGAGTTCAGTGAAACGCACCCTGCAGCGGCGGGTTCAGCACTGGAAGGCGCTGCACGGTCCGGCGCCAGACGTGATGTTCCCCCTGGCCTATCAGCCCGGTGAGATCGGCTTCTGCGACTTCACCAAGGTCAAACGTGTCGCCATCACCTTGCGGGGAGAGCCGTTCCCCCATCTGCTCTTCCACTACCGCCTGGCCTGGAGCGGCTGGGCCTATGGCCAGGTGATCCACGGAAGCGAGAGCTTTGTCGCCCTCTCAGAAGGGCTGCAGAACGCTCTGGCCGCCTGCGGCGGTGTGCCACGGGAGCTGCGCACCGATCGGCTCTCGGCCGCCAGCCGCAACCGTGATGGCAGCTACGCCCTCGATATCACCCCTCGTTATCAGGCCCTGTGCGCCCACTACGGCCTCGCGCCCAGCCGTAACAACCGCGGCGTCGCCCATGAGAACGGCATCGTCGAGGCACCGCACGGCCATGTGAAACGGCGGCTGGAGCAGAAGCTGCTGCTGCGCGGCAGCTCTGATTTCGAGGAGCCGGCCGAATACGGCGAGCTGCTCTCTGAGGTGTTCAGTGCCCTCAACGCCCCGCGCCAGCGGCGCTATGAGCAGGAGCTTGAGCACTTGATGGGCTTGCCCGCCTTCCGCTTTGCCGACTACGAGCTCCTGTCGGTGCGGGTGCGGAGCACCAGCACGATCGAGGTGCGGCAGGTGATCTACTCGGTGCCACCCAGCCTGATCGGTCGTCAGGTCACGGTGCGGCTGCACCATGACCGACTGATCGTGTATCTGGGCAGCGACTGGGTCTGCCAGCTGCCCCGTGCCTATGGCACCGGCAGCCATGGCCCCAGGGCCTGGTGCATTGATCTGGAGCACCTGATCGATGGCCTACGGGCCAAGCCACGGGCCCTGCTCCATTGCCGCTACCAGCGCCACCTCTTCCCCGACCAGCGCTGGTGGGACTTCTGGCAGCACCTGCTTACAGGCGGTGACCGTGATGCGGCAGCCCGGCTCATGGTCGAGGCCCTCTATGTCGCCGTGCGGGTGGCCTCCTATGAGCTGGTGCTTGCCTTTCTGCAGCAGGCGCAGCAGCGCCAAACCCTGTCCCTCTCGCTCTTGCAGCAACGCTTCCGGGTGCCGCCTCGCCGCAGCGCTCTGCCTGATCCCGTGATCCCCCAACACCTGCTGGCCTCCTATGACCACCTCCTCCCCGGTGCCCCGCCCAGCGGCGGTGGAAGCGGCGCTGCCGCTGCTGCTCAAACAGCTCAAGCTGGCGCGGTTCCGCAGCCACTGGCAGCCGCTCTCCCAGCAGGCTGAGGCCGAGGGCTGGAGCCCAGGGCAGTTCCTCTATGCCCTGTGTGAGCAGGAGTGTGACCACCGACAGGTGGCACGGCGCCAACGGCTGCTGCGGGAGGCCCACCTGCCCTGGCAGAAGGGCCTTGATGGGTTTGATCACCAGCACCTCGAGCCCAAGCACTGGCAGGAGCTGCAGGTGCTGGCCCGCAGCCACACCTGGCTGCTGCAGGCCGAGAACCTGCTGCTGTTTGGCCCCAGCGGCGTGGGCAAGACCCACCTGGCCATCGCCATCACGATGGCGATGATCGAGCAGGACCAGGCCTGCCGCTTTTTCCCAGCTACCGCCCTGGTGCAGCTGCTGCAGAAGGCCAAAGCCAGCTTTGAGCTGCCGGCCCTGATCCAGAAGCTGGATCGCTACGGCCTGCTGGTGATCGACGACATCTCCTACGTGCGGCGCAGCGAGCTGGAGACCTCGGTGCTGTTCGAGCTGATCTGCCATCGCTACGAGCGGCGCTCCCTGCTGGTGACCTCCAACCAGCCGTTCCGGGAATGGGACGAGATCTTCCCGAGCGGATCGATGACCGTGGCAGCGGTGGACCGGCTGGTGCACCACTGCCACATCGTGGGCATCCAAGGGGAGAGCTACCGCCAGAAGCAAGCTGCCGCAAGGATTACCAGCGATTGCAGCCACCCGCCTACGTAATTGACGCGGGCGGGATGGCCGTCACGATCGAGGCCGGCAGCAGCCCGCCTCACCAGAACCCCGGCGGCGACACGAAAACTGGCCCACCCGCCTGGAGAGTGACGCCGGAACCACAACCTGATTGACGCCCCACGACAACCTGGTCACGATCCCGATCCCAACAGCGATCTCAGGCACCAGCAGGTCTCAGAACAACAACCCCGTCCGGTCAACCAGATTGACGCCACCCGTCAACCTGATTGACACGGGACACTTCCAACCCCCCCTCCAGTGATGTGCTCGGGTACTGCTGCGCAGTAGCCCTTCGGGCTACGAGCCCCCCGAACGACGTAAAGGCTGTGGCCGCAAGCGGGACAGCCATCCGGGCCGTCCCGGATCGGGGCCGGAGCTGCTGTCGATCGAGCGCCCTTTGTTTCGGCAAGACCCAGGAGCTTCTGGATCAGTTTCTGGGAGTGGAGATCAGCCGCGGTGCCAATGGCCTGCGGCCGACTGTGTCTACGCCACCATGTATAAGCGGCTGAGCGCACCCCTGGAGCAGCCCGCATGGGAAGAGCTGGAGGTGGCCCGCCAGCAATCGGTGGCCGATGTGGATGAAACCGGCGCCCCCACTGGCAATGCCGATGGTGGGAGTCCCGTTGGCAAGCGCGGTTGGCTCTGAGTCATGGTGACCCCGGTGGTGACGTTGTTCCTGCAAGCGCTGAGCCGCTCAGCCGCCGCGGCGATCGAACTGCTGGGGACTGCCTTCGGCGGCATTGTGGTTAGCGATTGCTTCTCCGCACACAACAACCTGCCCACCCAACAGCGTCAGCTGTGCTGGGCGCACGTAATCCGCGATCTCACCGCCATCTCTGAACGCCCGGGCGCCACCGCCGAGCTCGGAATGGAGCTACTGGACCTGCCGCAACAGCTGTTTGCCCCTATGGTACCGCTACAAAAACGGCACGATCGACTGATCCAAGTTGGAGCAGAGCTGCTGGCCGATCCGCAATCAGTTTGAGGCCACGCTGCAGCGGGTGCTGGAGCTGGGCTGTGAGCGTGTTGAGCGAACGCCCTGGGACCAGAAGGTGCGAACCTGCTGGAAGTTGGTGTCATGCCAGCAGGCGCTCTGGACCTTCCTGGAACACCCCGGCGTGGAACTCACCAACAACACCGCCGAGAGGGCCCTGCGCCATTCGGTGGTTCAACGCAAGATCAGACATGGCGTCCAATCCGCCAAAAGTGCGATCTGCCGCAGCCGGTTGCTCACGGTGACGGCCACCCTCAGGCCTCAGGGCCGGGACCCCTGGAGCTTGTTGGAACAGGCCTGGATTGCCCATCGCCTCGGCGGTGTGATGCCCTCGCTGGTGCCGGATCGCTGAGGAGGCGATCAAAGACAGCCATTCAGATTACCCAGCTCAGTGGAGCGATCGGCGGGTGCTTGGCGTGATGGGGCATCCCGGCCCCTGAACAGTTACGTTCCCCGGGATGCCTCGCCATGGTTTATCTGGTTGAGGTAGTGCAAAAACCAGTGAAACTGGCCTGCTCACCCCTTTGAAAATCCAGGCGTTTCAGGAGCGCACGCTCAGCTCCCGCAACTCCGGGGCAGAGGCCTCATGGGATTTCTACCACATTAGTTGGACTCAAGCGGCTTGAAAGCAGTTATAATTGTGCGAAGCGCCTTGTTCTTCCAGTGGCATCTGCGTTTGGGCAATCCGTAATCTTGCTCCTGCTCTGCTCGGCGCTGGGCATCAGAGCCGCTAGCAGCGCACAGGCCTCGTCGGTAGGCCTGAATTGCGTTAAAGAGATCTACCGGAAGTACCCTGATGCCGATCTTGATCTCTCGTCTGTCAAGGTTGAAGCTTCATACGTATTAGTGTTTGACGTTCACTTGCGTCAGGGAAGAGCTTACAAGTATAGATATGAGCCCTATATCGGCTATCCTTGGGCTTGTAGCGTGAATTCAAGCGGCAGGGTGATAAAGGTTTTCCGTCCTATCGATGCCGACATGGATTGAATATTGTGCGGCAATCTCGGCGGATGTCCTGCTCCGCATGGCAGAGTGTTGTTGCGGTCGAGTTTGCTTAAAAAGCTCTCCTGCTCCGTCAACAGCACGTCACTGATCAGGGCGCTGCCCGCACCATCTGCCAAGCAAGCGCACCATCTCTGACGCTGGCCGCAGGGCACGATCCCCGCTGCCACGTTTAGCTGCAGCCGTTGACGAACGCGGCTCAGCTCTGCGCCGCTGGGGGTGGCCTGCCACGGCCCCGGTGAGGAGCACCCGAAGGCTGCGCTGGCCTGCTCATGGCGGCAAGGGCTGCGCAAGGCGTCGCGATGCTCCGCCCCTTGCGTCCCCTGCGCGGGCCGCGCTGCTGCATCGGGTTCCTCACCTCAAGGCAATGGCCACACCCTCTGCCCCCAGCTGCGAAATCCGCCGCGTCATCGTCCACCGCTATCCCGATGCCCTCAAAGGCGGTGCCCACCCCTGCGAACAGCGGTTCTTCGGGAAGCGCGGCAAGCCGCGGTCAAGAAGATGCGCTTCGTGCCGGACGAGAAGGCCTTCGCGATCGCCCGCAAGCTGCAGGGCACCCGGGGCTACACCGTCTCGGTGATCTGAGGCCCAAGGGGCCAGCCCGCAGGGGGCCTTGCGGCCCCCTTTCCCCTGACGGCTCTGGGCGACCCCGGCGGGGGCGGCTCCGGCGTGTGAACCAGCATCTGGAGACCAAGGCCCCTTTCAGCTGGACTGCCACAGCGGATACGATTCTGGAGAAGCTGCAGCGACTTTGCTCGCAAATCTCCGGGACAGCACACTAGGCATGCATCGAATCTGCACAGCGGAAACTGGCTCTTCAGTTAACGCAATCCAGTTCGCTGATCAACGTCGATACTTCTCTAGTTCATCGAGCATCTCGGCGTATTCCCGTTCCCTTAGCCTGTTGTTGGCCAGGATGGACTCGTATTCCCTTTGTGACTGCTTCTGTTCGGGTGTAAGCGGCTCCCGTTTGTAGGTAACAATGACCCAGAGCAGATAGCAGGGCAGCGCATATACGATTACAGCCAACAAAGCAGGCAGGCCGCCAAGGGCCAAGGCGGCAGATCCGATTCCAATGGCGGCGAGCTTCCGAGGGGTAAGGAGGTTTTTCGCGAGCATAGGGAAAGAGCTGGGCTTGCCTGCTCTAATCTAATTGTATACCCATTCCAGCTTACCTGATCTGCCGATAAAGGAATTTGAGCAATCAATCTCAGATGTTCAGCTCACATTGATATATGCCGTTAAACATTAATCTGATTATTGACGCAGGCTACACAGGCCGCGGTTACAAGGATTTATCTTTTGGATGCAACCAGGTCGAGTTCGCCCCAGCGGCAGCGCCACTGCCGCGACAGCAGCCGCCAGCCGCGCTGCTGCAGCAGCCTCAGGGCCCGCTGTTCGGCGAAGTCGCCGCTGCGCTGCTGGGACGTGCGCGGCAAGGAAGCGTGGCGAAGGCCCGCTTCAGCCTTCCCCGACCCTGACGCCACCCGCGGCATCGGCGCGCCAGCGACCGGAGGGCTCGGACAGAGCCGCCTCCATCTCCGCCGCGCTCAGGGGCGGCGCCAGGTGGAAGCCCTGGCCATAGCGACAGCCCAGGCTCTGTAGCATCTGCAGCTGGCGCGAGCGCTCGATCCCCTCCGCCACCAGGTCGACACCGCTGCCGGCGGCCGTAGTGACCAGCGCCATCAGCATCGCCTGCTGCATCGGGTCGTAGTCGATCGCGGCGATCAGGCTGCGATCCACCTTCACCTGGCTGAAGGGCAGCTGGGTGAGGCGTTTGAGGCCGGAATAGCCGGTGCCGAAATCATCCATCGCCAGGCGGAAGCCCTGGCGGTGCAGATCCCGCAGGTGATCGACCGCCCGAGCGCTGAGGGCGATCACATCGGCCTCCGCCAGCTCCAGCACCACCCGGTCGGTGGCCAGACCGTGGCGTACCACCGCCTCCCGCAGGAAGGGCATGCCCTGGGGATCCTCCAGCTGGAGGGCCGAGATGTTGATGCCGATCCGCTCCAGACGGTGACCGGCCCGGTCCCAGGCGGCGAGGGTGGCCAGGGCCGCCTCCACCACCCAGCGGCCCAGGGCCGAGATCTGCTCGGTAGCCACGGCCACGTTGATGAAATCGCTGGGAACCTGGCGCCCCAGCACCGGGTCGTCCCAGCGGCAGAGCACCTCGGCCCCCACCAGCCGCGAGCTTTCGAGCTCCAGGATCGGCTGGAAGGCCAGCTCCAGCCCCTCCCCCTCCAGGGCGATGGCCAGGGGACCGGCGAGCCGTTCCCGCAGCTGCAGACCCCGCTCCGGCGGCTCCGCCAGCCGGCAGGCGCTCACCGGGGGCTTGTGGGTCAGCTCCAGCGCGCGGGTGGCGGCGCGGTGGAGCGGGCCGAACGCGCTGCCGTCGGCGGGCGAGCGGGCCACGCCCACGTGGAAGGCGGGCTCGAGCACATGCTCGCTGAGGGTGAGCGGTTCCTCGAGGGCACTGAGCAGTCCGTCGAGGGCCTGGAGCACCCCCTCCGAACTCCAGTCGCCCGGCAGGAGCACCAGAAACCGGTCGCCGCCCTCCCGGCAGAACAGGGCGCCGGGGGGCAGGCAGCCGGCGAGCCGATGGGCCAGCACCTCAAGCAGGGCCTCGCCGGCCTGCAGACCCAGCTTTCCCTGCACCAGATCCAGCTGCTGCAGCTGCAGATGCAGCAGGGCAACGGCACCGCCGTGGTCGCGGAACAGCGCTTCGAGGGCCCGGCGCTCGAGGCGCTGATCGGGCAGCTCCAGCAGCAGCCAGGCAGCTGACGCCGCGTCGGCCGCCTGCAGCCAGCTCAGGCGCAGGGGCGGAGCGTCGGCACGGACCGGCAGCATCAGCTCCTGGCGCATCCCCTGGAGCAGCCCCTGCAGGCCCTTGTGCTGCTCCGCCGTGATCAGCCCGGCCACCGGCTGCCCCTGAAGCTCAACCGTCGTGCGCCCGAGACGGCGGGCGAAGGCGGCACTCACCACCCGCAGCACACCCTGGCGATCGGCCAGCGCAGCAGGATGTCCCCGTCGTTCGAGCAGGCCCTGCCAGGGGCCCGAAGGCAGGGCAGCGGGCTCACCGGCGGGGAAGGGAAGGGCCGTGAGGTCGGCTGCGGTCACGGCGGAACGGGCACCACGAGGAAGGGGGCGTCGACGCGGGGCTGAGCGGGGCTGAGCGTGCCTGGCGTGCTGGACACCGGAGCTCAGGCTAGTCGGGCGGAACCGCGAGCCCAGGAGCGTTCCTAGGTTGGAACCCCCTGCCCCGCCGCCGATGGACCGCCCCCGCCACTCCGTCTTCGCCCGTCTGTGGGGGCGGATCGGGGCCGCCCTGCTGCTCCTTCTCGCCGTGCTCGCTCTGCCCCTGGCGGCGCCCGGGCCGGCCGCGGCGGCGATGGACTACGCCAAGCAGGTGCTGATCGGCGCCGACTTCCATGGCGCCGACCTGCGGGGCGTGACCTTCAACCTCACCAACCTGCGCGACGCCGATCTCTCCGGGGCCGACCTCCGCGGCGCCAGCCTGTTCGGCGCCAAGCTGCAGGACGCCGACCTGCACGGCGCCGACCTGCGGGAGGCCACCCTCGACGGCGCTGTCTTCGATGGCACCGACCTGCGCGACGCCCGGCTGGAGGATGCCTTCGCCTTCAACACCCGCTTCGAGGGCGACCTGCGCATCGAGGGAGCCGACTTCAGCAACGTGCCCCTGCGGGGCGACGCCCACAAGCGTCTCTGCGCCCTGGCCAGCGGCACCAATGCCGCCACGGGCCGCAGCACCCGTGAGAGCCTCGCCTGCGGCTGACCCCCTTCACTCCCCCGCTCCCTCGAGTCCACCCGAGCCGACCATGAGCTTCGACGCCCGCAGCCGCGAACGCCTGGAGGCCCTCGGCCGCACGCTGCCGGCCAAGCTGCCCCTGCCCACCCCCGCCGAAGCCGCACCGCCCCCCCGGGCGGTCGACCGGCGGCACCGGGTGGAAACCGAGCAGGACCCCGGGCGGCTGTTCCACGAACTGATGGACGCCAGCCGTGACGGCACCGTGCCGTCGCATCTGATGGATCGCCTCAAGGGGCTGGAGCAGGAGGCGCGCCCGGCCCGCGCCACCACGCCCATCCCCGGCACCGGCCCCGTCAAGGGCCAGCGCAGCGGCCGCGGCGGCAGGACGACCGATCCCGACGCCCGGCTGCGCGACGAGCTCTACACCGCCTTCACCCAGCTGCTGCTCGAAGACGAGGAGAGCTGAGGGATTCAGCCCCGGCCGGCGAAGCGCCTCAGCTGGGCCGGCCAGTCGCTGGGCCGGTCGCCGCTCCTGATGCCGGGGCTGAACATCGAGCGGGCCAGGGGCCAGCCGCCCCGGGCCAGCACCCCGCCGAGATGGCCCAGCACCGCCAGGCTGAGCAGCAGGGCGATGCCCACGTGCATCCCATAGGCAGGCTCCTGCAGGGCTCCCGCCCGCACCGCGTGCTCATCCATCCGCAGGCCGCTGGCCACCGCCAGGATCAGCCCCGCCAGCACCGCCGCATTGGCCGCCCGGGCCAGCCGGGCCCGGCCGGGGCCGAAGGCATAGGCCACGAACGGCACCGCCGCCAGCACCAGCAGAACGCCGATGCTGCCGTGCACGTCGACCCAGTCGCCCGGTGGGGTGAAGGGCAGCCGCACCCAGCGGCCGTCGAAGCGGCTGTAGACCACCAGGCCGCTGATCCAGCAACCCGCCGCCACCAGGGCCACCAGGCCATGGAGCAGGCGCAGCAGCGAGGGCTGGTACGGACGGGCCATCGAATGCTCAGGCGGGTGGGGAGGTGGAGGGTGGTTCCAGCTGGAGGGTGCTGTGGGCGATGCCCAGATGGGCGAGGCGGCGCTTGGCCTCGTGCAGCAGCGCCAGGTCGTCGTGGCCGCCGGGTTGGCGCACCAGATGGGCGGTGAGGGCATTCTGCGAGGTGCTCATCGCCCAGACATGCACGTGGTGCACGTCGAGCACACCGGGCAGGCTGCGCAGCACCCCCTCCACCTCGGTGGTGTCGATCCCGGGCGGCACGGCGTCGAGGGCCACCACCAGGGCCTGCTGCAGCAGGCGCCAGCCGCTCCAGGCCACCGCCAGGCCCACGCCGATCGCGGTGAGGGCATCGAGCGCCAGCCAGCCGGTGAGCTTCACCAGCAGGGCACTCACCAGCACCGCGGCCGAGACGGCGCCATCGGTGATCAGATGCACCATCGCCGCCCGGCGGTTGAGGTCGTGGCCCGCCTCCCGTCCGAACAGCCGCGCCGACCCCAGGTTCACCGCGATGCCGGCCGCCGCCGCCCAGGCCACCGGCGCGCTGACCATCGGCACCGGATCGCGCAGGCGATGCACCCCCTCCACGATCACCACCACCGCGGCGGTCAGCACCAGCAGGCCATTGAGCAGGGCCGCCAATTCGGTGCTGCGGCCGAAGCCGTAGGTGAAGCGGGCCGTGGCCGGCCGCCGGCTCAGGCGCTCCGCCCCCCAGCCCGCCAGCAGACCGCCCACATCCCCGAGGTTGTGGACGGCATCGCTGATCAGGGCAAGGGAGCCGAAGCCGAGGCCGATCGCCAGCTGCAGGCCGGAGAGGGCGCTGTTGAGAATCACGCTCCAGCGGAAGGCTCCGGGCGAGCCGCCCCGATGTTCGTGCTGGCGGGGATGGGGGCGCCGCTGGATCTCCTCCGCCGGATGGAGGGGTGGGGGAGAGGGGTGCGAGGCAGGTTGCGAAGCAGGTTGCGAAGCAGGTTGCGAAGGCATCGACGCTGCCGCAGCCCCGGAGCGATCGAAGGGGCCGGCCCACACGCTAGGTCAGCCGCCCGGCGGAGCCTCCGCCAGCGGCAGCTTCACCTCCAGGCTGCAGTGCCCCGGCCGCCCGTCCGCCACCCGCACCTCGCCGCCATGGGCGCGGGCGATGGCCTGGGCGATCGCCAGTCCCAGGCCGGAGCCGCCCTCCCGCGACGCCCCCTCCCCCCGCCAGAAACGCTCGAACACCTTCTCCTGCAGACCGGCGGGAATCCCGGGCCCCTGATCCACCACCTCCACCTTCACCGCGGTGCCCTGCAGAGCCACCTCCAGCAGCACCACCCCCCCGAGCGGGCTGTAGCGCAGGGCGTTGACCAGCAGGTTGGTGAACAGCCGCTCCAGCTGCTCCGGCTGGCCCTCCACCGGCACCGCCGTCAGCCCCGGCGCCTCCAGCTCGAGCCGCAGCTGCCTCTCCCCGGCGGCGGCGGCATAGAGGTTGCGCAGATCCTCGAGCAGATCGAGCAGGTCGAAGCGGCGCCAGCGGCGGCGCAGGGCCCGCCCTTCGCCCACGCCCTGCTCGTGGCGGGCCAGCAGCAGCAGGTCGTCGAGCAGGCGCCCCATGCGGGCCGCCACCGCATCGATGCGGGCCAGCGCCTCCCCACTCGCCGACTCCGGCAGGGTGGTGGCCACCAGGGTGCGCACCATCGTGAGCGGATGGCGCAGTTCATGGGAGGCATCGGCCGTGAACCGCTGCAGCGCCACCACCTGGCCCTGCAGGGGCGCCAGGGCGCTGCGCAGGATGCGCCGCCCCAGCGCCAGCGCCGCCAGGGCGGCGCAGAGCGTGCCCAGCAGCAACCCCCGCCGCAGACGGGCCAGCTCCGTGCGCAGTTCGTGATCGGAGAGGCCCACCTCCACGTAGCCGCTGCGGCGCACCGCGGCGCCGGCGGCGCTGGAGCGCGTGCGCACGGGCTGCCACAACCGCAGCCCCCCGGACCAGCGCCGCCACTGCACCTTCTGGCGCAGGGCCGGCGGTGGCGGCGGCGGCAGCACCAGGGCGCCCTGCTCGCGCACCAGCCGGCCCTGCGCGTCGAACCAGCGCACCCGCTGGGAAGGGGCACCCACCGCCTCCAGCACCACGCCGTCGTCGCGGAACTTGTTGGCGTTGCTCTGCTCGTGGAACTCGTGCACCACCAGCGGCAGCTGGGCGCTGGCCGCGGCCGCCAGCTGCTCCACCCGATGGCGCAGGTCCTCCTCCCGATCGGCGGCCATGCCCCAGTAGACCGCTCCTGCGAAGGCCAGCAGCAGCAGCAGGGCGAAGCCGCCGCCCCGGACCAGCAGCCCGGCCCGGAGGCGCAGGGGGTCAGGTGCTGTAGGCGGGGTTGAGCCGATAGCCAATGCCGTACACGGTCTCGATCAGGTCGGGGGGCGCGCCGGCGGCGGCGAGCTTGGCGCGCAGGTTGCGCATGTGGGCCTTGATCGTCTCCTCTCCCACGTCACGCATATGGCGGCGCTGGCCTCGAGCAGCTCAGCCTTGCTGCAGCTCCGGCCGGCGGCCCGCAGCATGGTTTCCAGCAGCAGCGCCTCCTTGCGGGTGAGCTCGAGCACCCGATCGCCCAGGCCGAGGCGCGTGTCCCCGGGGGTCAGCCGCACGGACCCCCAGCTGAGCTCCGTGGTCAGGGGCCGGTTGGAGCGGCGCAGCAGCGCCCGCACCCGGGCCCGGAGCACGTCGGGGTCGAAGGGCTTCACCACGTAGTCGTCGGCCCCCTCCTCCAGGCCGGTCACCTTGTCGGCGCTGGAGTCCCAGGCGGTGAGCATCAGGATCAGCGGCTGGGGACCGCGGCCCTGGCGCAGCCGTCGGCACACCTCCAGGCCATCGCAGCCCGGCAGGCCCAGATCGAGGATCACCAGGTCGAAGGCCTCCTGCTCGCTCAGGGCGAGGGCCGTGGGGCCGTCGCCAGCGAGCTCGACGGCATAGCCCCACTGGCGCAGCAGCCGGCCGAGGGCCTGGCACAGCGGGGCATCGTCCTCCACCAACAGCAGCCGCACGCCGGCCCCCGCATCACCACAACGAGCGGAATCCCGCCCGATCCTCGCAAGAAATACATTTGTACTATCCTGACGGGAATCGTTGTGGCGCCGTGGAACCCTCCGGACTGAACCTCCATGCCGCCCTCGTGCAACGGCCCGCCCACACCGTGCTGCTGCCGGTCTGGGGCGACTCGATGGTGGGGGCCGGCATCCGCCACGGCGATCTGCTCGTGGTCGATCGCTCCCTCGAGCCCCGCCACGGCCGGATCGTGGTGGCCCGCCTCGAGGGCGGCTTCACCCTCAAGCGGCTGATGCACCGGCCCCAGGGCTGGATGCTGGAGGCGGCCCATCCGGCCTGGCCGCCCCTGCCCCTCGGCGACGGCCTGGCGTGGGGCGTGGCCCTGCACGCCATCCGCACCCTGCCGGGCGGGACCCTGCCGGGCAGGAACCTGCCGGGCCGGCGATGAGCACGGCGCTGGTGCTGATCGACGGCAACAACTTCTACGCCTCCTGCGAGGCCGTGGTCGATCCGGCCGTGCGCGGCCGGCCGCTGGTGGTGCTCTCCAACAACGACGGCTGCATCGTCTCCCGCAGCGCCGAGGCCCGGGCCCTGGGCCTGCCGATGGGCAGCCCCTTCTTCCAGGTGCGCCATCAGCTGGAGCGCCACGGGGTGATCGTGCGCAGTTCCAACTACGGCCTCTACGCCGACATGAGCCAGCGGCTGATGGCCGTGATCGAACCCTGGGTGGAGGAGCTGGAGGTGTACTCGATCGACGAGGCCTTCGGCCGCCTCTCCCGCCCCCGCAGCGGCTGCCTGCGCAGCTGGGGCACGCGGCTGCGGGAGGAGGTGCGCCGGCAGCTGGGACTGCCGGTGGCGGTGGGCATCGCCCCCAGCAAGGTGCTGGCCAAGATCGCCAATCGCATCGCCAAGCGCGATCCGGGCCACGGCGGCGTGTTCGACCTCGGCGCCGTGGCCGATCCCGACCCCTGGCTGGAGGGCATCGCCGTGGAGGACGTCTGGGGCATCGGCCGGCGGCTGTCGCGCTGGTGCCGCCTGCGGGGCATCGGCAACGCCCGCCAGCTGCGCGACCGGCCGGCGGGGGAACTGCGGGTGCGCTGCGGCGTGGTGGGGCTGCGGCTGCAGCAGGAACTGCGCGGCCATGCCGTGCTGCCGCTGGTGCAGCAGCCGCCGGCGAAGCGCGAAACCTGCGTGAGCCGCAGCTTCGGCGAGCCCGTCACCAGCCGGGAGGCCCTGCGCGAGGCGGTGGCCACCTACCTCAGCCGCGCCGCCGAGAAGCTGCGGCGGCAGCGGCAGCGGGCCGGCGCGATCACGGTGTTCGTGCGCAGCAGCCCGTTCAACGGCACCCGCTTCTACGCCAATGCCGCCACGGTGGCCCTGCCCGTGGCCAGCAGCGACACCGCCGTGCTGCTGGGCGCCGCCCTGCCCCTGGTCGAGCGGCTGTTCCGCCCCCACAAGCCGCTGCAGAAGGCCGGGGTGCTGCTGCAGGACCTGCAGCCGGAGGGGATGCTGCAGCACCATCTGCTGGTGCCGCTGCCGGAGGCGCAGCAGCGGCGGCGCGAGCGGCTGATGGCCGCCGTCGACGCCCTCAACCATCGCTTCGGTCGCGACACGGTGCAGTGGGCGGCCTGCGGCCTGCGGCCAGGCTGGACGATGCGCCGCTCCCGCCTCTCGCGGGCGGCCACCACCCGGATCGAGGACATCCCGATCGTGCTCGCCTGATCCAGGCCTGCCCGACTAGGCGGCGGCGAGGGCGGCGATGATCATCGCCGCCGACACCGGGATCGTCTCCAGCGCATCGGCGTTGTCGAGGTAGGCGTCGAAGGAGGCGTAGCGCAGCAGGTGGGGGTCGGCGCCCGGGGCGTCGCAGGCGGCCGGCCAGTCGCCGTCCTCCGGGCGCACGGCCCGGTAGGCGGTGAGGGCCTCATCGGCGTCGCCGCCGTCGCCGATGCTCTCACCGTGCCAGAGGGCTTCGTAGAAGGTCATGGAAGAAACGGGGGAAAGGGCCGCGGCGACGGCAGGCGGTGCGGCTCAGCGGCCGTCGAACAGGCAGGCAATCTGATCGCGGCCGTTGGCCTTGGCCACCTGCAGGGCCCGGTCGGCGCGGCGCAGCAGATCGGAGAAGCTGCGATCCGACGGTCCCAGGCTGGTGAGACCGCCGCTGATGTGCAGCTTCACATCGGAGTGGCGATGGGGACCGGGCAGCACCCCCACCTCCCGCCGCAGCCGCTCCGCCAGCGCCAGGGCCCGCTCGTCGTCGATGCCCGGCAGCAGCAGGGCGAATTCGCCATCACCGAGCCGGCCGGCGAAATCCTGCTCGCGGCGGAGGCGATCGAGCAGCTGGCGCAGATGCACCAGCAACTCATCGCCCACGTGGTGACCCCAGCGGTCGTTGATGCGGCGGAACTGGTCGAGATCGAAGCAGAACAGGGCCAGCGGGCGGCCATCGCGGCGGGCGGTGGTGAACTCCCGATCGCCGATCGAAAGGAAGGTGCGCCGGCTGGAGAGGCCGGTGATCGGATCGAGGTGCGACAGGCGCCGCAGCTCGAGCTCGCGCATCACCAGGTCCGCCAGCCACTGCAGCTGGCGCTGCTGGGCGGGCTCAAGCCGGCGCGGATCGCGGTCGATCACGCACAGGGTGCCGAGGTTGTGGCCGGCGGGGCTCACCAGCGGAGCGCCGGCATAGAAGCGGATGTGGGGGTCGCCCTGCACCAGGGGGTTGTCGCGGAAGCGCTGGTCGTCGAGCGCATCGGGCACCACCATCACCCCCTCACCGGCGATGGCGTGGGCGCAGAAGGCCACATCCCGCGGGGTCTCGCGCACCTCCAGGCCCCGGCGGCCCAGGAACCACTGGCGATCGCGCTCCACCAGGGAGATCAGCACGATCGGGGTGCCGAAGATCGAGCTGGCCAGATCGAGGATGCGCTCGAAGTGCTCGTCGCCCTCCATCCCCGCCACCCCCAGGCGCTCGAGCTCGCGCAGGCGCAGCTCCTCGTCGGCGGGGATGGGATAGGCCGCCGGCCCCGGGGCCGGGGCGGGCGATTCGGGATCCTGGGCCAAGGCATCCCCCTGGGTCTGCTCTGACCCTAGGCAGGCCGGAGCTGCGAAAGGGGACCGCAGGGGGCGGACGCAGGTACCAACACGACGATGGCGGGCCCTCTGCCAATGCTTCGGTTCCATCGCAGCATTGGCACGGCAGCATCAAACCATTGGCAGGATCGGCTCCTAGGATCGCGCCATGTGGATCTCGCGCCTGGTGGAGCCGCGGCTGCGGCAGCTGGCGGCCACCCGTCCGGTGGTGGTGCTCACGGGCGCACGTCAGACCGGCAAGTCGGCCCTGACCCGGCGGTTGTTTCCCGATCACCACCTGGTCACGCTGGATCTGCCCAGCGAAGCAGCCCAGGCCGAAGGCGACCCGCAGGCCTTTCTGGCCCGCCATCCGGCGCCGCTGATCATCGATGAGGTGCAGTACGCGCCGGGGCTGTTCCGCCATCTGAAGCTGCAGGTGGATCAGCGGCGGCAACGCAACGGCCACTACATCCTCACCGGCTCCCAACCGTTCACCCTGATGCAGGGGGTGAGTGAGAGCCTGGCCGGCCGAGCGGCGGTGCTGCAGCTCGAAGGGCTGGCCCTGGCGGAAATCAGGGCCGTGCTGCCGGATCTGGAAACCTCAGAGCTGTTGTGGCGCGGCGGATTTCCGGAGCTCTACGCCAACCGGGCGATCGACCCTGCCGACTATTACGCCTCCTATGTGGCCACCTACCTGGAACGCGACCTGCGCAGCCAGCTGCAGGTGAGTCACCTGCTCGATTTCGAGCGCTTCGTGCGGGCGGTGGCGCTCCGCTCCGCCCAGCTGCTCAACCGGGCCGAGCTCGCGCGTGACGTGGGCATCAGCGGATCCACCGCCGGCATCTGGCTGTCGCTGCTGGAGCGCGGCGGCCTGGTGAACCTGGTCGAGCCGTGGTTCGTCAACGGCACGCGCCGGCTCACCAAGAGCCCCAAGCTCTACCTCACCGACACGGGCCTGATGGCCTGGCTGCTGGGCCTGGGCTCGGAGACGGATCTGCTGCGTTCACCTTTGCTGGGTGCCCTTTGGGAAACCCTCGTGCTCGCCGAAGTGCGCCGTCTGCTGACCGCGAGCCGCCAGCCAGGCCGTCTGCACTTCTGGCGTGATCGCAGCAGGGAGGTGGATGTGCTGCTGGAGCGTGGGGGCCAGTTCTGGCTGGGCGATGCGAAAGGGAGCGAACTGCCTCGGCCCGCCGATGCGGCACGCCTGCGCCAGGTGGCCGCGCTGCTGCCGGCAGGCAGCGTGTCAGCCCTGGCCCTGCTCTGCCGGCCCCCCCACCGCTTTCCCCTCGGCGACGGCGTCGATGCCCTGCCCCTGGAGGAGCTGGCCAGCGTCTGGGGACTTGTGGATCAGGCGGCCGGGGGAAGCACCAGCTCCTCGACGGAAGCGCAGCGCAGCCGATCCAGTTCGCCCAGGTAGCGGCGCTCGCTGTAGTAGGCCTCCTGGAAGCGCAGGGCGTCGCTGTTGAGTTCGGCGAAAAGGGCGTCGATGCGGGCCTCCATCGCCAGGCCCGCGGTGGCGAGGGCGCCGCCGGGATCGGCCTCCTCGCCCAGCAGGCGGGCGATACAGGTTTCGAGGGTGCCCAGCCGCTGGGCGCTCCAGGCGTCGAGCAGGTGGCGGCAGCGGCGCAGGGTGCGCTGGCGCTCGAGCACGGCGGCGGCTCCCCGCAGCTGCAGCAGGGGCTGCTGCAGGGCCAGCTGTTGCACCTCGCTGGGGTGGAGCAGGGGCGTGAGCCGCTGGTGCAGATCGCTGCGCTCCAGCAGCAGGCGATCGCCGAGCAGGCGGGGCAGATCGAGGCCGGCCAGATCGTGGCCCGGATCGGTGCCGCGGGCGATCGCCTCCAGCCGGCCGGCGCCGAGGTTGTCTTCCTCGAGTTCGCTGACGATCGCCCACAGCAGCCGGTGGTGCTGGAGGGCAAAGTCCTCCAGCTCGCGGGTGCGCAGCTCCTGGCGCACGGCACCCCGGTGCTCGGGGCAGTGGAGGTAGAGGCGCAGCAGGTCGGCCTCGGCCCGCTCCCTGAGGCCGGCATCGCCGGGCTGCTCCCACTTCGTGGAGCGCCCGTGCCAGCGCTGGCCCTTCACCTGCTGGCGCAGGTCGTCCTCGAGCTGCAGGGCCAGCCGGGCCTGGCCGCCGGAGAGGCGCTCGGCCACCCGCTGCAGGTAGTGGCTGCGCACGGCGCTCTGGGGCAGCTTGCCCAGCAGGGCCACCAGGCCGGTGACGGCCTGCTGGAACTGGTCGGCGCGGGCGAGATCGCGGCCTGCGAGCACCTGCTCGATCTGCCAGTCGAGCCAGAGGGGGGCGCCATCGAGCAGGGCTCGGTAGTCGCCGCAGCCGTGCGCCTTGAGGAACTCATCGGGATCCTTGCCGGCGGGCAGCTGCAGCACCCGCAGCTCCAGCTGGCCCTGCAGCGCCAGCTGCTCCACCGCGCCGATCGCCCGCTCCGCGGCGCGCACACCGGCGTTGTCGCTGTCGAAGTTGAGGATCAGCCGCTTGCCGTCGCAGCAGCGGCACAGCTGGGTGATCTGCTGGCTGCTGAGGGCCGTGCCCAGCGCCGCCACGGCGTTGGTGATGCCGGCCGCATGCAGGGCGATCACATCGAAGTAACCCTCCACCACCACCGCCCGGTCCTCGCGGCGGATGGCGTCGGCGGCGCGATCGAGGCCGAAGAGGTGCTTGCCCTTCTCGAACACCTCCGTTTCCGGCGAGTTGAGGTATTTGGGCTCGGCGCCGTCGAGGCTGCGGCCGCCGAAGCCGATCACCCGGCCCTGACGGTCGCGGATCGGCACCATCACGCGGTGGCGGAAGCGGTCGTAGAAGCCGTCGCCGCCACGGCGCGGCACCACCAGCCCGGCCGCCTCCAGCAGCTCCGGCGCCAGGCCCTCCACCTGCTGGAGATGGCGCAGCAGACCATCCCAGCGCTCGGGGGCGTAGCCGAGCGCAAAGGCGTCGATCGTGGTCTCGCTCAGACCACGGCTCTCGCGCAGATAGGCAAGCGCGGCGGCCCCCTGGGGGCTGCGCAGCTGGCTCTGGAACCAGCCGGCCGCCAGGGCGAGCACCCGATGCAGGGACTCGCGGCGCGACAGCTGCTGCCGCAGGCGCTCCTGCTGGGGACCGTCGACGGTCTCGACCGGCAGCTGATAGCGGCGCGCCAGCTCCAGCACCACATCGCTGAAGCTGGAGCGCTGCAGCTCCATCAGGAACTTGATCGCGTTGCCGCCGGCTCCGCAGGAGAAGCAGTAGTAGAACTGCTTGGCCGGAGACACCGTCATCGACGGCTTGCTGTCGTCGTGGAAAGGGCAGATCCCGACGAACTCGCGCCCCTTCTTCTTGAGCACCACGTGATCGCCCACCACATCGACGATGTCGGCGCGCTCCTTGACGGCCTCGATCGTGCGCGGATGGATGCGGGGAAGGGTCAGGGCCATGGAGCGAACGCAGGCCCCACCGGTGGTGGCAGGAACGGCTCCATTCTGCCCCCTGCCACCACCCCTGTGGCCCGATCGGCCCGATGACGGACCCGCAGCCGCGCCGGGCGGCCCTGGCCCTGCTGGCGGCGGCGCTGAGCTTCAGCCTGATGGCCGTGTGCGTCAAGACCGTGGGGCGCCGCATCCCGGTGGCCGAGGTGGTGCTGGCGCGCTCGCTGGTGAGCCTGGCGCTGTGCGCTGTCCTGCTGCGGGCGGCGGGCCTGTCGCCCTGGGGGCAGCGCCGGCGATTGCTGGTGCTGCGCGGCCTGCTCGGCTCGATCGCCCTGGCCTGTGTGTTCGCCGCGCTGACGCTGCTGCCGCTGGCGACCGCCACGGTGCTGCAATACCTCTACCCCACGCTCTCGGCGGTGGCCGGCTGGCACTGGCTGGGGGAAGGCGTGGGCCGGAGGCTGCTGCTGGCGATCCCGCTCGGCTGGCTGGGGGTGCTGCTGGTGTGCGCTCCGCCGGGGGCCGCCCCGTCGCCGCTGGGGGTGCTGCTGGCCCTGGCGGGCGCGGGGCTCACCGCCCTGGCCTACGTGAGTGTGCGAGAGCTCGGGCGCACCGAGCCGGCGCTGGTGATCATGCTCTACTTCCCGCTCACCTCCCTGCCCCTGAGCCTGCCGTTGGTGGCGCTCGATCCGGTGCTGCCCCAGGGCACGGAGTGGCTGTGGCTGATCGGGGTGGGGCTGTTCACCCAGCTGGGCCAGATGGGGCTCACCTGGGGGCTGGTGCGGCTGCCACTGGCGCCGGCGACCGCCCTCGGCTATGCCCAGGTTCCATTCGCGGCGCTGTGGGGCTGGCTGTGGTTCGACGAAGCGCTGGCGCCGGCCACCGCCTTGGGAGCGGCGCTGATTCTGAGCGCGACGCTGCTGAGTCTTCCGGCTTCGAAACTACAGTCAGGCCGAGCGTCCTGAAGCCTTGCAAGCACCCACCCTGACCACGGCCCTGCTCAACCACCAGGTGTCGCTGCCGCTGGTGATGGTGGTGATCGGCGCCATCTTTCTCGGCACACTGGCGATCAGTCGCTTCTCGCTGCGTTTCGGGATCCCGGCGGTGCTGGGCGTGCTGCTGTTCGGGCTGGCCATCAATCCACGCTTCATCTCAGTCAGTCATACGTCGATTGAGTGGATTCATACACTCACACTGGCGATGCTGCTGTTCTATGCGGGCCTGTGCACCGAGCTGGCCTCGATCCGTGGCTTTCTTCGCTATGGCCTGATTCTGGCCTTCGGCGGTGTGCTGATCTCCACGCTGCTGCTCGGCCTGATCATCTGGGCCACGGCATCGCCCAATGCCGGCGGCATCGCCCTGGGATTCCACCAGCTGCCGCTCACCGTGGCGCTGCTGATCGCCGCCTGCCTCGGCTCCACCGATGCCGGCGCCACGATCTCGGTGCTGGAGAGCGTGGGCAGCAGCATCCCCCATCGGCTGCGGGCGCTGGTGGAGTTCGAGTCGTCGATGAATGATCCCGCCGCCATCCTGTTCCTCGGCATCGTGCTCACCCTCAGCGGCGGCAGCCTCAGCCGCGGTAAGGATGTGCCCACGCTGCTGCTGGAACAGGTGCAGCTGTTCGTGCAGAAGCTTGGCTCCGGCCTGGTCCTGGGCCTTCTGCTGGGCGTGCTGGCCAGCTTCTGCCTCAACCGGCTGGTGCGTCGCAAGGAGGAGCTTCTGATTCTCGGAATTTCACTGGGAATGCTGTCGTATGGCATCTCGGAGATGCTGGGCGGTTCCGGTCTGATCAGCGTGTACATCACGGGCCTGTTTCTCTGTAATTTTCACTTCAGCAACAGCCGGATCACAGCAGCAAGCCTTCAGGAGACGCTGCTTCCGTTCAACACGATGACCACGATCACCGTGTTCCTGCTGTTCGGGATCGCCATGAATCCGGCCCGTCTCCTTCCCTCGCTCAGCGAAGGGGGGGTCGCAGCCGCGGGCCTGATGCTGATCGCCAGGCCGCTCAGCGTGCTGGCGGTGCAGCCCTGGTCGCCGTTCAACCTGAGGGAGACGGCATTGATCTCCTGGTGCGGCCTGCGCGGGGCGGTGCCGCTGGCCCTGAGCCTCGCGGCGGTGGACGCGATCCCCACCCTGCCTGGCATCGACCAGGCCGCGGTGAGCTCCCTGCAGACCAACGCCGCCGGCATCGTGTTCACCGTGGTGATGCTCAACCTGCTGCTGCAGGGCCTCACCCTGCCCCACCTGAGCCGCTGGCTCGGGCTGCCGCCCGACTCTCTCCCGCCGGCGGCAGCGAGGCGGTGAGCCAACGCTGAACGAGGTCGCTGCCACCGGTAACACCCCAGAACTGGGGATTTCCGCCGCGCAGCAGTTGCAACACGATGGCGGGATGCCGCATTCAGGCCCCAGGCGGCAGCACAACGCAATGGACTCCCCCATGACGGCTCACGCCTTCCGCTCCCCCCGCCGCGTCAGCATCACGATTCCCTTCCGCACGTACCAGGACCTGCTGCAGCGCAGCAACGAGCAGGGGCGCTCACTCAGCAATCTCGCCGCCTATCTGCTCGAAACGGCCCTGCTCCAGGAACCTGGCTCAACGGGCTCCACCCAGGTCTCGCAGCGGATCGGGGCCTGATCGCCTCCGAGCCGCTGCTGCCGGCCGGATCGGCCGGTCCCGCACGTCAGGATGAAAGGCTTCAGGGTGGGTCGGTGAAGGCCCATCAGCCCATGCACGGAGAGGCAAGCAGGGGGCCCAGCGAGGGTGCGATGAACAGGGCCCTCCACCACGACACCCTGCTGTTCCAGCTGGCGGCCGAGCACTCCCCGATCGCCATGGGCCTGGCGACGCCCGGAGGGCGGTTGCGTGAGTTGAACGGGGCGCTGGAGCGCTTCACGGGCCGCACCCGTGAGGATCTGCTGGCCCGGGACTGGCAGAGCCTCACCCATCCCGACGACCTCACCCTCTCGCTGCAGACGCACCGCAGGCTGCTGGCGGGGGAATGCGATCACTACCGCCTCACCAAGCGCTACCTCCACGCCGACGGCAGCGTGATCTGGGGCGACCTGACGGTGTCGGCGGTGAAGGATCCCGAAGGCCGGCTCTGGGGCACCATCTTCCAGCTGGTGGATGCCACCGAGATCGTGCAGACACGGAGGCAGCTGGAGAGCGGGCATGAGCGCTTCCGCCAGCTGGCCGAACTCGGCAGCGATCTGATGGTGATGCTCGACACCAGCCTGCGGGCGGTGTGGATCAGCGCTGACAGCGAAGGCCGTACCGCCCTCGGCTGGCCGGCCGACGCCGAGCTGGGGGTGAGCCTCGATCAGCGGGTCCATCCCGACGACCGTCCCAGGCTGGCGGAGCTCAGCGCCGCCCTGCTGGCCAGCGGCCAGTGGCCCAGGGATTGCCTGCTGCGCATGCGCACCGCCTCCGGGGGCTACCGCTGGATGGCGGTGATGGTGGCGCCGCTGCGCGAATCCGACGGCACGATCAGCGGCTACGTGAGCGGCCTGCGCGATGTGGATGAGCTGGTGCGCACCCGCGAGCGGGAGGCGGCGGAGCGGCAGCGGCTGCGGGCCACGCTGGATTCGCTGCTCGATCCCCACGTGGTGATCGAGGCGGTACGCGACAGCGAGGGCAAGGTGGTGGATTTCCGCTACCTGGCCGTCAATCCGATGGCGTGCCAGGCGATGGGGCAGCCCATGGAGCGGCTGCTGGGGGCAAGGGTGCTGCCGGTGGTGCCGGCCCTGCGCGACCCCGAGCTGTTCGGCCGCTACCTGCACACCCTGGAGAGCGGCGAGCCGCTGGCGATCGACAACCTGGTGATTGCGGAGGCCGTGGGTCAGCCCCTGCGCCACTTCGATCTGCGGGTGGTGAAGCTCGGCGATGGCCTGGTCGTCACCTGGCGTGACATCAGCGAACGGGCCGAGATGAGCGAAACGATCGAGCTGCTCACCCGCAGCAGCGGCGAACTGGTGGTGCGCCTCGATCTCGACGGCATCATTCGCTGGGTGTCGCCTTCGCTGCCCGCGCTGCTGGGCTGGCAGCCGCAGCAGTGGCTGGGGCGGCGCGGCACCGACTTCCTCGAGCACGGCGGCGCCTGTCCCGGCTACCAGCAGGCCAGGCCGCGCCTCCTGGCCGGCGAGAGGGTGGTGTGCGAAGAACGGATCCGCACGGCGGACGGCTCCCTCCGCTGGCTGGAGAGCTACGTCACGCCCCACATCGGCCGGAGCGGAGCCGTGGAGGGCCTGGTACTCGCCTGCCGCCTGATCGACGAGCGGCGGGCGGCGCAGGAGGCGCTGGAGCGCAAGAGCGAGGAGCTGCGCCGCAAGCTGCGCACCAGCCTGGCGGCGGCGGCGATCGCCCACGAGATCAAGAAGCCCCTGAGCCTGCTGCTGCTGCACAGCCGGCTGGTCCAGCGGCAACTGGCGGACGCCACGGCACCCCCTGCGGCCCTGGCCACGCTGATCCCCGCCATCGAGCAGAACGCCCGCACCGTGGTGGAGACGATCGAGCGCATGAACGCGCTGCTGCGCAGCGTGCCCACCGAACCCGTTCGCCTCGATCTGGGCAGCGTGGTGCGCAGCACCCTGCTCTACCAGCGACCGCGGCTGGAGCGCCGGGGCATCCGCCTGGAAACGGCGGCTCTTGAGGCTGAATGGCTGGTGCAGGGCGATGGCACCCAACTACAGATCGCCCTCAACAACCTGATCGACAACGCCATCGAGGCCATGGCCGAGGTGCCCGCCGGGCAGGCCCGGCTGCGGCTGAGCCTCGAACGGGTGGATCAGCAGGTGCAGCTCTCAGTGGACGACAACGGTCCGGGCCTGCCCTCGCCAAGTAGCGAGCAACTTCTATTGAGAACGAGCAAGCCCACCGGCACCGGGATGGGGCTGTTCGTGGTGGAGCAGATCCTCGCCAACCTGGGAGGCAACCTGGAGCTGGGCCGCTCCAGCCTCGGCGGGGCGTCGGTGCGGCTGCGCCTGCCGCTCGCCCCGCCGCTGGACGAACGCGATCAGGCGGGCGGCAGCCCGGCTCCGCCGGCTGTAGGCGGGGTGGAGAGGTTGTGAAGCACCGCCAGACGGATCAGCTCGGCGCCACTGACCCCGAGCTTGGCGGCGATGTTGCGCCGGTGGCTCTCCACGGTGCTCACGCTGAGGTCGAGATGGTGGGCGATCGCTTTGGTGGCCTCACCCAGCCCGAGCCGGCCCAGCACCTCACGCTCCCGGCCGGTGAGGCCACTCAGCTTCTCGAAGGTGAACACCGTAGGGGGGGGCGTGCCAACGACGTTCTCCACATAGGCGGCCACCTGGATCAACAGCACATCCATGGCCTGGGTCTTGTCCACCACGGCGATCACGATCGGTTGCAGCCCCTCGGGGCAGACGAACTGGGCGGCCTGGGCCGAAAGCACCAGCACGCGGCCGTGGGGAACCGTGGCCTGCAGATGCTCGGCCACGGCCACGCCGGAACCGTCGGGCAGATCGAGATCAAGGATCAGCAGCCCGGGGCGATGGCGATCGATGGCCGCCATACCCTCGGCCGCCGTGCGAGCGAGCTCAACGATTTCGAGGTCGCAGGAACTGCGCAGCAGCCCGCCCACCAGCTCGGCGAACATGCCGTGATCTTCAACAAACAGGCAGCGCAGGGGCACTGGAGCCATGGACTAAGGAGACGGTCGAACTCGAAGGTGATGTAAGGATTTTTGCATGAGTAGCCACTGAGCCGCCCCTAACCCGGCAGCGGCAGCGGATGGGTGGTCCAGGTCTGCTCCGCCCCGGGCGATGGGCCGCTGGGCAGGGCCAGCCGCCAGCTCTCGCCCCGCTGCCCCTGCTCCAGCCACAGCTCGAAGGGGCTGTCCACCCGGATCGGGTCCCCCGCCAGCCGCCAGTCGAAGCGGCCGCGCAGGTGCAGGCCCTTGGCCGCGCCGATCCGCACCGGCTCCTGCTCCTCCACCCGCACCCGGCTCACCTGGGGCAGCCCTGCCGCCTCCAGCTCCAGCGCCCGGGCGATCGCCCCCTGGGTGAGCTGGATCTGCAGCGCCAGGGCATCGAGCAGCACCCGCTGGGGCGGCTGACCCCGCAGCAGGCCGCAACCGCTCAGGCCCACGGGCAGCGCCAGCACCAGCACCAGGGCCAGGGCGGCGAGCGCCCGCCGCAGCGGGGTGGGGGTTGGCAGGGCAGGCAGCATGGGGATCGGCGCGCGTGTTCCCATGATCGGCTGGCTGCAGGGTAGGGTCGCCGACCCCTGGCAGGCGCATCCCCGCTGCGGTGTGCTGCTGATCTGCGGCGGTGTGGGCTACGAGGTGCAGCTGGGCCGGCGCCAGTGGCAGGCCCTGCCGCCGGCCGGAAGCGAGCTGGGCCTGCACATCCACCACAGCGTGCGCGAGGACGCCTGGACCCTGTTCGGCTTCCCCCGGCGCGAGGAGCGCGAGCTGTTCCGGGAGCTGGTGGGCGTCAGCGGCGTGGGGCCGCAGATGGCCCTCGGGCTGCTGGGCGAGATGGAAACGGCCGAGCTGGTGCGGGCGATCGTGCAGGCCGACCTGCGGCGGCTGGCCCAGGCGCCGGGGGTGGGCAAGCGCACCGCCGAGCGGCTGTCGGTGGATCTGCGCGCCCGGCTGCAGCAGCGCTACCCGGCGGCCTCGGCAGCCGTGAGCGCCGAGGTGATCGCGCTCGAGAGCGGTGCCGGCGGCGGCGAGGGGCCGGCCGATGCCAGCCGGGCCGAGGTGCAGGCCACCCTGGAGGCCCTGGGCTACGAAACGCTCGAAGTTCACCGCGCCCTGCGGGCCGTGGCCGCCGCCGGCCTGGCGGCCGATGCCCCCGTCGACGACTGGATCCGCGACGGCCTGCGCTGGCTCTCACGCACCGCCGCCTGAGGGGCGGGAACCCCGCGCGTTAGGCTCTTCGTTTGACCGCTAGGGCCAAGGGGCCGTCCATGCCGCTCACCACCACCAAGAAGCAGGAACTGATCAACTCCCACCAGACCCACGGCACCGACACCGGTTCGGTGGAGGTTCAGGTGGCGATGCTGAGCGAGCGCATCAACCAGCTGAGCGGCCACCTGCAGAAGAACATCCACGACTTCTCCTCCCGCCAGGGGCTGCTGAAGATGATCGGCCGCCGCAAGCGTCTGCTCGGCTACCTGCGCGCCCAGAGCCAGGAGCGCTACGCCGCCTTGATCGAGAAGCTCGGCATCCGGGGCTGAGGCCGGGCCCATGGCACGCGCGCGCAAACCGAAGGCGTTCGGGTCGCCCCCGGCACCGCCGGCCCGGCCCGCCAGCACCAAACCGCGGGCCCGCGTCATCCCGGATGTTGTCGCCGGGCGCATGGCCCGCCGCATCGCCATCGCCACCGGCATCCCCAGCGTGCTGGGCATGGGGGTGTTCGTGGGCAGCTACCTGCTGGTGAGCAGGGGCGTGCTCGACATCCCACCGGTGGTCACCCTGGTGGCCTCCGGCGCCTGCTTCCTGCTCGGCCTGCTGGGCCTGAGCTATGGCGTGCTCTCCGCCAGCTGGGAGGACGCCCCCGGCAGCCTGATCGGCAGCGAGCAGATCGTGCTCAACATCGGCCGCCTGCGCGAGTCGGTGCGCGCGATGCGCAGCGGCGGCACCTGAGTGGCACCTAGGTGCCCCCACCCCTCTCACGCTCCGGCTGGTCTTTGGGTTCCCCGATGGCCCTCAGCGTGCCCACCACGACGCAGCCGCTCTCTTCGCGCAGCACCGTTGCCTGCTCCTCCACCCGGATGCTGCGGCCGTCACGGGTGGTGAGCCCATAGCGCAGGCACCAGCCCGGCTGCTGCACATCGCGGCCGGCCCGCACCCGCTCCCGATCGGCCGGATCAATGGCGTCATCGAGGCGAGCGCAGGTCTCGCAGAGTTCGGCCGGTGTCCAACCGGTGAGGGCCTGGAAGCGGCCGCTGGCATAGAGCAGCTTCACCATCGTCGCGTCGCGCTTCCACACCGCCTCCGGCAGGGCGTCGGTGAGGCGCTTGAACGCCTCCAGTGAGGCCTGCGCGGCACGCCGCGGGGCCACCAACTCCGACACTTCGGTGAGGGTCAGGATCGCGCCGCGCCGGCTGCCGTCGCGCTCCAGGTAGGGCATGATCTGCACCAGATACGACACCTCCCCGTTGGCCGCCTCCAGGCTGCGGCGCGGTTCGCCGGCCACCACCGCGGCCAGGGCCTCCTGCAGACCGGGAATCGGCACGGTGGTGGGAACCCCCAGCAGCGGATGGCCGATGTCGGCCTCCAGCAGCGCGAACACCCGCACCGCCAGAGGGGTGAAGCGGGTGACGCACAGCTGCCGGTCCACGATCACCATCCCCTGGTTCAGCGAGGACTGGATGCTTTCCAGATCGTTGCTGAGGATCTGCAGTTCGTCGCTGCGGGAGCGCAGCTGCTGGTTGAGAGTGGCGAGCTCCTAGTTGGCGGCCAGCAGCTCCTCGTTGGAGGATTCCAGCTCCTCATTCGAGGACTGCAGTTCCTCCGAGGAGGCCTGCAGTTCCTCGGCGGAGGCCTCGAGCTCCTCGTAGGCCGCCTCCAGCTCGGCCATCGAGCGCCGCAGGGTCGACTCGCTGGCGAGCAGTTCCTTCTCCAGCCTCTCGATCTCGCTGGCGAAGGCGGGATCGCGGGCGGGCAGGGGAGCCACGTCCGCCGATGCCGGGGCGTCGGCAGGCTCCGGCACGAACGAGAGCACGCTCATCCGGTTCGCGCCCATCTCCAACGGGCGCACCTCCAGGTGCAACAGGATGTCCACCCCCTGGGGCCGCAGCGAAGACCCGCGCACCGCCGCGCCATCAGCGCGGGCCCGCAGGAACAGCGCCCGCGCCTCGCTCTGCAGCTCGCCGCTGAGGAAGGCATGCACCGAGGTGCTCAGCCGCCCCTCCGGCAGGCGGCAGTACGGCGAGACATCGCCGATCACCTCCACCACGTGAAGGTCGTCATCGAGGATCAGGCTCGGCGGGCAGAAACTGCGCACCAGGGCGGCGAGCAGGCTGATGTGCTGCTCGGGAACCGTTTCCCGCGCCACCATCGGCCGAACAGGGGGCAGCAGCGGCCACAGGGGTCGGTGGCTGCGCACCGGCACGGCGGGGCGCCGGCGTTCGCTGCCCTCGGCGGAACGCCGGAAGATGTGGTGCTCGCCATCGAGCGTTTCGAAGCCGGGGGAGCGGCCCGCCAGCGATTCGGAACTGCCGAGGAACAGCAGGGCGCCGGGCAGCAGGCTGAAGCGGAAGAAGCGCAGCACCCGCTCCTGCATCGGCGCCGTGAAGTAGATCAGCGTGTTGCGGCAGGAGATCAGGTCGAGCCGCGGAAACGGCGGGTCCTGGCCCACGTTGTGGCTGGCGAACACGCAACAGGCGCGCAGCCGCTCCTGGATCACCCGATCGCCGCCCTGCTCCGCCAGGAAGCGCTCGCGCAGGCCGGCGGGGATGGCGGCGGTTTCGGCGGGCGGGTACACCGCCTGGCGCGCCAGCGTGAGGCTGTTCTCATCGAGATCGGTGCCGAAGATCTTCAACCGGTCGGCCAGATTGGCGGGGTGGCCGAGCAGCTCGCTGAACAGCATCGCCAGCGAGTACACCTCCTCGCCGGTGGCGCAACCCGGCACCCACGCCCGGATCGGACCCGACTCCTCCCGCTGCTTGAGGTAGGCCACCAGGCAGGCCCGCAGCCGCTCGAACGCGGGAGGGTCGCGGAAGAAGGAGGTCACCGTGACCAGCAGATTCTGGAGCAGAGCCCGGGATTCCTCCGCCTCCGCCGCCAGCAGGGGAAGGTACTCCTCGAGGGTGGTCACCTGGCGGATCGCCATCCGCCGGTGCACCTGCCGCTGCAGCGTCGACTCCTTGTAATCGGAGAAGTCGATGCCGGTGTCGCGCTTCAGCTGGGCGGTGAGGGCGCTGAGGCTCACCGGCCGCTGCGGGCCGGCGGGCTGGAGGCCCCCTGCGGCCGCCCCTGTCAAGAGGGCGGTGATGCGGGGCCCGATCTGGGCAGGCTCAAGGATCAGATCGGCCCCGCCGATCGTGATCGCGGCGGAGGGCATGGCCTCGAAGCGGGCGCTGGCCGGCGCCTGCGCCACGGTGAGGCCGCCGGCGGCGCGCACCGCCCGCAGGCCGCGGGCGCCGTCGGAGCCGGTGCCGGAGAGCACCACCGCCACGCCGTGCTCCCCCCAGGCATCCGCCAGCGACTCGAACAGCAGGTCGATGCTCGGGCTGGGACCGAAGCGTGGCTCCGCCTCCCGCAGCCGCAGCCGGTCCTGCTCCAGGGTGAGGTCGTGGCGGGGCGGAGCCACATGAATCCGATCGGGCTGCAGCTGCTCCCCGTCCACGGGGGCCACCACCGGCAGGCGGGTGGAGGGGGCCAGCAGATCAACGATCAGGCTGCGGTGCTCCGGTGAGAGGTGCTGGGCCACCACATAGGCCGTGCGGCCACCGGGCTCGAGGCCGCCCACGAAGGCCTGCAGCGCCTCCAGCCCCCCGGCGGAGGCTCCGATCGCCACCACCGTGCGAAGGCCTGGGGGGTCGGCGGCGTTGCTGCTCGGTACTGGGGGTGGCGCCATGGCCGGATCGACCGGAACCATGTCCAGGCTAGGCACCTTGCTCCCGTGCACCTGTCGCCTTCAGGCTCCGGCTGCGGCGCCCCTCAGGCAGCGGCCAAGGGCGAGCGCAGGCTGGCGGCGAAGTCGGCCGAGGCCAGGGTGGCCACCGCCGCCGGCGCATCGGCCACGCAGAACTGGTGACCCAGCCGCACGAAGCACCCCCCCGCTGGGCCCTGCACCCGCGCCACCACCGGCACCCGCACCCCCACTTCATCCTGGGCGGGGCGGTGACGGGTGAGACATTCCCTCAGGCGGTGCTGCACGGCGATGTCGCCGGCCTGCTCCGCCGCCAGATCCACCAGCACCAGCTGCAGGTCGTCGAGGCTGCGGCAGTCGTCGACGATCAGCTGCACCCGATCGTCGCGGCGATCCACCGAGGCCCACAGCATCAGCCGCGCATCCACCATCAGGTGATCGGCAAGGCGGGCGTAGGCCTTGGGGAACACCACCGCCTCGCAGGAGCCGGTGAGATCCTCCAGCTGCAGCACCGCCATGCGGTCGCCCTTGCGGGTGGTGACCTGGCGCAGCTCCGGCACCATCACCACCGCGCTCACCTTCGCCTTGTCGGCCTGCTCCTCCAGCGTCGCCAGGGCGATCGGCGAGAGCAGCCGCAGCGAGCCCGCCAGCTGGCGCAGGGGGTGGTCGGAGAGGTAAAAACCCAGCAGCTCCTTCTCCAGCTTCAGCTTCTCCTGGGGCGGGTAGTCGGCCACCGCCGCCGCCCGCGGAGCGGTGGAGAGGTCGGCGGCACCACCCGCCGCGTCCTCGGCCGGCGTGGCCAGCAGATCGAACAGGTTGCCCTGGCCGCTGGCCCGGTCCTTGGCCCTTGAGCCGGCCCAGTCGAGCACCAGGTCGAGGTCGGCCATCAGCTGGGCCCGGTTGCCGCCGCTCTCCAGGGCATCGAGGGCGCCGCAGTGGATCAGCGATTCCAGCGCCCGGCGGTTGAGCGCCTGGGAGGGGATGCGATCGCACAGATCCGCCAGGGAGCGGAACGGGCCGTCGTTGCTGCGGGCCTCGATCAGCTGGCGGATCGCCCCCTCCCCCAGGTTGCGCACGGCCGAGAGGCCGAACAGGATCCGGCCCTCGGTGGGGGTGAAGTCGATGCCGGAGGCATTCACATCCGGGGGCATCACTTCAATCCCCATGGCGTTGCAGTTGGCGATGTAGCGCTGGACGCGGTCGCTCTGGCCCGCATTCACCGTGAGCAGGGCCGCCATGTAGGCCACCGGATAGTGGGCCTTGAGATAGGCCGTCTGATACGTCACCGCGCCGTAGGCGGTGGAATGGCTCTTGTTGAAGCAATATTCGGCGAACAGCACCATCTGCTCGAACAGGGCCTCGGCGATCTTCGGATCCACGCCGCGCTCGCTGGCCCCCTTCACGAACACGCTCTGGTGCTTCTCCATCTCGCTCTTCTTCTTCTTGCCCATCGCCCGCCGCAGCAGATCGGCCTCGCCCAGGGAATAGCCGGCCAGATCCTGGGCGATCTTCATGATCTGCTCCTGATACACCATGATTCCGTAGGTTTCCCGCAGGATCGGCTCGAGCTTGGCGTGGGCGAAATCGATCGCCTCGCGGCCGTGCTTGCGGTTGATGAATTTCGGGATCAGGCCCGCATCCAGCGGCCCCGGCCGGTAGAGGGCCAGGATCGAGGAGATGTCCTCCAGCGATGAGGGCTTGAGATCGCGCACGATCTGGCGCATGCCGCTCGATTCCAGCTGGAAGATGCCCTCCAGATCGCCGCGGGCCAGCAGGCCGTAGGTGGCCGGATCATCCATCGGCAGGCGGTCGGGATCGAGGCGCTCTCCCTCGGCGCGGGCCACCAGCTCGATGGTTTTCTCGATCATCGTGAGGTTCTTGAGGCCGAGGAAATCCATCTTCAGCAGCCCCATCGACTCCACGTCCTCCATGAAGTACTGGGTGATCACCTGGCCGTCGTTGTTGCGCTGCAGCGGCACCAGCTCATCCAGCGGTTCGGCCGCGATCACCACACCGGCGGCGTGCACGCCGAAGGTTTTGTTGGTGCCCTCGATCCGCATCGCCAGATCCACCCAGTGCTTCACCTTGGGATCGTGTTGGTATTTCTCGCGGAACTCCGGCGTGGGTGATTCCTCGCCGATCATCTCCTTCAGCTTCGCCGGCTTGCCGCGCACCACCGGGATCAGCTTCGCCAGCCGGTCGGCCTCGCCGTAGGGGATGTCGAGCACCCGGGCCACATCCTTCAGCACCGCCTTGGAGGTCATGCGGTTGAAGGTGATGATCTGGGCCACCTTGTCCTCGCCGTAGCGCTCGGTCACGTACTCGATCACCTCGCCCCGGCGCTCGATGCAGAAGTCGGTGTCGATGTCCGGCATCGATTTGCGTTCCGGATTGAGGAAGCGCTCGAACAGCAGGCCGTGGCGCACCGGATCGATATTGGTGATGCCCAGCGCATAGGCCACCACCGACCCCGCCGCCGAACCCCGCCCCGGCCCCACCGGGATGCCGTTGTCGCGGGCGAAGCGGATGTAGTCCCACACCACCAGGAAGTAGGTGGGGAAACCCATCTGCTCCATCACCTCCAGCTCGAAGGCCATGCGCTCGCCGTACTCGCCCTCGATCGGCGCCCCCTCCGGCAGCTCCAGCCGCGCCCTCAGCCCCTGCTCGGTCACCTCGCGCAGGTAGCTCACCGGCGTATGCCCTTCCGGTATCGGGAAGCGGGGCATCTGGTAACGGCCGAGGATGTCGTAGTCCTCCACCTTCTCGGCCACCCGTGCCGTGTTGGCCACCGCCTCGGCGATCACCTCCTCGGGCAGGTGGTCGGCGAACAGGCCGAGCATCTCCTGCTCGCTCTTGATGTACTCGGTGCCGGTGTAGCGCAGGCGCTTTTCGTCGCTGATCAGCTTGCCGGTGAGCACGCACAGCAGCGCGTCGTGGGCCTCCACGTCGTTGCGCGTGAGGTAGTGGGCGTCGTTGGTGGCGATCAGGGGGATGCCCAGCTCGGCGCCGATGCGGGCGATCTCCACGTTCACGATCCGATCTTCCAGGCCGCCGTGGTCCTGGATCTCCAGATAGAAGTCGCCTGCGAACACCTCCTGATACCAGGCCGCCACTTCGCGGGCCACCTCCGGGCGGCCCCGCAGGATCGCCTGGGGGATCTCACCGCCGAGGCAGGCGGTGGCCACGATCAGGCCCTCGCTGTACTGGCGCAGCAGGGCCTTGTCGATGCAGGCCCTCGCGAAGATGCCACGCCCGCGCATGCCGCGCAGGTGGCTGATGCTGGTGAGCTTCACCAGGTTGCGGTAGCCGGTGGCGTTCTTGGCCAGCACCACCAGGTGGTAACGGCGCTCCTTCTTCGGCTGCGGATCGTCGATCGAGCCGTTGATCACATACATCTCGTTGCCGATGATCGGCTTGATGCCTGCCTTGGTGCACAGCTTCAGCAGCTCGATCGCCCCGTACATCACCCCGTGGTCGGTGAGGGCCAGGGCCTGCATGCCCAGCTCCACCGCCCGCTCCACCATCGCCGGCAGCTGGCTGGCACCATCCAGCAGGCTGTAGTCGCTGTGGTTGTGGAGGGGAACGAAGGCCAAGGCGCGCGGCGGCGGAGGCCCGGGGGCCGGATCGGCTCAGGTTAGGGCGGCGACGCAAGATTCAGCGTCCAAGCGGCCCCGGGGGCCCGGTGCACCACCACCGGTGGTGTGGGCGGTGCGGCGGGCCCCAGCCTCAGGGCACCAGGGCCGCCGCGGGCCGGGACTCCATCACCCGGGCCGCCTGCTCGTACTGGTGGGCCACCTGCAGCAGCCGCTCCTCCTGCAGCACACCGGCGATCAGCTGCAGGCCGATCGGCAGGCCCTGGTCGTCGAAGCCGCAGGGCACGTTGATCGCCGGCAGGCCCGCCAGGTTGGCCGGGATCGTGAGCAGGTCGGCCAGGTACATCGCCAGCGGATCCTCGCTGTGGGCCCCGAAGCGGAAGGCGGTGGTGGGCGAGGTGGGGGTGAGCAGCACGTCCACCGCCTCGAAGGCGCGATCGAAGTCGCGCCGGATCAAGGTGCGGACCTGCTGGGCCTTCTTGTAATAGGCATCCACGTAGCCGGCGGAGAGGGCGTAGGTGCCGATCAGGATGCGGCGCTGCACCTCGGCGCCGAAGCCCTCGGCCCGGCTGCGGGCGGTCATCGCCGCCAGCCCCAGCCCCTGACTGCCCTCGCTGCCCTCGCTGCGGTAGCCGTATTTCACGCCATCGTAGCGGGCCAGGTTGGCCGAGGCCTCCGACGGCGCGATCACGTAGTAGGTGGCGATGCCGTCGTCGAAGCGGGGGCAGCTCACCTCCACCAGCTCGCAGCCCAGGGAGGCCAGCTGGTCGGCGGCGGCCCGCACCGACGCCTTCACCTGGGGATCGAGCCCCTTGGCCTCGAAGCACTCGCGGATCAGGCCCACCCGCAGGCCCTTGAGCGGCTGCTCCAGGGCGGCGCGGTAGTCGGGCACCGGCGCGGTGAGGCAGGTGGCGTCGCGGGGATCGGCGCCGGCGATCACCTGCAGCAGCTCAGCCGCATCGGCCACGGAGGTGGTGAAGGGGCCCACCTGATCGAGGGAGCTGGCGAAGGCCACCAGGCCCCAGCGGCTCACCCGCCCGTAGGTGGGCTTGAGCCCCACCACGCCGCAGAAGGCGGCCGGCTGGCGGATCGAGCCGCCGGTATCGGAACCGAGGGAGGCCAGGCACTCGCCGGCGGCCACGGCGGCGGCGCTGCCGCCGGAGCTGCCGCCCGGCACCCGCTCCGGGTCCCAGGGATTGCGGCTGGGGCCGAACGCCGAGGTTTCCGTCGAGCTGCCCATGGCGAACTCGTCGAGGTTGGTCTTGCCCAGAAGCACCGCGCCCGCCTGCCAGAGGCGATCGGTGACAGTGGATTCGTAGGGGGGAACGAAGTTCTCCAGCATGCGGCTGGAGCAGGTGGTGCGGATCCCGCGGGTGCAGAGGTTGTCCTTGATCGCCAGCGGGATGCCGGCCAGGGGCGGCAGGGGCTCGCCGGCGGCCCGGGCGGCGTCGATCCGGTCGGCGTCGGCACGGGCGCGCTCGGCCGTCACCTCGAGGAAGGCGTGCACCTCGGGCTCCACCGCCTCGATGCGCGCCAGCTGCTGATCGGTGAGTTCGCGGGCGGACACTTCGCCCCGCTGCAGTCGCTCACGCCACTCGGCGATCCCCATCCACCCGTCTGCCGGTTGGGGGCGACGCTATCAGCCGACCTCGCCCAGGTCGGGGGCCTCGGTGAGGGGCTCGCCGCGGCGGGTGCGCAGGGAGTGCACCTCCAGCGAGGCCGGTCCCTCGGCCCGCAGATCGTCGAGGAAGGCCGGCAGGGCGGCGTCGAGGGTGTGGCGGCGCACGAAGGGCCCGAACCAGTACACGGCATCCGGCGACCGTGTCTCCACCCGCGCCCACCACGCCAGTCCGAGCCCGTTGGCAACGCTGCGGGCGGGCCAGAGCAGGGGGTTCATGGGCGCGGGATGTCGTTGCTGGGCATTCTGAACGGCGGGCGGACCGCTGCCGGCCTGGGTGTGGATCCGAGCGCCGGAGCACGCGGTCTCAGAGGCGGATGTCGCTCTCGAAGGCGTCGGCACCGGCCACGGCAGCGGCCCAGGGAGACAGGTCCACCGCCTGTTCGGCGGAGGCCACATCGGCAGCGGAGTTCGCCGGGGTCACCGCCTCGGTCGGCTCCGGCTCGGTGGTCACAGAGGCGGTCGGCTCCGCCGACGGTTCCGGCAGCTCAGGAACTGCGGCGGCAACGGGAGCCTCGACGTCGTCCCCGATGTCGGCGACGGGCTCGGGTTCAGGCTCGGCCTCGGGCTCGGGCTCCACCTGAGACTCCGCAGGCTCCCAGGCGGGCTCCGGCGCGGCGGGCTCCTCCGGCAGTTCCAGGGGCTCCGGCGTGGGCAGCGAGGGCCGCACCAGGCGCGGGGCGGGCGCCGTGCCCGTGAGGCCGTGCATCCAGCCGCGGCGGGCGATCTCGTAGAGCAGCAGGGCCGTGGCCACCGAGGCGTTGAGGCTGGGGGTGGAGCCCCGCAGGGGGATGCGCACCAGCTGGTCGCAGCTGCGGCGGGTGAGCATCGAGAGGCCGTCGCCCTCCGAGCCGGTCACCACAACCAGCGGGCCGGAGAGATCCGCCTCCTCCAGGCTCACGGTGCCCTCGGCCGCCAGGCCCACCACCCGGTAGCCCTCCTCCTTGAGGGCCTCGAGCGAGCGGTTGAGGTTCACCACCCGGGCCACCGGCAGGTGCTCGAGCGCGCCGGCCGCCACCTTCGCCACCGAGCCGGTGAGCCCGGCGTTGCGGCGCTGGGGCAGCACCATGCCGTGGGCGCCGAGGGCCTCGGCGCTGCGCACGATCGCCCCCAGGTTCTGGGGATCGGTGAGGCCGTCCACGGCGATCAGCAGCGGCGCCTCGCCCACCCCCCGGCAGCCCTCGATCAGGCTGGGCAGATCCAGGGTCTCGGCGGCGGCGGGCTGCAGCACGATCCCCTGGTGCACGGCACCGCCACTGATCTGGCCCAGCCGTGCCCAGGTCACCTCCTCCACCAGCACGCCGGAGGACTTGGCCTCCCGCAGCAGCTGCAGGAAGCGGGGGCTGAAGCGCATCTCGGGCGTGCACCAGATGCGGTGCACGGGCCGGCCGCTCTCCAGCACCGCCTGGGCCGAATGGCGGCCCCAGATCAGATCCGTGGGGGCGGCGCCGGCGAAGGAGTCCCCTTCGGCAGGCTGGCTGCCGCCCCGTTCGCCGGAGCCCGGCGCGGCAGCAGGCGGTGCAGCGAACGAAGGCCGGCCGCCGCCGCGGGGGGCGAAGGGCCGGGGTCCGGGACGATCCCCACTGCGGAAGCGGCCGCCCGGCCGCTCATCACGGCGGCCCTCGCCGCCGCGGGAGGCGGGAAAGCGGCCGGAGCCGAAGCGATCCCCCTCGGCCGCACCGGCGCCGAAGCGGCCCGAGCCCGGGCGGCTGGGGCCGTTGCGGGGAGGCCCGAAGCGGGCGCGGCCGGCGCCACGGCGATCATCACCCTGACGATCGAAGGAGCGGCCGCCGAAGGCGGATTTCTCGAAGGGCCGGCGCCCATAGCTGCCCCGCTCCGAGGGACCCCGCTCCGACGAACCCCGATCACCGGAGCCCCGTTCATAGGGACGGCCCTCAGCGCCGGGTTCCCGGTCGCGCCAGCCGCCGCCCTCCTCGCCCTCGCGCCGGCGCGGGGGTCCGAAGCGGCCCGAGGGACGGCCTCCGGCCCTGGGGCCAGGGCGGCTGCCGGAGGGACCACCCGGACGGCGGGAACCACGGTCCGGCCTCGAATCAGGACGGCGATCGGGACGGGGGCTCATGGTCGGGAGGCGGTGAGAACGGTCGGCTCGACTCGAGCAGGTCCAGCAGTTCGGCCAGACGCGCGGGATCCCGAAGGAAGAGCCATCCCAGCATCGTCTCAAATCCCGTGGCCTGCCCATAGATCGCCGCTTCCCCACGCCGCGGTCCACGGCCGGCCCGGTTGCGGCCGCGCCGCACCAGATCCCGCTCACCCACGGTGAGCAGCGGCTCCAGGCGGGCCAGGGCGGCGGCCTGGGCGGCGGCCTTCACCTCCGCCACCACCGCCCGGTGCAGATCCCGGGAGCGGCCGGCCTGGCGGCAGTGGCGCAGGCGCTGGTGCAGCTCCCACACCGCATCGCCGAGCCAGGCGAGCTGGAGCGGCCCAGGCTCAGGGCCCCCTGCCACATCCGGCAGGGGGCTGGTCCCCAACCAGGAGGACGGACGATCGCCGGGATCAGGCGGCGGCGATGTGGCCAAGGGCCGTGGCCAGGTCGGGTTGCAGATGCAGGAACTCCTCGAGCCGCACCAGCTTCACCGTCTGAATCACCCGGGCATTGCCCACCACCACGAAGCGGGCGCCGCGGTCGTTGCAGTGCTTGGCCAGCTGCACCAGGGCCCCGAGCCCCGAGGAATCGATGAAATCGATCTTGCTCAGATCGATCACCAGCGGGAGCTTGGTGCCGTTCTCGTGCTCGGTGATGAAGGTGGTGAACTGCTTGTCGGAGTAGGCGTCCAGCTGGCCGGTGAAGCTGAACAGCAGGCACTGCTCCTGACGTTCGCAGCCCCCACGCAGGGAGACGGTCAGTCGCTGCAGGTCGGTGATGGCTCGAACCCTCGTCGGCAGTCGCGTGGAGTGTAGAGAGGGCGGGGGGGACTGGCAGGACCGCAACGAATCGTGGTGACGGCCGCGGATCCGCTGCAGCCGCCGCCACCGTTCAGCGGCGCTCCTCCATCAGCGCCGTGAAGCGGCCGAAGTGGTGGTCGGCGTCGTGGGGTCCGGGGCTGGCCTCCGGGTGGTACTGCACGCCGAACACCGGCTGATCGCGCAGGGCCAGGGCCGCCACGGTGCGGTCGTTGAGGTTGAGGTGGGTGATGGCGACCCGCTCGGCGGGAAGGCTGTCGGGGTCGATGGCGAAGCCATGGTTCTGGCTGGTGATCTCCACCTCGCCGGGGGAGCCGCAGGGATGGTTCAGGCCCCGGTGGCCGTAGGCCAGCTTGAAGCTGCGGCCACCAAGGGCCAGACCCAGGATCTGGTGGCCCAGGCAGATGCCGAACACCGGCAGATCGGGGCGTTGCAGCAGATCGCGGGCCAGGGCGATGCCGGGGGTCACGGCCGCCGGATCGCCGGGGCCGTTGGAGAGAAACACCCCCTCGGGCCGGTGCTCCAGCACCTGCTCGATCGTGCTGTCGGCTGGCAGCACCGTGACCTCGCAGCCATGGGCCACCAGCCGCTCGAGAATCGCCCGCTTGATGCCGAAGTCGATCGCGACCACCCGGTAGGGGTGCTCGGGCTGATGGCGCACCCGCGCATCGAAGCCGGCGGGACAGAGGCTGCTCCAGCTGTAGCTCGAAGGCGTGCTCACCTGCTCGGCCAGGTTCAGGCCCGCCATCGAGGGGGCCTGGCGCACCCGCTCGAGCAGGTCGGCGGGGGAGCTGCCGTCGCTGCTGATGGCGCCGTTGATGGCCCCCCCCTCGCGCAGGTGGCGCACCAGGGCCCGGGTATCGACCCCCTGGATCCCCACCACGCCATGGCGCTGGAGCCAGCGGCCGAGCTCCTCCTCCGCCCGCCAGCTGCTGGCGCAGGGGGAGAGCTGACGGGCGATCACACCGCGCACATGGGGCCGGGAGGCCTCCTGGTCGTGGCTGTTGACGCCCGTGTTGCCGAGCTCGGGATAGGTGAAGGTGACCAGCTGCCCCTCGTAGCTCGGGTCGGTCATCACCTCCTGGTAGCCGCTCATGCCGGTGTTGAACACCACCTCGCCGACGGCGGTGCCACGGGCCCCGCAGGCCCGGCCGCGCAGCACGGTGCCATCGGCGAGCACCAGCAGGGCGGGGTCCGGCAGCGTGGTCGTGGACGGGGTCACAGGGGGGCCTCGGCTGGGGTGATCATCCTCCCGCGTCGCCGGAGGCCAGAGCGGCCAGGGCTGCCCGCAGGATGTCGAGCCGCCGCCAGGGGGCGCCGGAGTCGAGGGCCTCCGCCGCCCGCCCCAGCCCCTCCGCCACGTTGTCGGCCCGGCCGGCCGCCCACAGCACCAGGGCGGTGTTGAGCACCACCACATCGCGCTGGGCATCGCTGCCCTGCCCCCGCAGCACCTGCTCGAGGATGCGGGCATTGGTGGCCACGTCGCCGCCCCGCAGGTCGTCGGCGCCGGCACGGGTGAGGCCCAGCTCCCAGGGGTCCACGAACTCGGTGCGCACCTCGCCGTTCTCCACCAGCCGCAGCTCGTTCGGCCCGGAGAGGGAGGCCTCGTCGAGACCCCCATGCCCGTGCACCACCACCGCCCGCACGAGGCCGAGACGGCGCAGGGCGTCGGCCATCGGATCCAGCAGCTCGGCGCGCGCCACCCCCAGCACCTGGTACTCGGGAGCCAGCGGGTTCACCAGCGGGCCCAGCAGGTTGAACACGGTGCGGATGCCGAGGCTGCGGCGGAGGGGGGCGAGCCCCACCAGCGCCGGATGCCAGCCCGGGGCGAACAGGAAGGTCACCCCGGCATGGGGCAGGGCCTCCACCACCTGGGCCAGGGGAGCCTGCAGCCGGACGCCCAGGCTTTCCAGCACGTCGGCGGAGCCCACGCTGCCGCTGGCGCTGCGGTTGCCGTGCTTGGCCACATGGGCGCCGCAGGCCGCCGCCACGAAGGCGGTGGCGGTGGAGATGTTGAAGCTGCCGGCGCCATCGCCGCCGGTGCCGCAGGTATCCACCAGCGGCAGGGAAGGGCGCGGGGCCGGCAGGGGACAGGCCTGGCGCAGCACCACCGCCATCGCCGCCAGTTCCTCGCCGGTGACACCCCGGGCGCGCAGGGCGGTGAGCAGGGCGCCGGTGAGCACCGGATCGATCTTCTCCTCCAGCCAGCCCCGCATCAGGGCGCCGGCGTCCTCGCCGCGCAGATCGCCGCCGCCGAGCAGCTGCTCCAGCAGCATCGGCCAGGAGGGCGTGGGCGGCGGCGGGGGCGTCATCAACCGGAGGCGGCGGGAACGCCGGCCACGGTAAGGGGGGCCGCCGCACAGGTCGCCGGGGGGGAAGCCAAGAAAAAAGCCCGGGTGCAGGGCACGCCGGGCCGGGTGATGGGGACCTCCCCACTATCACCCGAAGAGGGTGAATCTGGCGAATGGATCGTCAAGTCCGCCATCGGCGCGGTAGCGATGGCGTCAGGAGCCGTCGCCATCGGCGGTGTCGAACCCCGATCCCACCGCCTCGGCCGGGGCCGCGGGGCCAGGGCGGAAGCCCCGTGCCCAGATCTCTCGCGTGCGCGCGTGAAGACCCTCGCGATCGAGCCCCCACAGGCGCAGGGCCCGCGCCAGGTCGTCCCGCAGGTCGGCGGCGCCGGGAAACGTGGCATAGCGCATCAGCAGCCGGGCGGCATCCACCAGGTCGGCGTCGGCCGGGTCGTGGGCGGCCAGCAACCGGTCCACCACCTCCCGGTCGCCGGCGTGGAGCGGATGGCTCTGGTCCCCGCTGGTCTGGTCCTGGACGGTCTGATCCGCGCTGGGCATGCTGATCCTGGGAGGGGCCCGGAGGGGCTGCGTAGGTTAGGCCCACCGTCCGGATTCCTGCCCATGGCCGCCCTGCGGCTCGATCTGATCGGCCGCTACCTGCGACCCCACCGGCGCACCGTGCTGCTCGGCGCCGTGGCGCTGGTGGTGGTGAACGTGCTGAGCGTGGCGATCCCGCTGCAGGTGCGCAACGTCGTCGATGAGCTCCACGACGGCTTCTCCTACAGCACGGTGCTGGCCCAGGCCGGCCGGATCGTGCTGCTGGCCACGGTGATGGGCGCGGTGCGGCTGCTCTCCCGGATGCTGGTGTTCGGCGTGGGCCGCCAGGTGGAGGCGGATCTCAAGCAGCGGATCTTCGACCACGTGCTCACCCAGGAACCGGCCTGGCTGCAGGGCATCGGCAGCGGCGAGGTGATCAGCCGGGCCACCAGCGACGTCGAGAACGTGCGCCGGCTGCTGGGCTTCGCCATCCTCAGTCTCACCAACACGGTTCTCGCCTACGCGCTCACCCTGCCGGCGATGCTGGCGATCGATCCCCTGCTCACCCTGGCGGCGATCGCCCTCTATCCGCTGATGCTCATCACCGTGCGCCTGTTCGGCGGCCGGATGATGCGCCAGCAGCGGCGCCAGCAGGAGGCCCTCGCCTCCCTGAGCGATCTGATCCAGGAAGACCTCTCCGGCATCGGCGCGATCAAGATCTACGGGCAGGAGCGCACCGAGCGCGAGGCCTTCGCCGTCCGCAACCGTGTGTACCGCGATGCGGCCCTGGGTCTGGCGCGCACCCGCAGCACCCTGTTCCCGCTGCTGGAGGGGATCTCCTCCCTCAGCCTGCTGCTGCTGCTGGCGATCGGCAGCGGCCAGATCGAATCCGGGCGCCTGAGCATCGGCGCCCTGGTGGCCCTGATCCTCTACGTGGAGCGGCTGGTGTTCCCCACCGCCCTGCTGGGCTTCACCCTCAACACCTTCCAGACCGGCCAGGTGAGCCTGGAACGGGTGGAGGCGCTGCTCGAGCGCCGGCCGCTGATCGTCTCGCCGCCCCGGCCGCAGCCCGCCGCCGTTCCGGCCCGGGGAGCGGTGGAGGCCAGGGACCTGGTGGTGCACTACGCCGGGGCGCCGAGGCCGGCCCTCGATGGCCTCAGCTTCCAGCTGCACCCCGGCGAACTGGTGGCGGTGGTGGGGCCGGTGGGCTGCGGCAAGACCACCCTCGCCCGCGCCCTCGGCCGGATGGTGGAGGTGCCGCCCGGCCAGCTGTTCCTCGATGGCGTCGACATCACGGCGATGGCCCTGCCGGAGCTGCGCCGCCAGGTGGCCCTGGTGCCCCAGGAGGGCTACCTGTTCACCGCCACCCTCGCCGACAACCTGCGCTACGGCGAACCCTCCGCGCCGATGGAGCGGGTGGAGGAGGCGGCGCGCCAGGCTCGGCTGGAAGGCGACATCAAGGGCTTCCCCGACGGCTACGCCACCCTGGTGGGCGAGCGGGGCATCACCCTCAGCGGCGGCCAGCGCCAGCGCACCGCCCTCGGCCGGGCCCTGCTGGTGGAGGCCCCGCTGCTGGTGCTCGACGACGCCCTGGCCAGCGTCGACAACACCACCGCCGCCGGCATCCTGCGCTCGGTGCGCCAGCAGCAGGGTCGCACCGTGCTGATGATCAGCCACCAGCTCTCGGCGGCCGCCGCCTGCGACCGCATCCTCGTGCTGGAGGAGGGTCGGCTGGTGCAGGAGGGCCATCACCGCGACCTGGTGGACCAGCCCGGCGTCTACCGCCGCCTGTGGGAGCGGGAACGCGCCTCTGAACAGCTGCAGGCTGCCTGACCCCAGGGTGCCTGAACAAAGGTCACGATCCCTTGTCGAGCGGGGCTGGTGCGGCTTGGCTGGAAGGGGCACCGGCCCATTCCCGGCTCACCCGAGCGCCGGTTCACCCGCCCGAAGGATCCATGGACACGAACCGCACCCTGAACCTGCGCTGCACCCTCACCTTCGGCGACATCTACGGCCAGATCCTGCTGTGGATGGGGGTGATCTTCGCGAGCCTGGCGGCCGGCCTGGCCCTGATGGGCACCAGCAAGCCCCTGTTCGCCCTGGTGGGGGTGGGTCTGATCCTGGTGCTCTCCCTGCCCTTCCTGCTGTTCGCCTTCACCACCACCCTGCTGAACCACATCGCTCTGGTGCCCGACGCCGAGGGTTGAGGTCCCCCTAGGCTCGGTTTTCCTGCTGATCGGGCGTGTTCGGGCTGTTCGGATCCTCCACCGCCGGCGCCGGCGGCACCATCCGCGCGATGGTGCACAACCTCCCCCACGCCGTTCTCGGCACCCCCATCGATGCGGAACCGGGGCCGGGGCAGGCGGAGGCCCTGTTCGGCTGCGGTTGCTTCTGGGGAGCGGAGAAGGGCTTCTGGCGCCTGCCGGGGGTGATCACCACCGCCGTGGGCTACGCCGGCGGCGCCCAGCCCGATCCCAGCTACGACCAGGTGTGCAGCGGCCGCACCGGCCATGCCGAAGTGGTGCGGGTGGTGTGGGATCAGAGCCTGATCGGCTTCGCCGACCTGCTCAAGCTGTTCTGGGAATGCCACGACCCCACCCAGGGCAACCGCCAGGGCAACGACCGGGGCAGCCAGTACCGCTCGGCGATCTACGTGAACGATCCGGCCCTGCTGGCCCAGGCCGAGGCCAGCCGCTCCACCTATCAGGCCGCCCTCACGCAGGCGGGCTTCGGGCCGATCACCACCGAGATCCGCAGCGAGGTGCCCTTCCACTTCGCCGAGCCTTATCACCAGCAGTACCTCGCCAAGCCGGGCAGCCGGCCCTACTGTTCCGCCCAGCCCTCCGGGGTGCCGCTGGGGGACTTTTCCGGGTCCTCCTACCTCCTGCCGGCCCGCATCTGGGAGGCCTACGACTGGTCGATCGCCCACTGCGTGCTGCGGGGTGACAACGCCCCGATCGCCCTGTCCTGATTCCCTCGCACCCCTCCATCACCTCTCAGCGCCGATGACCCCCCTGCTCGCGAGCCTGGGGCTGCTTCCCCTCCTGGCCATGGGCTCCCCCTGGTGGGAGAACTACGACCAGCGCGACAGCTACCGCTGCAGCGACAAGGCCACAGTGGTGGTCGAGCGCAACGATTCCCAGGCGTCGCTGATCTCCGGCGGCTACCGCTCCACCCTGTTCCGGGAGGCGTCCGACGCCCCGGGCCTGCGCTACCGCAACGAGGAGCTGCGGCTGATCGTTCGCGGCGATGAACTCACCGTGGAGCGGCTGCCGATGCGCCTCACCTGCACCCGCACCGACCAGGTATGACGCCCCTGCCGGATCGGATCGTGATCCTCGGCCTGGTGCTGGCCGTGGGCATCTGCTTCGCCCTCGCCGCCTGGACGGCCCGCCTGGCGCCCGCCCCCGACCCGCCGCTGCAGTGGCGCAGCCCCGAAGCCCTGCCCGCCACGCCGAGCCGCGGGGGCGCGGTGATCTGATGGTCGAACCCGAAGCGGAGGAGCGCCAGCCTCGCCACCTCCACCCCCTGCCGCGGGGTCTGGTCGAGCTCTACGGACTGCTGGCGGTGCTGTTCGTGCTGATCCCGGAGTGGATGGCCGGCGGCGCCCTGGCGGGATTCCGCGACGGCCGGGAGGGAGAGGAACTGCCACCGCCCTCCGGCGCCTGGCAGCGGCTGCCCGAGCTGCGGTTGGCCACGATGGGCATGGCCGACCTGCGCCGGCTGGCCCGTTCCCAGCGCCTTCGCGGCTACGCGGGCCTGAACCGCGATCGGCTCTCGGCCCGGCTGCTGAAGCGGCTGAAACGGGCCGCCGCCAGAGGGAAGTCGCTGTGATAGCTTCTGTCTCGCCGGGGCGTAGCGCAGCTTGGTAGCGCACCACTTTGGGGTAGTGGGGGTCGTGGGTTCAAATCCCGCCGCTCCGATTCCACATCAATCCCGAAATCCCCATCTCTTAACCGCTTCTTTCGGGAGGCGGTTTTTTTGTGCCTAAGCGGCCCCTCCATCGGACGATCGCCACCGGAAGCCCAGCCAGGGCCCCGGGCCAGGCCGGCGTCCGGCAGGCTGGCCTGACCAAGCGCTGCCGATCCATGCATCCGCGGCTCCTGAAACGGCCCCTGCTGGCCTGCCTGCTGGCCCTGCTGCTGCTGGGCAGCGCGGCACCCGCCTGGGCGGCGTTCTCCCTGCCGCCGCTCCCCTATGCCGCCGAGGCGCTGGAGCCGGTGATCGACGGCACCACCATGACGATCCACCACGACCGCCATCACGGGGCCTACGTGAGCAACCTCAATGCCCAGATCAAGGCCAACCCGGCCCTGGCCGGGCTCAGCCTGGAGGCCCTCCAGAGCAGGATCGCCGCCTTCCCCGAGGCGGTGCGCAACAACGGTGGCGGCCACTGGAACCACAGCCAGTTCTGGGCCGTGATGGCACCGGAAGGAGAGGGTGGCGCCCCCTCGGCGGAGCTGATGGCGGCGATCAGCGCCGGCTTCGGGTCGCTGGAGGAGATGCAGGCCCAGTTCAACCAGGCGGCGGCGGCGCGCTTCGGATCGGGCTGGGCCTGGCTGATCCGCAGGCCCGGCGGCGAGCTCGCAATCACCAGCACCGCCAACCAGGACAACCCGCTGATGGACCTGCCCGGCATCGAGCGCGGCACCCCGCTGCTGGGCCTCGACGTGTGGGAGCACGCCTACTACCTCCAGTACCAGAACCGCCGGCCCGACTACATCAAGGCCTGGTGGTCGCTGGTGAACTGGAACGAGGTGAATCGCCGCTATGGCGAGGCCGCTGCGCCCACCGCAGCCTGAGCTGCGCTCAATGCAGCCGGGTGCTCACCCGGAAGCGCTCCAGCCAGAGGTTCACCCGTCGCCGCAGACCCGGCGGCACCTCCTGAACCAGCTGCACCAGCTCCTGGGCCGCGAGCCGGTGCAGGGCGCGCACGTCCACGTGCCACAGGGCCTCCGCCTCGCGGATCAGCCGGGCCCAGGAGCGCACCGACTGCCAGCGCCGCAGCCGCGACGGCAGGTCCTCCGGCGTGGCGCAGGACCGGGCCTCGGAACGGGGGGACGGCCGTTGCGGCACGCGAGCACGGCGGAGTGCCTCCAGCGTGGCCATCACGATCGGCCGGGGTGCGGGAATGCCGGAAGGGTTCGGAATTGGGCCGGCGCCCTCAGGCCGCCACCGCCTCCACCGGAAAGGGCAGGGCCTCCACCTCCCGCACGCTGAGGCGGCGGGTCCAGGCCTTTGGCACCGGATCGTTCCAGCGGAAGCCGGCCTCGCGGGCCCGGTGGCGCTCGTCGTAGGAGAGGCAGGCCCGGTAGAGGCGCCGGGGCTCGAGGGCGGCCGCCAGCAGCTCCTCGAGGTCGGCGCAGCGTTCGAACACCTGGGCCAGGTAGATGCAGTCGGTGAGGGCCCGGTGGGCCGCCCACACGGGAACCCCGTAGGCGAGGGCGAGATCGCGCACCGAGGGTGTGGCCCGCAGTTGGCGGTCGGCCGGCCAGCGGATGTCGTCCATCGAGCAGATCCAGGGCCTCTCCAGGGCCGGCAGCTCGCCATGGCCGAACCACTGGCGGTCGAAGGCGGCGTTGTGGGCCAGCACCGCCTCGCTGTCGTCGGCCATCGCCCGGAAGCAGGCCAGCCCCGCCTGCCAGGGCTGGGGCAGCCGGGTGGTGGCCGCCTCGATGCCGTTGATCGCCACCGCCGGATTGCTGCGGCAGGGCAGCAGGAACGACACCTGCATCAGCACCGCCCGCTGGGGGACGGCGAACAGCACGGCCCCCACCTCGATGCAGCTGCCGTCGGCGGGGGAGAGGGCCGTGGTCTCGGTGTCGAGGATCAGCAGACGCGAGGGCACGGTGGGGCGAGGGGCTGCCTCCGCCTGGAACACCGGCAGTTCCGGGGTGCGGTGCGGGGCAAGGTCCCCGACCGCTTCGGGGAGCCGTTCCGGCAGCGGGTCGGGGAGCGGGTCGGGCTGCAGTCCAGGCAGCAGATCGGGCAGCAGATCAGGCTGCTCCCACTGACGGGCCGGCTCGCGCATCGGGCACCACCTCCTCGGCCCATGCTCTCAGCCCGCGGGGCAGCGGCAAGGGGGATAGCGCCACCGCAACCGCCCGCGGGCGCCCCGGCACTCCTGCCTAGGGTTGCCTCCAGCCACCACCAGCCACCCATGGGCCTCAGCACCGGTGATCGCATCCCGTCCTTCGCCCTGCGCGATGCCGACGGCGTGGAGCGCCGCAGCGACGATCTGGCCGGCAGGCCGTTGGTGCTGTTCTTCTATCCCAAGGACGAGACGCCGGGCTGCACCGCCGAAGCCTGCGCCTTCCGCGACGCCTACGGCGAGCTGCAGGCCCTCGGCGCCGAGGTGTGGGGGGTGAGCGGCGACGATGCCGCCAGCCATCGCCGCTTCCGCGATCGCCATGCCCTCCCCTATCCCCTGCTGGTGGATGAGGGCAACCGGCTGCGCAAGGCCTTCGGGGTTCCCAACGCCCTGCTGCTGCTGCCCGGCCGCGTCACCTACGTGATCGATGGTCAGGGGGTGATCCGCCACCGCTTCGACGATCTGCTCAACGGCCCGGCCCACCTCAGGGAGGCCAAGACCGCCCTGCAGGCCCTGGTGACAACCGGAGGCTGAGATGGCCGCCTGGCGGCAGGACGGCCCCCTGTGGACCCTGGCGCCCGAGCGGCCGGGTCCGCCGGCCGGCAGCGTGGAGTTCATCGGCGGCAGCTATCTGGCCGCCACCCCCCAGATCAGCTACCGCCGCCTGCTGGAGAGCCTCGCCCGCCGGGGCTGGCGCGTGCGGGCCTGGAGCTACGTGCCCGGCTTCGACCACCAGGCCCAGGCCAACGAGGCCTGGCGCTGCTTCCGCGCCGCCCGCTCCCAGGACGAGGGCGTGGAGGGATCAAGGCCGATCCGCCTCGGCCACAGCCTCGGCTGCAAGCTGCATCTGCTGGCCCCGGACGCCGGCCGCGGGGGGCGGGGCCTGGTGGCCCTGAGCTTCAACAACTTCTCCGCCGAGCGCTCCGTGCCCCTGCTGGCGGAGATGGGGCAGCAGTTCGGCTTCCGCAGCGAGTTCAGCCCCTCCCCCGAGCAGACCCTCGCCCAGATCGCCAGCGACTACCGCCAGCCCCGCAACCTGCTGGTGCGCTTTCGCCGCGACGACCTCGACCAGAGCCGCCGGCTGCTGGGGGTGCTGAACCGGCGCGAGGGCGACGCCAGCGAGCTGCTGGAACTCCCCGGCGACCACCTCACCCCCGCCAGCGCCGGCCTGCGCCGCAACCTGCTGGGCGACTGGGCCGACGATCCGGCGCGCCAGCGGCAGATCGATCGCCTGGCGGAGACGATCACCGCCTGGTGATCCGATTGCTTCGTAGTCACGAACACAGAAGGTTGACAACACCCCGGCCGGCCCGCAGGTTGGGGCCGTTCCTTTGCTGTGGTCGCCAACGATGGGCGAAAAGATGATCGCCGCCTTCCAGAGCGCCTGGAATCGTTGCTTCGATTACACCGGTCGCTCCAACCGCGGCGACTACTGGTGGTTCGCCCTCGCGAACGTGATCATCAGCCTGGTGCTGCTGGTGCTCAGCAACCTCGCCGATTTCTTCGGCTGGCTCTACAGCATCTACACCGTGGTGCTGATCGTTCCCTGCCTGCCGCTGGCGATCCGCCGCCTGCGGGATGCGGGCAAGCACTGGGCCTGGATCTTCATCACCCTCGTTCCCCTGATCGGCGCCCTCTGGCTGATCGTCCTGCTGGTGCAGCCCTCGGTCGGCTGACCTCTTCAGCTGACCGGCAGGTCAGGCGCCGCTGACGAGCCCCTGACCTGCTGCCAGCATGGAAAGGCGGCACCGGCTCTCCTCCGATGAGCCCGCCGCCCCTCGATGGCAGAACCACAGAGCTGGGTCAGGGTGGGATCCTCCACCGGGGTCGACTCCACCGCGGCCCTGGAGGAAGCCCTGGCCCAGCTGGAGTTGCCTGGCCAGGCCAGGCTGCTGGTGGTGATGGCGGCGCCGCGCTACGACCTGCAGGTCGTCAGCGACGGCCTGCAGCGGGCCCTGCCCGACTGCCCCCGGATCGGCTGCTCGAGCTCCGGCGAGATCGCCCCCTCCGGCGCCCTGACCCAGGCCCTGGTGCTGTGGGTGCTCGGTGGCACGGGGATCCGTGTCAGCACGGGCTGGGGGGCAAGTACGGGCGAGCACGGGCTGCGCCAGGCTGCGTTCGAGGCGGCCCGGTGCCTCGAGCGGCTCGAGCGCCGGGCCCACACGGTGCTGATGCTGCTCTCCGACGGCCTCGGCGGCGACCAGATGGAGGTTGTTCGCGGGGCCTACGACGTCGCCCACGTGGATGTGCCCCTGGTGGGCGGCTGCGCCGGCGACTACCTGGCCATGCACCGCACCCACCAGCTCCACGGCTCGCGGCTGATGAGTGGGGCCGTGGTGGCGGCGGCGATCAGCTCCGATCGCCCCCTGGGGGTGGGGGTCAGCCATGGCTGGACCCCGATGAGCGAGCCGATGCTGGTGACCGGCAGCAAGGCGACCCGGCTCAGCTCCCTCGATGATCGGCCGGCCCTGCAGGTGTATCTCGATTTCTTCCAGCCACCGCCCGAGGTGCACAGCGACCCGGTGGCCTTCGCCGATTTCGCCGCCACCCACCCGATCGGCATCCGCCGGCGCGACAAGATCGAGATGCGCCACATCACCGGCTTCGATGCCGAGCGTGGGGAGCTGATCACCGTGGCCGAGGTGCCCCAGGGGGCCCTGGCCTTCCTCACCGAAGGCAACATCGACTCCGTGCTCGGGGCCGCCTCCCAGTCGTGCCGGTCGGCGATCGAGGCCCTGGGTGGCGCCCCCGCGGCGGGCCTGCTGCTGTTCGACTGCGTGGCACGTCGGTCGCTGTTCGAACAGGAGCGGATGCAGGAGGAGACCGAGCTGATCCGTCGCTCCAGCGGCGGGGTGCCGATGGGCGGCTTCTACACCTACGGCGAGATCGGCCGCACCAAGGGAGCCGGCGGCTTCCACAATCAAACGCTGGTCACCCTGGCGATCGGGTGATGGAACCCTCCTGGTCGTTGCATCTGCTGTCGGAAATCCTCTCGGCCTTCTCCACCGAAGCCCCCGACGACCTGCGAAACGTGCTGCACCGGGTGGCCGAATCGGTGGATGCCGAAGTGGCGGCCGTCGTCTGCGGCGGCCGGCTCGACTGCTGCATCGGCCTGGCCGAGCAGGAGCAGCAGCAGCTGCTGCTGCAGTTCGCCGCCGAACCCCGGGAGGTGCGGATCGGCTCGGGCCTGCTGCACACCACCTGGCCGCCACTGGGAGAGAACGACCGCCTGGTGGTGGGGAGGCTGGGGGAGCCGTTCGACCTGGAGGAGCGCTCGCTGCTGCGGGCGATGGCCCGCAGCATCCAGCTGAGCCTGCGGCTGCTGCAGGCCATTTCCGACGAACGCCAGGCCCGGCTGGATGCGTCCTATCAGGCCAGCCACGATCCCCTCACCGATCTGCCCAACCGCACCCTGGTGCTGGAGCATCTCTCGCGAAGGATCCGCTGCGCGGGCAACGGCGAGGGCACCACGGCCGTGCTGTTCATCGACATCGATCGCTTCAAATGGGTGAACGACGCCCATGGCCACGCCGCCGGCGACGAGCTGCTGGTGCATGTGAGCCGGATCCTGCGGCGCTCGGTGGGCCACGACGACATGGTGGGGCGGCTCTCCGGCGATGAGTTCATCGTGATCACTCAGGCGGCGAGCGTGAGCGCGTTGGCCGCCCTCGCGCGACGGATCATCGAGGCGATCCGACAGCCCATCGAGGTCGGCGGCATCGAACTGAGTCACACGGCCTCGGTGGGCATCAGCTTCGCCGAGCCCCATGACACCCCCTCCTCGCTGATCGAGAACGCCGACATGGCGATGTATCAGGCCAAGGCGCTGGGCAGGGGCGGATTCGCACTGTTCGCCGCCAGCATGCGCGAGCAGGCCCAGCAGCGGCTGGCGCTGGAGGAAGCGCTGCGCCACGCGGTGGCCTGCGGGGAGATCGAGCCCCACCTCCAGCCCATCCATGCCCTAGCGAACGGCGAACTGGTGGGCTTCGAAGCCCTGGCCCGCTGGCGCCATCCCAAGCAGGGCTTGCTGATGCCCGACACCTTCATCGGGGCGGCCGAAGACAGCGGACTGATCGAGAGCATCGACCTGGCGGTGCTGGAGGCGGCCTGCGGGGCGATGGGCCGCTGGCAACGGCTGCCTGGGCTGGGCCATCTGCGGATCTCCGCCAACGTGTCGGCGCGCACCCTGGGGGCGGCCGATCTGGTGGAGCGGATCCAGCCGATCCTGGAGGCCAGCGGCATCCTGCGGGCGCAGCTGTTTCTCGAGATCACCGAAACGTCGCTGGTGGATGACATCCTCTCCACCGCCTCCACCATCGCGGACCTGCGGCAGCTGGGCGTGCGGCTGGCGATCGACGACTTCGGCACCGGCTACTCGTCGCTGCTGTATCTCAAGCGCTTCCCGGTGGGTCTGCTGAAGATCGACCGCTCGTTCGTGGCCAACCTGGGCCGTGATCCCGAGGACGAGGCGATCAGCCGGGCCATCCTCTCCCTGGCCCGGGCCCTGGGCGTGGAGGTGGTGGCCGAAGGGGTGGAGACTGACACCCAGCGGAACTGGCTGGCCGATCTCGGCTGTGCCTACGGCCAGGGCCATCTCTTCGGCAGGGCGCAGCCGATCGAGGTGATCGAACGCCAGCTTCTCCAGGCCTGAGCGAGAGCGTGCGGGCTCACACCCGCAGGGCATCCAGCACGGAACGATCCTCGAGGGTGCTGGTGTCACCGCTCACCTCCTGGCCGGCGGCCAGGGAGCGCAGGATGCGCCGCATGATCTTGCCGCTGCGGGTCTTGGGCAGGGCGTCGGTGAACTTGATCACATCGGGCCGGGCGATCGGACCGATCTCGTGCCCCACGTGCTTCTTCAGTTCCGCCATCAGGGCCTCATCGCCCTCGCGGCCGGACTCCAGGGTCACGAAGGCCACGATGCCCTCGCCCTTGAGATCATCCGGGCGGCCCACCACCGCCGCCTCGGCGACGGCCGGATGGCTCACCAGGGCCGATTCGATCTCCATCGTGCCCAGCCGGTGGCCCGACACGTTGATCACGTCGTCGACGCGGCCCATCACCCAGAAGTAGCCGTCGCCGTCGCGGCGGGCGCCGTCACCGGCGAAATAGAGGTGGCTGCCGTCGGCGGGGCGGATGTGCTCCCAGTAGCTCTGGCGGAAGCGATCGGGATCGCCGTGCACGGTGCGCATCATCCCGGGCCAGGGGCGCCGCACCGCCAGGTAGCCGCCCTGGTCGGCCGGCACGCTGTTGCCCTCCAGATCCACCACGTCGGCGGCGATGCCGGGCAGGGGCAGGGTGCAGGAGCCGGGCTTGGTGGGGGTGGCGCCGGGCAGGGGGCTGATCATCACGCCGCCGGTCTCGGTCTGCCACCAGGTGTCCACCACCGGGCAGCGGTCGCCGCCGATCACGTCGCGATACCACATCCAGGCCTCGGGATTGATCGGCTCACCCACGGTGCCCAGGATCCGCAGGCTGCTCATGTCGTACTGATCGGGCACCTCGCGGCCGCTCTTCATGAAGGCCCGGATCGCCGTGGGCGCCGTGTAGAAGATCGTGCAGCGGTGCTTCTGGATCACCTCCCAGAAGGCACCGGGCTTGGAGGGCCGGGGCGCTCCCTCGTACATCACGGTGGTGGCACCGTTGGAGAGCGGGCCGTAAACGATGTAGCTGTGGCCGGTGATCCAGCCCACGTCGGCGGTGCACCAGTGGATGTCGTCGTCGCGGATGTCGAAGATCCACTGGAAGGTGAGGTGGGCCCAGAGGTTGTAGCCGGCGGTGGTGTGCACCACGCCCTTGGGCTTGCCGGTGGAGCCGGAGGTGTAGAGCACGAACAGGCGGTCCTCGCTGGCCATCGGTTCGGCCGGGCAGTCGGCGGCCTGGGCGGGCACCAGGTCGTGCCACCACACATCACGACCCTCCTCCATGGCGGTGGGTTCAGCGGTGCGCTTCACCACCAGCACCTTCCGCACGCTGGGACAACCCTCCGCCAGGGCCTCGTCCACCGCGGGCTTCAGGGCCACCGCCTTGTCCTTGCGGAAGCCGCCGTCGGCGGTGATCACCAGCTTGGCCTCGCCGTCGATCAGCCGGTCCCGCAGGGCCTCGGACGAGAAGCCGCCGAACACCACCGAATGGGGGGCGCCGATGCGGGCGCAGGCCAGCATGGCGATGGCGGCCTCGGGCACCATCGGCATGTAGAGGGCCACCAGGTCGCCCTTGCCGATCCCCAGCGCCTTGAGGGCATTGGCGGCGCGGCATACCTCCGCGTGAAGCTCGCGGTAGGTGAAGGTGCGCACATCACCCGGCTCCCCCTCCCAGATCAGCGCGGTCTTCTCCGCCCGGGGACCCTCCAGATGGCGGTCGAGACAGTTGAAGGAGAGGTTGGTGGTGCCGCCCTCGAACCAGCGGGCGAAGGGGGGATGGCTCCAGTCGAGCACCGTATGGAACGGCTCGAACCAGTGCAGGTGCTCGCGGGCCTGTTCGCCCCAGAAGGTGTCGGGATCGGCCTCCACCCGGTCCACCAGCTCCTGGTAGGCGGCCATCGAGCCGAACCGGGCCGTGGCTGCCAGCTCCGCCGGCGGCTCGAAGCAGCGCCCTTCGTTGAGCACCGATTCGATCGTGGGCGAACTGGCCTGGGTCATGGCGGGCGCGGGAGGCGGGGAGACGACCGCTGGTCATTCAACCGCAGCCGGGCCGGCCCTGCCCGCAGGGCATCACTGATGAGGGCTGCTGATCAATCCCGCCGCCGGCTCCCCATCGCCCACCGGCATTGCCAGCGTGAGCACAGTCCGCAGGGCATCCCCGTGGAGAGGGACCAGCAGCCGATCACTCCCCACACCGGGCCGATCATCAACGCCGACGGCGAACTCACCTACATCGGCGACGACGGCCGCCGCTACGTGGTGGGGCTTCCCCCCGACGTCGACGAGGAGAGCGTGGAGCGGGTGATGGCGACCCTGCGGGCGGGCAGCGCCCTGTTCCACAGGATCGAGGATCTCTGCGACCAGTGGCTGCGCACCGTGAGCGGCGGCGATCTCGAACCCCGGGCGGCCCTGGTGCTGCTGCTCACCACCCTGGAAACGGCCCTCGAGGATCGCTACCCAGAGAGCCCTGGCGATCCCTGAACCACACCGGGCCGGGTCGCCAGTCCACCGGAGTCGGCCGCCCTCTCCGGCAGGCTGGGGAGATGGTCCGTCCCGCCGCCTGCCTGTTCGACCTCGATGGTCTGCTGCTCGACACCGAGCCCTTCCACGCCCATGCCTGGAAGGAGGCCGCCCGCCACTTCGGCCTCGAGCTGGCCGACCATCAGCTGCGCCAGCTGCGGGGCCGCCGCCGCCACGACTGCGCCGCCGCAGTGCTGGGCTGGCTGGTGGACGCCGGCGGACCGGCGATCGACGCCACGACCCTGCTGGGGGTGCGCCAGCCGATCGCCGAGCGCCTGCTGGCCTCCGCCCCGGCCATGGACGGCGCCCCGGACCTGGTGCGGCGCTGCCATCAGCGGGGCATCCCGATGGCCCTGGCCACCAGCAGTTCGCGCGAGGCCGTGGACCTCAAGGCCAGGCCCCATCCCTGGCTGGAGCTGATCGCCACCCGGGTGCACGGGGACGATCCGGAGCTGGCCGCCGGCAAGCCGGCCCCGGATGTGTTCCTGCTGGCGGCGGCCCGGCTGGGGGTGCCGCCCGGTGAGTGCTGGGCGTTCGAGGATTCGCCCGCCGGCGCCAGGGCGGCTGTGGACGCGGGCTGCCGGGTGCACGTGCTGCTGCCGGAAGGAGTGGCGCGCTCGCTGTATCCGCAGGGGGTGGAATGCCTGCAGTCGCTGCAGGAGGTGGAGCTCTGAAGGGGACGATCCGCCTGCAGCCGGCTCAGTAGAGCCGCCCGAGCACGTACTCCGGCAGGGCCCGCAGAGCACTGCGCGGATCGGAGGGGGTGAGCCAGGCAATCGCCTCGTGAGCTTCACGGGCGAAGCCCTCGGCCAGAGCCCGTGATCGGGGGATCGCCTCACAGCCGCGCACCATGGAGAGGGCCTGCTCCAGGTCGCCGGGTTCGCAGAACTCCCGCTCGATCAGGCCGGCCAGGGCCGGACGCTCCTCGAGGGCATAGAGGGCGGGAGCCGTGAGATAGCCGGAGGCGAGATCGCTGGCGGCGGGCTTGCCCAGCTGCTGGTCGCTGCCGGTGAAGTCGAGGATGTCGTCGACGACCTGGAATGCCAGACCCAGCTGGCGGCCGAAGCGGTAGAGATCGTTGAGTTGCTCCTCGGGAAGGCCGGAGAGCACGCCGGCGGCGCGGGCGCTGTTGGCGATCAGGGAGGCGGTTTTGCAGTAGCTCTTCTCGAGGTAGGTCTCGAAGCTCTGGCCCGTGTCGTAGCGGAACAGGCCCTGCTTCACCTCGCCATCGGCCAGGTCCATGATCACCCGGCTCAGCAGCTTCACCACCTCGAGGTCGTCGAGGTTGGCCAGATGCCAGCTGGCCTGGGCGAACAGAAAATCGCCCGCCAGCACCGCCACGCGATGGTTGAAGCGACTGTGCACCGTGGCCACGCCCCGGCGGGTGGCGGCCTCGTCGACGACGTCGTCGTGCACGAGCGAGGCCGTGTGGATCATCTCGGTGATCTCGGCCAGGCGACGGTGGCGCGGGCTGAGACCGCCGTCGGGGGCGATGGCCCGGGAGAGCAGCAGAACGATGCCCGGGCGCAGGCGCTTGCCACCGGCGGCGAACAGGTGCTCGGCGGCAGCCTGAAGGATCGGATGGCCTGCGCCGATCAGGCTGCGCAGATCGGCCAGGAGGGCATCGAGGTCGGCCTCGACCGGCTGGAGCAACTCTGCAACCGTGGCCACGACACCTCCGCTGTGGGCTGATCCTAGAAGGCGCGTGCAGGCGACTGCAGGCTGACAGTCCGCACGCTGGGCCGGGTCCCGAGCCAGGCTGTGGCGGCTTCGGCGAAGGCGTCGGCCGGGCCGGTGACGCAGATGTGGGAGCGCTCCAGCGGCGGGCTGTCGGGCTCGGCCGGCAGCTCCGCCTCCGGCAGGTCGCCGAGGCTGGCCAGCAGGGGGCCGAGCCGCTGGGCCGTGGCCACCGCCGGATCCACCAGTTGCACATCGGGCGGCACCAGCTCCGCCAGCAGCGGCCGCAGCAGGGGGTAGTGGGTGCAGCCGAGCACGATGGCCTCCACCCGGGCCTCCAGCAGGGGAGCCAGGTACTCCTGCGCGGCCTGCCGCAGGGCGGGCGCCTCCAGATCGCCGGCCTCGATCAGGGGCACGAAGCGCGGGCAGCCCACCTCGTGCACGGTGGCCGAGGGGCGGCAGGCATGGATGGCCCGGCGGTAGGCGCCGCTGGCGGCGGTGGCCGGGGTGGCCAGCACGCCGATGCGATCCACCACCAGTTCGGCGGCCACGCTGTCGATCAGGCCCACCACCGGCACGCCAGCCTCCGCCACGGCCACATCCAGGGCCAGGGCATTGGAGGTGTTGCAGGCCATCACCAGCACCCCCACCCCCTGGCGCCGCAGCCATTGCACCACTTCCGAAGCGATCGAGCGGATGTCCTCGGTGGTGCGCTGGCCGTAGGGCACACGGGCCGTATCCCCCAGGTAAAGGCAGTTGGAGTGGGGATAGAGGGCGTGGACCTGGCGCAGGACCGTCAGGCCGCCGAGGCCGCTGTCGAAGAGACCAACCAGAAGGGGCAAGGGGGGCTTACTGGAGATAGGACAGGATGCCATTGGCCACAGCCTGGGCCAGGCGTCGCCGGAACTCGGGATCGGCCAGCCGGGGCGCATCGATCTCCCCGGTGACGAAGCCCATCTCGGTGAGCACCGAGGGCATCACCGTGCGGCGGATCACGTAGAAGCGGCCCGGGCGGGCACCGCGGTCGGGGGTGCCGGGGGAGACCGCCATGATCTGCTCCTGGATGCTGCGGGCGAGCTCGTAGGAGCGGCCGCCGGAGAAGTAGAAGGTTTCGACACCGTTGACATCCGGCCGATCCATGCTCAGGGCATTGGCATGGAGACTGATGAACACGTGGGCGCCACTGCTGTTTGCCAGGGACACCCGCGGCGGCAGGTCCACGTCCACCTCCGAGGTGCGCGTCATCAGCACCTGCACGCCGCGGGCCTGGAGCAGGCGGGCCACCTGGAGGCCCACATCGAGCACCACGTCGGTTTCACGCAGGCCGCCGATGCCCACGGCCCCGGGGTCGGGGCCGCCGTGGCCGGGATCGATCACCACCCGGTAGCGGCCGCGGGGCACCACCGGCAGGCCCTGGGTGCTCAGGGGGGTGCGGGCGGTGCTGCGGCCGCGGCTCGACCAGTCGTCGGAGCCGCCGCCATAGCTGCCGCCGGCGGGCACCAGGGCGTTGCGGCCCGACCAGGCGCTGGGCCTGGCGTCCATGTCGCCCTCACCGAGCTGGGCGATGCGCCGGGCGGGCACCCCCCGCAGTTCCATGCGCCAGCGGTCGCGGGCGGTGCCCACCAGCCGCAGCTGGCGGGGATCGAGGCGGGTGCCGGGCTGGAACTCAAGCACGATGCGGGTGGTGTAGGGATCGGGCTTGCCGATCCGCACCTCCTGCAGGGCGCCGGTGGCCCGCAGGCTGCGGGTGCGCAACGGCGCCCCGGGGATGTCCACCCACACCCGCGGTCCCCGGCCTGCGGAGCCCTCCTCGAAGTAGGCCTGCAGCCGCACCCCTGGGGAGGTGCGCAGCTCCAGGGCGCCGTCGCGGCTGATCGCCCAGGCGGAGAGGGCACCCGCCCGGGCGGCGGCCGCACTCAGCACCACGGCGACGGCCAGGAGAGCGCGCAGCGCGGTGGAACGGAGTCCCATCGCCCTTCAGAAGAGGGCAGGACGGCGGTGCTGCAGGCTCGGCATCTGGGCCCGGACACGCCGACCGTGGGCCGTGTCCACCGGGGCCATCGCCAGGCCGGGGCTGAGACCCGCGTCCGCCACCACCGTGCCCCAGGGATCGATCACCAGGGCGTGGCCATGGGTCTGGCGGCGGCCGTAGTGCAGACCGGTCTGAGCGGGCGCCACCACGTAGGCGGTGTTCTCGATCGCCCGGGCCTGCAGCAGCACCTGCCAGTGGTCCTTGCCGGTGTAGGCGGTGAAGGCGGCGGGCACCATCAGCAGTTCGGCGCCGGCGCCGGCGAGATGGCGGTAGAGCTCGGGGAAGCGCACGTCGTAGCAGATCGACAGGCCGATGCGGCACAGCCCCGGCACGTCCACCACCGGGGGCAGATCCTGCCCCGGGGTCACCGTGGCCGACTCCCGGTAGGTGATGCCGTCGGGAATGTCGACGTCGAAGAGGTGGATCTTGTCGTAACGGGCCAGCAGCTGGCCCTCGGTGCTCACCAGCTCGGCGCGGTTGAAGGTGCGGCCCTCGCCTGCCGGTGCCGGGAAGCCGCCCCCCAGCAGGGTCACCTGATAGCGGCGCGCCATCGTGACCAGGAAGCGGCTGCAGCGCTCCGCCAGCGAGGGGGCGAGGCTGAGACGCAGCTCGTCGTCGCCCATGAAGGCGAAGTTCTCCGGCAGACCCACCAGTTCGGCACCCCGGCGGGCGGCCAGCTCGATCTGCTCCTCGGCGGCCGCGAAGTTGGCGTCCGGATCCGGGGTGCTGGTGAGTTGAACGGCGGCTGCCAGGAAACTGCTCACCGACTCCTCGGCCAGGACCGGCGAACTGTAAGGGCTGCCGCGGGCCGCGCCAGGGGGGGCGACAGGATCGGCGGCGCCGGCCTCAGCTGGCCCGCAGCACGCCGGGTTCGGCCTGCACCGGCACGATCGTGAGGCTGTCGACGGCGGCGCAGCAGGCGAAATCGGCGTCGTGATCGCCGAGGCGGATCAGGCGCTGGCCGTGGCTGGCGGCCCGCAGGCAGGTCTCGGTGTCATGGCGCCACTGCTGCCAGAGCGCCAGGGCGGCCAGCATCTCGTCGTTGCCGCAGCTCACGCCCCGGTGGGGCGCCACCGCCAGCTCCATGGCGGCGGAGGCCACCGCCCCTGCCGCCAGGCTGTCCTCGAGCGAGTAGTCGCCCTCCCAGCCGCTGCCTACGATCCATACCTCGCGCGCATCGCGCTCGATCAGCCGGCGAGCCACGGCGGTGCGGTTCGGCAGGCAGGCCGTGAGCAGCAGCGGCACCTCACGCACGGCCGCCAGCGAACGGGTGCCGTTGGTGGTGCTCATGAAGATGCGCTTGCCCCCCACCCGCTCGTGGGTCACCGCCAGGGGGGAATTGCCGAGGTCGTAGCCCTCCACCCGCTGGCCGCCCCGCTCCCCGGCCCGCAGGCGCTGCTCGGCGGGCCAGGCGGCGGCCGCCGCCTCCAGGGAGTCCAGGTCGGCGAAGGCCTGGATCGCCTCCGCCCCGTTCTCCAGCGACCAGGCGATGGTGGTGGTGGCCCGAAGCACGTCGATCACCACGGCGGCATCCGGACCCCCTTCGGCGACGGGCAGCACGGGGGAGACGGCCTCGGAGGTGTGGAAGTAGGAGATCTGCACAGCGGCACAGCGGCACTGGCGTCAGTGTGTCAGTCCCACCAGCCGCCCCGGCCCGGGTGCAGCCGCTGGCTGCCGGAGGCGCGTTGATCAGCACACGGTTCTGGCTTCTGGGTCAGGCTTCCGGTTCGGCTTCAGGGTCCACCATCGCCTCACCCTCGCCCGCCTCGCGGTCGAGGGCGGCGAACAGGCTCTCGACCAGATCGCGACTGCGCTCCAGCTGATGGCTGGCGAGCCGCTGGGTGCCGGCATCGTTCACCACCAGCTGCTCCTGTCTGCCGCTGCTGGTGTCGCAGGCGGTGACGGTGAGAATGCCATTGAGATCAAAGCTGAACTGCACTTCGATCGCCACATCTCCCGCCGGTTTCGCTGGCAGACCTGCCACCTCAAAGCTGCCGAGAGGAATGTTGTCTTCGGCATTGAGATTCTCCCCCTGCGAAACCTCGATGCGCACCAGCTTCTGGTTGTCGTGCATTGTGTAGTAGAGCCTGGAGCGGCTGGCGGGGATCACCGTGTTGCGCGGAAGGATCGTGCTGAAGATGTTGGGGATCAGGCCCTGGTCGGTTTCCATCGCCGTGGCCACACCCAGGGAATGGGGGGTCACATCCACCAGGAAGGTCTCCACCTCCTGTCCATCCAGCACCGCCGCCTGCAGCGCCGCGCCGAGCGCCACGCAGCGATCCGGCTCGAAGCTGTTCACCGCCACGCCCGGCAGATGGGCCTCCACCAGCTCCTGCACCAGGGGGATGCGGGTGGAGCCGCCCACCAGGATCGCCCGATCGAGATCCGCCGCCCGCAGACCGGCATCGGCCAGGGCACGGTCGATGGCCGTGAGGGTCTCGGCCAGCAGCGGCTGAATCAGGGCCTCGAACTCCTCCCGGACCAGTTCGGTCTCGAGATGTAGCGGCGCATCGCCCTGGCTGTGCAGAAAGGCCTCGCGCAGCGTCACCCGGGTGCGCTCGCTCAGCTGGATCTTCGCCCGTTCGGCCGCCTGCAGCAGCCGCGCCTCCAGCACAGCCTCGGCCGGCAGGGAAAGACCATGGGCCTGCTCGAAGCGCTCCACCAGCAGGCGCTGCAGACGCCGGTCGAAGTCATCGCCGCCGAGACGGTTGTTGCCATGGCTGGCCAGCACCTCCGTCACCGGACCCGTGATCTCCACGATCGAGACGTCGAAGGTGCCGCCGCCCAGGTCGTAGACCAGCAGCCGCTGGCCGTTGTCGTCGCGACGGTCGAACACGAGCGCCGCCGCGGTGGGCTCATTGAGGATCTGCAGCACCTCCAGGCCGGCGATCTCCCCCGCCTCCTTGGTGGCCTGCCGCTGGGCGTCGGTGAAGTAGGCCGGCACCGTGATCACCGCCTGCTCCACCGGCTCCCCGAGCGCCTCCTCCGCCCGCTGCTTCAGGGTGCGCAGGATCAGGGCGGAGATCTCCTGAGGGCGGTAGGGCTTCCCGGCCATCCCCACCGTGCCCCCACTGCCCATCTGGCGCTTGATCGAACGCACGGTGCGCTCCGGGGCCGCCGCCGCCTGGCGCCGGGCCGCCGCCCCCACCAGCAGGTCTCCGCCGGGGCCGATCCCCACCACCGAGGGCAGCAGCAGCTCGCCCTCCTCATCCGGGATCACCCAGGGCTGGCCGTCCTCCAGGGCCGCCACGAGCGAATGGGTGGTGCCCAGATCGATGCCGACGACGGTGGCCATGGGGTGTGGTGCAGGGAACGAGGGGAGAACAGGGAGAGCGGGGAGCGGGCGCCGGCGTCAGGGGCCCGCCACCAGAACCTGGGCTTCGCGCAGCAGCTTCCCCTGCCAGCGGTAGCCGCGCAGGGCTTCCTCCACCACCTGGCCCGGGGTCTCGCCCGGCCGGGCCTGGCGTTGGCCGAGGGCCTGCATCGACAGCGGATCCAGGGGTTGTCCGAGTGTCTCGATCGGCTCCAGGCCATGGGCCTCCAGGGCCTCGAGCAGCTGGGCGCGGATCAGGCCGATGCCTTCGCCGGCACCCTGGGTCAGCGCCTGCGGTGAGCCCGGCGGAGCGATGGCTGCGGGCGTCGACGAGCGCTGTGATCGCGGCCACCAGCGGCGCCACCAGTGCTGCCAGCGGGGCCAGGAGCCCTGGACCACGGCCGGGGCCTGGCTGGTGGGCTCCGACAAGGACCGCCAGTGGCTCTCGGCCCGGTCGAGGGCATCGAGCACCGGCAGCAGATCCCGCACCAGCGCCTGCTGTTGCTGACGCAGGGCGAGCTGCTGCTGGGCCCGTTCGCGGGGGGAGGTCATCGCAGGCGCTGCAGGGATGGGGCGGGAGACAGGCTGGGACTGCGTCCGATGTGGCGGCGGTTCACAGGGTGAGGCGCAGCAGGGTGGCCAGATCGATCCGACAGGAGCCGCGCACCCGTGCCTCGAGGGCGTCGAGGGAATCGGCATCCAGTTGCGGAAGCAGGGGGCCGGGCTGGAGCGGATCCCCCCGCTGCGCAGCGGCGGCGCGCAGTTGCTCGTAGGCGGCGCGGATCCGCTGGAACTCCCGGGGATGGCTGTGGGCCGGAAAGCGGCGCAGCTGAAGGTGATAGGCGGCCTTGAGCTCCGCCGCCGAAGCCTCGGGCGTGAGACCCAGCAGGGTGTAGGGATCAGCCATGGCTAGAGGTCCATGAAGGTGCGGCGACGGCGGGCCGGGCGCGGCGGCGGTGGATCCGGGGGCGCCTCGGCCTCGCGGCGCCGCGCCTCCGCCAGCTCGCGCACCTGCCGATCGAACTCCTCCGGGCCCATGCGGGCGAAGGCCTGGCGCAGCTCCCGCTCGAACTCCGGCAGCAGCCGCTCGAGCTCCGCCTCGCTCGGCGGTTCTCCCCCCTGCTGCACCACAGAGCGCCGCAGCAGGCCCTTGAGATCCACCTCGGCGATGCGCTTCCTCCACAGGGGATCATCGGCGAGACTGCGGGCGCGGCGCCGCGCCTGCTCGCGATCGAAGGCCGCCTCGATCCAGGCCTGTTCGCGCCGGCAGGCGGCGAGCGCCTCGCGGTCCTGCTGGGTGCGGGCCTGCTCGAAGGCCAGCTCGCTGAGCCGGCTGTAGGGGGGCGTGAAACTGCGTTCCATCGTCGCCAGGGCGAGGCTGGGCAGCGGATGGTCGGGGGCGTGTCGCTGCAGCTCCCGCACCATCGCCTGCCAGGGGCGGGTGGAGCCGAGCAGGCGCAGATCGAGCAGGGCCAGGGGCAGCTGCCGCTCCGGTTGGGCGCAGTCGCGCAGCAGGCGCCGGGCTGGTTCATCAGGGGCTTCGCCGCGCTTGAGGCGCAGGCCGAGCAGCAGCAGCAGACCCCGCCGGGCCGGCTCCGCCATGGCCGGCTCACCACTGGCGAGCCACGCCTCCAGCTGGAGTAGGCGGCCGCTGATCTCGGCGGCGAGGGCCTTGCCGCTGCGACGGCAGTAGCGGTGGATCGCCGCCACCATGGCGATCAGCGCCTCCACCTGCTGCTGAGGCGGCAGTGAGGCGAGCAGGGCATCCCAGGCGGCGCTGGCCGGCGCAAGCTGCAGATCCAGCCTGCGGTGGTTGACGGGGGCATCGCCCCCGGATCCCCTGCCAGCGGAGGCGGTGAGATTGTCGTTGAAGATCCTCAGGGCCGCGAGGCCCCCACCCTCGCCGCCGGGAAGGGCGCTGAGGGTGTTGGCCATCGCCAGAGCGTCGGCCTCGCTGAGCGCCACCAACCACAGCGGCGGGCCTTCATCGGGCTCCGTGTCCGCTGAAGCCGACACCCCGAAGCGCGGTCCGTGCTCCCGCAGCAACCGCTGCCGCTCCTCCAGATGTCCCTCGGATTCCAGGATCTCCTCCAGCACGGGGAACACGGCGGGGCTGCTGCAGCCGCCTTCGATCGCGCGCCAGAGAAGGGCAATGGCAGTGTCCGTGGCGCCGTTCATGGCCGCCAGCAGGCCGCGGCAACCGCAGACATCGGCATGGTCGGGCGCCAGCTGACGGGCCTGCACAACGCTTCGGCCTGCCTGCTGGCGCATCCCCAGCCGCATCTGGGCAGCGGCCTGCCAGCAGTGCAGCCGCGCCAGGGTGGTGGAGAGCGGCGGTTCGGGCCAGTCCGCGGGCGCAGCGCGGGCAGCGCGGCGCAGCCAGCTCAGCAACAGGGCGGCGAGCCGTTCCGCCTCCTGCAGCTCGTCTTCGTCATCAGATTCGATCAGCAGCGGATAGAGGCGCAGGGCCAGATCGTGATCCAGGGTGGGGCGATCGACGATCGGTCGCCAGCAGCGGATGGCCTCGCTGGGGGCTCCCTGTTCGAGGGCCTGCAGGCCGGCCAGCAGCAGCAGGGGCCGCCGCAGGGTCTCCAGCTCCGGCCACGCGGTGAGCAGGGTGCGTTCATGGCGGAGCAGCCGTTCAGCGGCCTGCAGCAGGCGCCCCTGGCGCAGCTGCTGGAGCAGCTCAAGCGCCTGCAGAAGCTGCTGCTGCGGTGGGTACCGGCGGGGGCCTTCCAACAGGCTGGCGGAGCGGTGATCGCCGGCGGCCGCCAGATCGAGCGCCAGGGCAGCGCCGGCGGGATGGTCGATCCCCTGAAGCGCAGCGGCAGCCGCCTGGGGATCTCCCGCTTCCCGCAGAGCCCAGGCTCGCCACACGCCGGCGTGGTCGCCGGGAGTGGCCGGGGCGGCCATCCGCTCGAACTGGCGCCTGGCATGGGAGGGGTTGCCCTCCAGCAGGGCGAGCACACCGGCGGCCCAGTGCAGGTGCTGGCTCTGAAAGCGTTGAGGCTGCTCGCGCAGCAGACGCCGCACCGTCGACTCCTGGCCCTGCAGCAGCAGCAGCTTGAGGTAGGCCCCGGCCAGCTCCGGGGCCAGCTCACCGGCCTGGAAGGCATGGTCGAGAAGGGCCAGGGCCCGCTGCGGCTGCTGTAGTTGCAGCTGCAACTGCGCCAGGCCCAGCAACGCCTCACCGCCAGGGACCAGGGCAAGGGCGCGGTTGAAGGCGGCTTCGGCTCGTTTGGGTTGCTGCTGCTCCAGGGCCTGGCGGCCCTCCAGGCAGCAGAGCTGCGCTTCGCCGGGGCTGAGGGTCCAGTCGGGATGGCGGCGGAGGGCCTGCTCGCGCACCCGCAGGGCCTGGCTGTAGTGCCGCTGTGCCACCAGCTCGTTCAGCTTGCGCTGCGTGGCGGCGGAGTTTGCAGCAGGAGAGGGCCGAACTTCATCGCCGTGTGCCTTGCCGCAGGCGGGGGGTGCGGCTGGGCGACGGCGGGCCATCGAGGTGGCGAGAGTGGGGGCATTCAAGCTGAAACCTGAGAGCTGTTGCCAACGCCGCAGCCTGGTGTGTGCCGAGATCAGGGGCGCCCGCAGGTGCGAGGCGGTGGCGCCGATCAGGCGATCGGCCTGACCTCCAGGCGCAGCGCCGCCACTCTGACCACCTGCTTGCCGACGCGAGGCCTGCGGCACAATCCCCAAGCGGCTCCGAGCTCTCCGTCCCCATGGCCATCCGCAAGTCGGAGCTCTATTCCAAGCTCTGGGCCAGCTGTGATGAGCTGCGTGGCGGCATGGATGCCAGCCAGTACAAGGACTATGTGCTGGTGCTGCTGTTCATCAAATACATCAGCGACAAGTACGCCGGCCAGCCCTATGCGCCGCTGCTGATCCCGGAGGGTGCGAGCTTCGCCGCCATGGTGGCCCTCAAGGGCAAGGCGGAGATCGGCGATCGCATCAACAAGGAGATCATCGCGCCGCTGGTGAAGGCCAATGATCAGCTGAGCCAGAGCGATTTCCCCGACTTCAACGACCAGGCCAAGCTGGGCAGCGGCAAGGAGCTGGTGGATCGGCTCACCAATCTGATCGCGATCTTCGAGGCTCCGTCGCTCAACTTTTCGCGCAATCGCGCCGATGACGACGACATCCTCGGGGATGCCTACGAATTCCTGATGCGCCACTTCGCGATCGAAAGCGGCAAGAGCAAGGGCCAGTTCCTCACGCCCTCAGAAGTGAGCCGCATTAAGGCGGAAATCCTGGAGATCCACAAGGAGCCCACCACGGCGGCCACCACGGTGTGCGACCCCACCTGCGGTTCGGGGTCACTGCTGCTCAAGGTGGCCTCCAGAGCTCCCACGCCGATCACGCTCTACGGCCAGGAGAAGGATGCGGCCACCAGCGGCCTGGCCCGGATGAACATGATCCTGCATGGCAACCCCACCGCGATCATCCGTCAGGGCAACACCCTGGCTGATCCGAAGCTGCTCGAAACCAATGGCGATGGCGAGCAACTGAAGCAGTTTGATTATGTGGTGGCCAATATCCCGTTCTCCGACAAGCGCTGGAGCACGGGTCTCAATCCGGCCAAGGATCCATGGGGCCGCTTCGAGGGCTTCGGCATCCCGCCCGACAAGCAGGGCGATTTTGCGTATCTGCTGCACATCGTGCGCACCCTTAAGAGCACGGGGCGCGGCACCTGCATCCTTCCCCATGGGGTGCTGTTCCGCGGCAATGCCGAAGCCGAGATCCGCAAGAACCTGATCCAGCGTGGGCTGATCAAGGGCATCATCGGCCTGCCGGCCAACCTCTTCTATGGCACCGGTATCCCCGCCTGCATCGTGGTGATCGACAAGCGCGATGCAGGGAACCGCGAGGGGATCTTCCTGGTGGAGGCCAGCAAGGGCTTCATCAAGGACGGCCCCAAGAACCGCCTGCGCGAGCGCGACATCCACAAGATCGTGGATGTGTTCTGCCGCCAGCTGGAGGTGCCGGGCTATGCCCGCTTCGTGAGCAACGAAGAGATCGCAGGGCACGACTACAACCTCAACCTGCCCCGCTACATCGACAGCTCAGAAGCCGAAGACCTGCAGGACATCGAGGCCCACCTGCGCGGCGGCATCCCCGAGCGCGATATCGACGCGCTGGAGGCCACCTGGCAGGTGTGCCCGGAGCTGCGCGAGGCGTTGTTCCGGCCGCTGCGGCCCGGCTATCTGGAGCTGGCGGTGGCCCCGGCGGAGCTGAAGGCCACGATCACAGCCCATCCCCAGTTCGCGTGCTTCCTGGCGGGGATGGCGCAGCATTTTCAGGCCTGGAAGCAGGGGGCGGCAGCGCAGCTGCTGGCTCTGGAGCCGGGCTGCCATCCCAAGGAGGTGATCCGCGAGCTGAGCGAGAGCCTGCTGGCCCACTACCAGGGCCAGCCGCTGATCGATGCCTATGCCGTGTACCAGCTGCTGCTCGACCAATGGGCCGAATCGATGCAGGACGACGTGTATGCGATCAGCGCCGACGGCTGGAAAGCCGAGCCAGTCCGCGTGATCGAAACCGACAAGAAGGGCACGAGCAAGGACAAGGGCTGGATCTGCGACCTGCTGCCCAAGGAGCTACTGGTGCGGCAGCTGTTCGCTGACGAGCTGGAACTGATCGAGGGGCTCACATCCCAGCTGGAGGAGGCCAGCAGTCGCCTGGCGGAGCTGGAGGAGGAACACGGCGGCGACGAGGGGGCGTTCGCCGAGCTGGAGAAGCTCAACAAGGGAAACATCAACGCCCGCATCAAGGAGATCAAGAAGGATCCCGAAGCCGCTGAGGAGTTGGCCGTTCTGCGGGAGTGGCTGGAGCTGAGCGATGAGGAAGCTGCCACCAAGAAGGCCCTCAAGGCCGCCGAGGCCGAATTGGACGAGCTGGCCTACGGCCGCTACGACAGCCTCACCGATGCGGAAGTGCGCGAGCTGGTGGTGAACGGCAAATGGCTGGCCACCCTGGAGCAGGCAGTCGCCGCGGAAGTGGAACGGGTGAGCCAGGCCCTCACCAGCCGCCTCAAGCAGCTGGGCGAGCGCTACGGCGAAGCCCTCCCGCAGATCAGCGTGCGTGTGGAAGAGCTGGAGGCACGTGTGGCTGGCCACCTGGAGCGGATGGGGTTCGCATGGAAATGAAGCCGGGCTACAAGCAGACAGAAGTGGGGGTGATCCCGGAGGACTGGGAAGTCAAGACTCTGGGAGAGATTGCTCATGTCACATCAGGTGGAACGCCTAGCCGAAACAGACCAGAGTATTGGAATGGCGAAATCCCATGGGCCACAACCTCCGAAGTCAACTGGACAACCATTTCCGAGACCAGCGAGGGGATTACCAAGGAAGGTCTTGCCAATTCGGCGGCCAAGCTTTTCCCTCCTGGAACCATATTGCTGGCGCTTTATGGCCAAGGCAAGACAAGGGGGAAGGTCGGGATTCTAGGAATCGAAGCGGCGTCCAATCAAGCATGTGCAGCAATTATCCTGCATCACGGCATCTCTCGGGATTACATATTCCATCTGCTTGTCAGCCAGTACGAGCAAATCAGAAGACTAAGCAATACGGGCAATCAGGAGAACCTGAATAGCTCGCTCGTCCGGTCCATCCAAGTGAGCCTTCCATCGTCTGCGGAGCAGGCTTCGATTGCAGCGGCGCTGGACGATATTGATGACCTCCTGAACGGGATCAGCGAAGTAATTGCAAAAAGACAGAATATGAAGCAGGCCGCCATGCAGGAGCTGCTCACCGGCAAGCGGCGGCTGCCGGGGTTTGAGGGGGAGTGGGAGACAATAAGACTGGGCAATCACGTCAAATATCTCAAGAATGGCACCAACTCTCGCGCAGAACTTCGGGCAGACGGGCGCGTGAAATACCTTCACTATGGCGACATCCACGCCAGCTCCCGCTCATTTGCATCACCGCATGATCTGCCAAGTCTTCCAGTTGCCAAGGCTGCTGGCCTAGACAGACTGAAAGATGGCGACCTGATTTTTGCGGACGCATCTGAGGACATCACTGGAGTCTCGAAGTCGGTGGAGATCTATGACTCCAGAGAGTCTGAGGTTGTATCCGGCCTGCACACGATCGCCGCAAGATTCGAGAAGTCTGTTCTGGCTGATGGCTTCAAAGGCTTCCTCCAGTACGTCCCGTCTTTCTCGGAACATCTTCGTCGCCTGGCCGCTGGAACGAAGGTTTATGCAACTAATAGGGCACACATCTCAAGCGCGGAAGTGCAAATGCCGCCAGTTTCCGAGCAAAAAGCCATCGCTAGTGTGCTCTCTGAGATGGACGCCGAACTTGCGGCTCTCGAAACCCGCCGCGATAAAACCCGCGCCCTCAAACAAGCCATGATGCAAGAACTCCTCACCGGCCGCATCCGCCTGCGATGACACGCCACCGAATGCCCACGCCCCGATCAGCTCAGCCGGCAGCGCTGGTGGCTTTTGGGGGTTGGCTACCATGAAGCTAGGTACAACGCATTCAAGGCCAACACGATTGAACTGAAGCCATCCCCATGCTGATCCGCGAGCTTCACATCCAGAACTTCCGTCGATTCGAAGACCTGAAGGTCTCGTTCGAGGATGATCTCACGGTGCTGGTGGCTCGCAATGGGCAGGGCAAATCGAGCATTCTCGATGCGATCACGGTGCTGCTAGGGCCATTTGTCGGGGCGTTTGATCTGGGGCGATCCAGGGACTTTGTGGCAGCTGATGCACGCCAGCATCTGGATCCAGAAACATTGAATCCGCGCATCTACTGGCCGATCCGTGTAGAGGGAACGGTGGCTTTCCCACCCGCAATTCAAACCGAACCAGGCAGACACCTCCAGGATCACCAGCTCGCCAGACAACTCGCGAGCGGTAAAGGGAGCACATCTGTTGGCGAAGTCGCCGCCCTGAGACACTATGGCAAGATCCTGCAGGAGAACATCAACCGCCAGGTCGATCATATTTTGCCTGTTCTTGCCTATTATGGTACCAACCGACTCTGGAAGACTCATAAGAATTTGAGTCGCAAGAAGGTTCTCACGGAGAATCGTTCGATCGCGTATGAGGATTGCTTTTCGTCCAGCTCCAACTATCTGCAGGTGCAGCAGTGGATGGCCAAGGCCACCATGCTGAAAATGCAGCAAGACGATCCGTTGCTTGTGCCCCAGGATGGCATGATGGCCGCACGGCTGGAGGCGATCCAGGAGGCTGTTGATGCCGTGCTGCGAGAGGAAGGATGGTCGCGCTTTGGCTACTACCTGGGCTTTGAAGAGCTTGCGATGTATCACAACGAGCTCGGCCTTCTCCCCGTCAGCCAACTCAGCGACGGCATCCGCGGCGTGGTGGCTTTGGTCGCCGATTTGGCCTTTCGTTGTGTGCGCTTGAATGGTTTTTACGGGCAACATGCGCCAGAGGAAACCAACGGCATTGTCCTCATTGATGAGATTGAGCAACATCTCCACCCCGGCTGGCAGCAGCGCATCCTGCCGGCCCTTCGCGAGGCTTTCCCCAGGGTTCAGTTCATCGTCACCACCCACAGCCCTGAGGTGCTCAGCACAGTGGAATCGCGGCAGATTCGGATTCTGGATAATGGCAAGTGCTACGGAGCACCTGCAGGTTCGTTGGGCGCTGAAAGCTCACGCCTTCTACAGACCGTTCTTGGCCTGAAGAGCCTCCGCCCGCCAGTAAATGAGGTCGATGAGCTTCACGAGTACCTTGAACTGGTCTACACAGGTCGCTGGACAGATCCCCGCGCTGTAGCTCTTCGCCAGAAGCTGGATCAGTTATATCAAGGCGAGGAGCCTGCCCTGCTGGAAGCCGATCTGCAGATCGAGAACCAGGAATGGGAAGCGGCAGCAGCGCCATGAAAAGGGTTCTCAAGGCTTCGGCTACTCCAGCCAAGCTCGTTGCCTTCCAGCAAGATTACCCCAGTGCAACCTGGGACAAACTCAGAGCGGAGGGCCGTGCGGTCTACGACGAACTTTGCAAGACGCTGCAATCCGATCAGGCCGGCCTCTGTGCCTACTGCGAACTCGAGGCCACCAAGGAGGCGAATTCCTTGCAGGTTGAACACATCGTTGCCAAGTCCTACCAAGATCCTGCCTGTAACTGGGCCTTGCACTGGCCCAATCTGCTGGCCGTCTGCACAGGAGGCTCGCGATGGGCTGGAGAGGAAGAGCAAGAGAAAGCTCGCTATCTTGAACCGCTTCCAGATAATCTGAGTTGCGACCAGCACAAGAACCATCGCGTCAATACCGGTTCACTCAGTGAAGACAGCAGGGGTTTCATTGTCAATCCTTTGGATTTGCCTGCGTTTCCGCCACTGGTCGCCGTTTTGCATGATGGGCGCCTGATCCCCCATCCCGATGCCTGTGCATCAGTTGAGATCAGCCCGAACGCTTACTCCACAACAGAGGAACTGATTGCCAGGTCGATCGAGCATCTGAATCTGAATTGCGTTCGCCTCTGTCTGGCACGGATTGCAGCGGCAAAGAATGTGTCAGGAGAAATGAGAAAGGCCAAGGCTGAATCACTCTGCCCAAGGTTCCTGAGCTTGCGCAATGGGCGCAGGCGGCAGTTTTTTACTGTCTACCGTTGTCGGCTGGGGAAGGCAGCAGAGGCTTACTTGGCTGCATCAGGATTTCGAGGTTAGCCATGAAGATCTCCAACATCCTCGACCACATCGACAGCGGCCACATGGCCCTGCCTGAGTTCCAGCGGGGCTACGTCTGGAATCGAGACCAGGTGCGGGGTCTGTTCGATTCCCTCTACAAACGCCACCCTGTCGGCGGACTGCTGGTCTGGGCTACAGAGTCCCAGACCACCACCCATCGGGGGAACGACCCGCTGGCAGCAGTCTGCTTACCGCCAATCTGAGAGAAGCCATTAGAATTAGCATCATGGCTCTCGTTCACTGCAAGCCCTACCACTGCCCGCTGACAGGCTCAGCTCCGGGCAGTCTGCGCTCCAGTGCCGATCGCAAATCGCAATGCCCTGGCTGGCTTGGTGATGAGCAGCTCAGGCAACGTCTGCTCGACGAAGCCATCCCCGATCCCAGAGGAGAACAAGACTTCCTGGCGAGACCAAAGAAAGTCTGGAATGCGATCAATGGCGTGTATCTCATCGGCGTTTCCACCAATGAGACAGAGTTGAAATACAACTGCTACCCAGAAAGGCCAACCCATCTCCTGGAGGAGTTAAGCCGCCGCGCTGATCGCAGCCTTGACGACTTCAACAATCAATCCTGAACGCCATGTCTTCGATCAGGTTTGAATGGGAATGGTTGATAGCCGGCGAAGAGCACGGTTTGTGCGGGCCTGAGAGACCTACCTTTGCTGCGCTGGAGATCTGGATCGACGGCAGCTGCTTGACATCCTGCAGAAGCAACTTGAAGCATTCAGAACAGCGCCATCATGTGATCGGGCCGATGTCTGGGCTGGCGGATTGGCTCGTTGATCACTGGATGGAAATTTTCTGGCAAACGCATACCCCCTTTTCTAAAGCACGCTCTGATGATGCGCGCGTCCCCGATTATGACTCCGTTCTGAAAAGTGAGAATGAACAGATTGACATTGCGGCCTATGGGGAATGGTATGCCTGCCATTGCCTTGGTCACTCCGCCTCTGATCTTGCTTTGCCCACTCTTCTCTTCATTCCAGAGGACACTCAGGTTGGTATCGCTGTAGGACCGGCATCCTCACTGGGAGCATCCTGCACCTTTTCCATCGAGCCAGATCGCGCCATCGCCTGGATCAGCAAGGCTGATCTTGGCGTCGAGCTCAAGAGATTCGTTGCCGCCATCCTTGAGAAAGCCCGCCAAGATCAGGAAACAGCCGCATGGGCAAATTGGCTACAGGGACGCTTTGATGCCGTTCTTACCAAGGAGCGCGATGCATCCGAGAGAAGACGGAAGATGTTTGGTGATGCCGTTGTTGAGTGCTGGCCGCGAATCGAGGAAGAGTTGGGGCAGAACACAAAAATCATCGATGGCATTCTCATTGACTCGGAGCTGGTCGGAACCAGCGACGAACTCAATCACCTGATTAACCACGTGAAGCGGCTTGCCTCCGAAAGAATCAGCAATCCCATCTGGGCTTCGATCCAAGCTTCCCCAGGCGAAGCCATGCTTCCCGCCTATGAACGTGGTTATCGCAGAGCTGAACGGGTCAGACGCGCTCTGAATCTTGGCGACGATCCCATCGAGATTCGCGATGTGCTGGAGTCGTTGCAGATTGGTCTGCAGAAGATCGATGGTCCTGCAATCGCACGCTCCGCCTATATGGTGACAGAATCTGGCATGGCCGAAATTTGTCTGTTCACCTCACACCCAAGGTCCAAGTACTGGGCGCCACGGCGATTCTCCTTGGCGTCTGCGCTGGGAGGCCTCTTTGCCAGCCATGCACTGGCCATGCCCTACGGCGGTGCCAATAGCGATCAAGCTCGCTGGACAAGGTCGCAAGAGGCCAAGGCCTATGCGGCAATGTTCCTGCTACCCGCTTCCTCGGTTGAGGCCAATCCAGATCTGGATCAACTTGTGGAGAATTACGGTATTTCACGCACAGCTGCGATATGGCACATTGAGAACCTCCGCCAACGACAACATCGCAACACCGCTGGTGTGTTGTGATTCGCTTGTGCTGATGATCCCGCCCCAGGCTCCATTCCAACTCCTGCGATTCGTAGTCGCCAATGCAGCCGGCTGCGATCAGATCCAAGTGTTTGACCACGACAGCGCCGCGGGGTTCCGCTGCTTCACCTCCCCTGCCGCCTTCCGGACCTACGTACAGCGCGAGATCCTCAGCCTGGAGCTCGTGGCCCCATGACCCCCCAGCCGATCTTCCTCAGCAGCGTGCAGAAGGAGTTCGCGGCCGAGCGGCTGGCGCTGCGCGATTTTCTGCAAGGAGATCCGCTGCTGCGACGCTTCTTCGAGCCGGTGCTGTTCGAAGACCTGCCCGCCAGCGACCGCCGCGCTGATGAGCTCTATCTCGATCTCGTCGACCGCTGCAGCCTCTATGTGGGCCTGTTCGGCAGTGAATACGGAACTGTCGACGCCGAAGGGCTTTCGCCCACCGAGCGGGAGTTTCAGCGCGCCGGCGAGCGCGGCAAGCCCCGCCTGATCTTTCTCAAGGCCGCAGACGACACCAGCCGCGATCCGCGCATGCTCGCCCTGATCCGCCAGGCCGAAGCCTCCCTGGTGCGCCGCCGCTTTGCCACCAGCGCCGAACTGATCGCCGGCCTCTACGCCGCCCTGGTGCACTGGCTCGACGACCACCAGCTGATCCGCAGCGGTCCCTTCGACGCCTCCACCTGCCCCAACGCCTCCCTCGCCGATCTCGACGCCGACCGCATCGCCTGGTTCATCGAGCGAGCCCGCCAGGTGCGCGGCTTCCCCCTGCCGCCCAACGCTTCCCCTACCGAGCTGCTCACCCACCTCAACCTGCTCAATAACGGCCAGCCCGTGCACGCCGCCGTGCTGCTCTTCGGCCGCCAGCCGCAGAGCTTCCTGCTGAGCAGCGAGCTCAAGGCGGCCCACTTCCATGGCACCGCCATCGCCAAGCCGATCCCTTCGTATCAGGTGTTCAAGGGCACGGTGTTCGAGCTGGTGGATCAGGCCGTGGATTTCGTGCTCGCCCGCCTCAGCTTCGCGATCGGTACCCGCGCCGCTTCCAGCCAGGCCCCCGCTGCCTACGAGATTCCGCCGGAGGTGATCCGCGAAGCGATCGTCAACGCCGTTGCCCACCGCGACTACACCAGCAACGGCAGCGTGCAGGTGATGGTGTTCGCCGACCGTGTGGAGATCTGGAATCCCGGCAGCCTGCCGCCCTCCCTCACCCTGGCCCAGCTGCGCCAGCCCCATGGCTCCGTGCCCGCCAATCCCCTGCTGGCCGAGCCCCTCTACCTGGCGCAGTACATCGAGCGCCTCGGCACCGGCACCGCCGACATGATCCGCCGCTGCCGCGAGGCGGGTCTGAGCGAACCCGTGTTCAGCCTCGACGACGGCTTTCGGATCGCCCTGGGGCGGCCGACGCCTCAACCGTCTTCCTCAGTGACTACGGAAGAAACTGAGGAAGAAACCAAGGAAGAAACTGAGGAAGAAACCAAGGAAGAAACTGAGGTGGAAAACCGGGAACAGGGAGAGTCCCGCGCGGCCAGAGGCAGGGCTGCCCTCAACCGCGATCAGATCCTGGCGAAACTGAGCACCGATCCGGAGCTGACCATCGCCGAGCTCGCCCGCCTGCTCAACCTCTCCGACAGTGGTGTGGAGTACAACCTGCGCAAGCTGCGGCAGGACGGGCGGATTCGCCGCGAAGGCTCCACCAAGGCCGGGCGCTGGGTGGTGCTTCCCCCAGTTCAGGTGCCAGAACCATGAGCGGCCTCGGCTTTGAGCGAGCCACCCAGGACCGGGTACTCCGCCTGTTTCAGGAGAAGCTGGGTTACCGCTACCTGGGCGACTGGAAAGACCGGGCTGGCAACAGCAACATTGAAGAGGCCATCCTCAGCACCACCCTGCAGCGCCGCGGCTACAGCGAAGCGGAGATCAGCGGAGCCCTCTATCAGCTCCGCAGCGCAGCCGATGTCAGCCAGTTGGGACTCTATGAGGCCAATCGCCGCGTCTACTCCCTGCTGCGCTACGGCGTGCAGGTGAAGGCCGCCGCCGATCAGCCCACCAGCACCGTGGCGCTGATCGACTGGAACAACCCAGAAGCCAACGACTTCGCCATCGCTGAGGAGGTGACCCTCAAAGGGAATCAGGAGCGGCGTCCAGATCTCGTTCTCTATGTGAACGGCATCGCGATCGGCGTGATCGAGCTCAAGCGCAGCCGTGTGAGTATCGGTGATGGCATCCGCCAGAACCTGTCCAATCAGCAACCGGAGTTCAACGCCTGGTTCTTCGCTACCAACCAGCTCGTGCTGGCAGGCAACGACTCTGAAGGGCTCCGCTATGGCGCCATTCAGACGCCCGAGAAGTATTTCCTCAGCTGGAAGGAGGACGAAGCCGACAACAGCCGCCTCAAACTCGATAAGTACCTGCTCAAGATCTGCCGCAAGGACAGGCTGATCGAATTACTGCGCGACTTCGTGCTTTTCGATGGTGGTATCAAGAAGCTGCCACGGGTCCATCAGTATTTCGGGATCAAGGCTGCCCAGAAGCATGTGCGAGAGCGCCGTGGCGGCATCATCTGGCACACCCAGGGCAGCGGCAAGAGCATCGTCATGGTGTTGCTCGCCCGCTGGATCCTTGCTAACAACCCCAACGCCCGTGTGGTGATCGTCACCGATCGCGATGAGCTCGACAAGCAGATTGAAAGCGTGTTCGGTGCGGCAGGTGAAACCATCCAGCGCAGTAGCAGCGGCAAAGATCTGATGCAGGCTCTCAGCCAACCCAGGCCAAGGCTGCTCTGCTCACTGGTGCATAAGTTCGGTGTGCGGGGCGTCGATGACTTCGAGGCCTATCTCGAACAGCTCCAGGCCCAGCCCAGTCCAGCGATAGGCGAACTGTTCATTTTCGTGGATGAATGCCACCGCACCCAGAGCGGCAAGCTGCATCGTGTGATGAAGGCACTGCTGCCCGAGGCCGTATTCATCGGCTTCACCGGGACGCCCCTGCTCAACAAGGACAAAGCCACAAGCCTGGAGGTGTTCGGCGGCTACATCCACACCTACAAGTTCAGCGAAGGCGTCGAAGACAAGGTGGTCCTCGATCTGGTCTACGAAGCTCGCGACATCGACCAACGGCTCAGCTCGCAGGAGCGCGTGGATCAGTGGTTTGAATCCAAAACCGCCACACTCAATCCCTGGCAGCAACGAGAGCTGAAGCGCCAGTGGGGCACCCTGCAGAACGTGCTCAGTTCACGCTCCAGAATGGAGCGCATCGTGTTCGACATCATCCACGATTTTGCTGTCAACATTCAGCGCCTGGCGTCCCAACGCGGCAACGCCATCCTGGTGGCCTCCAGCATCTACGAGGCCTGCCGCTACTTCGAGCTGTTTCAGCACACGGAACTCAAGGGCAAGTGCGCCGTGATCACCTCCTACGACCCGAAGGCCGCTGATGTGAGCAAGGAGGAGGTGGGCGCCAACACCGAAACCGACAAGCAGGTCATCTTCAGCATCTACCAGCAGCTGCTCTCAGGCATTGCCCCGCAACCAGGCATGAGCCGCACCGAAACCTATGAGGAACAGGCCAAGCAGCTGTTCATCAGCCAGCCAGCCCAGATGAAGCTGCTGATCGTGGTCGACAAACTGCTCACTGGCTTTGATGCCCCTTCCTGCAGCGTTCTCTACATCGACAAGTCGATGCAGGATCACGGCCTGTTCCAGGCAATCTGCCGCACCAACCGGCTCGACGGCGACGACAAGCCCTATGGTCTAATCGTCGATTACAAGGACCTGTTCAAAAAGGTCGAGAATGCCATTTCGGTGTACTCCAGCGACGATCTGGATTACTCCGCAGCTGGCCCTGATCCCGATGTGCTGCTGCAGGATCGGCTCAACAAAGCCTAGCAGCGGCTTGATGATGCTTCGGAGAAAGAAGCCCTGCTGGCCGAACCCGTGGCCCCACCCAAGGATGAGCTTGCCATCCTCCACCACTTCTGCGGCAACACCGAAAACCCTGATGACCTGCAGGCGCGAGAGCCTCTACGCATGGCCTATTACAAGGCTGTTGCTGAGCTCACCAGGGCCCATGCCGCACTGGCCAATGAACTGACAGAGGCTGGATACACCGCCCCTGAAGCGACCCGGATCACGCAACAGCGTGACAAGGCCCTCGACTGGCGCCAGGTGATCCGCCTGGCGGCAGGGGAAAATCTCGATCTCAAGGCCTACGAGGCCGACATGCGCTTCCTGATCGATGCCTACATTGAAGCCAATCAACCACGCAAGATCTCTGCCTTCGACGACATTGGCCTGCTGGAGCTGATCGTCAAGACGGGTGTCGCTCAGGCCATCAACCAGAGCTTTGGTAAATCGAGCGGCAACAAAAAGGCGGTTCAGGAGACGATCGAAAACAACATGCGCCGCACGATCATCAGCGAGCGTGCTCATGATCCTGCCTTCTACGACCGGATGTCGCAGGTGCTGGATGAGATCATCCGTTTCCGCAAGCAGCAGGCTGATGCCTACGAGGAATATCTGCGGCGCATCGCCGACCTGGCCCGCCAGCTGCAGCAACAAACGGCCGACAGCACGCCATCCGAACTGGACAGTCCGGGGAAACGAGCCCTGTGGAACAACCTCAATGGCGACCTCGATCTGGCCCTGCGCATCGACCGCACCGTGCGCCAGGTGAGGCCCGATGGCTGGCGCGGCGTGCAGGCCAAGGAGCAGCTGATCAAGGCCGCACTTTACGGCGTTCTTGAGGACCAGGCTGAGGTGGAGCGGCTGTTTGCTGTGTTGTTGGCCCAGCCTGAATACTGATGTCTCAGGCACCCTCCAGCCACCAGTTGCTAATCGGGAGCGTAGCTGTGGAGGTCACGCACAAGCCGATCAAACATTTGCATCTCTCGGTTGTGCCGCCCGATGGAGCCGTGCGCATCTCCGCCCCGCACGGCATGAGCGCTCACCATGTGCGCGCCTACGCCATCGGCAAACTGGCCTGGATCCGCAGGCAGCAGGCCCGCCTTGCCGCGCAACCGCGCGAGAGTCCCAGGTTGGTGGTGGAGCGGGAATCCCATGCCCTCTGGGGCCAGAGACTGCTGCTGCACATTGAAGAGGTGAATGCGGCGCCGCGGATAGAGGTTCACCCCAGACAGCTGATCCTTTACCTCCGGCCTGGTTCGACTCTGGAGAAGCGCCAGAGCATCCTGGCGGCCTGGTACCGCAACGAACTGAGGAGGGAGGCTGCTGGTCTGATTGATCACTGGCAGCGGCGTCTGGGCGTACAGATCAACAAGCTTTTTGTTCAGGCAATGAGCCGCCAGTGGGGCAGCTGCAATCCGCACACCCGCAACATCCGCCTCAACTCGCAGCTGGCCCAGAAGCCACGGGCCTGTCTCGACTACGTCGTGCTGCATGAGCTGGTCCATCTGAAGGTCCCGACCCATGGCGAAGCGTTCGTTGCCTGGCTTGATGCCCACATGCCGGACTGGCAGGAGCGGCGCCGCTTGCTCAATCAGCTGCCGCTCACCAGAGACGCAGACCCTCAACTGAAACCTCATCTCCGCACTCTCGGCTGACGGGCATGACCTGCAGCGACGGCAGCGCCGGTGCGGCGATGCCGCATCAGCAGCTCCCGTCGCGCTCCCGGATCCGCCGGCGCAGACGCCGCAGCCGTGCGCTCACGGTCACGGCGGCAACGGTACCGGCAGCGCTGAGCGGCTCCGGCACGGACTGGGGCACGATCGTCAGATGGCCATCGGCGCTGTCGTGGCCGAGGTTGTAAATGATGTCGTTGCTCAGGAAGGGCAGGATGCCGGTGTTGAGGTAGTCGCCGCCCGAGGCATTCACCCACACCAGATCCTGGTCGACGGTCGAGCCGGCCGCGAACTGCAGGAATGGCGAGGCTGTCCCTGGACAGGGCGAGCCGGCCGCTGTTGCGAGTCCGCTGATCTGCACCAGGGCGTTGTCGATCACCTGGCCACCGCTGACGAGCGCTGCGGGGACATGGCCACCACTGTCATGGATGGTGGTGAAGGCGCCTGTATCGAAGATCATCCCGGTCTGGCCGTTGCAGTAGCTGCTGGAAGTCGCGCTGATCGCCAGGGTGCCGGTGATCACAAACTCGTCGTAATAGGGGATGCCGGTCGCTGAGCTGCCGCTGCCGAGGTTGAGGCTGAAGCTCATGGCCGGGGCCGGCAGATTCAGATCATCCTTGCCAAGCCCGATTTGCACCCAGGGTCTCTCCGACGAGGCATGCACACGGAATCCCGGGATGACCGCGGATCCGTACTGCAGCTGGGCCAGCAGGCTGTCGAGAATCGGCACAGGCCCAGGCAGGGTCCCGCTGTCGTCCTTGCCGGGTTTTCCCTGTTTGGGAGCCATGCCAAAATCCCCCCAGAAGGCAGCCTCCAGGGGTGGGTTGTGCGGGGACGCATCGATCGGCTGGTCGTTGATGCTCGTGGTCTGACCCACCACCACATCGAAGGCCGTCAACAGGGGCTGAGCCGCGGAAACATCCGCAAACAGGCCCAGCGACGTGAGCACCACATCGCCCTTGTATTTGATGTTATCTCCATCGTACTTCTGCGTGAAGGTGTAACCCGTGGCCGTGACGTCATTGCCCCACCAGGACGAGGCGCCACCCGTGGCATAGGTGGGATAAAAGCCGGCGCCGCCGGTGTCGAATTCGAACAGCCTGGGTGTGGTGCTGCCGCCCAGCGCCGCATAGATGCCCAGCTTTCTCGGGGCCGCGCCGCTGCCGCCCCAGCTGATCGGACGCCAGTGCAGCGGCACCCGCAGCGGTCTTTCGAGTCTCTGGGCGGCCCTGGCATCGGCGGCCAGGGCGGCGATCAGCCCCGCGGCCGTGCAGGTCTGCAGGATGAGGACGCAGGCGGGGCCGAGGAGGCGCCGGCGACGCTGGCGGTCCGGCATGGCTGAAAAGGGCATGACGATGGGCTGAAACTCTGGCTCAGACGGTTAAAAGCTGCCAAAAACGAGCAACGCTCTCCCGCCGGGCCGATCGCCCAGCTGCCTCCCCCGCTCCCCTGCGGTCTCCGCGCTCTCGCACTCCCGGCGGGGCCGGTGTGGCATCGGGCATCAGGCATTCGCCATGGCCCTCACCGATGCGATGTCGTGGGCTGGGTGGGATCAGGTCGGGGCGGATCGACACGCCCGACCGCGCTTGGCTCGCCTGCGTCAGAGTGCCGAAAGCCGCCGTTCCGAGTGTTGCCCGCCCCCCAAGCCCGCCGCGATCTGCGGGGCTTCCTGGAGCTGCTGGAGCAGCGCGGCCGCCTGCGGCGCATCAGCGCCCCGGTGGATCCCGATCTGGAGCTGGCGGCGATCGCCGATCGGGTGCTGGCGGCCGGCGGGCCGGCCCTGCTGTTCGAGAACGTGATCGGCTCCTCCATGCCGGTGGCGGTGAATCTGCTGGGCACCCAGGAGCGGGTGCTGTGGAGCCTGGGCATGGAGCGGCCCCAGCAGCTGGAGGCCCTGGGCGAGAAGCTGGCGCTGCTGCAGCAGCCGCGGCCGCCCAAGGGAGCCCGCGAGGCGGTCCGCTTCGGCTCGGTGCTCCTGGATGTGCTCAAGGCCCGCCCCGATCTCGATCTCACGCCTCCCTGCCGCCAGCAGGTGTTCAAGGGAGAGGCGGTGAATCTCGATGCCCTGCCGCTGCTGCGTCCCTGGCCCGGCGATGGCGGCCGGATCATCACCCTCGGCCTGGTGATCACCAAGGACCCCGAGACCGGCACCCCGAATGTGGGCGTCTACCGGTTGCAGCAACAGAGCATCAACACGATGACCGTGCACTGGCTGAGCGTGCGCGGCGGCGCCCGCCACCTGAGCAAAGCGGCGGCGATGGGGAAAAAGCTGGAGATCGCCATCGCCATCGGCGTGCATCCGCTGCTGGTGCTGGCGGCGGCCACCCCGATCCCGGTGCAGCTGAGCGAATGGCTGTTCGCCGGCCTCTACGCCGGTGAGGGCGTGCGGCTGGCGAAGTGCAAAACGCTGAACCTGGAGGTGCCCAGTCATAGCGAGGTGGTGCTGGAGGGCACGATCACACCCGGCGAGGAGCTGGCCGACGGCCCCTTCGGCGATCACATGGGCTTTTACGGCGGCATCGAGAAGTCGCCGCTGATTCGCTTCCAGTGCGTCACGCAGCGGCGCGATCCGATCTACTTCACCACCTTCAGCGGCCGGCCGCCCAAGGAAGACGCGATGCTGGCCATCGCCCTCAACCGCATTTACACGCCGATCCTGCGCCAGCAGATCCCGGAGATCGTCGATTTCTTCCTGCCGATGGAGGGATTGAGCTACAAACTGGCGGTGATCGCCATCGACAAGGCCTACCCGGGCCAGGCCAGGCGCGCCGCGATGGCTTTCTGGAGCGCCCTGCCCCAGTTCACATACACAAAATTTGTGGTGGTGGTGGACAAGAACATCAACATCCGCGATCCGCGCCAGGTGATCTGGGCCATCAGCGCTCTTGTCGATCCGCAACGGGATCTGTTCGTGCTGGAGGACACCCCCTTCGACACGCTCGATTTCGCCAGCGAGCGGCTGGGCCTGGGCGGCCGCCTGGCGATCGATGCCACCACCAAGGTCGGACCGGAGCGCAACCATCCCTGGGGCGAACCGCTGCGCCGGCCGGCCGAGCTGGAGGCCCGCCTCGATGCCCGCTGGGCGGAGCTGGGCCTGGCGGATCTGGGCGGCAGCGAACCCGATCCCGCCCTGTTCGGCTACACCCTCGAGCACGTGCTCGAGCGGCTGGCCGCCGGGGGTGCCGGCGCCGGCGCCCCCGGCCGCTGATGCTGCGGCGCCGGGGGCTGCAGGCGATCAAGGCCCTGCTGGAGCTGGCCCTCGCCCCCACCGCGTGGCACTCGGTCAACGATCTCGCCCGGGCCCAGGAGCTGCCGGCGCCGATGCTGGAGCAGCTGATGCTGCGGCTGCGGCGGGCCGAACTGGTGGAGGCCCGTCGGGGGCGCCACGGGGGCTACCGCCTGCTGCGGCCGCCTGCAGCGATCCCCCTGGCGGAGATCCTGCAAGCCGTGGAGGCCGCCCCCACCACAACGGCGGTAGAGCCGGAGGCCGTGACCGGCGATCGACAGGAGGGGGCCGCCGCCGACCAGGTCACCGCTGCCCTGGAGCGCCGCCTGCAGCGGGCCCTGGTGCGTGAGCTGGCGCACATCAGCCTCGAAGACCTCCTCTACGACCTCCACAGCGCCCGCGCCCTGCTGCGCGAGGACGGTGGCCTGCTGCTGGGCTGAGGGCAGGGGCGCCGCGGCGAGCCACCGCCGGTTCCCCGCCCCTGGGCGATGCGGAGGGATTCCTAGGGTTTCGGCATGGACTTCGGCCTCCCGAACATCCCCGATGACGCCGGCGAGCTGCTCGATCGGGTGCTGGCGCCGCTGCTCCAGGATTACGAGGATTCGTTCGCTCGCGGCCTGGTGCTGGTGCAGCACTGCCCCGACCGGGTGATGGACGCCCTCAGCCGGGAACGGTTCCGGCAGCGGCTGGAGGAGGCCAGCGCCCAGCTGGCTGCGGCCCGTGCCCTGCGGGCGGCGGCGCCGACGCCAATGGCCCTGGACATGGACCTGATCCGCCCCTGGCATGAGCTGGTGGTGGAGGTGTGGGGGCTGTCGGCGGCACTGCGAGCCGCCGGCATCCGCCCCTGAAGCACGGCCGGAAGCAACCGGCGGGGGCTCCATAGGATCGGCACCCGACGCGCCGTGCCCGTGAGTTCCACCCTCTCCTCCGCCCCCGCCGGCCCGGCGGCAGCCCTGAGACTGCTGGGCGGCGGCAGCCTGCGGGGCAGGGTGCGGGTGCCGGGCGACAAGTCGATTTCCCACCGCGCCCTGCTGTTCGGCGCCATCGCCGAGGGTGAGACGGTGATCGATGGGCTGCTGCCGGCGGAGGATCCCCTCAGCACCGCCGCCTGCCTGCGGGCCATGGGGGTTGCGGTCTCCCCGATCGGGGCGGGTGAGGTGGTGCGGGTGCTCGGTGTGGGCCTCGATGGCCTGCAGGAACCGGAATCGATCCTCGACTGCGGCAACTCCGGCACCACGATGCGGCTGATGCTGGGGCTGCTGGCGGGGCGGGCCGGCCGCCACTTCGTGCTCACCGGCGACGCCTCCCTGCGGCGGCGGCCGATGCGGCGGGTGGCCGGACCGCTCAGGGAGATGGGCGCCGAGATCCACGGCCGGCAGGAGGGCAACCTGGCGCCGCTGGCGGTGCAGGGGCGGCGGCTCCATGGCGCCACGATCCGCACGCCGGTGGCCTCCGCCCAGGTGAAGAGCGCCCTGCTGCTGGCGGCCCTCACCGCCGAGGGGCCCACCACGGTGATCGAGCCCGCCCACTCCCGCGACCACAGCGAGCGCATGCTGCGGGCCTTCGGCGCCGACCTCACCGTGGCGGGGCCCTCCGGCACGGACGTGACCGTGCGACCGGGAGCGGTGCTGCGCGGCCAGCCGGTGACGGTGCCGGGCGACATCAGCTCGGCCGCCTTCTGGCTGGTGGCCGGCGCCATCACCCCCGGCGCCGAGCTGACGGTGGAGAACGTGGGCCTCAATCCCAGCCGCACCGGCATCCTTGAGGTGCTGGAGCTGATGGGGGCCCGGATCGAGGTGCTGGATCGCCGCGACGTGGCCGGAGAGCCGGTCGGCGATCTGCGGGTGAGCCACGGGCCCCTGCGCCCCTTCCAGATCGGCGGCGACCTCATCCCCCGCCTGGTGGACGAGATCCCGGTGCTGGCGGTGGCCGCCTGCTGCGCCGAGGGCACCAGCCGGATCGTGGATGCGGATGAGCTGCGGGTGAAGGAGACCGACCGGCTGGCGGTGATGGCCCGCCAGCTCGGCGCCATGGGCGCCCGCATCGAGGAACACCCAGACGGCCTCACGATCGAAGGCGTCACGGCCCTGCGGGGCGCGGAGGTCGACAGCGAGACCGACCACCGGGTGGCAATGAGCCTGGCGGTGGCCGCCCTGGTCGCCAGCGGTGAAACGCGAATCGGCCAGCCTGAGGCAGCGGCGGTGTCCTACCCGGGGTTCTGGGACGACCTGGCGCGGCTGCGTGCCTGAGGGCGGCCTGCAGGCGCGGCTCACGGCCGACGGCAGCTTCAGCCTGTTCTCGGATGCCGTCGGCGAGGGGTTCCACAGCGCCGATGGGGCCCTGGCCGAAGCGCGGGCCAAATTCGTGCTCCCTGCGGGCCTCGAGCGCTTCGCCCCCGGGGGGACCCTGCAGGTGGTGGAAGTGGCGGTGGGCACCGGCACCAACACCGCCGCCCTGCTGGAGGCAACCCGTCAGCGCGGGTTGGCCCTGAGCTGGTGGGGGCTGGAACGGGATCCCGAACCCCTGCGGCTGGCCCTGGCCGACGGTGGCTTCCGCCGCCAGTGGCCACCGGAGGTGCTCAGCCAGGCCGAGGCCCTGGGGGCCAGCGACCGCCTGCTCTGGGGCGACGCCCGCACCCGGCTGGTGGACCTGCCGACCGCGCTCACGGGGGCCTGCGATCTGGTGCTGCTCGACGCCTTCTCGCCCCGGCGCTCCCCGGAGCTCTGGACTGTGGAGTTCCTCGCCGGACTGGCCCGGCTGCTGGCGCCCCAGGGGCGGCTGCTCACCTACTGCTCGGCCGCCGCGGTGCGGCGGGCCCTGGCCGAGGCGGGCCTGCAGCTGGCGGCGATCCGTGCCGTGGCACCCCACGAGGAAGGGGCCTGGAGCGGCGGCACGGTCGCCTCCCCCTCCCCCCTGGCGAGCGACGGGGTGCTGCGCGGCCTCAGCCCGATGGAGCGGGAGCACATGGCCTCACGGGCCGGCGAGCCCTACCGCGACCCGCACGGACAGGCCGGCGCCGCTGAGATCCTGGCGGCCCGGGCGCGGGCCCAGGCCGTCAGCGGCGCCGAGAGCGGTTCCGCCTGGCAGCGCCGCTTGGGCGGCCCTCGTCACCATCGACGCCCCCGCACAGAGGGGATGGGAGGCCAGGAGCAGGACCGGTAGATTCCCGGCCAGATGCCCCCCTGCCGATGCTCGCCGTTGCCGTTCTGGCTGCCGGGAAGGGCACCCGCATGAAGAGCGATCTCCCCAAGGTGCTGCAGCCGCTGGCGGGGGCGACCCTGGTGGAGCGTGTGCTGGCCAGCTGCGAGCGGTTGGATCCACAGCGCAGGCTGCTGATCGTGGGACACCAGGCCCAGCGGGTGGAGCGGTCGCTCAGCCACCACGGTGGTCTGGAGTTCGTGCTGCAGGAGCCGCAGAACGGCACGGGCCACGCCGTGCAGCAGCTCCTCGGCCCTCTAGCCGGCTTCGAAGGGGAGCTGCTGGTGCTCAACGGCGACGTGCCGCTGCTGCGCAGCGAAACCCTCGAGCACCTGCTGGAGCGCCACCGCAGCAGCGGGGCCGCGGTGACCCTGCTCACCGCCCGCCTGACCGACCCCACCGGCTACGGCCGCGTCTTCGCCGACGGGAGCGGCGCCGTGAGCGCGATCGTCGAACACCGCGACTGCAGCGCCGAGCAGCGCGCCAATCCCCTGATCAACGCCGGCATCTACGTCTTCGACTGGAAGCGCCTGGCCGAGGTTCTGCCCCGGCTCACCAGCGACAACGACCAGGGCGAGCTCTACCTCACCGACACCGTGGCCCTGCTCCAGCCCGCCATGCACCTGGAAGTGGAGGATGCCGACGAGATCAACGGCATCAACGACCGCCTGCAGCTGGCCCAGTGTGAGGGCGTGCTGCAGGAGCGCCTGCGGCGGCACTGGATGCGCGAGGGGGTGACCTTCGTGGATCCCGCCACCTGCACCCTCAGCGACGGCACCCGCTTCGGCCGCGACGTGATCGTTCAGCCCCAGTGCCATTTCCGCGGCCGGGTTGCGGTGGGGGAGGGCTGCCGCATCGGGCCGGGATGCCTGATCGAGGACAGCGCGATCGGCAACGGCGTTGAGCTGCTGTATTCGGTGCTGCGCGACGTGACGGTGGAGGACGGCGCGGTGGTGGGGCCCTTCGCCCAGCTGCGGGCCGGCGCGCACATCGGCAAAGGCGCCCGCATCGGCAATTTCGTGGAGGTGAAGAACAGCCAGCTCGGCGCCGGCGTCAAGGCCAACCACCTCAGCTACCTCGGCGATGCTGATCTGGGCGCCAACGTCAACGTGGGTGCCGGCACGATCACCGCCAACTACGACGGGGTGCGCAAGCACCGCACGGTGATCGGGGCCGCCAGCAAGACCGGCGCTAATTCTGTGCTGGTGGCGCCGATCAGCCTCGGCGAACGGGTGACCGTGGCGGCCGGCTCGACCCTCACCGAGAACGTGCCCTCAGGAGCCCTGGCCTTCGGCAGGGCACGGCAGGTGAACAAGCTCGACTGGGTGGGGCCTGCGGCCGCTGGGGCGGATCGCTGATCAGCCCGGATCCCTGCGGCGCTGGCGCACCCTCAGGGCCACGAAAGTGCCGGCCCCACCGGCCAGAAGGAGGAGGGGCAGCAGCCAGGCTGCCGGGCCCAGGGAGGAGGTGGCAGACGGCTTCGGCGCCTGCTGAGGTGCCGGCGGGGGCCCGGGCTGCCGCATCCCCGGCGGCGGGGGCATCATCCCCGGAGGCACCGCCCCAGGCGGCATGGCGCCGGGAGGCATCGCCCCCGGCGGGGGCGGCATCATCCCGGGAGCCCGGGGACCGGAGGATCCGGCCGCGGTTGGCATCTCACCCGGAGGCATGACGCCAGGGGGCAGGGGCATCGGCGGGCGGGCACCTCTTCCGGCTGGGCCCGTGGCTCCGAGGCCCTCGACCACGCCGGGGGGTGGGGGAGTGAGCACGGGAATGCGCTGACCTCGGCCACCGGGGACAGGGCCAGATCGAGGCAGGCCAACGGCGGCCCCGTCCTCCTCGGCAGGGGGCATCTTGGGCGGAGGCGGAGCCTTGGGATCCACCGGCTCCCAGAACACCACCGGCGGATCGGTCGCAGGTGCCGCCGCCCCCGACGACGGGGCGGGTGCGGACGGCTGGGGAGCGGACCAGGCCGGGGCCAGGCCAGTCCCGGCGGCAAGCAGCGGCAGAAGCAGGACGAACAGGGAGCCGCGCACCGTCAAGGCCATCAGCGCCGGGGAAGGGACTGCACGAACCTAGCCGCGCTCGCCGCTCGCTTCCGCAGGGTGGAGCAGCGGCAGCACCCGCTCCAGTGCCACCCCCCGGCTGGCCTTGAGCAGCAGACGATCGCCCGGTGCCAGCCAGGCGTGCAGAACGGGAGCGGCTTCCTCGGGCGTCGCCACCTGCTCCAGGCGCTTCACACCGCCGCCGGCCGCCTCGGCCATCACCCGCCCCTCAGGCCCGGCCGCCACGATCACCAGCCCGTCCAGCCCCAGCGCCGCCGCCCGGGCTCCCACCTCGCGGTGAAGCTCCAGGCTGCACTCCCCCAGTTCCAGCATCGTGCCCAGCACGGCGAAGCGGCGTCCCCCGGCGCCGCCCTCCGGCGAGGGGGCCACCAGCAGATCCAGGGCGGCGAGCATCGCCTCCGGCGAGGCGTTGTAGGTCTCGTCGAGCACGTCGATCCCCCCCAGGGACAGGCGCCGGTTCCGCCCCCCGGGCACGTCCACCGCCATGCTGCGCAGGGCGGAGGGATCCACCCCGAGCTCCTGGGCCACGGCCAGGGCCAGCAGCAGGTTGCGGGCGTTGTGGCGGCCGGGCAGCGGCAGGCTGAGCACCAACCCCGAACCCTCCCGTTCGGCCCCGTCCTGCAGCGTGATGGTGTTGGCTGCAGGGTCGAAGGCGGCCACCCGGTCGGCGGGCGGAAGATCGGCCGCAAAGGCCGGAACCTCGTCCGCCAGGGCCACCCGCTGCACCCGGCCGCTCCAGCCCGCCGCCAGGGCCGCCTCCAGCAGGGGATCCCCGGCCGGCACCACCAGCAATCCCCCGGGGGCCAGCGAGGCGGTGATCTCGCACTTGGCGGCGGCGATCGCCTCGCGACTCCCCAGGCGGCCGATGTGGGCGGTGCCGATGTTGGTGATCACGGCCACATCAGGCTCGGCGCAGCGGCTGAGCCGATCGATCTCGCCCGGTCCGCGCATGCCCATCTCCACCACCAGCGCCGCGGTGCCGGGACGGGCCCGCAGCAGGGTGAGCGGAGCGCCGATGTCGTTGTTCTCGTTGCCGCGGCTGGCCACCACCGGGCCCAGGGGAGCCAGGGCGGCACGGATCAGCTCCCGGGTGGTGGTCTTGCCGGCCGAGCCTGTCACAGCCACCACGGGCGCGGCCAGCGAACGGCGCCACAGCCGGCCCAGCTGCTGGTAGGCCTCGAGGGTGTCGTCCACCAGCCAGATCGGGCGGCCGCAGCTCTCGGCCAGCGCCCGGGCCTCGGAGTCCGGCAGCCGGTCCCGCTGGGCCAGGGCCGCGGCGGCCCCGCCCTCTCGCAGGGCAGGCTCCAGGAAGCGATGCCCGTCGAAGCGCTCGCCTACGAGCGGCACGAACAGGGCCCCGGCGAGATCGGCCCGGCTGTCGGTGGCCACCGCCTCCAGGGGAGTCGCGGGCCCTGGCCCCAGCGGCTCTCCCCACAGGGCAAGGAGCTGCTCGAGGGGCTGGGCCATCGGAGAGGGGGGCGAGATCGTGCAGGATCATGCCCCAGCCGATTCATCGGATCAGCGCGGCTCCGGCGCCACGGGATAGCCCAGCACCACCAGACCATCCCCCACCGCCGAGGGACGGGCCCACAGGCGGCCGCGCCCATCCACCACCTCCAGCCGCTCGTAGCCCCGTTCGGCGGCCAGCACCGCCCAGTCCTCCGCCAGCCTGCGCCGCCGCCTGGGCTCCAGCCGGGCGAAGCCGTCGCCCACCTCCAGCTGCAGCGCAGCCGTGGCCGCATCGGGGCGGACCGCCACGATCACGCCCGCAGCATCGGGGGCGGCGAACTCCTCAAGCAGCGTCTCCTCGGGCCCCGGCGGCGGCGACGGAACCGGCAAGGCTTCAAGGTCGGTCCCTGGCTCCAGGTCCGGCGCGGACGCGGCAAGGTCTCCGGATTGCGGCTCCGGCTGCGCCTCCGCCTCCCCGGTGAGGGTGGACGGAGGGATGGAGGGCGCGGTCAGGGAAGGCTCCGCCGCTTCAGGCAAGGGAGCAGGCGCTGCCTGGGGACCGTCACCCTCCACCTGGGCGGCAGCACCAGGCGGCGGCGCCCCCCGCCGCAACCCCAGCCCCAGGGCGAGTCCCGCTAGCACCGCCACCAGCACCAGCGGCCAGAACACCGCAGCCGCGGAGCGCGGCCAGAAGGGGGGACGCCAGAGGCTGCCCTCTCCGTTGCGCCGCCAGAGTTCGCGCGCCCGCAGCAGTAGGTCGGCCCCCACCGCCTGCAGATCCTCTCCCAGCCGTTTCCAGGGGCTGCGGTAGGGGGCGGGGAGATCGGAGGACGACGGGTTGGGTCGCCCCCGGGGCTCAGCCCTCACCCCGGCGCAACAGCTGGGCGAGGGGGTTGCGGGAGCGGGCCGGCGCCGAAGGGGAGGGCTCAACCGCCGCCCCAGCCTCCGGCACGCCGAGGGTGGCCTCCTCCAGCAGCTCGCCGTCGCGACGGCGGCTGGGGTCGGCCCCCTGCCCCTGGGAGAAGCGCTCCACCTGCTCGGCGTCCGGGGTGGGCTCCTTCACGCCGCAGACCTCCCGGTACATGGCGTCGTAGGCCCGGGCCGAGCGTTCCCAGCTGTAGTCCTGGGTCATGGCGCGATGCTGCAGCTCGCGCCAGCTGTCGAGATGGCGGAAGGCCTCCCAGCTGCGCACGATCGCCGTGTAAAAATCCACCGGCTCGTAGCGGTCGAAGCAGAAGCCCGTGCCGGTGTGGGCGCGGGGATCGTGGGGGGGGACGGTGTCCACCAGACCGCCCACCTTGCGCACGACCGGAATCGAGCCGTAGCGCATCGCCAGCAACTGGCTGATGCCGCAGGGTTCGAACAGGCTGGGCATCAGGAAGGCGTCGCTGCCCGCATAGATCAGGCGCGAAAGGGCATCGTCGTAGGTGAGGAAGACGGCGAAGCGCCCTGGATGACGGGCCGCCATCTGCCACAGGCCCGACTCGTAACCCCGATCGCCCGTGCCCAGCACCACGAACTGGCTGTCGGTGTAGGCCAGCACCCGGTCGGCCACCTGCAGCAGCAGATCGACCCCCTTCTGATCCACCAGCCGGCTCACCATGCCCATCAGGTAGGTGTCGGGATTGACCGTGAGCCCCATCCGCTCCTGAAGGAGCTTCTTGTTGGCGGCCCGACCGCTGAGGTCATCGGCCGAGAACGGTGCCGCCAGGGCCGGATCACGGGCCGGATCCCACTCCTTGGTGTCGATGCCGTTGAGGATGCCGCGCAGCTTGCCGCTGATGAAATTGAGCAGGCCCTCGAGCTTCTCGCCGTACTGCGGCGTGCGGATCTCCTGGGCATAGGTGGGCGACACCGCGTTGACGCAGTCGGCGTACAGCAGCGCCGCCGCCATCGTGTGGTCCCCCTGCATGTACCAGGGGCACCAGGTCATGCGGTCGAGCTTCCAGCGCCAGGGACCCTGGTAGCGGAGGTTATGGATGGTGAACACCGTGCTGATCTCCGGGTCCTGGTGCATCCACACCGGGATCATGCCCGTGTGCCAGTCATGGCAGTGCAGCACCTGGGGCTTCCAGACGTTCCAGGCGAATTCCGCCGCCGCACTGGCAAAGAAGGTGAAGCGCCAGTCCTCGTCCTCGCCGCCGTAGATGCGCTCGGGATCGAACACCGGATGGCCCACCAGGTAGATCGGCAGACCGTTGCTGGGATGGCGCGTTTCGTAGATGGCGAAATCGGTGCCCATCGTGTGGCCGCGCCAGATGGGCTCCGAGGGAATGTCGAGCCGGCTCCACAACTTGCCGTAGCCCGGCATGATGATGCGCACGTCATGGCCGAGGGCCGCCAGGGCCGGTGGCAGCGAGCCCACCACATCGCCCATGCCCCCCACCTTCACCATCGGGGCACATTCGGCGGCGGCGAACAGGATGCGCATCCCGGGGATCGTCAGGGTGGCCCCAACTCTACGGGGCTTCCCAGGACGCCCTGTTCCCGCTGAACCGCGCCCTCAGGGCAGCACGGTCACCGGCGTTCCCAGCTGCACCAGATCGAACAGTTCGCGGGCGTGCTCATCGAACAGCCGCACGCAGCCATGGGACACCGCCTGGCCGATGCTGGCCCGGTTGGGCGTGCCATGGAAGCCGGCGGTGACGCAGCCCTTCACCTCCAGATGCTCCTGGCCGTTGAAGCCGCGGCGGCCATAGCAATCGCGGTGGAAACCGATCCAGCGGCTGCCGAGGGGGTTGCCTGGGCCCGGGGGGTAGAAGCGGCCGCTGGCGGGATGCTCCCAGGTGGGATCGGCCGTCTTCTCGATCACGGTGAAGCGGCCCTGCGGGGTTTCCCAGCCCGGCATCCCCACCGCCACCGGGAAACGACGCAGTTCCTTGCCGTCCTGGAGCACCTGCAGCACCTTGCGGCGGCGATCGAGGATCAGCTCCCGCCCCGGCAGCGGCGCCACGGCGGAAGCCGGGGGCAGCAGGGCCGTGGAGGCGGGTGCCGAAGCGGGCGTGGGCGCCGGGGCCGACGCCGGTGTGGAAACAGGTGCCGATGTCGATGCCGGCGTGGTCGCAGGGGGAGCGGGCTCCGGCTGCGCGCTCGCGGCCTGGGGCACCGGGGCCGGAGCGGGCGTTGCCGGATCAGCCGCGGGCTGGATCGGCTGGAGATCCTCGAGCCCCAGGGGACCGTCCCCCAGCAGCGCCGCCTCGGGCAGCGGCTGGGGCGTCGGCTTTGACGCAGCCGCGGCGGCACGGGGGGTGCCAGGTGTCGCGGCCGCCACCGGCAGGCAGGACAGCGGTCCAAGCGCCAGACCCAGGGCCAGACCCGCGGCAGCGGTTCGAGCTGATCCGATGCTCACGCGGAACGATGGGCGGCCCCGGAACGGCGAAGAGTCGGTCGGGGAGGACACGGCGACGGCGAGCGGAAACGGCGGCAGCAGACCCTCAGGGTAACCAGGGGCTCTGCCGGAAGTCGGGCTCCCGCTTCTCCAGGAAGGCGTTGCGGCCCTCCTGCCCCTCCGCCGTCCGGTAGAAGAGGTGGGTCGCCTGGCCCGCCAGCTCCTGCAGGCCGGCCAGCCCGTCGGTTTCGGCGTTGAAGGCCGCCTTGAGGCAGCGGATGGCGGTGGGGCTGTGGCGCAGCACCTCCCGCGCCCAGGCCACCCCCTCCTCCTGGAGCTGATCCAGGGGCACCACCTGGTTCACCAGGCCCATCGCCAGGGCCTCTTCGGCGGAGTAGCGACGGCAGAGGAACCAGATCTCGCGGGCCTTGCGCTGGCCCACCACCCGGGCCAGGTAACCGGCGCCGAAGCCACCGTCGAAACTTCCCACCCGCGGGCCGGTCTGGCCGAACACGGCGTTCTCCGCGGCCAGGCTGAGGTCGCAGAGCAGATGCAGCACCTGGCCGCCGCCGATGGCGTAGCCCGCCACCAGGGCGATCACCACCTTGGGCAGGCTGCGGATGATCCGCTGAAGATCCAGCACGTTGAGCCGGGGCAGCCCGTCGTCATCCAGATAGCCGCCGTCCCCCCGCACGCTCTGGTCGCCGCCGGCGCAGAAGGCCCAGCCCCCGTCGGTCGCGGGGCCGGCGCCGGTGAACAGCACCACCCCGATCGTCGGGTCCTCGCGGACCCGGGTGAAGGCGTCGCAGAGCTCCTGCACGGTGCGTGGGCGGAAGGCGTTGCGCTTCTCCGGACGGTCGATCGTGATCCGGGCGATCCCCTCGGCGCTGGTCTCGAAGCGGATGTCGTCGTACCGGCCAACGGGTCGCCAGTCGACCGGAGCCGGCGGAACGGGTGAGGGGCTCATGGCAGGGCGCACGCGCGTGCGGCCATTGTGCGCAGCCGGCGGCGGCGGTCGGCATCCGCCGTGCGGTCGCTGGCCAGTTCCAGCACAGTGCAGGAACGGGCCAGGGCCCAGGCCAGATCGGCCTCCAGCGCGGCGGGTCCCGCCACCCTGCGGCCAGCCACCCCGTGCACCGCAGCCAGCGCCAGCGGCGAGACCGGCTGGGGCATGGCGAACAGACGCTCGAAATCCAGGGCGGCCGGGGGATCGGTGCGGATCGGCAGCTGCTCGAAGATGCCGCCGCCGCCATTGGCGATCACCAGCACCGTGAGCCGCCCCGTCAGCCGCGGCAGCCACAGCCAGCCGTTGGCATCGTGCAGCAGGGCCAGGTCGCCGGTGACCAGCACCAGCTGGCCCAGGGCTTCCGCCAGCCCGGCCGCGATCGAGAGGGTGCCGTCGATGCCGGAGGCGCCGCGGAACGAAAACACGGGCCGCGCGGGAGCATCCGCCGGCATGAAGCTCTCCCAGTCGCGCACCGGGCTGCTGTTGGCCAGCATCACCGGCAACCCTGGGGGCAGCAGCCGGGCCAGGCGCCGGGCCAGGAAGGGCTCCTCGAACAGGGATCCGGCCGGCGCCTCCGCAGGGCCATCGAGCAGGGTCTGTACGCGATCCTCGGCCGCCTGCCACCGACGGGCATAGGCCAGCGACTCGGGGGTAGGCCGGCCTGGCGGCAGAGCCTGCGCCTTCCACCAGGCGGCGAGGCCCCCGCTCCACTGAGCCCTTGCCCGTCCAAGGGGATCGAGCCGACGGGGATCGCCCTCGCTCACCAGCACCTGCGGCCCCGCGATGCCTTCGAGCCAGGCCTGCAGCCTCCGACTGGCGGGAAGGCTGCCCAGCCGCAGCACCTGCGCCTCCCCCAACCCGTGGGGTTGCTGCTCAAGGATCAGGTCATAACCGGCCACCAGGTCGAGTCCGGGCTGGCCCCTCAGGCCCGAGAGGGCATCGGCCAGCACCGGCCAGCCGCTGCGGCCTTGCCAGGCGAGCAGCGCCTCGACATGGGCCCGCCAGCTCTGGGGTCGACCGCGCCAGGGCCCCGCCACCACGACTCCGGGTCGATCCGGATCCAGCCGGGCGGCCTGCTGCAGAGGCAAGGGCGATCCCGAGACCCCGGCGCTGGTCTCGGGATCCGCCCCCCGGACCCCCTCGTGTGCGCCGGCCGCCAGGGCCACCAGCTCGGGGCCCGTCAGATGGAGCGGTTCCTCGAACGGAAGATTGAGATGGACAGGTCCGGGGGGCACCCGACCGCCATCGCCAAGGCAGTGCTCCAGGGCCCGTGCCGCCAGCTGGGCAAGGTCGGCGGCGGCCATCCGCGCCAGGCCCCGCCCGTCCCCCTGGCCAAGCCAGCGGCAGCTGGCGCGCAGGAACTCCTCCTGGTTCACGCTCTGGTTGGCCCCACAGCCCTTGAGACGATCTGGCCGGTCGGCCGTGAGCAGCAGCAGGGGGACCGTACCGGTGTCGGCCTCCACGGCCGCCGGAAGCAGATGGGCCACGGCACTGCCGGAGGTGGTGATCACGGCGGCAGGCAGTCCGAGGGCACGCCCCAGCCCCAGGGCGAAAAAAGCGGCGGAACGCTCGTCGAAGGCTGTATGCAGCCGCAGACCGGGACCCTCCAGCAGGCCGGCGGCCACCGCCAGCGGCGCGGAACGACTGCCGGGGCAGACGATCACGTGGCTGAGGCCACCATCATTAAGGGCAGCCAACAGCTCCAGGGCCGCTTCGACCCCGGAACGGCACCCGGTGGGCTGGTCAGCCAGCGCCATAACAGCAGTCCCTGTCCAGGATGGTGGGCCCATCCTGCGAGACCACCGGCCCATGGCTCCTCCAGAACCGCCCTCACCCTCCCTGGAGTCCCTAACCACCGACGTCGAGCAGAGGGAAGGCTGGGGCCGGGAATGGCTGCGCTCGCTGAGGTCGCTGCTGGCCTGGGTTCTGCTGGCGCTGGTGCTGCGCTGGCTGGTGGTGGAACCCCGCTGGATTCCCTCCGGGTCCATGCTGCCGACCCTCCAGCTGCAGGACCGGGTGCTGGTCGAGAAGCTGAGTCAGCGGCTGCACCACTCACCGGCCCCGGGCACGATCGTGGTGTTTCACCCACCGGCAGCCCTGCAAGCGGCCGGCTACGACCCAGATGCCGCCCTGATCAAGCGAGTGGTGGCCGTGGCCGGCGACACGGTGCAGGTGAGCGGCGGGAGGCTGTGGCGGAATGGCGAGAAGGCCTCCCACGACTGGGCCAGCGAACCGATGGACTACGACTTCGGGCCCGTCACCGTTCCCGCGGCCCATCTGCTTGTTCTGGGCGACAACCGCAACGCCAGCCTCGACTCCCACCTCTGGGGTCCACTGCCCGAGAGAGAGGTGATCGGCAGGGCGGTCTGGCGCTACTGGCCGTTGCAGCGGTTCGGTCCGATTCGGTTCTCCCACCCTGCCCCAGGCCTGGGAGCAGCAGAAGAGCTGCGGTAAGGTTCATGGCAATCCGTGGTCGGCCCGACCCGGATCCCTGGATATGCAGGAGGACCATGTTCAATCCGGAGTTCCTGACGAGCGACAACGAGGCGATCAGCGGGAACTCCCTGATCCAGTATCTCCAGGATCAGTCCCCTGACGTTCTGCAGCGCGTTGCCCGCTCCGCCAGCGGAGAGATCCAGGACATCATCCGCCATAACGTGAATGGCCTGCTCGGCATGCTCCCCGGGGAGCAGTTCGAGGTGAAGGTTCAGACCAGCCGAGAAAATCTTGCCGGCCTGCTCGCCTCAGCGATGATGACGGGCTATTTCCTGCGCCAGATGGAACAGCGCATGGAATTAGAGGAAAACTTGTTCGAATCCGACAGCCTTGATGCAGATGGAAGCAATGGTGATCCTGGCCCGTTGCGACTTTAGCCTCCGGCATCTCTTTTGAGGAGCTGCTTAACCCTTCCTTTGCTTCGTAGGTAGAAGAGATACAACGGGTTTAGGCACGGAATCTGACGATCACGCTTCATCAGAATTGGGTACTCCTTGATGTAATCCCAGTCAGGCTGCCAACAATCTTGAACACTGGGATACCAGCACTCAAAGACAGAAACCGTCGGCACCCTATGAAGCTTGGCAAGAATAGAAAGAATTGACTGATCCCATCTGTGCTGAACAAACCCTTCCTCATTTGGCGATTTCGACGGGGTGTCATCAATCAGATGCAGACGACCTTCAAAGGTAGAATTCCATTCTTCAACGAATGCCGTTGATTCCTTGCACTTACGAATCATAAACGTTGTTGCTCCCACCTGCTGAGTACGACTAATTTCCGGACGCTGCCGCACTCCAAACCAGTCTAGAAGGTCACCCTTGGTCAGAAGGTATTCGGAATTGTCTGGCAGTGCTCTACCGTCGTAATGAAGCGGACCGCTGGGTGGCTTATTTTCAAAACCCAGGAAGCCACCTTCAGCATCCTCAGCCATTTGAAAATACTCCTTGAGACGCCACAAACCCCTGGAATTCAGATGCGATCCACTGTCCAACCAGTGAAGGATGTCGCCTTCACGGAGAGTGGCCAGCACCTGTTTGACAATTCTTGGCTTCCAAATGTAGTAGCCATAACCCTTGTGCTGAGGCGTCAGGATGTCACGGTATCGACCACGAAAATCAGCATCGAGAGAAAGCTCTGATGCACCCACGACCTGATCATAGACGCCGAGGGCCCGCGCCTGCCGGCAGATGCGCCGACGGGCCAGTCGCATGCGCCGGTCCGAAAACGTCAGAAAAACACGCTTGACCATGGCGACAGAACCGCAACGAAATCAAACACCCTTCACATGCTATTAAACCACGTGGCACTTAGTACCTCAAGTACAGACAGGGATGCATTGGGAGCCGCCTGTGCATCCAGCCGAACGGGTCACCAAAGATCCTGAAGTGGGAGGCTGCTAGAATCCTGATAGTAGATTAGTCAATTGTGGACATTGTCTGCGCAACGGATGGGCGCTACCTCCCTCATTGTGCCGCCATGCTGCAGTCATTGGCGGCCAATGCAGCCCCAAGTGGCGACCTACGCATTTACCTGATCGTCGACGACATTGCCAGCTCGTTATACGGAAAAGCCATACCATTCCTGCACGAGCTACTTCCTTCCCTTTCAATTCTTCAAGCGGACATAGAACCCGTACGCTGCTTCCCCGTGAATGGCCATGCCAGTGTAGCCACCTACTTTCGCCTGCTCTTGCCGGGATTGCTTCCGGCCGAGTTGAAACGAGTGATCTTTATCGACTCCGACGCCATTGTGAGCAACAGCCTGCAGCCTTTGTGGGAACTTCCTCTAGAAGGCAAAGCGCTCGCTGCAGTTCCAGACCACTGGCTGTCATGCCAGGGCCATGGCTATGTCCATGGTGAATACTTCAATGCCGGCATCATGCTCATTGATCTGGAGCGCTGGCGCAAAGTTGATGTTCTTGGCATCGGATCAGAGTTTGCCCGGGCCAATCCTGATCGTCTGCGCCACTGGGACCAGGACGTACTCAACCACGTGTTCAAGAATGAGTGGCTGGCCCTCCCGGAGCGGTGGAATGCCTGCCCTCACCTCTTTGGACTTCTACCGGAGTTCAGCCTGAGTCCAGATCATCTGAGCAAATCGGAACTGGATGCCATCGACAATCCGGCAATCATTCACTTTGCCGGCCCAGGCCCTGTCAAGCCATGGAATGCCCGCTGTACCCACCCCCTGAGGCATGTTTATCGTCAGGCCCGGGCAAAAACGCCATGGAAGAAAGTACCCTTGGATGACACTCCTCCGCCGCGACTGTTGAGGATCTGGACTGAAGCGCTTTTCAGAACCAAAACGCTGATCCGGGGATGGATCAGCGCCGCTGGAGTCTGAGGCTTATCGATGAAGACCGGGGAAGTCTCTCCAAGGGCTGGCTCGGTTCCCTCAGAATCCTTCTTTCACAACACCCAGCTCAAGAAGTAAATCATCAATCCTCGCCAGCGTAGTCCAGGAAGCGTCTGAAGGAGCCCAGACCCCGCGCAAGAGACCTTCACCGCAAGCCTGAAGACGGTCGGCGGTAAGTGGAAGTGGAGCGTGGTAATGGCACGCAATCAGCTGCCGAATCGCATCCTGTCTTGCGAGCTCATAAAGCCAATTCACGAAGAACTCTCGAACCCTGGGGAAGACAAGCCGTTCCAGTACGGGAGCCAAGGCGAAACCCCAACCGTTGAACCCTGCCATGAGAGCATCAGCGTCGGCCTCCCATCCAGATGACCAGCGGAAAGGATAGAGTCCGAAATGACAACGAGGATTGCGACATCCCTGAGCAAACATCTGGCTCAGGATAGTGGCGGAGCCCGGTACGGAAACGTTGGCCGGCCTGAAGTAGTTCGCGAACAGGACAATCCGCTTCCAACCACTCAGACGATTGGCGGCCGTATCGATGAGTGGTTCAGTTCCCTTGTCGCGCGCATGGAACAGCAGTGGCGTCGGATCGAGGTCATAAAGAAGGGGAGGGGAACTCGGTATCGCGACAAGGGCATCAGTCACAAGTAGCGAACCGGTCGCGAGGTCAAGGCAGGCCACCTCAAGGAACGTGCCCAGGCCCAGATCCAGGGGGCCCAGGGGAATCCAGCGGAGTTGATCACGATAGGGAAATCCGTCCTTCCCCAGCACCCTGGTGCGTTGCTTGGGAAAGCCGAGCCAGCCTGCAGGCAACGGCAGGGGAAAACTCCACTGGCAGTCACTCACCCACACCAGTGCCGAGGGGAAAGCGCGCGCCATTGCCGGCACCGGCAGCTTGTGCTCAAGGCCCGAGGAGGTGGGGAGCACGATCGCGCGCACCGGGCCATGGCCCCGTTCCAACTGGCGCAGCGCCTCCAGCACCTCGCCCGTGGGGGGGATGGGGGAATAGAGCATCAGGCCGTCCTCCACCCGTACCACCGTCATCCGGATCGGCACCGCCACGTACCACACCCCATGCAACTGCTCGAAACTCCAGATCCGGCCGGGGATCAGCTCACGCACCAGGGTGGGCCTGCGCCCATAGGGATAAATCGGCAGAAGGGGCCACCAGGGCCAGTGCTGATCGGCAGGGGCGGTGACGGTGGCGGTCATCGGACCGGAGGGGAAGCACGCCGATGCTGGCGGGCGAGCAGGCCGTGGCGTGGGGCCAGAACCGCCGCCAGCAGGAACAGGCCGGTCTGCACGAGCACGATGCAACCGGCGGTGGAAGCGTCGAGCCAGTAGCTGATCAGGATGCCGCTGAGGGTGGCCAGCACCGCGGAGAGCACCGCCAGCAGGGTCATGGGGCCGAAGCGATCACTGAGCAGATAGGCGGTGGCCCCCGGCGAGACCAGCATCGCCACCACCAGCAGGATGCCCACGGCCTGCAGGCCCGCCACTGCCGCCAGGCTCAGCAGGGTAAGCAGCAGATAGTGCAGACGACCCGTGCGCAGGCCGATCGAGCGGGCATGGCAGGGATCGAAACAGAACAGCAGCAGGTCGCGGCCCCGCACCAGCAGCAGCACCAGCACCACCAGGCTGATCGCCACCGTCTGCACCACATCGGCATCGGTGATGCCCAGCAGGTTGCCGAACAGGATGTGGGCGAGGTCCACGCCGCTGGGCATGCGGGAGATCAGCACCAGCCCGAGGGCGAAGAAGCCGGTGAACACCAGCCCGATCACCGTGTCCTCCTTCACCCGCGTGTGCTGGCGGATCCAGCCCATCAACCCCACCGAACCCACGCCGAACACGAACGCCCCCAGGGCATAGGGCAGTCCGAGGGCATAGGCCAGCACCACTCCCGGCAGCACCGCATGGGAGACGGCATCGCCCATCAGCGCCCAGCCTTTGAGGGTCATGTAGCAGGACAGCACGGCGCAGACCACCGCCACCAGCCCCCCCAGCAGCAGGGCCCGCATCAGGAACCCCTGCTGCAGGGGCTCGAGCAACCAGCGCCCCAGCGACAGGGGAACCAGGGAAACCAGCGGAATCGCGCTGCCGAAGGGGGGGGCCATGGTCAGGGAAGAGCGGGGGCAGCGCCGAAGGTGCGCAGCAGATTGGCCTGGGTGAACACCTCGCCGGTGGGACCGAAGGCCAGCAGGCGGCGGTTCAGCAGCAGCACCCGGTCGCAGAAGGTGGGAATGGCCTCCAGATCATGGGTGGCCAGCAGAGCCGTGGCACCGGCGGCACAGAGCTCCCGCAGCACGGTGATGATCAGCTGCACGGTCGGCAGGTCCACACCCGTGAAGGGCTCATCGAGAAGCAGCACCGTGGCCTCCTGGGCCAGGGCGCGAGCCAGGAAGGCCCGCTTGCGCTGACCGCCGGAGAGAGCGCCGATCGGACGCTCCGCCAGGTTGCTCAGATCCACCCGCTCCAGGGCCTGCTCCACCGCCCGGCGATCGACGGCGGCAGGCCAGCGCAGCAGGTTCATGCGCCCATAGCGCCCCAGCATCACCACGTCCCTGACGCGGATCGGAAAGTCCCAGTCCACCTGTTCGCTCTGGGGCACATAGGCCAGACGCTGCCGGCGCTGGGCGAGCGCCGGGGGGAGACCGTCGATGCGCACGCTTCCGGATCCGGGAGCGATGAAGCCTCCCAGGGCCCGGAGCAGGGTGGTCTTGCCCGCGCCGTTCATGCCCACCAGTCCGCACAGGCAGCCGGCGGGAAGGATGAGGCTCACCTGCTCCACGGCAGGCACCCCGTCGTAGGCCACCGTGAGCGCACGGGCCGCTAAACGTTCGGGCGGCGGCGAACCGGTCTGCTGCATGCCCCCATTCAAGAGGGTGGCGTTCCTCCAGGCGCATCGGTGCCCTGCAGACCGCGCACCAGGGTGTCCACGTTGCGACGCATCAGGTCGATGTAGGTGGGTGCCGGGCCCCCGGGCAGGGAGAGGGAGTCGACGTAGAAGATGCCGCCGAAGCGCGATCCGCTCTCCCGGGCCACCCGCTGCTGGGCCCTGGCATCCACCGTGCTCTCGCAGAACACCGCCGGCACGCGGCGACGGCGCACGGTTGCGATCAGGCGCTCCATGCGCTGGGGCGTCACCTCCCGTTCACTGTTCACCGGCCAGAGCCAGGCCTCATCGAGGCCGTAGTCGCGGGTGAGGTAGCTGAAGGCCCCCTCGCAGCTCACCAGCATCCGGTGCTGGGGGGACAGACGGGCCAGGCGCGTGGCCAGGTCGCGATCGAGGGCGCGGATCCGATCCGCATAGGCGGCGGCACAGCGGCGGTAGGTGGCCGCCCGGGGGGGATCGAGTCGGATGAAGGCATCGCGGATGTTGGCCACGTAGGTGAGGGCGGCCTTGGGCGACATCCAGGCGTGGGGATTGACGGCATCGGGATGGCTGCCGCCCACGATCGGCAGGGTGGCCACCCCCTTGCTCACCACCACCCGGGGCACGTTGCCGAGGCCGGCGGTGAAGCGATGGGTCCAGCGATCGAGCCCCAGGCCGTTCTCCAGCAGCAGGTCGGCGCCGCGGGCCCGGCGCAGGTCGGAGGGGGTGATCTCGTAGCCATGGATCTCCGCTCCCGGCCTGGTGATCGACTCCACCTGGAGCTGGCCGCAGGCCACCTCGCGGGCCATGTCAGCCACCACGGTGAAGCTGGCCAGCACCTTGGGCCGGCCCGGCGGCACCTGCGGCGCGCCCCCAGGAGGCGGCGGCGTGCCGGATTCGCGACGGGCGGCATCGGGTGCGCGGCCGCAGGCCGTCAGCAGCAGCAGCACCAGGAGCAGTCCGGAGATGGGGCCGCGGGGCACACGGGACAGGCGGATCGGGGCCACGCTAGGCAGGCGGCAGGGCCGGCTCGCACCCTTCCGTCAGGCGAGCCACGGCCAACGAAAAGCCCCCTCCGAAGAGGGGGCAGAGGCTCCGGCACAGGGAACGGAGGATGGAGCCGAAACCTCAGCCGATGGCGGGGGCGGTGAGGGCCACCGGGGTGACCTCCACGCTGGCCAGATCGAGCGGGAAGTTGTGGGCGTTGCGCTCGTGCATCACTTCCATGCCGAGGTTGGCACGGTTGAGCACGTCGGCCCAGGTGGGCAGCACCCTGCCCTGGGCATCCAGGATCGACTGGTTGAAGTTGAAGCCGTTCAGGTTGAAGGCCATGGTGCTGATGCCCATGGAGGTGAACCAGATGCCCACCACCGGCCAGGCGGCCAGGAAGAAGTGGAGGCTGCGGCTGTTGTTGAAGCTGGCGTACTGGAAGATCAGGCGACCGAAGTAACCGTGGGCAGCCACGATGTTGTAGGTCTCCTCCTCCTGGCCGAACTTGTAACCGTAGTTCTGGGACTCGGTTTCGGTGGTCTCCCGCACCAGCGAGCTGGTGACGAGCGAGCCATGCATGGCGGAGAACAGGCTGCCGCCGAACACACCGGCCACACCCAGCATGTGGAAGGGGTGCATCAGGATGTTGTGCTCAGCCTGGAACACCAGCATGAAGTTGAAGGTGCCGCTGATGCCGAGGGGCATGCCGTCGGAGAAGGAGCCCTGACCGAAGGGGTACACCAGGAACACGGCGCTGGCGGCGGCCACGGGGGCGCTGTAGGCGACGCAGATCCAGGGGCGCATGCCCAGGCGGTAGGAGAGTTCCCACTCACGACCCATGTAGGCGAAGACGCCGATGAGGAAGTGGAAGATCACCAGCTGGTAAGGACCGCCGTTGTACAGCCACTCGTCGAGGCTGGCGGCTTCCCAGATGGGATAGAAGTGCAGGCCGATGGCGTTGCTGCTGGGGATGACAGCGCCGGAGATGATGTTGTTGCCGTAGAGGAAGGAACCGGCAACCGGCTCACGGATGCCGTCGATGTCGACGGGGGGAGCGGCAATGAAGGCCACGATGAAGCAGATGGTCGCCGCCAGGAGGCAGGGGATCATCAGCACACCGAACCAACCCACATAGATGCGGTTGTTGGTGGAGGCCACCCATTGACAGAAGCTTTCCCAGCTTCCGGACCGGCCGCTGCGAAGGGCAGTGGTCATGAGGACGTAGGGGGTAATCCGGAGACGCGACGAGTGAAAACCCGGCTGCCACCGGCAGGAGCCTTCCGGACGCTCAGAAACCCGAGGCACAGGAAGGTTGAATCACGCTAAGGAGCCTCCTTCGCAAGGAAACGAAGCAAAAGAAAACGTGCCGATTCTTTGCCCTGCTTCATGAAGATGCTTGAAGCGCCGCTGGCTGTCCCTGCTGTTCCAGCCAGTGCTTCCCCTGCCTGAGAAAGCCGCTCCAGTCCAGGCGGCCCTGCTCCGCCGCCCGCGACACCAGCAGCGGCGCCTGCCGGCGGATCTCCGCCAGGTCGGGCTCGGCCACCCCGGCCGAGAGGGCCATCAGATCCGCCATCGCCAGACCCACCACCCGCGTGAGGTAGGCGGCGCTGAGGGCCTGAAGAGCTCCGCCCACGAGCCAGGTGGCGCCATGCAGCCGGATGGCTCCGCAGAGGGCCTGGGTGCTCCATTCCACGACCCCCTGGGCCAGGGCCACCCGGGCCAACTCCCGGGCCGCCTCCCTGAGCTGGGGCAGGGTCCAGGGGCAGTCCCACAGCCGGGCCATCTCCTGAAGCATCAGGCCATTGGCAGAGGCCAGCACCAGCAGATCCACGCTGGGCAGGGGCGAGGCGAACACCCCGGCCGCCACCAGCCACTGGGTGCGCTGCTGGAGCTGCTGCCACCGCTGGCGCCGCAGGATCTCAAGCTCCGCCTGCCAGGTGCGGTGCAGGGCCTCCAGCCCCCGCAGGGGCGTGGCGGTGCGCAGACGCGGCGCCTCCCGCTCGATCCACTCGCTCAGGGGGCGCAGCACCCCCTGCAGGCTGGCGGGATCGCCATCCCAGAGCAGGCAGCGGCCCGGTTCGGCCTGGGGCCACTGGCTGCGGAGATCCTCGAGCCAGCCATCGCCGTCAGCATCGGGCTCCGCCTGCACCAGCAGCCACACCGGCAGGCCGGCGGGAGCGGCCTCAAGCCAGCGCAGATCGGCGGCGGCCAGCGGCAGGTGAAGGTGATGCAGGAACAGATCGCTGCGGCTGAAGGACTCGGGCCAGTCCCACTGGTCGCTGCGGCGGGGCAGGGGGTGGCCCCACTCCAGCTGCAGGCCCGCCCTGCCGCTCAGGGCCGTGAGGAAGGCCGGTCGCAGCGGGTCCGCCGGGGGGCGGCAGCCGACCAGGGCCAGCCGCGGAGGTCGCATCCCGGTGTCGGAGCGCCAGCGGGCCAGGGAGTCCCGCCGGCGGGCCTGGGCCTCGCTGGCCTCGGGGGCGAACCGATCGAACTGGGCGAGAACCTGATCGCAGCGCGCCACCCAGTCCGCCAGGTTGGTCGGCGCCTGGAAGCCCGCTGCGGGCCGCCGGCGCGACAACAGCCAGACCCCTCCCGCCAGAGCTGCCAGGCCGAACAGCCCACCGCCGGAACCGTGCAGCAGATGGCTGAGGGCATCGGTGGCGACGATTCCCCCGCCAAGCACGAGGGCCGGGCGACGCCACTCCTGCGGCAGGACAGGGGCGGGGGACACGCGGGCGGTCTCCGGTGCGGTCACGGCGGGCTTGGGAGGTCCTGCATCTTTAGCTCAGGCCACGAGGGCGGCCACCGCAGGGAGAGGGAGGGCCTGAGGAAGTGTCCGGGCACCTGGACCCGACGTCGGGGCGGACACCGCCCTCCAGGGCCGCACCCCATACCCTTGGTCCTGGCATCCCCAGCCCCGGCACCTTTCCATCGATGACGGATCCCGTGCCTGCCCCCCGGCCTCACCGCTCCCGCAACCGAGCCGCGGACCGGTGCGCCGATGCCGTTCTGCCTCCGCCGTCGCTCACGCCACGGCAGTGGCGGGACGTGGAACGTCGCCTGGAGGAGGTGGCGGCGGCTCCGGCCTGGCACGGCGATCTGCCGGTGCTGCTGCTGGAGCGCTGCTGGCTGCGGCTGAGCTGCGTCGGGGCGGCGCGGCTGCTGGAGCGGCTGCCCCCCGATGGCAGTCGCGACGCCCCTGAACTGCGCCGCTGGCGGGAACTCACCGCCGAAGGGTTCTCCGCCCACGCGGCCCAGCAGCAGTGCTGGCAGGAATTCGGATCCGAGGCCTGCCAGGCCGCGCTGCACCGCTTCTGGCGCGTGCAGGAGCGCGGAGACCACGGCTGGACCCACGACAGCTATCTGCGGCTGCTGAGCGAGTATCGCCACCGGTTCGCCGCGGCCGCTCCCCGCAGCCTGCCCCTGCTGGTTCTGGCCCGAGCCAGCGACCACGACCGTCACGAACCCCATCGCCTTCACTGGCTCACCGCAGCCCCGGGGGGAAGCGAGGGGCCGATGCGCCACACTTGCGCCTGATCACTGGCAGCGGCGATGGCTGACGACACCACCACCTCCCATCCCTCGGATCGCGACAGGGGACCGGACCGGGGACCCCGGGGCACGGGACCCCGCGAGGGCGGTGGCTTCCGCATCCGCCTGAGCGACAACGAGATGCAGGCCGCCCGCGCCCTGCAGGAGGCCTTCGGGCTGCGCTCCACGGTGGCGGTGCTGGGCTTCTCCCTGCGCACCCTGGCGCAGCAGCTCGAGAACGGCGAACTCGATGAGCTGGTGGCCCGCCAGCGGGCCCAGGGCGGCGGTCGCCCTCCCGCGCCCCGTGGTGGTGGTGGCGAGCGCCGCCGGGAACGGGGGGAAGGGGGCCGCGGTGAGGGCGGCTCCCGAGCCGGCCGGGTGGATCCCTTCGCCCGTCCCAGCCGTCCCGCCGCTCCCGCCCCGGCCAGCGAACCCGCCGCCGAGGTGAGCGAGCCGAGCGCCGCCGAGGATCCCGCCACCGTTGAGGTGATCGCTGCGGAACCCGGCGAAGCTTCCCCGGAGGCCGCCGCAAGCGAGAGCGACGCCGTGGTGGCCGAGGCCTGATCCCAGCCCCATGAGCGAGCAACGGCCCAGGGTCCTCTCCGGCGTCCAGCCCACCGGGGCCCTGCATCTGGGCAACTGGCTCGGGGCGATCCGCAACTGGGTCGCCCTTCAGGACACGCACGACACCTTCTTCTGTGTCGTCGACCTGCACGCCATCACCGTGCCCCACGACCCGGCCCGCCTGGCGGAGGACACCCTCACGACGGCAGCGCTGTACCTGGCCTGCGGCATCGACCCGGACCGGTCGACCGTGTTCGTGCAGAGCCACGTGGCGGCCCACAGCGAGCTCTGCTGGCTGCTGAACTGCGTCACCCCGCTCAACTGGCTGGAGCGGATGATCCAGTTCAAGGAGAAGGCCCGCAAACAGGGGGCGGATGTGTCGGCCGGACTGCTCGACTATCCGGTGCTGATGGCGGCGGACATCCTTCTCTATGACGCCGACCGGGTGCCGGTGGGCGAAGACCAGAAGCAGCACCTGGAGCTGGCCCGCGACATCGCCCAGCAGCGGATCAACGCCCGCTTCGGCCCCCGGGGGTCCGACGGGGAACCGCTGGCCCTGCTGAAGGTGCCCGAGCCCCTGATCCTGGGGGAGGGTGCCCGGGTGATGAGCCTCACCGACGGCCGCAGCAAGATGAGCAAGAGCGACCCGAATGAGGCCTCCCGCATCACCCTGCTGGATCCTCCGGAGCTGATCGTGCGCAAGATCAAGCGGGCCAAGACCGATCCGGTGATGGGTCTGGAATTCGGCAACCCGGAACGGCCCGAGGCCGACAACCTGCTGGGCCTCTACGCCCTGCTCAGCGGCCTGGGCCGGGAGCGGGCCGCCGCGGACTGTGCCGCCATGGGCTGGGGGGCGTTCAAGCCCCTGCTGGCCGAGGTGGTGGTGGAGGCCCTCCGGCCGATCCAGGAGCGCTACGGCGAGCTGCGCCGGGATCCCGCCACCCTCAAGGCCGTGCTGGAAGCCGGCCGGGAGCGGGCGACGGCCGTCGCGGAAGGCACCCTCGGCCGGGTGCGGCAGGCGCTCGGCTTCCTGCCGGCCCACTGACCGGCGCCCAGCAGCCCTGAACCATGGGCCGGTGATTGATCAGCAGCGCTGATCGAATCGTGACGGTGTGTGAACCCACACCGTTGCCGCCACCGCAGGGGCAAGGTGCAGGGCTGTCACTGGCGTCTCAGCTCGGACCCGACCTGCGGGGCGGCCATGAAACACGCTGCGTCCCATTTGTCCAGGCCGGCGCGCAGGGGGGTGGCTCGGTGACCTCTCCAGGGAACAGGGTCTCCGGCAACGTCGTGCTTTTCTTCGCCTTTGCGTCGCCTTCCCCTCTCCGCCCTCCGTCGTCCGTCTTCGGGGCTGCGCGGCTCGGCCGTGCTGCTGCTGTCGCTGCCCCTGGTGGCCGGCGCCGTGCCCCTGCCGGCGGGGTTGCTGGTCTCGCGAGGGGTAACTGCACCAACCGCTCGGCAGGCAACGCCCACCAGGGCCGCGGTCTCCAGCGTGGCGGCCGGCCCGAGGCAGGCTCACCGCCCTGAGGAAGGCTCGCCGTACCGCATCACCCTTGAGCGACGTGCGCTGCTGAACACGATCCGCTTTGCGGAGGGAACCTGGTTGGGAGGGTCGCCTGATGGGTACCGCACCATCTATGGCGGCAGCAAGGTGGCCAGCCTGGAGCGTCATCCCGAGATCACCGTGAGCCGGGGCTACGTGAGCGCCGCCGCCGGTGCCTACCAGTTCCTGCCCCGGACCTGGGACGCCGCCGCCCGTCGCCTGGGCCTCGACGACTTCAGCCCGGAGGCCCAGGACCAGGCCGCCCTCCATCTGATCGAGGCGCGGGGCGCCCTGCGCCGTTTCGACCAGGCCGGCCTCTGCGCCGAGGTGCTGGCGCGGCTGGCACCCGAGTGGGCCTCCCTGCCGAGCCATGGGGGTGGCAGCTACTACGGCCAACCCGTGAAGGGGGTGGAGGAGCTGCTGGCCTTCTATCGCCAGGAACTGGAGCGTCAGCGCGACATCGCCCGCGCCGGCGGCCGTGGGCCGGCCCAGGCCTGAGGCTCAGGGCTCGCTATACACGACCCGCCCCCGCTCATCGTTGCCCACCTCAAGCAGATGGGCATGGAGCAGGCGCTCGATCTCGGCCCGCACCGCTGCGCTGTCCTCCCCGGGAGCGAGCTGCAGCTCCAGCAGGGCATCGTTGAGGGTGAAGCCCTGGGGACCGCTGCGTCGGGCCAGCCCCAGCAGCTGCCGTTCGAGCGAGGGCACCGACGCCGCGGTGGCCGCCGCCACGGCCTCCTGCAGCAGCAGCGGCTGGTTGGCCTGCTGCACCAGATCCGGGATCAGGAACAGATCGATCAGCTGGCCGATCCCGCAGATGCCGAAGGTGAGCAGCCACAGGGTTCCGCTGAGGGGCTTGCGGTTGTAGAAGCGCTGCAGCCCGCAGAGCCCCACCAGGGAGAGGCACCACAGCAGGTAGCTCAGTGCCACGGTCCGGCGTTCCTGGAGCGGCGAGGGCAGCCGCGCGGAACGGACGGGACGGGAGCGTGTCACGGCGGAAGCGCAGGCATGGGCAGGATTCTCGTGCGTAGGATCCCGGTTTCGCAGCATCGGATTCCCGTGCCAACCGCCGCCGCCAGCCGCAGCAACCCTGCCGGGGCCCTCAACGGCACCACGGCGGCGCAGGCGGCGAGCGGCGAGACGATCGCCCTGCCCAGAACCAGCGAGAGCGAGCAGCTGCTGCGGATCCGCCACTCCATGAGCCATGTGCTGGCGATGGCGGTGCAGAAGCTGTTCCCCAAGGCTCAGGTCACGATCGGACCCTGGACCGAGACCGGCTTCTACTACGACTTCGACAACCCCGAGCCCTTCACCGAGGCCGACCTCAAGGCCATCAAGAAGGAGATGGGAAAGATCATCGGCCGGCGGCTGCCGCTGGAGCGGATCGAGGTGAGCCGCCCGGAGGCGGAGGCCAGGATCCGCGCCCAGAACGAGCCCTACAAGCTGGAGATCCTGGCCGGGCTGCAGGAGCCGATCACCCTCTACACCCTGGGTGAGGAGTGGTGGGATCTGTGCGCCGGCCCCCACGTGGCCAACACGAGTGAGCTGAATCCCAAGGCGTTCGAACTGGAGAGCGTGGCCGGGGCCTACTGGCGCGGCGACGAGAAGAACGCCCAGCTCCAGCGCATCTACGGCACCGCCTGGGAGACCCCCGAGCAGCTGGCCGAATACAAGCGGCGCAAGGAGGAGGCCCTCCGCCGCGACCACCGCCGCCTGGGCACCGATCTCGACCTGTTCTCAATCGAGGACGAGGCGGGGGCGGGCCTGGTGTTCTGGCACCCGCGCGGCGCCCGCATGCGGCTGCTGATCGAGGACTTCTGGCGCCAGGCCCACTTCGAGGACGGCTACGAGCTGCTCTACACGCCCCATGTGGCCGACATCGGCCTGTGGAAGACCTCCGGCCACCTCGACTTCTACAGCGAGAGCATGTTCGGGCCGATGCAGGTGGATGAGCGGGAGTACCAGCTCAAGCCGATGAACTGCCCGTTCCACGTGCTCACCTACGCCAGCACGCTGCGCAGCTACCGCGAGCTGCCGATCCGCTGGGCCGAACTGGGCACCGTGTATCGCTACGAGCGTCCGGGCGTGATGCACGGCCTGATGCGGGTGCGCGGGTTCACCCAGGACGACGCCCATGTGTTCTGCCTGCCGGAGCAGATCGGCGACGAGATCCTGCGGGTGCTCAACCTCACCGAGAAGATCCTCTCCACCTTCGATTTCCGCAGCTACGAGATCAATCTCTCCACCCGGCCCGAAAAATCCATCGGCGATGACGCCGTATGGGACCTGGCCACCCGGGGCCTGATCGAGGCCCTGGACCGCAAGGGCTGGGCCTACAAGGTGGATGAGGGCGGCGGTGCCTTCTACGGCCCCAAGATCGACCTCAAGATCGAGGACGCCATCGGCCGGATGTGGCAGTGCTCCACGATCCAGCTCGATTTCAATCTGCCCGAGCGCTTCAACCTCGAGTACGTGGCCGCCGATGGCACCCGCCAGCGGCCGATCATGATTCACCGCGCCATCTTCGGCTCGCTGGAGCGGTTCTTCGGGATCATGACCGAGAACTACGCCGGCGATTTCCCCTTCTGGCTCGCAGCGGAACAGATCCGTTTGCTGCCGGTCACCGACGAGGTGCGCCCCTATGCGGAGCAGTTGCAGCACCAGCTGAGGAGCGCGGGCGTGCGCGCCGCCATCGACTGCAGCGGGGATCGCCTGGGCAAGCTGATCCGCAACGGCGAACAGCAGAAGATCCCCGTGCTGGCGGTGATCGGAACCAAGGAGGCCGAAAGCGCCACGGTGAGCCTGCGCAGCCGCCTGGAGGGCGATCTGGGCACCGTGGCGGCGACGGCCCTGGTGCAGGCGGCCGAAGCCGCCAATCGTGAGCGGGCCCGGGGGCTGGACCTGGGCCGATGACCACCCTGCTCGCCGGCGACATCGGCGGCACCAAGACGCTGCTCTCCCTCTATCGCTGCGAGGGGGAGCGGGTTCTGCCCGTAGCCGTCGAGCGCTATCCCTCGGCCGACTGGGACGACCTGGCGCCGATGGCCCGGCACTTCCTCGGGGCGATCGAAGCAGCCGGCCATGCCAGGCCGTCCGCCGCCTGCCTGGCGGTGGCCGGGCCGGTGCGCGCCGGTCGCTCCCGGCTCACCAACCTGCCCTGGCACCTTGACGCCGCAGCCCTGGCCGCCGATCTGGGCATCCCGCGCCTGGAGCTGGTGAACGACTTCGCGGTGCTGATCTACGGCCTGCCCCACGTTCCCCCCGAGGCCAGGAGCGAGGTGCGGCCCGGCAGCGTCGATCCCGACGAACCGGTGCTGGTGCTGGGGGCCGGCACCGGCCTGGGCGTGGCCCTCGGGGTGCCGGTGGCCGCTGGTCTGCAGGCGGTGGCCAGCGAAGCCGCCCATGGCGAGTTCGCCCCCCGCAGCGAGGCGGAATGGCTGCTGCGGGAATGGCTGCGCGCCGACCTTGAACTGGAGCGGGTCTCGATCGAGCGGGTGGTGAGCGGCACCGGGCTGGGGCACGTGGCTCGCTGGCTGCTGGCCCACGATCCCGCCGGGGGTTCGCACCCCCTGGCCGCGGAGGCCAGACGCTGGCAGGCCCAGATCGAAGGGGCCGACCCCGGTGAGGGACCCCGTGCCGATCTGCCGGCCGCGGTGGCCGCCGCCGCGGGCCAGGGCGATCCCCTCGCCCGCTCCGCCCTCGACCTCTGGCTGGGGGCCTACGGGGCCGTGGCGGGCGATCTGGCCCTGGCCTGCCTGGCGCGGGGCGGCGTCTGGCTGGCGGGAGGAACCGCAGCCAAGCTGCTGAACGAGCTGCGGGGCCCCACCTTCCGCGACGCCTTCCTGGCCAAAGGACGGCTGCGGCCCGTGCTGGAGCCCATGCCGATCCGGGCCCTTCTCGATCCGGAGGCCGGAAGCTTCAGCGCCGCCTGCCGGGCCCGGATGCTGCTCAGCTGAAGCCCACCCGGCAGGCCGGCGCCCGCCGGGTGGGACACTGACGCGAGACAAGAGCAAGACCCTCGCATGGTGCGACCCCAGCTCGGGCAAGGGGTCGTGGTGGACGTACCGGCCACCACGGCAAACCTTGGCCCCGGATTCGACTGCCTAGGGGCAGCCCTCGATCTGGGCAACAGCTTCGAACTGCGGGTGGTGGAAGGCGGAGCCGAACGCTTCGATCTGATCATCGAAGGCAGCGAGGGCTCCCACCTGCGCGGCGGGCCCGACAACCTCATCTACCGCTCCGCCCAGCGGGTCTGGCGGGAAGCGGCCGAGGAGCCGGTGGGACTCGAGGCCCGGGTGCGGCTGGCGGTGCCGCCGGCCCGCGGCCTGGGCAGCAGTGCCACGGCGATCGTGGCGGGGCTAATCGGCGCCAATGCCCTGGTGGGCGAACCCCTCAGCAAGGAGAAGCTGCTGGAGCTGGCCATCGACATCGAAGGCCACCCCGACAACGTGGTGCCCTCGCTGGTGGGCGGCCTCTGCCTCACCGCCCGGGCCGCCTCCCACCGCTGGCGCGTGCTGCGCTGCGAATGGGATCCGGCCGTGCGGGCGGTGGTGGCGATCCCCGGGATCCGGCTCAGCACCAGCGAGGCCCGCCGCGCCATGCCGCGCAGCATCCCCATTCCCGATGCGGTGATCAACCTGGGCGCCCTCACCCTGCTGCTGCAGGGCCTGCGCAGCGGCAATGGCGATCTGATCGCCGACGGCATGCACGACCGCATCCACGAGCCCTACCGCTGGGGACTGATCCAGGGGGGCCGGTCCGTGCGCGAGGCCGCCCTGGAGGCGGGAGCCTGGGGCTGCGTGATCAGCGGCGCCGGCCCCACGCTGCTGGCCCTCGCGCCGGAGAGCACGGCCGAAGCTGTGGGCCAGGCGATGGTCAAGCGCTGGGAGCAGGAGGGCGTAACCAGCCGCGCCGCCGTGCTCGGCCTGCAGGAACGGGGCAGCAGTTGGTCCCCGATCGCCATCGGCAGGCCACGAACATGAGTAGTTATGCTCAGCCCCCGAACGGAGCCTTCCGGAACGGAGTCCCCGCCGTGCGAGGTTCATTCCGGTCGGCGCTGCCCCAGCCGGACCCCGCTTTTCCCCACGGCCCTTGGATCTGATGGACGCCAGCCTGCCCTCGTCGCTCGCGTCCGCTGCGGAACTCAGCCCTTTCCCGTGGCTCAGCCTGATCGTGCTGCTGCCCATGGCGGTGGCCCTGGTGATGCCTCTGCTGCCTGGGGATCCCAACGACCCTCGCCTCCCCCGCACGGTGGCCCTGGGGGCCCTGGCCGTCGACCTGGGGCTCATGCTTTGGGTGTTCGCACGCCACTTTGATGGCTCCGTGAGCGGCCTTCAGCTTGTGGAGCGGCTGGCCTGGGTTCCGGCCCTGGGCCTGGAGTGGTCGCTGGCGGCGGACGGACTCTCAGCTCCCCTGGTGGTCCTGAGCGGTCTGGTGACCCTGCTGGCGGTCGCCGCCAGCTGGAATGTGTCCCGAAAAACCCGCCTGTACTTCGGCCTGCTGCTGGTGCAGGCCTCGGCCCAGGGTCTGGTGTTCCTCTCCCAGGATTTCCTGCTCTTTTTCCTGGCCTGGGAACTCGAGTTGGTGCCGGTGTATCTGCTGATCGCCATCTGGGGCGGCCAGCAGCGCCAGTACGCCGCCACGAAGTTCATCCTCTACACCGCCCTGGCCTCCCTGCTGATCCTGATCAGCGGCCTGGCCCTGGCCCTCTCCGGTGACTCTTTCACCCTCAACCTCAGCGAGCTCACGGCCCGCTCACCCGGCGGCAGCTTCGGCCTTCTCTGCTATCTCGGCTTCCTGGTGGGCTTCGGCGTGAAGCTGCCGATCTTCCCTCTGCACACCTGGCTGCCGGATGCCCACGGCGAGGCCAATGCCCCCGTGTCGATGCTGCTGGCCGGGGTGCTGCTCAAGATGGGCGGCTACGCCCTGCTGCGCTTCAACGTGCAGATGCTTCCCGACATCCATCTGCAGCTGGCTCCGGCGCTGATCGTGCTGGGGATCGTGAACATCGTCTATGGAGCGCTCAACGCCTTCGCCCAGGACAACGTGAAACGGCGGATCGCCTGCAGCTCGGTGAGCCACATGGGCTTCGTGCTGCTGGGCATCGGCGCCGTCGATGCCCTGGGGCTGAGCGGGGCGATGCTGCAGATGATCAGCCATGGCCTGATCGCCGCCGCCATGTTCTTCGTCACCGGCGTGTTCTACGAGCGCACCAAGACCCTCTCGATCCCGAACATGGGCGGTCTGGCCAAGGTGCTGCCGATCACCTTCGCCTTCTTCCTGGCCAGCTCGCTCGCCTCCCTGGCCCTCCCGGGCATGAGCGGCTTCGTGAGCGAGATCACCGTGTTCCTCGGCGTCACCGCCAACGACGGCTTCACCACCGGCTTCCGCGTGATCACGGTGGTGCTGGCCGCCATCGGCCTGGTGCTCACCCCCGTGTACCTGCTCTCCCTCTGCCGCCGGGTGTTCTTCGGCCCCAGGATCCCGGCCCTGGCGGTGGTGGGCGACATGAAACCCCGCGAGCTGCTGATCGGCCTCTGCCTGCTGGTGCCCACCCTGGTGATCGGCTTCTGGCCACGCGTGGCCATCGATCTCTACGAAGCCAGCACCAACGGGCTCGCCACCGGACTGGCCGGCCACGCCACGGTGGCGCTGGCGCGCCTGCCGGTACTGGGCTGAAGGGAGCCGGCCCAGGGGGGCAGCCACCAGGTTCAGACCAGGGCGGCCATCACCTGATCCACCACCGCCTGGCGGCAGGTGGGCGAAAAGGGCCCCCGGCTGCCGTTGTGGGCCATGCCGCCCACCACCCGGCGACGCACCACCCCCCGCTGGCGGGCCCGGTTCCAGGGGGAGTGGCTGAACCAGGGAAGGCGTCCTGGATAGAGCAGGCGGCCCAGGGCCGCCACCGGATCGGCGGTGCCCACCACCGTGAGGATCGCCCCCACCTCGTCGAGGATCTGATTGGCGCTGAACACGCCGCACACGGTGATGATCCGCACCGGAGCGCGGCTGAGCCGCCGCAGGTAATCGGCCACCCCCATGGCCATCTCGCCGCCGCCGCTGTAGCCCAGCAGCACCAGCTCCGCGCCCGCATCCGGCGTGAACCCGGCCTCGGAAAGCCGCAGGGCGATCTTCAGGGCCAGCTCGTAGTTGAGGATCGGCCCGTAGCGCTGGTCGGAGGAGATTCCCACCTTGATCACGTTGTTGGCCTGCACCAGAGCCGCGCAGAGCCCCTGCACCAGCGGGCTGGGATGGTTCTCCTGCAGGGCGAACAGCCGCTGCCAGAACCAGCGGCTGCCCTTGTCCTCCTGCAGGGAGACGGGCATCACGGTGTAGGTCTCGAGGCCCCGCAGCAGTTCGGTGTCCGGCGGCAGACGGCTCTGCAGCAGGTCGAGGAACTCGCTGATGCGGGGGGGATGATCGCTGGCGCGCTGGTGGATCCCGTCGAGGTAGATGAGATAGCGGCGGATCGTGGGCACCGTCCCCTCCAGGGCTTCGCCGCCGGCCGTCGGCGCCGGGGCGAACAACTGATCCGGCGTCGGCAGACCATCGAGCCAGCCCTCCCAGAAGGCGTACTGGGTGATCAGGGAGTAGATGCCGGCGATCGGAATCAGCAGCAGCAGCAGCACGCCGGCCAGGCGCAGCAGCACCGCCAGATCGGCCGAGGCCAGCCCGCGGTGCAGCTGGAGGGGGAGGGCGCCGATTCCCGCCAGGCCGAGCCCGATGGCGATCGCCGCGAGCAGCGCCAGCCGCAGGGCGGTGCGCCGCAGATGGCGCTGTTGCTGGCCCACGGCCGCCGCATTGCCGCTTCGACGCCACCTCGCCATGACCCGCCTCATGGCCCGCCTCCAGGTGCGCCTGGTTCCAGCTGGGAGGCCAGCCGGTCGTAGCCCGCGCGCCAGCTCTGGCGGAACTGCAGCCCCACCAGCAGCAGGGCCATCAGGTACCCCGGGCTGAGCAGCAGCAGGGCCTCGCCGTAGGGGAGACCGAAGCGCACGTGCACCAGCGACACCAGGTTGAGCAGGATCAGTCCCCAGATCGTGATCGCGATGCCGTGGCTGAGGTAGGGCGCGGCCGCCAGCACATAGAACAGGCCGGGAAGGAAGCAGGCGGCGATGCCATCGAGGAAGGCGCTGGCGGAAACGGTGCGGCTGGCCAGTCCCATCAGGAGCACCAGATCGATGGTGCTGCCGATCAGGAACGCCAGGCTCAGCACCAGGGCATCCAGCAGCAGCCGCACCAGGATCTGGCGGCCGGTGAGCCGGTTGGCGAGCAGGGCGAACCCCTGGGAGAGGGCCATCGACAGCACCACCAGGGCCAGCAGACCCATGCCGGGGTCGAACCGCAGCAGCCAGCCGCCGAGACCGGCCAGGCCCTGGTCCAGACCATCGGTCCAGGTCCCCATCAGGCCGGGCGCAGGAAGAGAGGAGGGTTCTGGCGGAACGTCACGGGCCCGCGGGGCAATCCCCACCAGCGTGGATGCCGTGGACGCGCCGGACAACCCCACCACGGCAGGCCGTCGCCTCTGGTGATGATGGGCCCTGTGTTCCACCCCAGGCCATGACCCCCATCGCCCCGGCGTCCTCCCCCGCCCTGCTCGCCGGAGAGGGGCTGCCGGACTTCGCAGCGATCAGCCCCGAGCAGGTAGAGCGCCACATCCCGGAGCTGATCGCCACTCTGGAGGGGGAACTGGAAACCCTGGAGGCCGCCCTGGCCACGGCTCTCGCCGAGAGCCACCGGCTCGACTGGCATGCGGTGATGGATCCCCTCCATCGCCTCGGGGAACGGCTGCGCTGGAGCTGGGGCGTGGTGAGCCACCTCACGGGCGTCTGCAACACCCCTGAGCTGCGCGCCGCCCATGCCAGCCAGCAGGCGGCGGTGGTGGCCTTCGGCAACCGGGCGGGTCAGAGCCGCACCCTCTACGACGCCCTCTGCCGCCTGCGCGATCAGGACGGCCTCGATGCCACCCAGCTGCGGATCCTGGCGGCCGAACTGCGGGACATGGAACTGCGCGGTGTGGGGCTGCAGGGGGAGCAGCGGGAGGCCTTCAATGCCGCCAGCCAGGAGCTGGCCGAGCTCTCCACCCGCTTCGGCAACCATCTGCTCGATGCCACCCAGAACTGGACCCTCTCACTCACCGAGCCCGAGGAGGTGGAGGGGCTGCCGGAGAGCCTGAAGGAGCTGCTCGCGGACGCGGCGCGCCAGGCCGGTGAAGCCGGCGCCACCGCCGAGGCCGGACCCTGGCTGCTGGGGCTGGATGCCCCCCGCAGCGGTCCCTTCCTGCAGTACAGCCGCCGGCGGGATCTGCGGGAGCGGCTCTACAAGGCCCTGGTGAGCCGGGCCTCCGGCGACGACCTCGACAACCGGCCCGTGATCGAGCGGATCCTCACCCTGCGGGGCGAGCAGGCCCGCCGCCTCGGCTACGCCAACTGGGCGGAGGTGAGCCTGGCGTCGAAGATGGCCCGCTCCGAGGCGGAGGTGGAGCGGCTGCTGGAGGATCTGCGGTCCGCCGCTCTGCCCGCGGCCCAGCGGGAACTCGACGAGCTGCGGCAGTGTGCGGCCCGCCAGGGGGCAGCCGAAGCCCAGGATCTGCAGCCCTGGGACGTGGGGTTCTGGGCCGAACGGCTGCGGCGGGAACGGTTCGACCTGGATGCCGAGGCCCTGCGCCCCTGGTTTGCCCTCCCCCGCGTGCTCGACGGCCTCTTCGCGCTCTGCGACCGACTGTTCGGCATCCGGATCGAGGCCGCCGACGGCGAGGCCCCGCTGTGGCATCCCGACGTGCGTTTCTTCCGCGTCCTCGATGGGGCCAGCGGCGAGGCCCTGGCCGCCTTCTACCTCGATCCCTACAGCCGGCCGGGCAGCAAGCGCGGCGGGGCCTGGATGGATGAATGCCTGGTGCGCTCGCGGCGGCCCGATGGCACGCCGGTGCTGCCGGTGGCCTACCTGGTGTGCAACCAGAGCCCGCCGGTGGGCGACACGCCGAGCCTGATGACCTTCCAGGAGGTGGAAACCCTGTTCCACGAGTTCGGCCATGGCCTGCAGCACATGCTCACCACCGTGGAGCGCCCCCAGGCGGCGGGGATCAACAACGTGGAATGGGATGCGGTGGAACTGCCCAGCCAGTTCATGGAGAACTGGTGCTACGACCGCCCCACGCTGATGGGGATGGCCCGCCACTGGCAGAGCGGTGAACCCCTGCCGGAGGCCGAGTTCCGCAAGCTGCTGGCCGCCCGCACCTTCATGGCCGGCTCGGCCACCCTGCGCCAGGTGCACTTCGCCCTCACCGATCTGCGGCTCCACAGCCGCTGGACGCCCGAGTGCGGCCTCAGCCCCGATCAGCTCCGGCGGGAGATCGCGGCCACCACCACCGTGCTGGAGCCGATCGAGGAGGACGCCTTCCTCTGCTCCTTCGGCCACATCTTCGCCGGCGGCTATTCCGCCGGCTACTACTCCTACAAGTGGGCCGAGGTGCTGAGCGCCGATGCCTTCGGCGCCTTCGAGGAGGTGGGGCTCGAGAACGAGGAGGCGATCCTGGCCACGGGGCGCCGCTTCCGCGAGACGGTGCTGAGCCTGGGGGGAAGCCGCCATCCGGCGGAGGTGTTCGAGGCCTTCCGCGGCCGTGAACCCTCCACCGAGGCCCTGATCCGCCACAGCGGGCTGGCGGCCGTCTGAGACCCAGGAGCTGCTGCGTCCCCGGTGCCGCTCAAGGGCGCAGCAGCTCCTGGGCCACCGGATCGAGCGAGCCGGGCTCGGCCATCAGCCGGTTGTGCCAGAACACCGGCAGGGGATGGCGGGGGCCGAAGGGCAGCACCGCCTGCCAGCCCGGAAACACGGTGAGATCGGTGGGGCAGTAGAAGCTGCAGCACTCCACCGACCGCAGGGCATCCACCTCCTGATCGAGACGGCGCAGCAGGCTGCTGCCGGGCTTCATGTCGGCCAGGCCCGGCAGCCAGGGGCGCGGCCAGGGCACCGCCGCCAGGGTGCCCCGGTGGGGACTGGCCACGGTGGTGAGCCGGCGGGTGCGCCGGTGCCCGCCCTCCAGCTGCACCCAGGTGCGGGCGATCACGCCGCCCATGGAGAACCCGAGCACATCCACCGGCTGGTCGCTGCCGAACGCCGCCTCGATGTGCTGGCCGAGCAGCTGGGCCAGGTCGGCCAGGGGCACCCAGCCCAGGCCATGGGGCAGGTGGGGGATGAGCAGGGGCCAACGGCCGCCCTCCAGCCGCCGCTTGAGCCCGTCGAAGATGCGGGGGGTGTCGAACAGGCCGTGCACCAGCACCAGGGGAGGGGCGCTCATGAGGTACCGCCGCTGGCCAGGCCGATCGCCCGGGAGAGGGTGAGGGCCATCAGGTTGAGCATCACCACCCCGTGCAGCACGAACAGCGATTTCATCAGGCGGCTGGTGGCCGTCGCCCCCGCCGGCTCCAGCTGCAGCAGGCTGCGCACGGACAGCAGCAGGTAATCGAACACCCCGACCTGCGCCTCTACGTCCTCGAAGCGCAGGTGGTGGTGTCCCTCTGCTCGGGCGCCGGTGTCGAGGCGCCAGTACAGCCAGCCGAAGGCCACCGTGATCACCGGCAGGAAGAGCACCAGCTGGATCAGCAGCAGGCCGCCGGAGCGCAGGGGCGCCAGCAGCAGCAGATTCAGCAGCACGAACTGCAGGATGCAGCGCAGGCAGAGCAGCGACCCGAGCAGATCGATCGCCCAGGCCACCGGCCTTGCGCGCAGACTCCGCCACAGCACCACGGCGATCGCCAGCCCGATCACCGGCCGCACCAGGGGATGGTTCACCACCAGCAGGCTGAACAGCCCGTACACGCCCTGGGAGAAGCGGCGCAGCGAAGGCTCCTGGATCTGGGTGAGGCCCTTGTCCAGGTTGACCAGAAACAGTCCGGCGGCCGCATGGCCGGCCACCAGCAGCAGCGGCATGGAGAGGCGCGAGAGCGCCGGACGGAACCGCATCGGCGTGGTGTTGCCCATCTCAGCTCCAGCGCCGCCGGCGCACCACCCCCACCGAACCGGTGAAGCCCGGGATCGGGGCGGCGCACTTGATCAGCTCCAGCTCGATCGGCACCGGGCCGTAGCAGCGCTCAAGGCAGTCGAGGATCTGCTCGGCGTAGTGCTCGAGGGTGTGGCAGCAGAGCGAGCGGGCCTGGCGCTGCAGCGCGGCCACGCCGGTGGCGTAGTTGAGACCGGCCGCCAGATCATCGTCGCGGGCGGGGGCGGAGAGATCGGCTCCGAGCCGGTAGGAGAGCTCGAACCACTGGCCGTCGCGCCGCTCATGCTCGAACACCCCCACGTGGGCCCACAGCCGCAGCCCCCGCACCAGCACCTGCTCGGGGGGTGGGCTCACAGCGGCAGCGAACGGTGGGTGAAGCGCCGGGCGCCGCTGGCGTAGTCGGCGGCGATGTGACCCTCGCCCCGCAGGCGGTAGCGGTAGGTGATCAGCCCCTCCAGTCCCACCGGACCGCGGGGCGGCAGGGTCTGGGTGCTGATGCCCACCTCGGCGCCGAAGCCGTAGCGGAAGCCGTCGGCGAAGCGGGTGGAGGCGTTCCAGTACACGCCGGCGCTGTCCACCGCCGCCAGGAAACGGTCGGCGGCGACCGGATCCGCCGTGGCGATCGCATCGGTGTGGCGGGAGCCGTAGCGGGCGATGTGGGCCAGGGCCGCCTCCAGATCCTCCACCACCTTCACGCTCAGGATCAGATCCGAATACTCGGTGCGCCAGTCGTCCTCATCCGCTGCGGCCGCCACCCCCAGGGCCCGCGAGGCCGCGTCCCCCCTCAGCTCCACGCCGGCGGCGGCGAAGGCAGGCACGGCCGCGGCCAGAAAGGCGGGGGCGATGGCCCGGTGCACCAGCAGGGTCTCGATCGCGTTGCAGGCGGCCGGGTACTGGGTCTTGCTGTCGATCGCCAGCCGCAGGGCCTGCTGAGGATCCGCCGCCGCATCCACGTAGAGATGGCAGATGCCGTCGGCATGGCCCAGCACCGGGATGCGGGTGTGGTCCTGGATGAAGCGCACCAGCTCGTTCGAGCCGCGGGGAATGATCAGATCCACCAGCCCGTCGAGCTTCAGCAGACCCAGGCTCTCCTCACGGCTGGTGAGCAGCTCGAGCACCTGGGGATCCACCGCGGTGCCGGTGAGCCCCTCGCGCAGGGCCTCATGGATGGCGGCGCAGCTGCGCACCGCCTCCCGTCCCCCCTTGAGCAGGGCGCCGTTGCCGGAGCGCACCGCCAGGGAGGCGATCTGCATCACGGCATCGGGTCGGGCTTCGAAGATCACCCCCAGCACGCCCAGGGGCACGGTCACCCGCTCCAGCACCAGGCCCTCGTCGAGCTCGGTGTGCAGCTGGCGCCGGCCGAGCGGATCGGCCACCTCCGCCACCTGCCGCACGCCTTCGATGGCGTCCGCCAGCTTGGGGCCATCCAGCTTCAGCCGCGCCACCAGCGGTGGGGCCAGGCCGGCGGCGGCCGCGGCCTCCAGATCCTCCCGGTTGGCCGCCTCGATGCGCGGGGCCGCCCGCTCCAGGGCGTCGGCCATCGCCCGCACGGCGGCGCGGCGCTCGTCGTCGCCGCACTGGCCGAGCGCCATGGCGGCGCGGCGCACGGCGGCGGCACGGGACAAAAGATCGGGGCTCGGATCCGGAACCGCCGCAGCGGCGGAGGGGAGGGTCTGGGTCATCGCTCCATCATCCCAAGCGGTCCCGGGCCAGCCAGGCCGCCCCCAGCCGGCCGGCGCCGTTGCCCAGCGCGCCGCGGCGGATCTCCAGCCCCTCCCGGCTCACCGCCAGCACCCGGCGCTCCACCTCCTGCCAGGCCGCCGGCAGGAAGTGGTGCGAAGCGGCGCTGAGGCCGCCGCCGATCAGCACCAGCCGCGGCGTGAACAGATAGAGCAGCGAACTCAGGCCCACCCCCAGCCGCTGCCCGTAGGCCGCCCACACGCCAAGCGCCTCCGCCTCACCGGCATCGGCGCGCTGCAGAAGCTCGCGCGGATCCAGCGGGCTCAGGCGTGCCAGGCCGGCAAGGCTGCAGTACGACTCCAGCGAGCCCCGGTTGCCGCTGTTGCAGGGCGGCCCCTCGGGATCGACGCCGATCAGGCCCGGTTCGGCGGCGGCGCCGGCGTGGCCGCGGAACAGCCGCCCGCCCAGCAGCACCGCCCCGCCCACGCCGGTGCCGAGGGTGAGCAGCAGCACGTCGTCGACATCGCGGGCGGCCCCGAGCCAGGCCTCGCCCAGGGCGGCGCAGTTGCCGTCGTTCTCGCAGGTGACCGGGCGGCCCAGCTGGAGCTCGAGCCAGTCGGCCAGCGGCACCTCCCGCCAGCCCGGCAGGTTGATGGCGATGCGGGCCACCCGGCCCGCCCGGTCGGCCGGCCCCGGATGGCCGATGCCGATCCGGTCGGCCCTGCGTTCGGGATCGAGGCGTTCGATCGCCTCCACCAGGGCCATCGTCACCGCCCCCGGCACCGCGGGCCGGGGCGTGGGCACCTCCAGCTCCGCCAGGCTCTCGCCCTCGGTGGTGCAGCGCAGCAGCTTGATGGCGGTGCCGCCGAGATCGACACCGATCAGTTCGCGGGCGGATCCGGGCGCGGGGGCGGGAGCGGACAGGGACAAGGCGGCGATCAGAAGCGGAAGAACACCTGCAGCAGGGTCTGCCAGGCCCCCTGGGTGTCGACGGAGCCTTCCAGATTGAACGATTCCGACGCCTTGTACTTCAGGTTGATCTGGGGAGGGATGTCGGAGCGGTTGGGGGCCGCCAGCACCGACAGGTTCAGACGGTCGGTGACGTCGAGACCGATCTCGGAGCCGAACACCAGCTGGGGCGGCAGCCGGCCCGAGCGGATCTCCTTCTCGGAGCTGACCTCCGGGCTAACGTAGGTGGGATAAAGGGCGAGGCTGACGCGGCGGCCGAAGGCATCGCTGAGGGTGCCCAGCAGGGGCGAGAGCAGGGACTGGCCCACCACCGTGGCCAGGGCGGTGCCGGCGGCCCCGCCGCTGAGGCCGGCCAGGGAGTTGCCGCCGATCAGCGCCACCAGCCGCGATTCCGGCAGGGGCGGACTGCTGCGCAGGCGGATGTTCTCGGCGATCCGGTCCGCCGGACCGCTCACGCTCACGGTGACCAGGATCAGCTTGAGGGGATTGAAGGCCGAGAGCCCCCGCATCGATTCCAGGGCGTTGAGAGTGGCGGGGTCGGCGCTCTCTTCGCCGCCGTTGCCGCCCACCCGCAGGCTGTCGGAGACGCGGGTGCGCATGGCGATGTCGAGGTAGGGCACCAGGCCGAGGGAGGGGGTGAAGATCGCCACGTTCGGCGCATCGGGATCGAGGCTGAAGCTGGTGGTGAACAGGTTGAGCCGGCCGCCCAGCAGCCGCACCACCCCCGAGGCCTGGAGGGTCGAATCCAGCCGGCCGCCGATGCGCAGGGCCCCACCGATGCGGAAGTTGGCCACCCGCGGCAGCACCACCCGCAGGTCGGGCCCGAAGGTGAGCCGCAGGCCCTCGAACGCCAGCCAGGGGACCCGGGGGATGGCCTGGCGCAGGGACTCGGCGGCGGGGGATTCCACGTCCGGGCCCATCAGCACGAGCGGTTCGCGGAAGTCCCAGTTCGTCTCCAGCAGCTGATTCATGCTCACCGGCTTCACCGCCTGGTCCGAGCCGGGGGCGCTGCCGGCGGGGGTGCGGGCCAGCTGGCCGGGCTGGGCATCGATGCTGCCGCGGCTGATCGCCAGCTCGCCGCCCATCTCCGGCGCCCGCAGGCTGCCCCCGAAGCTGATCCGGCCATCGCCCACCGCCTTGATCCGGGGCAGGACGAACGGCACGTCCCGCAGCACCACCGCCAGCGTCTGGTCGGGGGAGAGGGGGCGGACCAGGCCGATCCTTCCCTGGCCGCTGATCCGCCCGCCGCGGCCCACCCGGGCCTTGAGCTCCTGCACCAGCATCTGCTCGAAGTCGAACAGCACCGTGGCCTCGATGCCCTGCACGGTCTGACCGATGAAGCGACACTCGCCGCCCCGCAGGCGAAGGAAGCCGTTGGCGATCGGATCCACCACGCTGCCGCGCACCAGCAGCTGCAGGTCGGCGCTGCCCCTGCGCCACTCCACCGCCTGACCGGTGAGATCGGTGAGGAAGCGCAGGCCGTCGCCACGGCTGGCCAGACGCAGTTCCAGCCCCTCACGGCGTCGATCCAGGGGGAGGGTGCCGGAGAGATCGACGCTGTTGAAGGCATCGCCCCCACGCAGCGCCAGGTCGAGGGCCAGGGCCTCGCCCTGCAGCTCCACCCGGCCGCGTTCAAGCGCCAGACGATTGCGGCCGAGGCTGGCGTCCTTCAGCGCCAGATCCACCGCCAGCTCGGGGCGGCGGCCCCCGAGGCGGTAGCGGCCCTGGGCCACCAGGCTGCCCCGCAGGCTCTCGGGCACGGGGGTCAGCAGGGTGAGCAGCGCCAGCGACAGACCGGAGATGGCGAAGCTGCCGGCCCCGGCCCCCAGGGGGCCCTCCAGTCGGATCACGACCGGTTCGAGGGAAAGGGCCTGATCCTGGTCGTCCTGTTCTTCCCAGAGGTGACCGCGGGCATCGAGCTCGGCCTGGACGCGACCGAAATCAGGACCTGAGAGCCGGACATCGGCATCGAAGCGCGCCTGGAGTCGCGCCAGCCGCTGCCCCCGGTCGGCGCCGCGCAGGTTGCGATCGTGGGCGGCCAGCTGCGCCCTGGCCGCATCCAGAGCCTGGAGCTGGCCCTGGACGGTGCCGCCGAAGGTGTCGATCATCAGGCCCGCCAGGTCCTGGGCCTGGCCCATCGGCGGCAGGGATCCCCCCCGCCAGGAGGGCAGGGAGCCGAGCAGCTGGCGGAACAGGCTGCTGTCGAGGCCGCGCCCCTGGAAGCGGGCCTGGAACGGACCCTCCCAGCGGCCGCGGAGATCGGCATCGATCCGGGCCCCGGCCAGGGTCTCGACGTCACCCTTGAGGCGATAGTCCCGATCCCGGTACTGCACGTTGGCGGCCACCCGGCGGCCGGCGATGCCCAGGAGCAGGGGATCGCGCACCTCGGCCCGGCCATCGAACGCCAGGGGCTGCAGGCTCATCGTGCCCTGCCCGGCCAGACGCCCCTCCAGGGGGCGGAAGACGCGGGGCTTGCCCAGCAGCACCTCCAGACCCCGCAGGGGGAACTGCCGGGCCTGCCAGCGATAGGCCGACGGACGGCCATCGAGCCGGAGCTCGCCGCCCTCGCGCTGGAGTTCCACCGCCACCGGCTGCCAGCGGGGATCGAAGCGGGCCTCGAGATGGCCACGGGGGGCGGGGCTCTGGGCCGTGAGGCTCAGGCGGCCGCCGCCACCGTTGGCCAGCAGGGGATCACCGAGGAAGCGCCCCTGCCAGGTCTCCCTCAGGCGCAGGGGACCGGCGGCCGGCTGATCCACCCGCACCGCCAGGTCGGGGCGCAGGGCGTTCAGGGGCCCGCTCAGCCGTCCCTCGGCGTCGAGGCTTCCCTGCAGGCTGGTGCCCAGGGCCGGGCCCAGGCGCTCCAGGGGGAAGCGGTTCAGGGCGAGCCTGGCCTCGAGCGGACCGTTCACCAGGCCCCGTCCAGCCACCCAGGCCAGGGGCAGCCGGGCGCTGGCGGCGAACCGGGGCGCCTCCAGCCTCTCCAGCGTGAGCCGACCATCCCGCCAGCGCACATCGGCCTGCCACGGTCCCCCCAGCACGGGCAGGGGGGCGCCGTCCCGGGTGCTCGCCACCAGCTCCGGATCCGCCGGTGTGCCGCTGAGAACGACCGGGCCGCTGAGGGGAGCCTGCTGCAGCCAGGCGGGCAGCCGGGCGGTGGCGGGCAGATCGCGGGGGTCGAAGCGCCAGTCCCCGCGTAGGTCGAGCCGGGAGCCCAGGCGGCCGGCCAGCTGCAGCCGGGAACGGCCCAACCTGCCATCGAGGCTCTGCACCTCCAGGCCGTCCGCCGACCAGCCCCCCAGCAGCAGGGCCACCAGGGGGGCGTTGCCCAGGGGATGCCCCGGCGGCGGCAGGGCCTCGAGCCGGGCGGCCAGCCGCCGGTCGCTCGCCACCCGTCCCCGGGCCACCCCCCGCCAGGGGCCGTAGCGCCAGTCGGCCGAAGGCAGCGCCAGCTCCTGGTCCCGGCACTGCAGCGGCAGGGTGTCCACCGTCAGGGGCGCGGCACCGCTGCGGGGCCGCCAGCGCAGGCCGCGCACCCGCAGGCTGCCGCTGCAGGAGGGCCGGCCGCGCACCAGATCGAGGGCGAAGCGACCCTCCGCCCGCCCCTCCAGCGCCCCGCGGGCGAGGGGGCCGAGGGGACCACCGCGGGGCAACAGCGGTTGAAGGGCCGCCACCGGCAGGCCGCGGGGGGTGAGCTGGGCCCGCCAGCGCCGCTCGCGCCAGCGGCCCCGGCCATCGAAGCGCACAGAACCCTCCCGACCGGGCAGCCGCACCAGGGCGCCGGCATCGATCGCCCGCTCATGCGGCCGCAGGCGGGCGTCACCGGTGGCCTCGAGTGGGAAGGGTGCGGTGGCGGCCCCAAGACCATGCAGCCGCACCGCGGCAGGCTCCAGCAGCCGGAAGGTGAGGTCGAGCCGGGGGGGGTCCCCTCCCGGCGGCAGGGTCCCCAGCTCCCACCACCAGCCGCGGTCATTGCGCCGCAGGTCCACCTGGGCGCCGCGGAAGCTGAGATCGAGCACCAGGGTGCGGAGCCGCCAGCTGATGAACGGATCGATCGTGGCCCGCACCTCCTTCACAAGGGCGGTGGAGGCATCGCGTTCACCGGCGAGGAAGCGGCTGGGTCCCACCACCAGCCCATCGGCGCCGAAGCCGCGATAGGGACCGAGCTGCAGCGGATGACCCATCACCCGGCCCACCTGCCGCTCGATCCGGGGCCGCAGGCGCTCGTAGGCCAGCCGCAGCAAGCGATCGGAGACCAGCACCAGCCCCGTGCCGGCGGTCAGGCCGGCAACGCCGACAACAAGACCCCCCCGAACCAGGAGACGCCTCCGGGGAGACCATGACTCCGGCAGCAAGCCCATCCGTCTGGACCGTCACCGCCCGGGTCGGCCGCAATATAAGGAGCTTGTCCCCCGTTCCCCAGCCCCCATGGCCATGGCCGCCGATCCGATCCTGTTCGTGGCCGGCGAGTGGCTCGGAGCCGCCAGCGGTGTGCTGGCCCTTCTCACCGGTGCCGGTTTCCTGGCCCGCTGGGGCATCCGCTTCCGCCTGGTGGGCATCACCAGCTTCACGGCCCTCCTGGCCCTCTCCTGCCTGGCGTTTGCCATCAGCTACACCCCCCGGGTCACGGTGCCCGGGGCGGTGGTGGTGCCGGTGGTGTACGACAACGGCGGCGACCTGGTGGTGGCGGCCGCGCCGGAGGGCCTGGCCCCCGAGGCGATCGCCCCCACCCTGGAGCAGGTGGCCCGCAACCTGCGGGGCAGCGGCCGCAGCAGCGCCGGTGGACAGGTGCGCGTGCGGCTGCGCCGCCTGGAGCCGGTGGCGGGGGACGGTTCCCGCCCGGCGGTGCTCGGTGAGGTCACCCGCGATTTCGCCACCGGCGCGGTGGTGGCCACCCCCTGAATGCCGATGCCCTCCTCCGGCTGGCTGCCCCCCCACTTCCGCAGCGAAGAGAGGGCGCTGGTCCGCAGCGGCATCCACGACTGGCCAGCAGTGGCCGCCCTGGCGGATCCGATGCTGCGGACACTGGCGGCCGACGGCAGCTGCAGCGAGGCCCGGCTGATGCGCCTGCGGGGTCAGGCCCGGCTGATGGGGGACCTCGACCTGGCGCCGGAGGAGGCCGCGCTGTTGCTGCACGCGGGCATCGCCGACCGGCGGGGACTGGCCAGCTGCGATCCCCATGCCGTCCATCGCCAGCTGGGTCGCCTGCAGCGCGGCCTCGCGGGGTCCGCCCTGGCGCCGGTACCCCTGGCCCGCCTGCTGGAGTGGATTCAGCGCGCCCGCAGCGGATCCGGTCGCTCCTGGAACTGACCCCGACCGAACCTCCCCGCTCCTGCCCCGTTCATCTAATGGGGACAGCACTCCCGGCCGCCATGGCCCGTTCCCCCCTCCTGCGCTCCCTCCCCCTGGCCCTGGCCGCAGGACTCGCCGCCGGCATCCTCGCCGCCCCGATCGGATCGGCTCCGGCGACCGCCGCCTCCGCCCTGCTCGAATCGGTGAAGCAGAACCCCGAGCTGGCGAAGAATCTGTGCCGCCAGTTCAAGGCCCTCAACGCCGAGGGCAAATCGGCCACGTCGAAGGAATCGATCGCCCGGGTGGCCCAGAGCCAGGGGCTGAGCCCGATGGATGCCGAGGTGCTCACCACCTACGTGATCGGTCTCCACTGCCCCGACGTGCGCTGAGCCGATCCGTGGCCGGCTGCCACGACGTATGGATGCTCTGCCCCGACGGGGTGCGGCTGGCGACCAGGATCTGGCAGCCGGATCCGGGCGGCCCCGCGGGGGAGGGCCCCTGGCCCGTGCTGCTGATGCGCCAGCCCTACGGACGGGCGATCGCCTCCACCCCCACCTATGCCGATCCCTCCTGGTATGCGGCCCAGGGCTTCCTGGTGGCGATCCAGGACGTGCGCGGCCGCGGCGATTCGGAGGGCAGCTTCGGGGGATTCGCCCAGGAGGCCGCCGACGGGGCCGCGGCGGTGCGCTGGGCCCGCAGCCTTCCCGGCGGCGACGGCCGGGTGGCCACCTACGGCTTCTCCTACCAGGGGGCGACCCAGCTGCTGAATGCTGGCACCAGCGGCGGCGACAACGGCGCGGTCGGCGCCCCGGATCCCCTGCCGGACTGCCTGGTGCCGGCCATGGCCGGCCTCGACGAGCGGTGCCACTGGGCCAGCGAGGGCGACGCCCACTGGTGGGCGCTGGGTCTGGCCTGGGCCCTGCAGCTGGCCGCCGAGGGCTGCCGGCGCCGGGGCGATGCCAGCGGCTGGCTGGCGATCCGCCACCAGCTCGAGCAGGGAACCTTCCTGCGGGAAGGCCCGGCTCTGCTGAAGCGGCTCGACCCGCAGGGCATGGGCTGGCAGTGGCTGCAACGGGATCCCGCCCGCCCCGAGGGCTGGCGGATCCACCCGGTGGCGCCGGCCCTGCTGCGACGTCCGATGCTGCTGGTTGGGGGCTGGCACGATCCACACCTGCGGGGGGTGCTCGATCTCCATCGCCGGGCACGGCAGGCCGGCGGACACCCCAGCCTGGTGATCGGCGCCTGGACCCATCTGAACTGGCGGGGGGGCATCGATGAGCTCCAGCTGGCCTTCCTGCGGCGGCACCTGCCCGCCCGCCCCCACTCCCCACGCGAAGACCCCGTGGTCCCGCCGAGCGGGGGGGCGGTGCCGGATCCCGGAGAAGGGGGGATCGCCCTGCAGTTCTCCGATGGTCGCTGGGCGCTCCACCGCCAGGCCCCCGAACCGGCGGAGCCGGCCGCCAGGGGCTGGTCGCTGGCCAGCGGGGGCCTGGCGGCGATCCGCAGCGACGAGGGTCGGCTGGTGGCGCCCTCCGAGGGCGGGGGCGAGCTGCGGATCGTCCACGATCCCTGGCGTCCCGCTCCCGGGCGGGGGGGACATCTCGGCCTGGATGCGGGGGAGGTGGAGCGCTCCGATCTCGATGGGCGCGCCGATGTGGCCTGCTTCACCACGCCCCCGCTGGAGCGGGCCCTGGAGCTGGTGGGCGTTCCCCGGCTGGAGCTGGTGGTGGCGGCCGATCAGGACGGCTTCGACCTCTGCGCCGCCCTCTCCCACCTGCCCAGGGAAGGGACCGCGGTGCGGCAGGTGGCCACCGGAGTGGCCCGCTTCCGGGGCGAAGGCGCCCGCGCTCCCCAGCGCCGACGGCTGACGCTCCAGCCCCTGGCCCTGCGGCTGGCGGAAGGGGATCGGCTGCGCCTGTCGCTGGCGGCGGCCGCCTGGCCCCAGATCGCCGTCAACGCCGGCGACGGCAGCCTGCCCCTGGAGGCCCCGGGCCCCCGGCACCGGGTGATCGGCCTCCAGCTGCAGCTGGCGGGCAGCCGCCTCTGGCTGACCGCGCTGACTGGGGCAGACTGAGCCGGCCTGAACCGCCTGCGCGATGCTGCCCCCGAACCCGTTCCAGCCCCTGGTCCTGCGGCGCGGAGGCCTGCTGGGCCTGGCCCTGGCCGCCGGCCTGGCGGGGGCGGCCGTGGGGGACGGGGCGGGGGCGGTTCAAGCCGCGCCCACTCCGGCGCTGACGGTGCCGGAGATGCCGGCCAGCCGCACCAGCTCGGCGGTGGTGGAGGCCCGGGCCCGCGCCGCGGCGGAACGGATCCTGCGCACCCTGCGGGACGGCGATGCCAACGCTCGCTTCGCTGAGTTCGCCCCCACCCTGCAGCGGATCTCGAGTCCGGCCCTGGTGGCCGCCAACATGAAGCGCCAGCCGAAGCTGCTGAGCTGGACCATCACCACGGTCGTTCCCGCCTACGACGCCAGCACCGTGGAGGCCACCCTGCAGACCGGTGCCGGCACCCGCAAGCTGCTGATGGTGATCAACGCCGAGGGCCTGCTCGAGGGCTACCACCTCGATCTCTCGGATCAGGCCGCCGAACGGGTGGCCCGGGATTTCGTGCAGGCCCTCGTGGATGGCCGCTTCGTGTCGGCCGACAGCTTCCTGAACCCTGACCTGCAGGCCGAGATCCCGCCGGCGAGCCTTCAGAGCAAGTGGCTCAACCTCCAGAGCCGCACCGGAGGCTTCGTCAGGATGCGGGAGGTGCTGCCCTCGGAGCAGAGCGGGGAGATGAAGCTCGTGATGGTCACGGTCGAGTTCACCCGTCTCACCGACAACCTCTACGTGATCCTCGATCGCAATAACGCGATCGTCGGCGTCGATTTCCCCACCGAACCGGCTGCGCCCAGGCCTGTCCCCACCCGCTGAGGCGAGGAAGCCAGTAAACCGGCGTAAGCTCCCGGCGCAAGCCCCCTTCCTCCATGCTTCTGCCCAGCCTCGATTGGATGGTCGACGACGCCGTGCGGCTGGCCGAGTGCCGCCATGACCATCCCTTCGCGGTGCTGGGTCCCCAGCCCCTGCCCGAAGGCGGCTGGGTGGTGCGCATCTGGATGCCGGAGGCCGAGCAGGTCGAGCTGCTGCTCGCCGATGGTGCTCCGGCGCTGCCGATGGCCACGCCGCACCATCCCTGGATCTTCGAGGCCAGGGTGGCGGCAGATCCGGGCCGCACCTACCGGGTGCGGGTGAGGCGCGGGGGCATCGAGCACGAACAGCATGATTCCTTCGCCTTCCGCGACGAGTGGATGGGCGAACTCGACCGCCATCTGTTCGCCGAAGGCAACCATCACCACATCTGGCATCGGATGGGGGCCCATGTGCGGGAACAGGACGGCGTCGCCGGCGTGCAGTTCTGCCTGTGGGCACCGAATGCCCGCAGCGTCGCGGTGCTGGGCGACTTCAACGGCTGGGACGGGCGCCATCACCCGATGCAGTCGCGGGTCGGCGGCAGCTGGGAGCTGTTCATCCCCGGCCTGAAAGCGGGCGATGTCTATAAGTACGAGGTCCGCACCCAGGCGGGCCACTGCTACCCGAAGAGCGACCCCTACGGCTTCCGCCATGAGGTGCGCCCCAATCATGCCTCGGTGGTGGCCGAACTGGGCCGCTACCACTGGAGTGACGCCGCCTGGATGGAGGAGCGCGACAGCACCAACCCCCTCGACCGGCCGATCGCGGTCTACGAGATGCACCTGGGCAGCTGGATGCATGGCGCCGCCGACGAGCCCTACCGGGAGGCCGACGGCAGCGCCCGGCCTCCGGTTCCCGCCGCCGACCTCAAGCCCGGCGCCCGCCTGCTCACCTACCCCGAGCTGGCCGAGCGGGTGATCCCCTACGTGAAGCAGCGGGGCTTCACCCACATCGAGCTGCTGCCGATCTCCGAGCATCCCTTCGACGGCTCCTGGGGGTACCAGGTCACCGGCTGGTACGCCCCCACCAGCCGCTATGGCAGCCCCGATGAGTTCCGCGCCTTCGTGGATCGCTGCCACGCCGAGGGCATCGGCGTGATCCTCGACTGGGTGCCGGGTCACTTCCCCAAGGACGCCCACGGCCTGGCCTTCTTCGACGGCGCCCATGTCTACGAGCACGCCGATCCCCGCATCGGCGAGCACAAGGAATGGGGCACGCTGATCTTCAACTACAGCCGCAACGAGGTGCGCAACTTCCTCGTGGCCAACCTGGTGTACTGGTTCGAGGAGTTCCACATCGACGGCATCCGGGTGGATGCGGTGGCCTCGATGCTCTACCGCGATTACCTGCGGCCCGACGGCGAATGGATCCCCAATGAGCACGGCGGCCGGGAGAACACCGAAGCCGTGCGCTTCCTGCAGCAGGCCAACCACGTGCTCTTCCAGCACTTCCCGGGCGCCCTCTCGATCGCCGAGGAATCCACCACCTGGCCGATGGTGACCCAGCCCACCGACATCGGCGGCCTGGGCTTCAACCTGAAGTGGAACATGGGCTGGATGCACGACATGCTCGATTACTTCGAGCTCGATCCCTGGTTCCGCCAGTTCCACCAGAACAACGTCACCTTCTCGATCTGGTACGCCTACACCGAAAACTTCATGTTGGCCCTCAGCCACGATGAGGTCGTGCACGGCAAGAGCAACCTGCTGCACAAGATGCCGGGCGACGACTGGCAGAAGTTCGCCAACGTGCGCGCCCTGCTGGCCTACATGTGGACCCACCCGGGCAAGAAGACGATCTTCATGGGCATGGAGTTCGGTCAGCGGGCCGAATGGAACGTCTGGGGTGATCTGCAGTGGGATCTGCTGCAGCACGAGCCCCATCAGGGCCTGCTGCACCTGGTGGATGATCTCAACGCTTTCTACCGCTCCGAGCGGGCCCTCTGGGGCGACGACTTCGACCAGTTCGGCTTCCAGTGGATCGACTGCAACGACAACCGCCACTCGGTGATCAGCTTCATGCGGCGAGAGAGCACCACCGGCCGCTGGGTGGTGGTGGTGGCGAACTTCACGCCCCAGAGCCATGCCCATTACCGGGTGGGTGTGCCGCTGGCGGGCTTCTATGAGGAGGCCTTCAACACCGACAGCAGCCGCTACGGCGGCAGCAATCTGGGCAATCTCGGCGGCAAGTTCACCGATGAATGGGGCATCCACGGCTATGAGAACTCCCTCGACCTCTGCCTGCCGCCCCTGAGCGTGCTGGTGTTCCGCCGCGATGAGGCCCGCAGCCGTCTCGACGACCGGGCCCTCGAGGCCAGCGTCTGAGGGCGAGGCGGTCGTGGCCTCGATCTACGACCTCAAGCCCCGTTTTCAGGCGCTGTTGAGGCCTTTGGCCCGGGCCGCGGCGACCGCCGGGGTGCGCGCCAATGCCGTCACCTGGGGAGCCCTGGTGCTGTCGGTGGCCGAGGGGGCCGCCCTGGCGCTCCAGCCGGGACGCCCCCTCTGGCTGCTGCTGCTGCCGCCGCTGCTGCTGGTGCGCATGGGGCTCAATGCCCTCGACGGCATGCTCGCCCGCGAGTTCCACCAGGCCACGCCCAGCGGCGCCGTGCTCAACGAACTCGGCGACGTGCTCGCCGATGCGGCCCTCTACCTGCCCCTGGCGCTGGTGCCGGGGCTCGATCCCCTGCTGCTCAGCCTCACGATGGTGCTGGGGGTGATCACGGAACTGGCCGGGATCGTGGTGGTGCCGCTGGGGGCGCGCCGCCGCTACGACGGTCCCCTGGGCAAGAGTGATCGCGCCTTCGCCTACGGCCTGCTGGCCCTGCTGCTCGGCGTGGGGGTGGCCCCGGGGCTCTGGAGCCGGGGGCTGCTGGCACTGATGGCGGTCCTGGCCCTGCTCACCATCTGGAACCGCTCCCGCCAGGGTCTGCGTGAAGCGGCCTCCGGGAGCCCGCCCGCGGGCTCGCCCGGGAGAACCCCCACGCCATGACCCTGCCGCCGACCCCGGTGCTGGCCACCCTGGCCGCCATCCTCGTGCTGCTGGTGATCGCCACGATCGCCGCCGCAGTGCTGGCCCGTCGCCATCCCGGACCCGACGCCACGAATCTGCAGCTGCGGGTGCGCACCTGGTGGCAGATGGTGAGCGTGTTCGCCGCCGCCCTGCTGGTGGGGCGCACGGTGTCGATCCTGTTCTTCGCCCTGCTCAGCTTCCTGGCGCTGAAGGAGTACTTCTCCCTGATCCCCACCCGCCGGGTCGACCGGCGGGTGCTGTTCTGGGCCTACCTGGCCATCCCCTTCCAATACCTGTGGGTGAGCTGGGAGTGGTACGGCATGTTCCTGGCCTTCATTCCCGTGTTCTGCTTCCTGCTGCTGCCGGTGCGGATGCTGGCGATCGGGGCCACCGAGGGCTATCTCAAGGCCGCCGGCACGCTGCAGTGGGGCCTGATGACCACCGTGTTCAGCCTCAGCCATGCCGCCTTCCTGCTGATCCTGCGCCCGGCCGCCGATCCCGCCCGGGTGGTGGGACCGGGGCTGGTGCTGCTGCTGGTGCTGCTCACCGAGCTCAACGACATCGCCCAGTACCTGTGGGGCAAGGCGATCGGCAGGGAACCGATCGCCCCAAAGGTGAGCCCCAACAAGACCCGGGCCGGCTTCCTCGGTGGCCTGGCCACCACCACAATCGTGGGAAGCCTGATCGGGCCGCTGCTCTCACCGCTGGGCACGGCGGCCTCGGCGGGGGCCAGCCTGCTGATCGCCTGCGGGGGCTTCGTGGGCGATCTCAACATCTCGGCGGTGAAGCGCGACCTGGGCATCAAGGACAGCGGCACCGCCCTGCCGGGCCATGGCGGCATCCTCGACCGGGTGGACAGCCTCACCTACACCGCCCCCCTGTTCTTCCATCTGGTGTACGTGATGGAGCGCTGGCAGACCTACGGCGGCTCGGTGTGGTGGCGGCCCTGAGCAGCCGGCGCGGGCGAGGGCTGCTGCGCCAGGCGTTCTTTCTGCTGCTGGTCCGCCCCTTCCTGGCGCTGGTGATCGGGCTGAACGTGCGCCATCCGGAGCGGCTTCCCCGCAGCGGTCCGGCCCTGGTGGTAGCGAACCACAACAGCCATCTCGACGTGCTGGTGCTGCTGAGCCTCTTCCCCCTGCGGCTGCTGCCGCGGCTGCAGCCGGTGGCGGCGGCCGACTACTTCCTGCGCAACCGCTGGCTGGCCTGGTTCTCGACGCGGCTGATCGGCATCGTGCCGATCGAGCGCGGCGGAGGCACCGCCCATCGCGACCCCCTCGCGCCGGTGGAGGCGGCCCTGGCCGAGGGGGCGATCGTGATCCTGTTCCCGGAGGGAACCCGGGGCGAACCGGAGGTGCTGGGACCCCTGAGGAGCGGAGTGGCCCATCTGCTGCAGCGCCATCCCCAGCTGGCGGCCACGCCGGTGTTCCTGCACGGACTGGGCAAGGCGCTGCCGCGGGGGGAGGCGCTGCTGGTGCCCTTCTTCTGCGACGTGGTGGTGGGAGACGCGCACCGCTGGTGCGGCGACCGGCGCCGCTGCCTGGCGGAGCTGGAGCGGGAGCTCACCGCCCTGGCCGCCGAACTCGATCGGCCGGAATGGAACTGAGGGGCGGGCGACCCTGGGCGCGTCATCCTGCCGGCGGCGTGAAGAAAAGCGTCCACCCGGGCGGCGGGCGAGCGCCAAACCCTTTCGTAGCAAGGGATCCCGCCCCTTCCTCCCCCGGAGAAAGGGGCCCCTTCGGCTAGGTTCACGCCGGGCATGGCGCTGCCGCCCACTTCTTTCGTCCTCCACCGTCCCCATGGCCGACACCCTCCCCCTGCTGCTGCGCGCCGCCCGAGGTGAGCAGGTGGAGCGGCCGCCGGTGTGGATGATGCGCCAGGCCGGCCGCTACATGAAGGTCTACCGCGACCTGCGCGACCGCCATCCCGGTTTCCGCGAACGCTCCGAGAACCCCGATCTCTCCTACGAGATCTCGATGCAGCCCTTCCACGCCTTCCAGCCCGACGGCGTGATCCTGTTCTCCGACATCCTCACGCCGCTGCCGGGGATGGGGATCGACTTCGACATCATCGAGAGCAAGGGGCCGATCATCGAGCCCGCCATCCGCACCCAGGCGCAGGTGGATGCCCTGCGGCCGCTCAACCCAGCCGAGGCCCTGCCGTTCGTGGGTGAGGTGCTGGGCCGCCTGCGCCAGTCGGTGGGCAACCAGGCCGCCGTGCTCGGCTTCGTCGGCGCCCCCTGGACCCTGGCCGCCTACGCGGTGGAGGGCAAAAGCTCCAAGAGCTATGCGGTGATCAAGGCCATGGCCTTCCGCGAGCCGGCGCTGCTGCACCAGCTGCTGAGCCATCTCGCCGATTCGATCGCCGCCTACGTGCGCTATCAGATCGATTCGGGCGCCCAGGTGGTGCAGCTGTTCGACTCCTGGGCCGGCCAGCTCAGCCCGATCGACTACGACTCCTTTGCCGCGCCGTATCAGAAGCGGGTGATCGACCAGGTCAAGGCCACCCACCCCGACACCCCCCTGATCCTCTACATCTCCGGCAGCGCCGGCGTGCTCGAGCGCATGGGCCGCACCGGGGTCGACATCGTGTCCCTCGACTGGACGGTGGACATGGCCGACGGCATCGCCCGCCTGCCCGAGCACGTGGGCGTCCAGGGCAATGTGGATCCCGGCCTGCTGTTCGGCACCCCCGAGGGGATCCGCGAGCGCATCTTCGACACGGTGCGCAAGGCCCGCGGCCGCCGCCACATCCTCAACCTCGGCCACGGCATCCTGCCGGGCACGCCGGAGGAGAACGCCCGGGTGTTCTTCGAAACCGGCAAGGCGGTGAACGAGCTGCTGGGAGCGGCCGTTTGAGCCGGCCGGCCCGCATCCTGATCACCGGAGCCAGCGGCTGCGTCGGCCAGGAGATCACCGAACGGCTCTTCCGCACCAGCGATGCCCAGCTGCTGCTGCTGCTGCGCGATCCGAGCAAGTTGAAAACGGTGCCGGCGGACGATCCGCGCATCACCCTGCTGGTGGGAGATCTGCGCCAGCTCGGCCAGCACGCCGCGGCCATCGCCAGCGCCCAGCGCATCATCCACACCGCCACCGCCTGGGGTGATCCCGAGCGGGCGTACCAGGTGAACGTGGTGGCGGTGAAGGAGCTGCTGCGGCTCACCGATCCGGCCGTGCTGGAGCAGGTGATCTACTTCTCCACCGCCAGCATCCTCGACCGCAGGCTGCAGCTGCTGCCGGAGGCGGAGGCCTACGGCACCGAATACATCCGCACCAAGGCCGAGTGCCTGCGCCAGCTCGAGGAGCATCCGCTGGCGGAGCGGATCGTGGCCGTGTTCCCCACCCTGGTGTTCGGCGGCCGCATCACCCCGGGGGATCCCCACCCCACCAGCTATCTCACCGCCGGGCTGGGCGAGGCGGTGCGCTGGCTCTGGCTGGCGAAGTGGCTGCGGGCCGACGCCAGCTTCCACTTCATCCATGCGGCCGACATCGCCACCGTCTGCGCGCACCTGGCCACCCAGCCCCACCAGCCCAACCCCGAACCGGGGCAGGGGGCGGTGCGGCGGCTGGTGCTGGGCCAGCCCGTGATCACCGTGAACGACACCGTGGCCCGGCTGTGCCGCTGGCGGCGCAGCTGGCGCCCCCCCTTCGGAGTCGATCTGCGCGGCTGGCTGATCGAGGGGCTGATCAAGCTGCTGCGGATCGAGGTGAATGCCTGGGATCGGTTCTCGATCCGCCAGCGCCACTTCGTGCACGAACCGATCAGCCCGCCCGAGCGCTTCGGGCTGGTGAGCGTCGCCCCCACCCTGGAGGCCGTGCTCGAGAGCGCGGGCGTGCCGCACCGCGGTCCGCTGCCGCCGGCGCAGCCCCCGGGCTGAGACCTGTCAGCGACAGCGGATCGGCGGAGAGGTGAATTGTTGCGAATCCGCCCGACGGCTCCCGTAGATCACAGGCCGATCCCTATTTTGGTGCCGTCGACTGTGCCTTCCGGCACCCCCTCACGCACCCTCCCATGCGTCGTCTTCTTTCCCTGTTCGCTCTCTGCCTGGCGCTGGTGCTCGGTGCCGCCCCGAGCTTCGCCGCCGACTCCGCCCACGGCGCCCAGATCTTCTCGGCGAACTGCGCTGCCTGCCACATGGGCGGCGGCAACGTGGTGAATGCCGAGCGCACCCTCAAGCAGGATGCCCTCGAGGCCTATCTGGCGAACTACTCCGCCGGCCATGAGGCCGCCATCCAGACCCAGGTCACCAACGGCAAGAACGCCATGCCCGCCTTCGGCGGCAAGCTGAGCGCCTCCGACATCGAGGACGTGGCTGCCTACGTGGAGGACATGGCCTCCAAGGGCTGGGCCTGAGCCTTCAGCCGATCCACGCCCAGGCCCCGGGAAACCGGGGCCTTTTTCATGGAAGCCCCTGCTCACACCCCTGCTCAGGGGAGGGCATCGAGGGCACGCCGCTCGCCCAGCACCGCAAGGTAAAGGGCTTCGGGCACGTCGCGGATGTCGTACTCCGAGGGCAGCACCCCGTGCACATGACGGTGCACGACCATCCAGCAGTTGCGCTCCGCATCGGCGGCGGTGGCATCGAAGCTGCGCGATTCCTCCGCCAGGCGCCGGGTGAGGGTGGGATCGGGGGAGGAGTCGGACATCGGCAAGGGGCTGTGGAGGACAACGCAGAGCGAAGGTCCAGGGCAGCGGCCGATCCCGCCACCAGACTGGAGCCCAGCTGCGCGCCCATCATGGCGATCCGGTTCCGCTGGCCGCCGCTCCGCCGTGGGGGCCTCCACCATGGGGCCCTCACCTTCCGGTGCCTGACCGTCGCCGGTCTGCTGCTGGCGCTGTGGGGCCTGGGCAGTGCGGGGGTACGGGCGCAGGGGTCATCCCCCAACCAGCCGGAGAGCATCCCCACCAACCGGTTGCCGCCCCAGCCCTGCCCCCTGCTGGTGCCCGCCGATCTGCCGGCCCTGCAGCCGCTGCGCATCCAGCCCTCCCAGGTGGCGCGCAAGAACAGGCGCGGCTGCCTGTCGTCTGCCGATGCCCTCTACGGCCCGGACGGCTGTCCGGTGAAGCTGTGCACCAAGGGGGGAGCCTTCAACCTCCCCCCGGATCTCTAGGGCTACAGGCCCGCCCCGTAGGCCACCTGACACACGGCATTGAGCAGCTGGGCCTGAGCGGCGGTGGCAGGCACCTGGCCGTTGAGCAGACCGGCCTGGCAGTTGGCCGCCCCGATCAGGTTCTCACCCCCGCCGAGGCTGTAGTTGAAGCTCACCCCTGCCGTTCCCACCGACTCCACCGAGCCGTAGTTGAGCTGATAGGTGGTCTGCGGCACCACGATGACCGTCGACTGGCGATCGGCCGCCTGGTTCACCAGCGAGGTGATCGCCACTCCGGTGGCCAGGCCCGCCACGCCCCAGGCGGCGGCGCTGCCACCCCACCAGCCCCAGGAGGAGGGAGCCCACTGGTACCAGCCGGCATTCCAGGGACGGCTGCCCCAGTAACCGCCGTTGGCCCAGGTGCCGTTCCAGCCGTGATAGTCGCGGTTGTAGAAGTTGTTGTTCACATTCACGTTCGTGTTGCGGTTGAACGTGTCGTTGTTCCAGCTCGGCCGCGCATCCGGGCCGTAGGCGGGGTGATAGCCGTCGTAGCCCTGACGCCAGCCGTCGTTGCCGGAGTGGTAGGCACCGCCGCCGAAGTTGTAATGGCCGCCGCCATCGAAGCCCCCCCGACCGCCGAAACCGCCGCCGCCACCTCCCCCGCCGCCACCGCGGGCACTGGCGGGGACCGGCGCCAGCGGAGTGAGCAGAACCGCGGCAAGCACGGCCGCAAGCGGACGCCGCCAGCCAGCGGCTGGACGGCGAGCGAAGAGAGGCAGGGGGAGCATCACGAACTCCAGCGAGACCCCTTCGTAGCAACGCTCACAAGCGGTCGCCGCCGCCGCGAACTGCGGCGGTTTGGCCGGTTCCCTCGCCAATCCGGTTCGGCGTCCCCATCCTGAGGGGGGAGGACCGATCCTGCCGGTTCGGTCGCCCCGCTGGGCCCCTCCCCGCCGGGGTCCATACGGTGCCATCAACACCCTCGCTCAGCGCTTCCGAGAGGAGGTTCCGCTCATGCATCCCACCGCCGAACTGTTCACCGAGAACGCCTGGGGCGCCATCGTCGCCGCCCAGCAGCTGGCCCAGCAGAGGCGCCAGCAGCAGATGGAGAGCGAGCACCTGCTCGCCGCCCTGCTGGCCCAGCAGGGGCTGGCGGGCCGGATCCTGGAGAAGGCCGGCGTGGATGTCGGCACCCTCTCCCAGCGGGTCGATGCCTTCATCGCGGGCCAGCCCAGCCTCGGCGCCCCGCCCGACAGCGTCTATCTCGGCAAGGCGCTCAACACCGTGCTGGATCGGGCCGACGCCCTCAAGAAGGACTACGACGACAGCTACATCGCGATCGAGCATCTGCTGCTCGCCCTGGCAGACGACGAGCGCTGCGGCCGCCAGCTGCTCTCCCAGGTGGGCACCAGCGCCGCCAAGCTCAGGGAAGCGGTGCAGGCCGTGCGCGGCAGCCAGAAGGTGACCGATCAGAATCCCGAAGGCACCTACGAATCGCTGGAGAAGTACGGCCGCGACCTCACCGCCGCCGCCCGCGACGGCAAGCTCGATCCGGTGATCGGCCGCGACGAGGAGATCCGCCGCACCATCCAGATTCTTTCGCGGCGCACCAAGAACAACCCGGTGCTGATCGGTGAGCCCGGCGTGGGCAAGACCGCCATCGTGGAGGGGCTGGCCCAGCGGATCGTCAACGGTGACGTCCCCCAGGCCCTGCAGAACCGCCAGCTGATCGCCCTCGACATGGGCGCCCTGATCGCCGGCGCCAAATACAGGGGCGAATTCGAGGAGCGGCTCAAGGCCGTGCTCAAGGAGGTCACCGCCTCCGAGGGGCAGATCGTGTTGTTCATCGACGAGATCCACACCGTGGTGGGGGCCGGCGCCACCGGCGGCGCCATGGATGCCAGCAACCTGCTCAAGCCGATGCTGGCCCGCGGCGAGCTGCGCTGCATCGGTGCCACCACCCTGGATGAGCACCGCCAGCACATCGAGAAGGATCCGGCCCTCGAGCGCCGCTTTCAGCAGGTGTTCGTGGACCAGCCCACGGTGGAAGACACGATCTCGATCCTGCGCGGCCTCAAGGAGCGCTACGAGGTGCACCACGGCGTGCGCATCGCCGACAACGCCCTGGTGGCCGCCGCCGTGCTGAGCAGCCGCTACATCGCCGATCGCTTCCTGCCGGACAAGGCCATCGATCTGATGGACGAGTCGGCCGCCCGCCTGAAGATGGAGATCACCTCCAAGCCCGAGGAGATCGATGAACTCGATCGCCGCATCCTGCAGCTGGAGATGGAGAAGCTCTCCCTCGGCCGTGAATCCGATACGGCCAGCCGCGACCGGCTGGAGCGGCTGGAGCGCGAGCTGGCGGAACTGGGCGAACAGCAGAGTGCCCTCAATGCCCAGTGGCAGAAGGAGAAGGGCGCCATCGATGAGCTCAGCGCCATCAAGGAGGAAATCGAGCAGGTGCAGCTGCAGATCGAGCAGGCCAAGCGCAGCTACGACCTCAACAAGGCCGCCGAACTGGAGTACGGCACCCTGGGCGAGCTCAACCGCAAGCTGGCCGAGAAGGAGGGCGAACTCACCGGTGCCCACCAGGGCAAGACCCTGCTGCGGGAGGAGGTCACCGAGGACGACATCGCCGAGGTGATCGCCAAGTGGACCGGCATTCCGGTGGCCAAGCTGGTGCAGAGCGAGATGGAGAAGCTGCTCCACCTCGAGGACGAACTGCACCAGCGGGTGATCGGCCAACAGCAGGCGGTGCGGGCGGTGGCCGATGCCATCCAGCGCTCCCGCGCGGGTCTGTCGGATCCGAACCGGCCGATCGCCAGCTTCCTGTTCCTCGGCCCCACCGGCGTGGGCAAGACGGAGCTCTCCAAGGCCCTGGCCTCCCAGCTGTTCGATTCCGAGGAGGCGATGGTGCGCATCGACATGAGCGAGTACATGGAGAAGCACGCTGTCAGCCGCCTGATCGGAGCCCCTCCGGGCTACGTGGGCTACGAGGAGGGCGGCCAGCTCACCGAGGCCGTGCGCCGGCGGCCCTACGCGGTGATCCTGTTCGACGAGGTGGAGAAGGCCCACCCCGATGTGTTCAATGTGATGCTGCAGATCCTCGATGACGGGCGCGTCACCGATGGCCAGGGCCGCACGGTGGATTTCACCAACACGATCCTGATCCTCACCAGCAACATCGGCAGCGCCTCGATCCTCGATCTGGCCGGCGACCCGGCGCGCCATCAGGAGATGGAGCAGCGGGTGAACGAGGCCCTGCGCGCCCACTTCCGGCCCGAGTTCCTCAATCGGCTCGATGAATCGATCATCTTCCACAGTCTCAGGGCCGAGGAACTGCGCCAGATCGTGGAGCTGCAGGTGAAGCGCCTCGCCCACCGGCTCGAGGAGAAGAAGCTCGGCCTGACGCTCGAGCCCTCCGCCCTCGACTGGCTGGCGGGCGTGGGCTACGACCCGGTCTACGGGGCCCGGCCGCTCAAGCGCGCCATCCAGCGGGAGCTGGAGACGCCGATCGCCAAGGCGATCCTGGCCGGCACCTATGCCCCCGGCGCCACGATCGCCGTGGACGTGGAGAACGAGCGGCTGCGCTTCCGCCCGGCCGAGCCGGCCCGCCTGCCGGCCCTGGTCTGAACCTGTCAGGGGCAGGCCTTTACCCCGGCCCGTTCGGCGGGTCGGGGTTTTTGTTCGGTGATCAGGCCGCCAGCGCCGCCGTGAGCCTGGGATCGGCATGCCAGCTCCAGGGCCCCTCCCGCACGGGCTCGATGGCCAGTTCGGCCCGCAGTTCGTCGAGATTCTGAGCCATGCGCTCCTCCCAGATCACCGGGAACAGGGGATGGGCGGCAGCGCCCATGTTCAGACCCTTGCTGATCATCCCCAGGGCATAGCCGGCGGTGCGGGCCTGGTCGCGGACCGACTCATGCTCGTCGATCGGCGTGTCGTTGCGGAACCAGTTCAGCAGCAGGGCCATCAGATCGGTGAAGGCCAGGCCGGGATGGGCGAACTGGGCCACGCTGACGCTGATCACACCGAGTTCACCGAAGTTGTCGAGGCTGAAGCCGGTGAGGATGTGGTGCAGATCGTGGGTGGCATACACGCGGTAGTTGATGTAATCCGCGTCGGTTTCCAGGTTGGCGTAGAACTCAGGCTTCGGGAAGAAGTTGATGTCGTAGCCCATCGTTTTCAGCACCGTGGCATAGGTGTGGCCCAGGCTGCCCTTCGGAAGGGCCAGCAGAGCCTCCGAGTCATAGGGGCCGCTGAGACGGCGGTCCTCAATCAGGGTCCGGCAATCCGGATCACGCTCCAACAGGCGCTGGCACACCTGCATCGGATTCGACTGGCGCAGCCGATGCGACAGGAGAAACACGTTGTTGGCCGAAGCACCGGCTCCGGCCGCCAGATCGGCCAGTTCGAGGAAGGAGCGCAGGTTGTCCTCGGTGGCGATGCGATCGAGGTACTGGAAGCCCATGGAAGCGGAAGGGACTGTCCGGACCCTACGCCGTGCCGCTGTGAATGCGATCGATGCGGGCCGCCAGGTCCCGATCGAGGGTCGAAAGCCCCCCCGTGTCGTGGGTGGTGAGGTCGATGCTCACCCGGTTCCAGACATTGCTCCACTCCGGGTGATGGCCGAGGGTCTCCGCCGCCAGGGCCACCCGGGTCATGAACCCGAAGGCCGCCGAGAAGTCGGCGAAACGGAATTCCCGGTGCAGCTTGCCGTTCACCAGCGACCAGTCAGGGAGATCGGTGGCAAGGGCTGAGATCGCAGCATCATCCAGGGGTTGGGCACGCATGGCAGCAGAGCTGGTAGTCAGTCGAAAACGCTAGTGCTGCTGGCCGGAGGAGCGATGACGCACCCTGCTCACTCCCCGATCAGGTGCAGGGACAGCTGGCGGGTGCTGCCGACCCGGCGGTGCTCCCACAGGTAGATCGCCTGCCAGGTGCCGAGCAGCAGCCGCCCCCCCTGGAACGACTGGCTGAGGCTGCTGCAGGTGAGGGCGGTGCGCACGTGGGCCGGCATGTCATCCGGGCCCTCGTCGTCGTGGACCCAGCGGCGGAGTTCACCGTGGCCGCTGAGCGGGCGCACCCCTTCCTCAGGCACCACGGCCTGGAGGTAGGCCGCCAGATCCGCCAGCACGCGGGGGTCGGCGTTCTCGTTCACCGTGAGGGAGGCACTGGTATGGAGGCAGGCGATCACGGCGATGCCGGTGTCGAGGCCACTGGCGGCGATCTCCCGGTTCAGGGCCGTGGTGATGTCGGTGAAGCCGGCCCCGGAGGTGAGCAGGCTCAGGCGGTGGAGGCTCTGACGCAGGGGCGCCATCGGCTGCGGTGGACGGTGTGAACTGCATAGCATCGGTCTCCTTGGCCCTCGGACCGATGCGCCACCCGGTTCAGCCCCGGCTCACCCTGCTGTACGACGGGGCCTGTCCGCTCTGCCGGCAGGAGGTGACCTTCCTGGAACACCGGGACCGGCAGGAGAACGGCCCCAGCCCCCGCCTGGCGTTCGTCGACGTGGACGCGCCGGACTACGAGCCGGCGGCCCATGGCGGCATCAGCTACCGCGAGGCGATGGGGCGCATCCATGCGCTGGAGGCTGATGGCACCGTGCTGCGCGATGTGGCCGTCTTCCGGCGGGCCTATGCCCTGATCGGCCTGGGCTGGCTGTACGCCCCCACGGGCTGGCCCGTTCTCGGCCCGATCGCTGATGGGCTCTACCGCCTGTGGGCCCGCTGGCGCCTGGTGCTCACGGGTCGGCCGTCCCTGGACAGCCTCTGCCGCGACCGGGAGCACTGCCGGATGCCGGCGGCGGCTCCGGCGAACGAAGAAGGCGCGAGCATGGAGAGTCCTGTGCTCCCGTCATGACCCTGGTCCACTGCCGCTACGAGGGCGATCTCCGAACCCGAGCCGTGCATGAGGCCTCCGGTGCCGAACTGATCACCGATGCCCCCCTCGACAACCACGGGCGCGGCGCCTCCTTCTCCCCCACCGATCTGGTGGGCACCGCCCTGGTGAGCTGCATCCTCACGATCATGGGCATCGTGGCGGAGCGCCATGGCATCGCCCTCGAGGGTGCCGAGGGCCGAGTGGAGAAGCGCATGACGAGCGAGAGCGACCGCCGGATCGGTGCGCTGGAGGTATGGATCACCCTGCCCGACCACCTGGCGGACAAGGAGCGGGCGCTGCTGATCCGTGCCGGCGAGGTCTGCCCGGTGAAGCGCAGCCTCGAGGGAAGCGTGCCGATGACCGTGCACTGGGGGTGATCCCGGGCTGACGGCCGCCTTCAGACGGCCTTGGTGCGGGCCTTGCCGCCGGCGGGGGCCGGGGGTGTGGCCGGCGGAGGAACCTTCAGCGGCCGGGTCTGCCCCGACCTGGTGCCCGCCGCTGGAGCCGCAGGAGCGGAAGGGGCAAGGTTGGCGCACAGGTTCGCCACCATCCGGTCCTCGCCGCCCAGGGTCTTCGACTCGTCGGTGGAGAGGGGGAGGCGCCAGGGCTCCCAGGGCCCGTCACCGATCCGCCTGGCCACCCGGAGGGTGTCGCAGTGCACGGCCACGCTGCTGGCCGCAGACGGTTCACCGCATTCGGCGGCGGTGGCCCTCACCCCCGCCTCGCTCATGCGCCAGCCACCCCAGTCGTAGCGGCAGACCCCGAAGCTGCGCCAGCGGGGCGCCTTCATCTGCCGGATGCGCTCGAGCACCTGCTGCTCCTTGCTGCTCGGGGGAGGGGTGGTGCCCGGGGTGACCGACGGCGCCACCGCCGGCACCGGTGTGAGGGCACCAGCCGGCGGGGTGGCCGGCGGTTCCGGAACGGGCGCGGCCGCCGCCGATCCTGCAATCAGCAGCGGCAAAAGCACCAGGGAGGACGGCAGGCGCAGCGGACGGCAGGACATCGACGCGGGCACGACGAACCGATCCGAGGCTAGGCAGAGCCTCCATCCTCAGCGCTGGGGCTGGAGAAAGCGGGCACAGTTGCGCTGGAACAGCTCGATCACCACCGGGGGGGTCTGCAGTTCCATCCAGAAGGCCTCCGCCTCCAGCCGCTGATCGGAACTGGCGTAGCTGCGACCCACGAGCTTGGCGTAGTGGGGCGCCATCGTCTGCAGCTCCCGGTAGGTGCGGGGCATCAGCTCGTCGGGAATGGCCGTGCTGCCGGTGCAGGCCTGCATGATGTGCGTGGATTCGTGGGCCATCACCTCCCACACCGCCTCCACATCGCTGAGATTCACGTTGTTGCGGCAGATCACCAGCCGATCGGTGGCCTTGCCGTCGCTCTCGTAATAGCCCGCGTGATCGGGCGGACAGCTGTCGGAGACCACCGTCTTGGTGCCGGAGGCATTGATCAGATCCTCCAGTCGCTTGATGTCCTCCAGGCTGGAGGCCCGGCTGACGCCGGGGAGCAGCAGGCCAAGCGACAGGACGCCGGCCATGACGGCCGGAACGGGAAAGCGGCGGGACATCGGCGACTCCAGAGGTGCGCCGGCGGCACGGCTCCGCAGGAACGGATCCGGATCGTCGGTGGCCTGTTCCCAGACTGGCCATGACCCGCCCAGCCGGCCACGGCCCGGCGGCGCCAAGCTGGTGGTCCCTCCTGAGAACGGATGAGCACACCGGGCAAGGCCTTGGAGCGGTTGCGGCAGCACCTCCACACCACCCGCCTGCTGGGCAGCATCCACAGCACCCTCTACTACGACCAGAACACGGTGCTGCCGGCGGAGGGGGCCACCTGGCGCGGCGAGCAGCTGGCCCTGCTCGCCTGCCAGCTGCACGAGCGCCAGAGCAGTGAGGCCTACGCGGAGCTGGTGGCCGAGGCGGAGGCCAGCCTCGACGCGGACGCCAGCCCGGAAAGGCGGCGCAACCTGCTGCTGCTGCGCCGGGAGCTGGAGCGTCAGCGCTGCCTGGATCCGGATCTGGTGGGTCGACTGGCCCAGGCCCAGGCCCGGGGCTATGCCCTCTGGCAGGAGGCCCGGCGCAGCGCCGACTTTCCGCTGTTCGCCCCGGCCCTGAGCGAGCTTCTGCACCTGCGGAGGGAGGAGGCGGGCCAGCTGGCGGTGGCGGAGCAGGGGATGGGCGATCTCCCGCGCAGCCGCTGGGAAACCCTGGCCCAGCGTTTCGAGCCCGGCATCAGCGAACACCTGCTGGAGGATCTCTTCACTCCCCTGCAGCAGCGGCTGCCGGCGCTGATCCGCCGGGTGCAGGAGGAGCGCGGCCGATCCGGAGCCGTTTCGGCCATCCCCGCCTGGGACCTGGCGGAAGAGGTGCAGGATGACCTGTGCAGGCAGCTTCTGGAGGAGTGGGGCTTCGATCCCGGGCGCTGCCGGCGCGACCGTTCGCCCCATCCCTTCTCCTGCACCCTCGGCCCGCAGGACTTCCGCATCACCACCCGGATGGTGCCCGGCCAGCCGTTCTCGGCCTTCCTGGCCACCGCCCACGAATGGGGTCATTTGCTCTACGAGCAGGGCCTGCCCCGGGGCGATGACCACTGGTTCCCCTGGCCCCTGGGCGAGGCCACCTCGATGGCGGTGCATGAAAGCCAGAGCCTGTTCCTGGAATGCCGGCTGGCCCGCAGCCAAGCCTTCGCCGCCCGCTGGTATCCCCGCTTCCAGGGCGCCCTCGGGGCCGATCCCTGGGGAGGAGCGCATGGGTTCTGGCGCGATCTCAACCCCATGCGCCCTGGGCTGATCCGGGTGGAGGCCGATGAGCTGGGTTACGCCCTGCACATCGTGCTCCGCTACGAGTTCGAGCGTGCCTTGCTGGAGAGCGAGCTGCAGGTGAACGATCTGCCGGCGGCCTGGAACCGCCGCATGGAGGAGCTGCTGGGCGTGCGTCCCGGCAATGACGCCGAAGGCTGCCTCCAGGACGTGCACTGGAGCGAGGGGCTGTTCGGCTACTTCCCCTCCTATGCCCTGGGGCACCTGGTGAGCGCCCAGCTGGCCGAGGCGATGGAACGGGACCTCGGGCCGATCGAGGAGCGCCTGGGGCGCGGTGAGGATCAGACCGTGTTCGGCTGGCTGGCGGAGCGGGTCTGGCCGCTGGGAAGAAGCGTGGAGGCCGGCGAACTGGTGGAGCGGGTGAGCGGGGCTCCCCTCACGGCAGGGCCCTTCCTCACCTATCTGGAGGGGAAGCTGGAGCGGCTTGCAGGCTGACCGCCGCAGGGATGCGTCGCCCGTGACGCTTCGTAAGATGCCGCCGCGCAATCCGATCCCATGGCGAACATCGACCACGCCCCCAGCCGCACGATGCTCAATCTGCTGCACGTGCTGCCGGCCTTCGCCGACGAGGCGGAGCTGCGGCTGAACGCCATCGTGGAGCTCAACTCCGGCACGATCAACAAGTACGAGCTGATCACCGAGTCCGGCCAGCTGAAGCTCGATCGGGTGGGCTACTCGTCGCTCGCCTATCCCTTCGCCTACGGCTGCATCCCCCGCACCTGGGACGAGGACGGTGATCCCCTCGACATCGAGATCGTGGGCGTCACCGAACCCCTGATCCCCGGCTCCCTGGTGGAAGCCCGCATCATCGGCATCATGAAATTCGACGATGGCGGCGAGGTCGACGACAAGGTCATCGCCGTGCTGGCCGATGACAAGCGCATGGACCACATCACCAGTTACACCCAGCTGGGTGAGCACTGGCTCAAGGAAACCCAGTACTACTGGGAGCACTACAAGGATCTGAAGAAGCCGGGCACCTGCAAGGTCAATGGCTTCTTCGACACCGCCGAAGCCGTGCGGATCGTCAAGGAGTGCGAGGCGCGCTATACCACCACGATCGACCCCAAACTGGTGGGCTGATGCGCCCCCCTGTTCTCCTGCCACCCTGTTCGCCCATGTCCTCGCCCCGTAGCGCCCTCCTGCGTGCCCTGATCGCCCCGCTCAGCGGCGGGGCTCTCCTGCTCGCCGGTCCCCTCGGGGCGGCCGAGCTCGGCACGACCACGGCCACGAGCCGCACCCTCGGCGCCCCCCTCACCGCGCCGCCGCCGGTGCCCACCCCGGCACCGGCTGCCGGCACCAGTCCCGCCGCCCCCGCCACCGCGGCCGTCACCAGCACCAGAGAGATCGTGCTGGAGCTGCGCAAGCGCACCATCAGCCTGGTGGACAACGGCAAGGTGGTGGGCAGCTGGCCGGTCGCCGTCGGTGACCCCGCCACGCCCACGCCCACCGGGGTGTTCAAGGTGCGCAACAAGGTGGTCAATCCCCAGTACCAGAGCACCAAGACCGGCAAGAACAACCCCACCATCGGCCCCCAGGGCCCCCTGGGGGATCGCTGGATCGGCTTCCACACCACGGCCAGGGATCAGTTCGGCATCCACGGCACCCCCACGGCCTGGGAGTGGACCGTGAAAGGACGGGAAGCGGTGTCGTCCGGCTGCGTGCGGATGCTCACCCCCCACGTGCGCCAACTCTTCGACCAGGTCGACATCGGCACGCCGGTGATCGTCAAGCCCTGAGCGGCAGCGGCTTCGGGCGAGCCGGGCCAGGGAGCGGAAGAGATTCTGCAGATCCCGGCCCGATCGCTCACGCGGGTAGGTATTGACCCCTAGGGTTACAGCACCGCCCGGCGCCGTGCCCACGGGCTACAGCGCACACGCCATGTCTGACCGTTTCCCGGGACCTGCCCCGATTTCCCACCCGCCCCACAACACCGCCCTGAAGTGGCGGCATGATGGCGAGCTGTCCCAACTCGACCTGGAGCGGATCCTTGCCCTGCTGACTCAGGCGGATCCGGTGGCTGAGGCTCTGATGTCCCCCAGCTCCAGCCCCGAGAGCTGAAGCCTGCGGGCCAGGGCCCTTGCCATCCCATCGCGGCTCGCCAGCCCCCTGAGGGCCACCAGCGGCAGCCCGGCGGCAGGCAGACCGTGGGGCAGATGCCCCGCGATTCCGGACGGAACATCGAACACGGGGATCTGGCGCAGACCCTCGGGTGTGAGCTGGTCCTCCAGCTGATCAAGCCGCGCCGTCAACGGCAGCCACACCAGTTCACCGCGGCGGCAGTCTCCCAGGTTCACCGGGGAGGAGGAATCGGCGGCGGCGGCCAGACCCCGCTGCAGGTCGGCCAGGGTCACCAGACCTGCGGCAAGCGGGCCCTCCGCGACGATCAGGCAGTGGCCATGCCCATCGATCAGGCGGCGGAGTGCCTCACCAGCTCCCATCTCCGACGGCAGCACCAGCGGGGCTTCCGGTTCGAGGGCCTCGGCCAGGGGGATCGATGCCAGCCTGCCGCGCCGCTTCTCCTCCATCGGGTCGGCTCCGAGCAGTCCGGGGTCCTGCACCCCCTGCCAACGCTCCACCAGCGCCGCACTCAGGCCGGCGGCGGCCATCAGCGGCAGCACGATGCGGATGTCGCGGGTGAGTTCGAACAGCAGCAGCAGGGCCGTGAGCGGTGCACGGGCGCTGCCCGCCAGGACCGCGGCCATCCCCACCATCGCGTAGGCCGGCGGCTCCGCCACCGGCAGGTGCAGGCCGCCCTCGCCCAGGAGCTGTCCATAGGCATTGCCAAGCACGGCCCCCAGAAACAGGGAAGGGGCGAATCCGCCTCCCACGAATCCGGTGGCATTGCTGACCGTGGTGGCCAGAAGCTTGACGCCGATCAGTGCCATCAGCGTCAGGAGCGGGATGCCGCCGTCGCTGCCCAGCAAGGCTTCGATCGTGTCGTATCCCACCCCGAGCACCTGGGGGAAGGCCAGGGCCATGGCCCCCACCGCCGCTCCCCCCACCGCCGTGGGCAGACCGGGGGGAAGCCGGCGCAGCAGTTCCTGCAGGCGTGGATCGCGACCCAGAGCAAGCAGGCGGACCAGCGCCAGCGACATGACGCTGGCCAGCAGTCCGAGCACCAGATAGAGGGGCAGCTCCCAGGGCGAACGCACTTCGTAGGCGGGAAGCCGCAGGATCGGTGTGTCGCCGAGACAGAGCTGGGTGACCAGGGCTGAGGCCACGGCGGCCACCAGCACGGCCCGCAGGCTCGGCCGGCCGGGCACCGAGCTGAAACTTCCCTCGAAAGCGAAGAACACCCCGGCGATCGGTGCCTTGAATCCGGCCGCCAGACCGGCCGCCACGCCGGCCGCCACCAGCGCCTTGCGCGACTCGGGCGAGAGCCGGCCCTCCTGGGCCACCCACAGGCCGATGTTGCCGCCACTCTCCACGCTCGGACCCTCTGGACCGAGGGAGGCGCCACTGCCGAGGCTGAGGGAGGCGGCCACCAGCCGCAGCAACGGCAGGCGGGGAACGCCTGCGAGGGCACCGTCGGCCATGGCCATCAGGCTGGGGAGGCCGGGCCCGAGGTTGCCTCCGAGTTTGCGCAGCAGCCCCACGGCCAGGCCACCGAGGGTGGGGACCACCACCACCGGCCAGAGGGCCAGCCAGTCGGGAAACGCCGTGGCATCCACCACCGGGGGCGGCGGCTCGGGCAGGGCCGGCGGGGTGGGGAGGAGTCCGATGCCGCCCAGTCCCAGCTGCAGGAGGGCCTTCAGCGGCGTGCCGTTGTCCTGGTCGAGGGGGGGAAGATCCACCACCGGCAGATCGGGGGCCGGCAGGCTGGTGGCGGAGGAGCGGCCCACCACCAGCAGGCCCTCCACGAACGGGCCGAAGAGAAAATTGTTGATGAAGCCCAGCAGCTCGTGGAAGCCCACCACCGCCAGACCGGTGAGGGCCCCCACCAGAGCCGCCCAGGCCAGCAGGTTCCACAGGAAGGGCAGGGCGCGGAGGTCCCTGGCACCGTCCGGAGGCGGCGGGGAGGCTGCCGCGGGGACAGCCTCAGGCCTCGGGCCGGACGGTGGCAAAGATCTCCTCCAGGATGGCTCCGGCTCCCTGCTCCCGCAGGCGGCGGGCCAGGGCGATGCCCAGGGCCTCGGGGTCGCTCTGATCGCCGCGGACCTCGTCGCGGATCAGGCGCTGGCCATCGAGGCTCGCGACCATGCCGGTGAGGATCAGATCCCCTGCATGATCGGGCTCCGCAAAGCGGGTGTTCACACCGATCGGCACCTGACAGCCTCCCTCGAGTTCCCGAAGGAAGGCGCGCTCCGCCAGGCAGCGGCGGGCGGTGGGGGTGTGCTCCAGCACCTTGATCTGCTCCAGCACCGCCTCGTCACCCTCGCGGCACTCGATGCCCAGGGCCCCCTGGCCCACGGCATGAAGGGAGATGGAGGGATCGATCAGCTCGTGGATGCGATCGGACAGGCCCAGCCGTCCCAGGCCGGCGGCGGCCAGGATCAGGCAGTCGAACTCCCCGGAATCCAGCTTCTCCAGGCGGGTGATCACGTTGCCCCGCACGTCCTTGAAGGTGAGATGGGGGAAATGGTGGCGCAGCTGGGCCAGCCGGCGCAGGGAGCTGGTGCCCACCACCGCGCCGGCGGGCAGGGTGGCCAGGGTCTTGTCCCGGTGCTTCTCATGCACCACCAGGGCATCGGCCGGATCCTCACGCTCGGTGATGCAGCCGAGCATCAGCCCCTCGGGCAGGTTGGTGGGCAGGTCCTTGAGGCTGTGAACGGCGATGTCGGCCCGGTCGACCAGCATCTGAGCCTCCAGCTCCTTGGTGAACAGGCCCTTGTCGCCGATCTTGGCCAGGGCCACGTCGAGGATCTTGTCCCCCTGGGTGGCCATGGCCTCGATGCTGATCTCCAGCCCGGGGTGCGCCTTGCCCAGTTCATCGCGCACCCAGTGGGTCTGGACCATGGCCAGCTGGCTGCGGCGGGAGGCGATGCGCAGATGGGAACCGGCCATCGGGGTGCTCGGGGGGCAGGAGGGCTGCCGAATCACAGCCGCTCAGACTAGATAGCCGTCGGACCGGGCCGGACCGGCCTCGGCAAGTCGTGATCAGCCGAAGTGATGAGCCGATCGGCAGCCCAGGGCAGGCGCGGCTTCAGACGCCGAAGAAATCCAGCGGCAGCGGGCCCCAGGTGTCCTCCACGGCAGGGTCCTCAGGGTTGTGGCCGGTGATCAGGATCCCCTCGCCAAGGCCGGCCTCGGCGCGGAGCAGAAAGCGACCGTTGCGCTGGTTGCCCTTGAGGAACACCGGACCCTCCACCATCTCGGGCGCGGGGCCCGCCAGATCGGCCGCCAGCGGCGTCCAGGCCAGCGCCTGCTCCGTGGCCCGCAGGGCCGCAACGGCAGCCTCGGCGGAGCCGGCCATGATCCCCACGGTGAACCAGGTGCAGGCCGCCAGCCGCTCCTGCAGCTGGGAGCGCAGGTGCTGGCGAAGAGCCCCGTCCAGCTCCGGTGCGGAACGCAGGCCACAGAGACCGGCCAGATCGGAAAGGTCGGGGGCGGGGGTGGCCGTCATGGAGAGCATTCTGCGGGCTGCCACCAGGATGCAGGAGCGGGGCTCGGGGCCGGGGATCAGGCGCGGTGGCGCCGTCCGGAGCGTGCCTCCCACACCGAGAAGCCCGCCAGACAGAAGCTCAGCCAGACGAAGCCCAGGCCGGCGCCAGCGGCGAGGTCGGTGAGCCAGTGAGCACGGCAGTACAGAGTGCTGAGCCAGACCAGGGCCACCCAGCAGGCCGAGGCGAGGTAGAGGGGGCGGCGAAGGTGGGGATAGTGGGCGGAGATCAGGGTGCAGGCCAGGAAATAGAAGACCACCGAACCGGCGGCATGGCCACTGGGAAAGCTGCGGCCGCTGATGTCCTCCAGCAGCCGGTCGCTGGGACGGCGGCGATCGAACAGGGGTTTGAGCCAGCGGTCCACGATCAGCAGGATGCCGCCGGTGCCGATCACCAGGCAGACCAGTTCGGGCCACAACCGGCGCCAGGTGAGAAAGCCGAGCACGGCCAGCACCAGCACGACCGTCACGTGCACGCCGCTGGCCTGGTACACCAGCAGCAGGAACCGACCGAAGGCGGGAGGGATGTGTTCGTGCACCCAGGTGAGCACGGACTCATCGAAGGGGGGATGGCGCACCTCCGCCAGCTGGGGGCCGAAGCCGGCCATGGCCACCGCGAACAGGGTGGCGAACGCCAGCCGGGCCCAGCCCAGTGCCCGCAGCCAGTCCCGCAGGAGTGCCGGGAACCGGGCCAGGAGGGAAAACGGCCGTGCCTTCAACGCTCGTCCTCCTCCGGGAGGCTTGCGGCGGGAAGCCGCACCAGCCGGTGGCTGCCGCGGCGGGCGAGGGTGCTCCCCTGTTCCTCACCCAGGCCGAAGTCCTTCAGTTCGGCATCGCTGCCGAGCAGCAGCAGGGTGGAGGGCGGGGAACCCGGGCGCTCGTCGAGGGCTCGGCGAGCACGGTCGGGCCCGGAGACGAACAGAACGGGCCGGCCGCTGTAGTACAAGACGCTGTAGCGCTTGTAACCCACCACCAGCAAGGGCTCATCCCCTCGGGCCTGCTGGCCGGCCAGGCGTGCAAGGTCGCGGACGGGTTGCTGCCGCTCCCGATCGATCAGCACGCCAACGCCCGGGGCGACCACAGCCAGAACCGCCAGCATGGCGGCGGCGTTGGGCCCCCAGAGGCGGCCCAGCCCCTTAGGCCCTCCCGTTGCCAGCAGGCCCGCCACCGCAACGGCGGCGGCCGCCAGCACCAGCGCCAGCGTGGTGGGGAGGCCCGAGGCAGCCACGGCTTCGGCGAAGCCGGGGTGGGAGGGATCCCCACCGGCCAGCCGTGGAGCGACGGCGGCAGCCCCAGCCATCAGGGCGAGCAGCAGGGCGTTCACCCAGCCGGTGATGCGAATACCGGCGCCTGCCGGAGGGATGCCTGCAACGCCGGCAACGGCCGGGGGAAAGGGGCGGAAGAACAGACCCACGAGCAGGGCACCCCCCGGCACCGCCGGCAGGATGTAGCCGGGAAGCTTGGTGGCGGCGGAGGAGAAGAACACCACCACCACCACCAGCCAGACCAGGGCGAACAGGGGGAGATCGGAGGGTTCCGGGGGTCTCTGACGCCACGCGGTCCAGCCGGCGCGGCCACGGGGCAGGATCCTGGCCACCGCCACCGGCAGGAACAACGACCAGGGGAGCAGAAGGATCAGCACCCAGGGCAGATAGAACCAGGGGGGGCCGGGGTGGTCGTAGATCACCGAGGTGAACCGCTCCAGGTTGCTGAACCCCAGGAAGCGGGCGAGGAACTCGCCGCCGTTGACCTTCGTTGCCAACGCGTACCAGGGAACCGCGACGCCGAGGAACAGGGCGGCCATCGGCAGCCAGGGTGTCTGGCGGAGGGTGATCAGCAGGCGACCCCGCAGCAGCAGATAGATCACGATCACCAGGCCCGGCAGCAGCAGCCCCACCGGTCCCTTGGCCAGCACCGCGATCCCGGCGAAGACGGCCATGCCGGCGTGGCCAAGAGCGCGCTCCCCGGAACCCTCAGCTGCGAAGTGGGCCAGCAGGAAACAGAACAGGGCCAGGCCGATGGCACTCGACAGGAACATGTCGGTGACCGAGGAGCGGCCCCAGCCCACCCAGCCGGGCGAGAGGGCGAGCACCGTGGACCCGAGCAACGCGCGGGCGACGACCCTGCGCTCGCGCTCGCCGGGAGGTGCCAGCCGCAGCAGCAGGGCGAAGAGCGCCAGCACGGTGAGGGTGGCGGACAGGGCTGCCGGCACCCGGGCCGCCCACTCGTACGGGCCGAACAGCCGGAAACTCAGGGCCACCATCCAGTAGCCCCAGACCGGATAGTCGAAGAAGGTCTCCCCGTTCCAGCGCGGGGTGATCCAGTCGCCGCTGTCGGCCATCCCCCGGGCCACCTCCACGAAAAGGGCCTCGGTCTTGTCCATCAGCCCGAGACTGCCGAGCCCCTGAAAGAAGGCGATCCAGCAGATCAGCACCAGCAGGAGGAGCGCCCCCAGGCGCGGGGAGTCTGCAGGTGCGGACGGATCCGGTGGGAGATTCATCGAAGCGGATCACCGGCTCGAGGCAGCCAGGACCCTAGGTCTCGGTGCCGCCATCGGAGGGTCCGGGAGCAGGGCGTGAGGTGGATTCAGGGGCTGTTCCAGACCAGCCGGGACGAGGCGGCGTAGTTCCACACGAACACCACCAGGATTCCGGCGAGCTGGGCCCAGAGGGTGTCCTTCGCCACGAAGCTGTAGAAGGCGGAGGCCAGGCCCACGTTCGCCAGCACCGGCAGGGAAGCCACCAAAAGGAACTTCAGCAGGCCGACCAGCAGCCCCAGACCCTGCAGGCGCTGGAAGCGGAAGGTGAGGGCATTGTTGACCAGGTAGTTGGAGGTGGCCGCCGTGACCACCGCGAACGGCAGAGCCTGCTTGAAGGCCAGGCCGGTGCCCGCCATCAGCAGCTGGCAGACCATCAGCTGCACCAGCACCCCCAGCACGCCCACCAGTCCGAAGCTGATCGCCCGCCGGGGCAGAACCCTCAGGCTGAGGCTGTGGAGGATCGAGATCAGGAAATCCCAGAAGATCGCCACATCGAGCTTGGAAGCTCCTCGGGTGCGGGGCTGGAAGGTGAGAGGAATCTCCTGGACGCGCAGCCGCCCCCGGCTCACCGCCAGCAGTTCATAGAGAAACTTGAAGCCGTTGACATCCACCCGCCGCACCAGCGGGAGCACGGTGTCCAGACGCAGCGCCAGGAAACCGCTCATCAGGTCGGTGAGGGGGGCATAGACCCGCGGCAGGCTGAAGCGGGCGGCCCGGTTCGCCCAGGTGGATCCCGTCTCCCGCCGGCCGCTCAGGCCGAGGATCGAGGCCTCGGGATGGAAGCGAGTGCCGATCACCAGATCGCAGGAGCCGGCCTGCAGGCTCTCGAGGGCCCGGCGGACGCTCGCGGGTTCGTGCTGACCGTCACTGTCCATCACCACCGCAAGATCACCGGTGGCATCGAGCAGACCCTCCTTGATGGCGCTGGCCAGACCGGCCCGACCGACCCGCCGGATCAGGCGCAGGCAGGGCTCGTGATGGGCGAGATCGCGCACCAGCTCAGCGGTGCCATCGGCCGAGTCATCATCGACCACCAGAATCTCGAGGTCGTACCCTTCTCGCAACGGCAACAACTGCGCCAGCAGGGGCTCGATGTTGTCCCGCTCGTTGTAGGTGGGCAGAACGACCGAAAGCCGGGCTGATGAGGGCATCGGCACTGGACAGACAGAGGCGGGAGAGGATCAGTGCCGAGCGCCGTCGGCCTGGGCACCCTACTCAAGGCCCAGGTGCAGGTCGAAGAGAGTGGATGCTGGGCTGGTTTGAACCATGCGGATCATCGGGGGCAGAATGCGTGGTCATGGCGACTGAACGAAACACAGCTGTAGGCCTGTCACGCCACTCCTTGGCATGGGCCGGTGTGATTGCTCTGCTCATCGGCCTGCTGATGGCCTTGGCGGGATGGCGCGCCACCACCAACTACTCGTTCTGGAAAGACGAGCTGTTTAGCGCCGCAGCAATCGCCGACAGCTGGAGCGGCCTGCTCCAGCACTGGATCCTCCCCGACACTGCGCCGCCTCTTTATGGAATTCTGCTCAAGGGATGGGTGTCGTTCACAGGTCCGAGCGAACTGGGCCATCGCTCCCTGAGCCTGCTGTTCGCCCTGTTCACCCTGATCGCAGCGTTCCTCTTCCGGGGTCTTGGATCGCCGCTGCGCACTATCGTGACCATTCTTTTCCTTGGACTGAGCCCAGGTTTCGTGGGGCATGCCCAGGAGGCCCGAAACTATGCTTTAACCATGTTCTGGGCAACCTGTCTCACCGGTTGCAGCCTAGCCCTGCCCCCGCGTATCTCTGATGGATCCCAGTACAGATCATCCACGCCGCTGGTTGGCTTCTATACCCTTTCAAGCTTAGGCCTTTCACTCTCTCACTACTTCGGCTACCTCTTCGCGGTCGTGATCCTGCTGATTGATCTGCGGAGACACGCCTTCCGCGGCAGAACGACAGCCGCTCTCGCTCTGATGGGGGTCCTGCAGATCTGGCCGCTGCTTCATCTCGTCCTTACGGGACCGGCAGGCAAGCGCCTGGACAGGGTCCAGTGGATAGACGTAACTCCAGTTATAGGCACACTTGAGAAATACCTTGCAGGTGTGATGCCGATCGTGGGAATTCAGACCGTTCTGCTTCTATGCACAGCGGGTTGCATCGCCCTGCTGTTTCCCGGCCTGAGGCACCGATTTCTCAAGCTGTGTCAACGAGCCAACAGCAACTACCCCGAGATAATGGGAGAGATCAGCCATCTGCTCAATGTCCTTGGTGTGTTTGCGATCCTGATGGTCGGCGTGGATCTCATACGACCGATCTCCACCGCCAGGAACTATGTGGTAGCCATCCCCGCTACCGCTTTTCTGATGGGAGATCTTGCCCTCCTGATCCATAGTCGGGCGACACACGCCTGGGCATGGGCAGGCAGAGCACTACTGGCAACGATTCTCCTAGCCCTGCTAGCAGATTCGGTGAACGAACTGCAGAAGAAGACGATGCCGATGATGAATTATAAGGCGTTAGCACTTACGGTTAATCGAACTGAGCTTTGCAGCAGAGGATGTCGCACTACCAGCAGCCCCGAGAGAATCTCAAAGTACTTTGATCCCGCAGTTCTCAAGCCCTATCGGGACGGTACAGACACAAGCGAGGAGCTGCCGGTCCTCGGGCTGGGAGAGAACATGGAAGTCCAGCGAAAACTACGTCAAGCTCATCCCAACATGCTCTGCTTTGAACCTCGACAGTCGAAGACTGGAAGCGTTTTCCTGTTGATCACCACAGAGAAAAAAAGGCAAACCAGCCTTGAAAATCTACATCCTTGCGGCTAAGCTTAGAAATCGAGCGCGAGGCGGAACATTCCGCCTCCCATCACGACTACTTGATGTATTCCTTGAGCACACCGTTGCGGTTGGGGTGGCGCAGCTTCCGCAGGGCCTTGGCTTCGATCTGACGAATCCGTTCCCGAGTGACATCGAAGATCTGGCCGATTTCTTCGAGGGTCTTCATGCGGCCGTCGTCCAGACCGTAACGCAGGCGGAGCACATCGCGTTCGCGAGGACTGAGGGTGGCGAGGACACCTTCCAGGTCTTCACGCAGAAGGTTCTTGGCCACATCCTGCTCAGGATTCTCAATATCGGCCTCGATGAAATCACCGAGGCGCGAATCCTCCTCCTTGCCGATAGGCGTTTCCAGCGAGATCGGGAGCTGGGCTGACTTGGCGATGAAGCGGAGCTTCTCGATCGTCATCTCCATGCTTTCGGCGATCTCCTCCTCGGTGGGCTTCCGCCCGAACTCCTGGGAGAGGGTCTTGGTGGTTTTCTTGATGCGGGAGATGGTCTCGTACAGGTGGACAGGAAGCCGGATGGTGCGGCTCTGGTCGGCGATGGCACGGGTGATGGCCTGGCGAATCCACCAGGTGGCATAGGTGGAGAATTTGTAGCCCTTCTCGTGATCGAACTTCTCCGCGGCGCGGATCAGACCGAGACTGCCTTCCTGGATCAGGTCCTGGAAGGAAAGACCCCGGTTCATGTACTTCTTGGCGATCGAGACCACCAGACGAAGGTTGGACTGAACCATCTTCTCCTTGGCCCGTCGACCGAGCATCAGGCGCCGCCGGAACTTGATGAGCGGCATGTCGAAGAGTGCCGCCCACTCCTTGGTATCGGGGAAGTGACCCTTGTCGGCCTCGAATTCGGCTGCCTTCTCCTCGAGTTGCAGCAGGTCGGCGATCTTACGGGCCAGTTCGATCTCCTCGTCGGGCCGCAGCAGCCGGATACGGCCGATCTCCTGGAGGTAGACCCGGATCGAGTCCTCGGTGTAGACACCCTTCGGTCCGACCTTGATGCTGGCGAGCGCCTTGGCGTTCTTGGCTTCCTTGGCACCCGCCTCCTCATCGCCAGCCTGTGACGCGGCCGCCGCCAGCAGGTCGTCGGCGGCAGCATCGAGATCGGCAGGCGCGGTCACCTTCGCCGCCTTGGGCTTCGCCTTCGCCTTCGCCTTGGGCTTGGGTGCCGTGGCCTCTGACGCCGCATCGGCGGCTGCTGACGCGCGCGGGGAGCGGGTTGCCTTCAGGGGCTTGACCTCACCCGAACTGGAGACGGTGGCGAGGATCTCCGGAGCAGAGGACTGGGCCTTGGCGACGGGGGCCGCCGGCGTGGCTGCGGCGGACGACTTCACCTCTTTGGCGCTGGCGGTGACGGCGGCAGGGCTCATGGGCAGGGACCGAGGGACGGGGGCAGGGAAGGAGGCAGGGACGGGAAGGAAAGGCACGGCCCGCCTAGGGGCCAACGGGGGGCTGCCGGGAGCGGGGGGACATGCAGGCACTCCGGCAGCACCTTCGATCACCCAGGCGGACTCTGCCCACGCGGGGGCCAGCCACGGGCACGCCGAAGGCGATGGAACGAATGGATGGACAAGGAGAGAGGGAACGGCTCCGGACCGGGAGGGGGCGGAGACGGGTGTGACGACGTTCGATGAGCCTGGCCGCGAGGGCAGCCGCGACAGCGATGTCAGGGGTGGTCGCAGACCGGAGGGCCGGTGGGATGCAGAATCCCTGGCGAACTCGACGGGTCTTCCCTCTGGACGGAACTCTGTCCGGTTCCGACGACAGCCTTTCGGACTGTCCAACTCCCGCATTCTAGGAATCCGATGAGACCTTTGCAAGATTGGCCCACCCCGATCTGAGCGCCGTGGGGGAGGCTCCCCTCGCCCCCTGGGTTGAGGTGTGGCTGGATGCGGGCCCCGAAGGCCAGACTTTCACCTACGCCAACCTGCCGGACGGCGGCGCAAGCGTCGGGGATCTGGTGAGCGTCCGTCTGCAGGGGCGCCGCCACAGCGGCCTGGTGGTCGGGCATCGGGAACGGCTGCCTCACGACCTCGCGGAGAAGAGGATGCTGCCCCTTGATGCGGTTCTGCAGCACGCCGCGGTGGGCACAGCCTGGCAGGACCTCATCCGTGACGTTGCCGCTGCCTGTCATACGGGGCTGTTCCGCACCCTGCGCAGTGCTTTGCCGCCCGGCTGGCTGGGGCAACGCCCCAGCTCCAGGCCAGGCCGCCGCCAGTGGTGCCTGCATCGCGTGGAGGGCAGGGGTGATGAGGCCTCCCTCACGCCTCGGCAACGGAATCTGCTGGACCACCTGCGACGCCACGGCGACCGGCGCCTGCTCAAGGATCTCGTGCAGGTCGACGGCTACGGACGGGGAGTGATCCTCGCCCTCGAGGAGCAGGGTCTGCTGAGGCGGGAGGCGCTGCGGGTGGCTTCCCCCGCACCCAGGCCGCCTGGAACGGCGGCGGGCGTCGGCCCCCCGGCAGAGGGGCCCCGCCGGCTCACCCCGGACCAGGAACGCGCGCTGGCAGCGATCGACGCGGCTGCGGCCGGCTCCGCCCTGCTGCTGTGGGGCGTGACCGGTGCCGGCAAGACCGAGGTGTACCTCCAGGCGGCCGCGCGCGAACGGCAGGCCGGCCGCAGCGTGCTGATCCTGGCGCCGGAGATCGGGTTGATTCCCCAGCTGCTCGATCGCTGCCGGGCCCGTTTCGGCGATGCGGTGGTGGAGTACCACAGCGGGCTCTCGGATGGCCAACGGGTGGAAACCTGGCGCCGCTGTCTCGAGGCTGCCACCGATGGAGGCACCCTGGTGGCGGTGGGCACCCGGTCGGCGGTGTTCCTGCCCCTGGACCCCCTGGGCCTGATCGTGCTGGATGAGGAGCACGACAGCGCCTACAAGCAGGAGAGTCCGATGCCCTGCTACCACGCCCGCGACGTGGCCCGGCAGCGGGCGCTGCGCAGCGGCGCCCGGCTGCTGCTGGGCAGCGCTACCCCGTCGCTGGAGAGCTGGCTGGCCTGTCGCGGGCCTGAGGGCGACACCCGCCTGCTGCGGCTGCCGGAGCGCATCGGCTCCCGGCCCCTGCCGGACGTGCGTCTGGTGGACATGCGCCAGGAGCTGGCGGAAGGCCATCGGCGGCTGATCAGCCGCGCCCTGATGGGCCGCCTGGAGCGGCTGCAGGAACGGGGCGAACAGGCGGTGGTTCTCGTGCCGAGACGGGGGTACCACTCCTTCCTCAGCTGCCGCAGCTGCGGGGAGGCGGTGCTCTGCCCCCACTGCGACGTCGCCCTGACGGTGCATCGCCACGGCAGCGGCAGGGAGTGGCTCCGCTGCCACTGGTGCGATCACCGCCAGGAGCCTGGCGAGCGCTGCGGCCACTGCGGCTCCACGGCCTTCAAGCCGTTCGGGGCCGGAACCCAGCGGGTGATGGAGCAGCTGGCGGGGGAGCTCAGGGACCTGCGCCTGCTGCGGTTCGACCACGACACCACGCGCGGCCGCGACGGGCATCGGCGGCTGCTGGAGCGCTTCGCCGCCGGGGAGGCCGACGTGCTCGTGGGCACGCAGATGCTCGCCAAGGGGATGGATCTGCCCCGGGTGACCCTGGCCGCCGTGCTGGCGGCCGACGGACTCCTGCACCGACCCGATCTGCGCTCCGGCGAACAGTGCCTGCAACTGCTGCTGCAGCTGGCGGGCCGTGCCGGGCGGGGCGAGCGACCGGGTGAGGTGCTGGTGCAGACCTACTGCCCGGAACACCCGGTGCTGCGCCATCTGGTGGACGGGCGCTACGAGCGCTTCCTGGAGGAGGAGCTCGCCCTGCGGCGCCATGGGGGACTGGTGCCCTTCAGCCGGGCCTGCCTGCTGCGGCTGGCAGGACCCACGGCCAGCGCCACGGCGACCGCGGCTGCGACCCTGGCGGAGCGGATCCGACCCCAGCTGGACGCCGCGGGCTGGATGCTGATCGGGCCCGCACCGGCCCCGGTGGCCCGGGTGGCCGGCCGCAGCCGCTGGCAGCTGCTGCTCCACGGCCCTGCACCCGCCGGCGGCGCGGCCACCGGGTGCCCGCTGCCCCTGCCGGCGGAAGCGGAGCTGCGGGCGATGCTGCCGCGCGGGGTGAGCCTGGCCATCGATCCCGATCCCCTCGCCCTTTGAGTCCCTGAAGGGCGTGGGGAGCGAACTTGCCCGCTCAGGCCGGCAGTTCGGGCGGACCGAAACCGAGGCGCCATCGCAGGCGCTGCAGCGCAAGCACCAGAGCCAGCACCGCGGCGATGGCCAGGCCCCCCAGCCCCAGGGGACTCCACCGCCAGACGTTCAGTTCGAGCCTGTTCCGATGGCCGAGAGCGAGCGGCCAGAGCACGGCAGGCTCCCTGCTGCCGATCCGCGGCTCGACCCGCACGGGCAGGGGCTCGGCCCGGCGAACGGCAGAAGGCGCCAGGGGCCGCAGCCGCCAGCTCAGGTCCAGGCCGGGCAGGGCCGGCACCTCCGCCAGGTCGAGCTCGATCCGCATGTTCTGCCGCACGCCCACCAGCCAGTTGCGCTCCTGCAGCTCGATCACCGGGGGCGGGAGGTCGAGCCCGGCCAAGCCCGCGGCCGCCTTCAGGCTCGCCGAGAGGGCGGCGATCGCCTGGTCGGCCGGCAGCACGGCGGTGCGCAGTTCCACCGAGCCCGGCGCTGCGGAAGGAGCGCGCTCGCTCGGGCGGAAGCCCTTGGGTCCGAGGGCCTGGGCCAGGCGCTGCTGCCAGGGCGTGGGGTGACCGCTGGCGCTCGCAAGACCATGGCTCACCTGCAGGCGGCCGGGACCCTGGAAGTGGAGGTCGGTGCGGACCTCCATGCAGCCCCCCAGCAGGGACGCCAGCAGCACCAGGGCCAGGAGCAGCACCGCCAGACCGGCAAAGCCCCAGGGGGGGCGGGTGGTGCCCACCGGTGCCGGCGGCGGCTCCGGCGGCGGCTGGGGACGGCGCCGCCTGACCCCAGCCCGACCGACGGCCTCGAAGGCTCCATCGTTCCCGAGCTCAGGAAGGGTGAGAGACCAGTCCCGGGGGCGCCTGAGCACGGGAGCTTCCAGCACCTCCAGCAGCTCCCTCGCCCGGGCCCGCAGGACGGCATCGGGACTGCCCTGCAGGGCACGGCAGCAGGCGGCAGCCCGCTCCCCCTCCCCCTGGCCCATCAGGGCCGTGGCCATCAGCAGCCTCACCCCCGCCCCCAGGGAGGTGGCGGGGCCGTGCTGCGCGGCAATCGGCTCGAGCAGGCTCAGGACCCGTCCGTACTCTCCCCGCTCCAGGGCCCGGCGGGCGGCCGCCAGGGGATCGTCCACCGCAGGCGGCTCTCCCATCGGAGCCTCAGCCGGCCAGTCGGGCGGGACTGCCGACCACCATCGTGCCGATCCCGGCATCGGTGAACACCTCGAGCAGCAGCGAGTGGGGCACCCGTCCATCGACGATGTGGGCAGCCGCCACGCCCTGGGCCAGGGCGCGGATGCAACATTCGGTCTTGGGGGTCATGCCCCCCTCCACCACGCCCTCGGCGATCAGCCCGCGGGCCTCGGAGAGGGTGAGCTGGCGGATCAGGGAGGCGGGATCCTGCCGATCCCGCAGGATGCCGGGGGTGTCGGTGAGCAGGATCAGCTTCTCGGCCTGCAGCGACGCCGCCAGTTCGCCGGCCACGGTGTCGGCATTGATGTTGTGGGCCTGGCCCTCGGCATCGGGAGCCACGCTCGAGATCACCGGGATGTAGCCGGCATCGAGCAGCGGAGCGAGCACGCCGGGCTCCACAGCCGCCACATCCCCCACCAGGCCATGGGAGCCGTCGCCCCAGAGGCGAGCCTGCACCAGGCCGCCATCGCTGCCGCACAGCCCCACGGCCTTGCCGCCCACGCGGTTCAGACCGTTGACGATCTGCTTGTTCACCCGGCCCACCAGCACCATTTCCACCACGTCCATGGTGAGGGGATCGGTGACCCGCAGGCCGCCGCTGAACTGGGGTTCGATCGCCAGGCGGGAGAGCCACTGGTTGATCTCGGGGCCGCCGCCGTGCACCACCACCGGCTGGACGCCCACGCAGGCCAGCAGCGCCAGGTCGCGGAAGACGGCGTCGCGCAGATCCTCCCGCACCATCGCGGCTCCGCCGTACTTCACCACCACCCGCCGGCCGGCGAAACGCTGGATGTAGGGCAGGGCCTCGCTCAGTACGGAGACCCTCAGGCTGTCGGCCTGGCTGACGAGCAGGTCGGAGGTCATGGGGCGACGGCAGAGGGGGCGGACAGCGGCTGCAGGACGAGGCAGAGGCGGCCGGGGGCGGGCTCCTCCAGGAGCGCCTCGAGGCCTGGGCCGAAGAAGCGCCCCAGGCGCTCCCGCCGCTGCTGCCAGCGCTCCGCAGCCACGCCATGGAGATCGAAGGTGAGCCGCAGCCCATAGCCGCCCTGGTGATCGAACTCCTCCACCTCCACCAGCTGGGGCGGATCGTCCTCGTCCCAGAGCTTGAGGGCTTCGAGCGAACTCTCGAGATGGGCCTTCTGGCCGTAGCGCCAGCGGCTGACATCAGCGAGCAGCTTGCGCAGGCTCTCGCTCTCCGGGCGCTCGCGCAACGTGCGCAGGGCTGCCGGCGGCGTGAGACGCCCAGGGGGCGGCAACTCAGAAGACTTGAGCGCCAGACCGCCCAGCAGGATCGGGATCCCGTAGAAGATGGTGGGCAGGCTGAGGTTGGCGTTGTCGCCGAGGTAGGCCACGGATCCCACCACGGTGAGGGCCGCGCCCGCCAGGGTCACCAGGCTGCCGGGGGACAGCAGGGCGGAGGGACGGAAGGAGTGCATCGTCCCATCCTCCTGCAGCGCCGGGCAGGATGGGAATGACTGCCGATCGCCACGATGACCCCGACGCCCTCCCCCGCCGAGGAAGCCGCCGCCCTCGGCACCGTGGAACTGCTGGAGCAGCTGCGGCAGGACCGTCTCTGGCTGCTGCGCCAGCTCGACAGCGGACGCTGGTCGGAGTGGCGCCTGGATCTGGCGGCCCTGGAGCGGGAACTGGGCCAGCTGCTGGAGCAGGTGGGCGATCGCCTCGGACCGTCCTGAAGCGGCCCCGCCGGTGCGGCTGCCCCAGGGTTCAGAACGGGATCTCGTCGTCGTCGGGGAGGTCCTGCTCTACGAGGGGCCCGCTGTTCCAGACGGTGGCCGCGGGCGCAGGAGCGGGAGCCGCCGCCGCGGGAGGCGCGGAGGTGCGGATCGGGGGCCCGGCAGGGGCTCGGCGGGGAGCGCTGCCGGGGGAGGGTGCGGGCGGCGGAGCGGCGGCAGGCCCGGCACCAGCGGAGCCGGCCAGGGGGTGGAGGCGGGCCAGGGTGAACTCGGCCCGCTTCTCCTTCACCCCATCCTGCTGACGGGTCACGGTGTTCATGCGCAACCGGCCCTCCAGCACCAGCCGCTGACCCACCTGCACCCGGCTCTGGAGATCCTGGGCGAGGTTGCCCCAACCCACCACCTTCAGCTGCCCCGGGGGATCCTCAGGCCGCAGGCCGTCGAACCGCACGGTCATCTCGGCCACGGGCGTCTGGTTGTCCTGGGTGTAGCGGATCTGGGGAGCCTCCAGCACCTCCACCTCGAGCAAGCAGTGATTCACGCCCCGTCCATCGGTTTCGCCGGCCCATCCTGATGCAAGGCTCCCCCGAACACCAGCCAAGCGGGCGGTTGTGGCTGATCGCCGGCACAGGCGAAGGGCCGCTGCTGGCCGAGGCGCTGCTGGCGAGGGGCTGGCGCCTGCGCCTGAGCGTGGTGGGAGAGGCGGCCGCCCGGGCCTACCGCCACGCCCCAGGCCTCCATGTGGCGGTGGGGGCCATCGGCGAGGGCGAGGGCCTGACGCCGGAGCAGGGCGTGGAACGGGAGCTGGCGGCGGCGGAGCGCGCCGCTGATCCCTTTGCCTGGGTGGTGGATGCCAGCCATCCGTTCGCCACCGGCATCAGCGCGGCCCTGGCTGCCGTGTGCAGGCGTCGCCGCCAACCGCTGCTGCGGCTGGGGCGCCCCCTCGACCCCCTGGAGGAGGCGCTGCTGCTGAACGATCTGGCGGACCTGGAGGGTTGCACCGCCCGCGGCGAGCGGCTGCTGCTGGCGATCGGCGCCCGCCATCTGGCGCTGGCGGTGCGCCGCAGCCCCGGGGCGATTCACCACGCCCGGCTGCTGCCCGATCCCACGGCGCTGCGGATCGCCATGGCGGCGGGTCTGGCCCCCGAACGGGTGGCCTGCCTGCGCCCCGGCGGCGAGGGCCGGATCGAAGCGGCCCTCTGCCGGCAGTGGCGGATCAACGCCGTGCTCTGCCGCCAGTCCGGGGGGGCCACCGAAGCTCTCTGGCGGCGGATCTGCCATGACCAGGGCCTTGAGCTGCGGCTGCTGCGAAGGCCCCATGAGCCGCAGGGGGTGAGGATCCTGCCGCTGGCCGAGCTGCTGGCACACGTGGGAAGCTCGGAGCGCGCCTGAGGGGACGCCATGGATGGCTCCGGCACGGAACAGCCTCTGGAGATCGTGCTCACCACCGAAGCGGATGGAGCACGGGCCGAGTCCCTGGCGGCCGCCCTGCTGGACCGGCGTCTGGTGGCCTGCGTGGCTCTGATGCCGGTGCGCTCGCTCTACCGCTGGCAGGGCCGGATCGAGCGCAGCGAGGAGGTGCAGCTGCTGCTGAAGACCACCCCGGAGTGCCTGCCGGCCCTGGAGAAGGCCGTGCGGGACCTGCACAGCTACGAGGTCCCGGAATGGATTCACTGGCGGGCCTCGGCCGCAGGCAGTTACGGACGGTGGTGCGCCGGCGAAGTGGTCGCCCTCAGTCGAGATGCCGCTCGATCAGCTGGCGCAGCGAGCCCTGGGGACGGGGGCCGAGCTGGGTGACCACCTGGCCGGCGCAGAGGGAGCCGAGCCGGCCGCAGCTCTCGAGATCCTGGCCCCTGGTGTAGGCGTGCAGGAAACCTGCCGCATAGAGATCACCAGCCCCGGTGGTGTCCACCAGCTCGCCCAGGCGGAAGGGATCGATCGGGATCGATTCCTCTCCCGCCAGCACCAGCGAACCCAGCTCGCTGCGGGTGAGGGCGGCGATCCGGCAGCGCCCCCGCACCTCGGCGGCGGCCTGCTCGAAGCTGTCGGCCTTGTAGAGCGAGGTGATCTCCATCTCGTTGGCGAACAGGATGTCGACGTGGCCGTCGACCAGCTCGCGGAAGCTGTCGCGATGGCGATCCACGCAGAAGGCATCCGACAGGGACAGGGCCACCTCCCCTCCCGACTCCCGGGCCGCCTCGGCGGCCGCCACGAACGCCCGCTGGGCCTCGGGACTGTCCCAGAGGTAGCCCTCCAGGTAGAGCACGCGGGCCTGGCGCACCAGATCGAGATCGAGGTCGTCGGGATCGAGTTGCACCGAGGCGCCCAGATAGGTGCACATGGTGCGCTGGGCATCCGGGGTGACCAGGATCAGGCAGCGGGCCGTGGAGGGGCCGGTGCTGGCAGCGGGGGTGTCGAAGCGTGCACCGACCGAGCGGATGTCATGGCTGAAGATCGCCCCGAGCTGGTCGTCGCGGACGCGGCCGATGAAACCGGCCCGGCCGCCGAGCTGGGCGATGCCCGCCAGGGTGTTGGCGGCGGATCCGCCGGAGGTTTCCAGACCCGGGCCCACGGCGGCGTAGAGGCGCTCCGCCCGGGCCTCGTCGATCAGGGCCATGGTGCCCTTGGTCAGGCCGTGATCATCGAGAAAGGCGTCGTCGGCCTGCACGAGCACGTCGACGATGGCGTTGCCGATGCCGACGACGTCCAGGCTCTTGGGGGCTGCTGGGGTCATGGGGAGGGAGCGTTCAGACGCTGAGCAGCGCCCGCTTGGGACCGTGGATCGGATCTTCCACCACGATCGTCTGATCCCGCTGGGCCCCGAGGGAGACGATGGCGATCGGCACCTCCATCAGCTCCGCGAGGAAGCGCAGGTAGGCCATGGCGGTGGCGGGCAGGTCGTCGAGGCTGCGGCAGTCGGCGGTGGAGCACTGCCAGCCGGGGAGGGATTCATAGATCGGCTGGCAGCGGGCGAAGTCCTCGGCGCTGCTGGGGAAGTGCTCGATCCGGCGGCCGTCGAGCTCGTAGGCCACGCACACCTGGATCTCATCGAGTTCGTCGAGCACGTCGAGCTTGGTGATCGCCAGGCAGTCGAGCCCGTTGACTTCCACCGCGTAACGGCCGATGACCCCGTCGAACCAGCCGCAGCGACGCCGGCGGCCGGTGGTGGTGCCGAACTCGCCGCCCCGGTCACAGAGGTGGTCGTTGAGGCTGCCCTCCAGTTCGGTGGGGAACGGTCCCTCGCCCACGCGGGTGGTGTAGGCCTTGGCCACGCCGATCACCCGATCGATCAGGGTGGGTCCCACCCCGGCCCCGATGCAGGCACCGCCGCTCACGGGATTGGAGGAGGTGACGTAGGGATAGGTGCCGTGGTCGAGATCGAGCAGCGTGCCCTGGGCACCCTCGAACAGGATGTTCTTGCGGGCCCGGGCCGCTTCGTGAATGGTGCGGGTGCAGTCCACCACGTGGGGGGCCAGCCTGCGGCCATAGGCGGCGTACTCCTCGATCACCTCTTCGGGATCCAGGGGGTCGAGCCCGTAGACCTTCTGCATCAGGTCGTTCTTCTCGCCCAGCGGGCCCAGCAGACGATCGCGCAGCCGCTCGGGATCGAGCAGGTCGATCACGCGGATACCGTTGCGCTCCGACTTGTCGGCATAGGTGGGGCCGATGCCCCGGCCCGTGGTGCCGATGCGCCGATCGCCCCGGCGCTGCTCCATCGCCAGATCGAGCAGGCGATGGTAGGGCATCGTGACGTGGGCCGTCGTGGCCAGCTTCAGGCCCGACACATCGATGCCGAAATCGATCAGGGTGTCGATCTCGCCGAGCATCACCTTCGGATCCACCACGGTGCCCGAACCGATCAGGCAGGCGGTGTCGGGGTAGAGGATGCCCGAGGGAATCAGGTGGAGCTTGAGAACGCGGTCATCGACGACGATCGTGTGGCCGGCATTCACACCGCCCTGATAGCGAACCACGACGTCGGCGGATCGGCTCAGCAGGTCGGTGATCTTTCCCTTCCCCTCGTCGCCCCACTGTGCACCGATGACGACAACGTTGGCCAAGGACACGGCGGCCCGCAGCCGCTTCTGAGCACAATCCGAGAGCCTGTCAGACGAAGGGGCGATCCGTCAAAGGACCGCCCGGAAGCACGGCCTCAGGCGCCGCGCACCACCGAGGTCTCGGCCCGGTGCAGCTCCTTCTCCAGCCGGCTGCGGAGGGCGTCCGAGAGGGGGCGGTTGGGGTAGTTGGTGTAGTGACCGGCCAGGGAGTTGAGGGCCGTCTGCATGGTGGTGAAGGAACCGAGGCCGTTCACATCCCGGCGGGGGCGATAGCGGGCCGTGTAGTCGTTGATCAGGGCACGGGCCTGGGTCTCGGCCTCGCCGCGTCCGGGGTCGTCCTCGGCCATGGCGATGGTGCCCAGCAGGGAACGGGCCACGCTCACGGTGTCATCCACGTAGTTGCCGGTCAGGCCGGTGCTGGAGTCGCCGCAGGCGGTGAGGCCGAGCGACAGCACGAGCACCAGGGCCACCAGGGCCGCCGGCAGACGCCGGCCCAGCCACTCGTCCGCCCAGGCGGTGATCCGTCGCAGGAGGGCGGGCATGGCAGGAAGGCGATTTCCGGGATCCTAGGAACTGCTCAGACCCCAGGCCGGCCGGAGCGCTGCCGGGCGATCGCCGCCGTGAGTTCGGCCACGGCGGCGTCGACCTCCAGGTCGCGGCGCTCGCCCACCGCCCGCTCCACCACTTCCACCCGGCCCTCAGCGGCGCCCCGGCCCACCACCAGGCGCCAGGGGATGCCGATGAGATCGGCGTCCTTGAACTTCACACCGGCCCGCTCATCGCGGTCGTCGAGCAGCACCTCCACACCGGCTGCACCGAGCCGTTCGTAGAGCTGTTCGGCCAGGGACACCTGGAGCGGATCCTGGGCGGAGGCGATCACGATCAGCAGTTCGAAGGGGGCGATCGCCACCGGCCAGCGGATGCCGGCCGCATCGTGGTGCTGCTCCACCGCCGCCTGGGCCAGGCGGGACACGCCGATGCCATAGCAGCCCATCCACAGGGCCTCGTCCACACCGGTCTCGGTGGTGAAGCGGGCCTCGAGGGCTTCGGAGTATTTGCGGCCGAGCTGGAAGATGTGCCCCACCTCGATGCCGCGGGCAGCCTCCAGCCGCTGGGAAGGATCGTGCAGGCAGCGGTCCCCGGGCTGGGCCGCCCGCAGATCCACCGCCTCCGGCGCGGGGGTGAGCTCACCCCAGGCCGCTCCCACCAGATGGCGATCCACCACGTTGGCCCCGCAGACGAAGCGCGCCAGGTCCACCGCCGTGGTGTCGGCCAGGCGCAGGAACCGGGGCTGCCAGCGCCTGGACCCCTTGAGCACCGCATCATCCAGATGGGGACCGACGAAACCGAGCGGAAGGGGCGCCAGCCCTTCGGCCTCCACCTGCTCGGGGGTCAGCGGCGTGATGTCGAGAAGTCCACCGGCCTGGGGATGGCGTGAGGCCACGGCATTGGCGAGCTTCACCTCGTTGAGCTGCTGATCGCCCCGCAGGGACACCAACAGCGGCTGGAGGCTGCCATCGGCGAAGCGGGCCAGCAGCAGCAGCACCTTCACGGTCTGGGTGGGGTCGAAGCCGTGGCCGGCGCAGAGATCCTCGATCGAAGCGGTGGCAGGGGTGGCAAGCTCCCGGCATTCCCCGATCTCCAGGGGGAGAGAATCGGCCGGCAGGGAGACCGCCCGTTCCTGGTTGGCGCCGTAGCGGCCATCGGGACTGGAGAGGACCAGATCCTCGCCCGCGTCGGCGGTGACCATGAACTCCTGGCTGGCGGAGCCGCCGATGGCGCCGCTGTCGGCTTCCACGGCCACCGCCCGCAGGCCGCAGCGCTCGAAGATGCGCCGATAGGCCCCATCCATCGCCTCGTAGGTGCGCCGGAGACAGGCTTCGTCAGCGTGGAAGGAATAGGCATCCTTCATGATGAATTCCCGGCCGCGCATCAGTCCGAAGCGAGGGCGGATCTCATCACGGAATTTGGTCTGGATCTGGTAAAGACAGGCCGGCAACTGGCGGTAGGAGCGGATGAGATCGGCCGCCAGGTCGGTGATCACCTCCTCATGGGTGGGACCGAGTCCCATCGAACGCCCCTGGCGATCCTCGAGGTGAAACATGATGCCCTCGCCGGCGGTGTAGCCGGCCCAGCGACCGCTGCGGCGCCAGAGCTCGGCCGGTTGCAGCTGGGGAAGCAGGGTCTCGAGGGCGCCGACCGCGTTCATCTCCTCGCGCACGATCGCGGCGATCTTCTGAAGCACGCGCCAGAGCAGCGGCAGATAGGCGTAGATCCCGGATGACACCCGGCGGATGTACCCCGCACGCAGCAGCAGCCGGTGGGAAGGAATCTCCGCCTCGGCGGGATCGTCCCGGAGCGTCACCAGCAGCAGGCGGGACACGCGCATGGGACAGGCGGACGGCAGGGGCTGCGGACGCTATCACTCGCCCAGGAGGATGCCCCGCCGTGGCGGCGGCGACCGCAATGAGTGTCCGCACCGATCTGTGCGGGCGGGAAACTTCTGCTAGCGTCCCTGCTCCGTTCCAGCCCGTCCCAATACCGTCTCATGCTTGCGCCCTCTGGTTCGATCGCTCCAGCCACGACCGGCGTCGCTCACGAGATCCTGGATGGGTTCGGCAGTCGCAACCAGAGCCCGATCGGCGAGGAGGGTGCCGATGGCGGGGCCGAGGCCCTGATCGGCATCGAGGATGTACAGAAAGCCCTCAATCGTTCCCGCGCTTCGGTGTACCGCTACACCAACACTGATCCCCGCAATCTCAACCCCCCTTTCAACGCCCGCAAGCTCAACCCTGAATACCGCAGCGATCAGAAGGAACCGCTGCTCTTCCACCCCAACGAAGTGGCCCGCTTCGCCCGTGACGTGCTGCGGATCAAGGAGGTGACCGTCGAGGTGCTCAACTCCCCCTCCACCGCCACCCAGCAGATTCTGATGTCGATCCTGGAGGAACTCCGCTCGATCCGCCAGCGCCTGGACGCCCTCGACGGCGGCCCCACCGACCTGGCCGCCCACCGTCAGCACGCCCAGGCGCGGCCGGCAGCCTGAGGCGAATCTGCCTCCAGCGCTGAGATCGGTGAACCGAACCCGCCACGGGATCACTGAGCTGGCACAATGAGCTATCCCAAGATCATCTACGGATGTCTCCCGGGTCCGCCGTTCTGACGGCCGCCCCGGGGCTCCGGCCCCCATGACCCTTCGTTCCCCTTCCATCCTCTCCGAGCCGAACGGCCCAGCCACGGGTTCCGACGAGGTGGAAAGCGCAGAGGAGCCTCCCGGACGCAGGATCCTCCTCTCCTCCAACGGCCCTGAATCCGGCTCCTCTGGAGACCCCGATCTGGTGGCTTCGCCCCTGGGGGTCCTGGCTGGCATGGCCATTGCCCTTCTGAGCCTGGCCGTTCCGCTGGCCAGCGTGCTGGGGGACCGACAGGAGCCCTCCCCGGTGGCCTTCCCCACCTCACTGCAGCGCTGATCAGCAAGCCTGATGCATCTGCGCAGCCTGGCCGCCACTCCCGCCCCCGGTCTGGTGCACGTCCTGGTGGAGATCCCGGCAGGGAGCACCAACAAATACGAGTACAACGAAGACGCGGGGGTGATGGTGCTCGACCGGGTGCTGCATTCCTCGGTGCGTTACCCCTTCGACTACGGCTTCGTCCCCAACACCCTGGCCGAGGACGGTGCTCCCCTCGATGCGATGGTGATCATGGACGAGCCGACCTTCGCCGGCTGCCTGCTCACGGCCAGGCCGATCGGCATCCTCGACATGGTCGACAGCGGAGCCTACGACGGCAAGCTGCTCTGCGTCCCCACCGCCGATCCCCGCATGAACGGCGTCACGAGCATCCGTCAGATCGCCCCCAACCAGCTGGAGGACGTGGCCGAGTTCTTCCGCACCTACAAGAACATGGAAGGACGGCCCACCACGATCAGCGGCTGGTTGGATGCGGGCGAGGTGCCCGCCCTTCTGGAGCAGTGCATCGCCCGGGAGAAACAGGCCCGCTCCCGTGCTGATCGCGGCTGAGATCCGGCGCCTGACGGTGCAGGTTCAGCTGCGTCGCTGCAACAGGAAGCCCTCGAAATCCAGGGCCTTGAACACCGGCGCCGGGTCGCCGAAGCCGGACGCCTCGGCCAGGGCCGCCAGGCGCGCCTCCCCGATCGGATGGGGGGCCTCCACCCGGGAGGCCAACGCGCCGGGATCGCCGCTCTCCTCGCCACTGGCGCGCTGGAACTGCGCCCAGGCGCGCTCCACCTGGGCCTGGAGCGCGGAACGCTCTGGCCGCATCAGGTCGACCAGGACCAGCTGGCCACCGGGGCGCAGGCTGCGGGCCAGGGCGGAGAGGAAAGCCAGCTTGCTGCCGTCATCGGGGAGGGACTGGAGCACCAGCACCGACAGCGCCCCGTCGAAGGCGGCCTCCACCCCCAGATCCTCGACCCGGGTGCAGCGCCAGTCGATCGCGGGAGCCGCGGCCTCGAGGCGGCCCCGGGCCACCTCCAGCAGGCTGGCGGAGGGATCGATCGCGGTGAGGTGCCAGTCCGGTCGCTGGGCCCGGGCCTCCAGCAGCTCGGATCCGGTGCCGCAGCCAGCCACCAGCACGGACGCCGCCGGGGTCGAGGCCAGGGGGGAGGAGGCGAGCAGGGCGACCGCCAGGCGGGCCAGGCTGGCGTAGCCGGGGATCAGGCGCGGGGCCAGGCGGTCGTAGCCCGGATCTGAGGGGGGAACGGGGGGAGGAACGGCAGGGCTCACCAAGGTGGACTCGCGACACCGCATCTTGAGCGCATGCTACGGACCTCGCCGGCCAACACTCCGTTGCAGCCGGAGGAAGCGCTGCCGAAAGGCGCGGGACGTGCCTTAAGTTGGGCGGCGCCCTCCCCCAGAGTCCCCGTGCCCACCATCCGGTTCGAACGCGAAGGCCAGCAGGTCGGGTGCATCGAGGGTGCCAACCTGCGCAGAGCGGCCCTGGATGCCGGCATCAACCCCTACACCGGGCTGAACAATCTCAACAACTGCGGTGGTCTCGGCCAATGCGGCACCTGCGTGATGGAGGTGCTGGAGGGCGAGCGCAACCTCTCCCCCCGCAGCGACGTCGAGGAGGTTTATCTCGCCGACCGTCCGGCCAACTACCGGCTCAGCTGCCGCACCACCGTCAACGGCGACGTGACCGTGCGCACCAACCCCCCGGCCGGCGTGGGCAAGGGCTCCAACAGCCTCGTGGGAGCGCTCAAGGCCCTGGTGGGCCGCAAGTGACCCCCAGCGCGTGAGCGGCCACCGCTTCTACGGCTACGGCCCCTGCGGCACCTGCCGCAGGGCCCTCGCCTGGCTCAGGGAGCGCTCCATCCCGGTGGAGATCGTCGACATCACCACCACCCCGCCGGGGCCTGACGAACTCCGTCAGGCCCTGCTTCAGTTGGGCCGCGGGCGCCTGTTCAACACCAGTGGTCAGAGCTACCGGGCCCTCGGCGCCGAACGGGTGAAGGCCATGGACGACGACCAGGCCCTGGCGGCGCTGGCTGCCGACGGTCGGCTGATCAAACGCCCCTTCCTGGTGACCAGCGACGGCACCATCCTCACGGGGTTCAAGGATCAGGAGTGGGCGAAGACCCTGGCCTGACCCCCTTCACCATCAGCTGATCCAGTTCGTCGATCAGGCCCTCGATGCCGGCCCGGCTGATCTGGCTGAGGTAGTTGGCCTTGAACTCCTCCAGCAGGGCGCAGAGCAGCTGCTGCGAGCGTTCGAGGGCCGGACCGCTCTCGAGGGCCGCGGCCAGTTCCTCCCAGAAGCGGTCGATGCAGCGCTGCAGCAGCTCCAGCTGCTGATCGTCGCGCCGGCCCAGGCGCTCGCCGGTGGTGCGGGTGAGGTCGAGCAGGCTCTCCACCATGCCGCTGGCCAGCTGCCGGGACACCCCTCGCTCGACCTCCAGCAGGGGTTGGAGCCCCCGCAGAGGCGGCGGCACCATCGCGCTCTGGAGGCTCTGCTGCAGGGCATGGCCCAGCACCCCCTGCAGCTCCGGGGCCAGCCGCGGGGCCACCTGCACCAGCAGCAGCGGCGCCCAGATCCGCACCAGCTCCACCAGTTCGCGCTCGTCGTGGCTGATCACGCTCTGGTGGCTGCGCAGGGCGCGGATCCGGCCCGGCCAGCGACGGGAGCGGATCAGCCCCTGGAAGCCGTCGATCAGCTGCAGGGCCAGCACCTCGAACAGTTCCACCGCCAGCAGGGCCACCACGGCCCGGCTCACCACCGCACGCAGCGGTTCGATGTTGATCAGACCGCTGGTCTGAAGCCGCTCCAGCACCGGCACCAGCCGCAGCCAGCGCCAGAAGGGAAGCAGCAGGGGCAGGTCGATCCAGCGCCGCAGCAGGGCCTCGCCCCAGCTCAGGCCCGGCAGCCGCCGCCGCAGCCGGATCACCCGCACCAGGATGTCGAGGGCGAAGACGCTCTGGAACAGCAGCAGGTCGTAGCGCCAGAAGTGGTCGGTGGGACGGCCGTTCTCGTCGATCGAGCGCCAGTAGTTGGTTTCCACCAGCGGCAGCACCCGCTGGCGCCAGAAACGCTCCTGCTCCGGCCAGGGGTGGACCGCCAGGCCGGCGGGGCTCAGCAGCCATTGGGCCGACTGCCGGGCGGAGTCGCGGTCGGCCTCGCGGCGCAGACGCGACTTGATCTTCTCCAGCGTTCCCGACGCATTCGAGGCGGCGAACGGGTTGGTGTCGATCATCTGCACGGTGAGATCCCCCTGGAGCGCCAGCAGCCGCTTCTGCTCGGGATTCAGCGGGGCCCCCGGTCGGTGGCTGGCCATGGCCCCGTCAAGCTCGTCGAAGCGGCGGATCCAGGCGGCGGTCTCGCGGTGGGGCTCGATGCCCTTGACCGGATCCATCCAGGGGGTCACATCCGGCAGGAAGCGCAGCGGCACCGCCAGGGGGACCGAGGGGATCGGATAGAGATTGCGCTGCAGCCAGAAGGTGCGCAGGGGGACATAGGTGAGGTCGAAGGCCACCCAGGCCAGATTCGCCGCCGCCCAGATCGCCACGAAGCGGTCCCACCATCGGCCCACCGGGCTCCCGGGCAGAACCGAGGGGCGATGCCAGCGGGGACGCGCCATCAGGAACGCGGGAGGCGGGGGAGTGCCTAATCTGCCTCCCGTCCCCGGTCCCTGTCGCACGATCGCCTTGAGCCCAACGGAACCCCAGGCCGAAAAAGGCATCGCGCCGCCCAGCCCCGACCCCACGCCCCACGACCAGGCCGAGGAGAGCCCCTGGGCGTTCTGGCGCAGCGTGCTGATCACCCTGGCCATCGCCCTGGGCATCCGCCAGTTCCTGCTCGAGGCCCGTTACATCCCCTCCGGCTCGATGCTTCCCGGCCTCCAGCTCCAGGATCGCCTGCTGGTCGAGAAGCTCAGCTACCGCAACCGCCTGCCCCAGCGCGGCGAGATCGTGGTGTTCCACGCTCCCCATCACTTCGATCCGATCCTCTCCAGCGGCAACAAGCCCGGGCCGCTGCGCTGCCTGCCGGTGAACCTGCCGCTGATCGGTTCCCTTCCCGGGGTGCAGCACCCGGCCTGCGACGCCTACATCAAGCGCGTGGTGGGGCTGCCCGGGGAGCGGCTCCAGGTCGATCCCCGCGGCCGGGTGCGCATCGACGGCCGCCCCCTCCCCGAGCCCTACGTGCAGAACCTCTGCCCGGTGAACCCCCAGGGCATGGGCCCCTGCCGCCCCCTCGACGTGGTGGTGCCCCCCGGCAACGTGGTGGTGCTCGGCGACAACCGGGCCAACAGCTGGGATGGGCGGTTCTGGCCCGGCGGGCCGTTCCTGCCCAGGCAGGAGATCATCGGCAGGGCGTTCTGGCGCTTCTTCCCCTTCAATGCGATGGGGCCCCTGGGAGCCTCCACGTCGCCGGCTCGCTGAAGCCGCTGGCCACCACCGCTCCCCTGAGGTCGGGGGGCTGGGCCGGTCGATTGGCCGCCTGGGAACCGGAGGGACCTGAGGCCTCGGCCGCCGGATCGAACAGCACCCAGCGCCGTCCACCGATCTCCAGGGGCCGCTGCGGCAGCCCGAGAAACCGCTGCGGTCCCCAGCACAGCACCTGCCAGAGCTGCCCGGCCGTCCAGCCCCGCCCCTGCACCAGCTCGCGCCAGAGCAGCGGCAGCACCAGACCATGGCCGGCCAGGCCGGCGCGGCGCTGATCGAGCGGCAGGAGCCTCTCCTCGGCGTCGAGGGCCTGGTGCTGCACCGCCACGGCTGTGAGCCGGCCATCGGCGAGGGCGGCGATCAAGGCCTCCCGGTCCTGGGGACCGCCGAGGGAGGGAACCTGGCGCCAGCCTTCCTCGGCGGGATCGAGCCGGCCGCTGTCGGCCACCAGATGCCACCAGGACACGCTCGCCGGTGGTGGCGAGGGACAGCGGCTCAGACGTTCCACGGCCTCGGCGGTGGACAGATTCATCAGCCGCAGCCCGGGGAGGGGCAGGGCGGTGGCCAGCGCCAGCAGCGACTCCAGCGGCAGGGTCTCACTGACGACCGGATCGAGGGGCCAGCCGGCCCGCAGCGCCTCCACGCGCTCCCGCACGAACCCCTGCTGAGCCAGGGCCGCATCCCGGACCGCCACCAGCAGGGGGCGATCGCCCGTTTCCGCCAGGCGCAGGCCGCGCTCCAGCAGATCCAGCGGCGGCAGATGGTCGCCGGTGGCCACCCCCACGGCCCCCGCCTCCAGCTGATCGGCATGGGGGGCGAGATCGGCATCGGCGCCCTCGCTGCTGAAGGAACCCCAGCAGCGGAGGTCCATCGGGTCCGGCCAGTGAAGGCCCAGCCGCTCCGGGCGATCACGCCAGGACGGGGCCCAGGGCAGGAGGACGACCGTCGCGTAGCCACCCGCCGCGGCCGCCGCCCGCAGGCTGTCGAGGGTTTCGGCGCGCCCGCCGACCGGATCCTCCAGCACGCTGTGGGGGTCCACCAGCGGGGGCGCAAGCCAGCAGCAGCGGGCATCGATCTCCGGCGCCCCCGCCATCCCCGCCGAACCTTCAGCCGCGACGGCGACCAGGCGTTCACCCTCCAGGAGCGCATCGGCCCGGCGTTCCGGCTGTCCGGGAGCCTCGAGCAGGTTCACCCCGCGCAGCAGCAGGCGACGGTCCATGGCGGGGGGATTCAGAGGGCGCCCGCTGCCGTGCGGTCGATCACGCCGCCCAGATGGTGGGTGAGATTCAGGCTGGTCACCACCGGCAGGCCGCTCACCCCACGGGGGTAGTCGATCACCGTGACGCCGCCGTTGCCCTGCTTCACGGCCCAGATGTCGCCGGCGGAAAGGCCGAGCAGGGCGCAGAGAATCGCCTTGTTCACGGCGTCGTGGGCCACCACCAGGGCGGTCTCGTGGTCATCGAGACAGGCGGCGATCCGCTCCCAGGTGCGCAGGGAGCGTTCCCAGACGTCGTGGATGGTCTCGCCACCGGGCATCTGCACCGTTTCCGGAGCCCGCTTCCAGTCGGCCAGCAACTGGGGCCAGCCCTCGGCGATCTCGCTCTCGAGCCGCCCCTCCCAGAGCCCGTGGCCGATTTCCAGCAGGCCTTTGGTGCTGGTGAGGGGAACACCGGGATGGGCACTGAGGATCGCTTCCGCCGTCTGGCGGGGGCGGGCCATCGCGCTGGTGTAGGCCCTGTCGATCGACACCTGAGCCAGGAACTCGCGGGCGGCGGCGGCCTGGGAGCGACCGTTGGCGTTGAGGGGGATGTCGATCTGGCCCTGGAAGCGACCCTGGCGGTTCCAGTCGGTCTCGCCGTGGCGCACCAGCAGCAGGCGCGGGCCGGTTCCCCGCGAAGGAAGGGGCGCACCGAGGTGGGCGATGCCATTGAGGGATTCGATCTGCACCTCAGGGCGGCCCCCGGGCCCCGGGCTGATGTTGAGCACCGAGATGGAGCCGTTGTCGAGCCGCAGGCGGCGGAACCCGGACGCGTCGAGACCGAGCAGCTGCAGCATGACGCAGCGCAGGATCGCGTTGTGGGCCACCACCAGCACGGTGGCATCGGCCGCGGGGTCGTGGCTCTGCAGGAGGCGTTCCACGAACCGGCCGGCCTGCTCCATCAGCTCCGGCAGCGGGCGGTAGCGGCTGCCGTCAGGGCGCTCGAGTTCGAGGGTTTCGGGGTGGTCGCGCCAGCGCCGTTCCCCCTCCGGATCGCGATCGCGCAGGTCGGAGCGAAGCAGCCCGCTCCAGGGGCCCAGATCGATCTCCTGGAGATCGTCATCGAGAGCGGCCTCAGGGCGGCCTCCGCCCTGGGCCGCCAGCAGAGCGGTGGCGGTGTCACGGGCCCGTCGCAGCGGCGAGCTGTAGGCGGCATCGAGGCGCACATCCCGCAGGGCCTCGCCGCTGCGACGGGCCTGCTCCACACCCTCGTCGGTGAGGCTGGAGAGGTCGTCACGGCCCTGGATGCGGTGCTCCAGGTTGAAGCTGCTCAGCCCGTGGCGGACGAGCAGGAGGCGGACGGGCACGGCAGCGGTGACCACGACAGGGGCCATCGTATGGGAGCACCCCGGGCGGCCGATCCGCCGCGGGGAGGTCCCGGCGGGACAATCACCCCACACCTGTCCGAGCGCGAGCTTCCGGTTGATCCCTCCCGTTTCCCAGCCGACCCCGATCGATCCCAGCGGCAACGGCCCACCGGATCCACCGCCGGCGGATCCCCCCTCCTGGAAGGTGCTGCTGGCCCTGCTCAGCCTGTCCCTGAGCCTGCTGCTCTGGCTGGAGGGACTGGCCGGCAGTCTGCAGCGGCCCTCGGTGGAGACAGCCCTCGATCTGCGCCAGCTGGAGCTCAGCGCCCTGGTGGAGGACCACCTGCCACCACCCCTGCGCTCCGTTCTGGTCGGCGAGGACCCCCGCAAGGCCCTGGCCGACGCCCTGGCGCACAACCTGGGCGACAGCGCCAATCCCCTGCCAGCCGAACGGCGCCTGGAACTCGCCCTGCTGCGCCGGGGCAGCGAAGACAACCGCGAAGCCCGGGCGGCCGACCGGCAGCTGCAGGAGCTCATCCCCAGCGTCGACCCGTCCCGTCGCCCGCTGCTGGAAGCTCTGGCGGCAGGCAGGCCGTTGCCTGCCCCCGAACGGGACAGGCTTCTGCGCCCCTGGCAGCCATCTCCCCTGCTGGAACAGCTTGGCTGTGAGCAGCTGGGGGGTGGTGCGGGACAGGGGGGCTGTCCCGCCGATCGCAACGCCGGCCGCCGCGTGCTGCGGCTGCTGGCGGTGAACGTGCTCCCCCTGGTGCTGCTGCTCACCGGGCTGGGCCTGCTGATCCGCCTGCTCCGGCGCCTGCTGACGGGCAGGGAAGATCCCTTTCCTCCCCTGATCGGCCCCCCGCTCACCCCGATCGACGCCACCCTGCTGATCGCGGGGGGATTCGTGCTGGTGGGCGAACTGGTGGTGCCCGGCCTGCTGGAACCACCGCTCGCGGCGTTGATCCGTAGCCGGAACATCTCTGCTCCCCTGGCGGAGGGTCTGCGCGTTCTGGTGCTGTATCTGGGGCTGATGGCCGCCCCGATCGCCATCCTGCTGCTGCTCCTGCGTGGTCAACGCCCCCTGCGGCCCACAGGTGGCTGGCTGCAGTGGCACTGGCACCCCCTCAAGGCAGCAGCCGGCCCGGCCCTGGCCCTGCTGCTGATGCTGCTGCCGCCCGTGGCCTTCTCCGGCTGGCTGGTGGGTCAGCTGTGGGGGGATGCGGGCGGCAGCAATCCGCTTCTGGAACTGGTGCTCACCAGCGGCGATCCCCGGGCCCTGGCCTGCTTCGCCCTCACGGCCATGGTGCTGGCGCCCCTGTTCGAGGAAACCCTGTTCCGGGGCATCCTGCTGCCGGTGCTGGGCCAGCGGCTGGGGGGCACGGTAGCGGTGCTGATCAGCGCGGCGGTGTTTGCCCTGGCCCATCTCAGCCTGGGGGAGCTGATGCCCCTGTTCGTCCTCGGGGTGGGCCTGGGCCTGCTGCGCTGGCGGAGCGGCCGACTGGCCTCGTCGGTGATCGCCCACGCCCTCTGGAATGGGCTCACCTTTGCCAACCTGCTGCTGCTGGCGGACGGAGCGGGAGGCATGTGAGAAGGCCGTCACCGGATGCCTTGCTGGCAGAGCCCCGGGGTGGTTCACTTGCGCAGTGAACGGACGGACAGCATTGGTCGCCACCTTCCTCAGTGCCACCCCCCGGCGGACCGAACGTCGTTCCAACGTGGGCGGTCGCCGTTCCTCCCGCTCCCTGCAGGTGATCGAGAACTCCTTCTCGGCACGTCGGATCGAGAGGCGTTCCCCCTGGCTCGCCGGTTTTCATCGCATCAGCACCGGCGCCCTGGCCGGTCTGGGCCTGGCCACGGTGTCCCTCAGCGCCCTTACCCTGCACTGGCAGAACGAGTGGGCCAGCAGCTACAGCCAGCTGGAGGCCTCCAAGTCGCTCGAGCATCGTCTGCAGGAATCGTCGGCCCTGCTCGAGCAGCATCACCTCGGCGCCGTTCGCCGTCCGGGCCAGCTTGTGCCCACGAGCAGTGAGAAGCTCATCCATCTTCCCGAGCCTGTGGTGAAGCCCCGATCCGCCACCCAGGCCCTGCTCGCCCAGCTGCAGCTGCATCGCATCCCGGCCGGCTACTGATGGCCCGCTCCTCCACGCGTCCCCATCCGCCCGGCGGCACCGGCCGGTTCGAGCGAGCCCGTGGTGGTGGTGCCGGTCGGCGCGGCGGCCCTCCCCAGCCACCCGGCCGTGGCGCCAAGCACCGGGTGGTGGACATCCAGCCCCTGAGCAATCGCAGGCTGATCGCGGTCTTCCTTCTGCTGAGCGCTGCGCTGGGTGGCCTGGCGTTGCGCCTGGGCTGGCTTCAGGTGATCCAGGGCGACAGGCTGCAGGCCCGCGCCCGGGCGATCCAGACCCAGTCGATCACCCCGCTCGGCAAGCGGCGCACGATCGTCGATCGCACGGGAAGGTTGGTGGCCCTCGACGAGGAGCGCTTCACCCTCTGGGCCCACCCGCGCTACTTCAATTTTCCCGGTGATGATCCGCAGAGCGTGCGTCGTCCCGAGGAGGTCGCCACGCGGCTGGCGACCGTTCTGGCCCGTCCCCGCCAGGAGATGCTCGACGCCATGGGCAACCGCCGCAGCGGCGTGAAACTGGCCACCAACCTCGATCCGGAAACCGCGGAGAGGGTGAGGGAACTGAAGATCAGCGGCCTCGACCTGGAGGGTTATCCCCAGCGCGTCTACCCCCAGGGCCAGCTCTTCGCAAACGTGGTGGGCTTCCTCAACCTGGAACGCGTTCCCCAGGCCGGTCTGGAGCAGAGCCGCGATGGCGACCTGCGCCGCCAGGAGATGACCGTGAGCATGCGCCGTGGAGCCGATGGCACGCCCCTCCCCGATGGTCTGAAGGCCGGCTCTCTCTACGGCGATGATCTGCGTCTGCAGCTCACCCTCGACTCCCGTCTGCAGCAGGTGGCCCAGCAGGCCCTGGCCAAGCAGGTGAAGCAGTGGAACGCCAAACGCGGCGCCGCCATCGTGATGGACAGCCGCAGCGGTGAGATCCTGGCCCTGGCCTCCACCCCCAGCTACGACCCCAACCGCTTCTGGCAGTACGAGCCGGGCCTGTTCCGGGAGTGGTCGGTGCAGGATCTCTACGAGCCCGGCTCCACCTTCAAGCCGATCAACATCGCCCTGGCGCTGCAGGAGAAGGCGATCCAGCCTGGGGGCACCGCCAACGACGTGGGGCAGCTCAGCATCGGCGGCTGGCCGATCTTCAACGCCGACCGCCGCGCCAACGGCGTGATCGACTACCCCACCGTTCTGCAGGTGTCGAGCAATGTGGCGATGGTCGACATCATGTCGAAGGTCAAACGCGATCGCTTCTGGCACTGGCTGCACACCCTCGGCATCGACACCGTCCCCGACACCGACCTTCCCGGGGCCGTGGCCGGACAGCTGAAGAGCCGGCAGGAATTCACCGGTGCGGCGATCGAACCGGCGGTGGCCGCCTTCGGCCAGGGTTTCTCGCTCACTCCCCTGAAGCTGGTTCAGCTCCACGGGATGCTGGCCAATGGCGGCAGGCTGGTGAGCCCCCACATCACCCGGGGGCTGCGCTCCGGCGATGCCCTGGCCAGCTCCGGCAGCCCCACCGGCATCCAGCTGCTGGATCCCAAGGTCACCCGCACGGTGATCGACTGGATGGAAACGGTGGTGGAGAAGGGAAGCGGCAAGGGCCTGCAGATTCCCGGCTATCGCCTCGGCGGCAAGACAGGGACGGCCCAGAAGGCCCACAACGGCGTCTACATCCCTGGCGCCCGGATCACCAGCTTCGTGGCCGTGCTGCCGATCGAGGATCCGCGCTACGTGGTGCTGGTGGTGGTCGATGAGCCCCAGGGCGGCAATGCCTACGGAGCCACGGTGGCGGTGCCGGTGGCACGCCAGATCGTCGAGGCCCTGGTGGTGATCGAGAAACTGCCGCCCAGCCGCCCCGTGCGCAAGACCGCAGCGGCCGGTGCGAGCCGCGGCTGAGCCCTGTCCCGTTCCCACAACCCGGGAACATGGGGCAGAACGGCCTGGCTAGCGTTCTTCCATCGAACGACCGCGCGATGGCCAACCTGCTCGATCAACTCGCCGCCATGACGGTGGTGGTGGCGGACACCGGCGACATCGATGCCATCCGCCAGTTCACGCCGCGCGATGCCACCACCAACCCGTCGCTGATCCTGGCGGCCGCCCAGATCCCCGCCTATCAGGAGCTGATCGATCGCTCCCTGCGCGAATCGAGAGCCGTGATCGGCAGCCAGGCCGGGGCGGACGAGGTGGTGAGCGAAGCCCTCGATGAGATCAGCGTCACCTTCGGCAAGGAGATCCTGCGGATCGTGCCCGGCCGGGTGTCCACCGAAGTGGATGCCCGCCTCAGCTTCGACACCGAGGCCACCATCGAGAAGGCCCGCAAGCTCATCGGCCTCTACGAACAGGCGGGCGTGAGCCGCGAGCGGGTGCTGATCAAGATCGCCTCCACCTGGGAAGGGATCCGCGCCGCCGAACGCCTTGAGCAGGAGGGCATCCACTGCAACCTCACCCTGCTGTTCGGCTTCGCCCAGGCTGTGGCCTGCGCCGAGGCGGGAGTCACCCTGATCTCCCCCTTCGTGGGCCGCATCCTCGACTGGTACAAGAAGGCCACGGGCCGCGACAGCTATCCCGGACCGGAGGATCCGGGCGTGATCTCGGTGACGAAGATCTTCAACTACTTCAAGACCTACGGCTACCGCACCGAGGTGATGGGCGCCAGCTTCCGCAACATCGACGAGATCATCGAACTGGCCGGCTGCGATCTGCTCACCATCTCCCCGGCCCTGATGGACCAGCTGCGCTCCAGCGAGGGGGTCCTTGAACGGCGCCTGGATGCGGAGCGTCCCGGTCCCACCGAGCCCCGCATCACGGTGGATCAGGAGTCCTTCGTGCGTCTGATGGTGGCTGATCCGATGGCCAGCGAGAAGCTGGACGAAGGCATCCGGGGCTTCACCAAGGCGATCGAGACCCTGGAGGCCCAGCTGGCCCACCGGCTGGCGGAACTGGAGGGGGGCGCCGCCTTCACCCACGCCGTCCACGAGATCTTCCTGCTCAACGACCTCGACGGCGATGGCTGCATCACCAGGGAGGAATGGCTTGGCAGCGATGCCGTGTTCGACGCCCTCGACACCGACAACGATGGCCGCCTGGCACCGGATGAGGTGCGGGCCGGGCTGGGGGCACCCCTGGCCCTGGGCGTCGGGCGCTGAGCGCGGCCCTGCGATCGGGCACACTGAACAGCCTCCCAAGCGCCCAGCGGTCCGTGAACGCCCTCGACACCATGCGTGCCCTCGCCAGCAAGGGTGAGGTGATCGACGTCAAGGCCGGAGAGGCCATCTTCCGCTCGGGCGAGTCCGGCGACTGCATGTTCGGCCTCCTGGAAGGCCAGGTGCAGCTCAGCTGGAGCGAGGGCGCCGGAACCGAGACGATCAAGGCCGGCGACGTCTTCGGGGCCGGAGCCCTGGTCACCCCCGACCATCGCCGCTACGGCGATGCCCATGCCCTCAGCGACTGCCGCCTGCTGGTGATGAACCGGGAGAAGTTCCTGTTCGCCGTTCAGGAATCGCCGATGTTCGCCATCGAGCTGCTGGGCTCGATCGATCAGCGCCTGCGCGACCTGAAGGACTGCATCCGCGGCTGAACGCCGGGTCGCGGCTCAGCCGCGCTGAAAGAGCAGGCGTTTGATCACACGCTGGGCGATGTCGCCGTAGCCCATCTCGCCGGAGAGGATCTGGGCGATGCGCTGCGGCGCCGTGGGGCGCTTGACCCCGAGTTGATAGCCCACCCGGGGCACCCGGTAGAACACCTGGGCGATCCGTTTCCCCCAGGCCATCGAATCCCCCCATTCCGCCCGCATGCGGGCCGAGTAGTCCGCCAGGGCGCTGTGCTCGCCCTCGAGCCAGCGGTCGAGGGCGGACGCAGCTTCCGTGCCGCTGAGCAGGGAGGGACGCAGGCCCTCCGCCAGGAACGGATCGCAGAGGGAGGCGGCATCGCCCACGGCCACGATCCCCTCACCATGCAGCGGATGGTGGCCATCCCAGATGCGCAGGGCACCGTGGCGCCGCTCCCCTGCGCCTGGAGGCAGGCCGAGGGTGGGCAGGAGCGACGCCAGCACGGCCTCGCTGTCGGCCTCCTGGCGACCGATGAAGGTGCCGACGCCGATGCTGTAACCGCCGCGCCGCGGAAACGACCAGCAGAAGCCGTGGTGCACGAGCCCGAACTCGAAGCGGGCCGTGTCGGGCTCGGCCACGGGGGCCTCCACCTCCACCGACACGGTGGCGGCAAATCTGGGCCTGGCGGGGCCAAGGCCGAGGGGCGCGGCGAAGCGGGACCCGGAGCCGTCGGCCACGACCACCGAACGGGCCTCCAGGCTCTCGCCACCCGCCAGCGCGAGGTGCCAGCCCCGGTCGCGTCGCTCGATCGCGGTGACGGCGGCCCCGAACCGCCTCTCGGCCCCGGCCGCCTCCGCCTGCTGGGCCAGGAAGGCATCGAGCACGGAGCGCCGCACGATCCAGAAGGGGGAGTCTCCGGGCAGTTCGGCGGTGACCGGATCCTCCAGGCACCAGGTGAAGCGCACCCGGCGGATCACCTGGTCCACCGCCGGGGTGAGATCGAAGGGGAACCAGCGCTGCACCGAGGCCGCCATGCCGCCGCCGCAGGGCTTGCTGCGGCCCACAAGTTCCCGTTCGAGCAGCAGCACCTGACGGCCCCGGCGGGCCAGGTGATAGGCGGCCGCCCCGCCGGCGGGGCCGGCACCGACGATGACGACGTCGTACGGCAGGGAGGCGCCCACCTCAGACCTTGAGGATGTCGGCTTCCTTTTCGCTCAGATGCTTCTCGAGTTCGGCGATGAACCGATCGGTGAGCTTCTGCACCTTCTCCTGCTCATCGCGGCTCTGATCTTCGGAGAGCTCCCCATCCTTCTCCATCTTCTTGATGCGATCGATTCCCTCACGACGGATGTTGCGCAGGGACACCTTGCCTTCCTCCGCATACTTGGCGGCGATCTTGCAGAGTTCCTTGCGGCGGTCCTCCGTGAGCGGCGGAATGTTGATGCGGATGATGCGGCCGTCGTTGTTGGGGGTGAGGCCGAGATCGCTCATGGCGATCGCCTTTTCGATCAGGGCCATCGAGCCCGTGTCGAAGGGCTGGATCTGAATCGTCTGGGAATCCGGGGTGGAGAGTGTGGCGAGGGATTTCAGCGGCGTTTCGGCGCCGTAGTACTCCACCACGATCTTGTCGAGCAGGGAGGGATTGGCCCGGCCGGTGCGGATGGTGTTGAACGTGCGCTGGGTGGCTTCCACCGACTTGCGCATGCTGGCTTCCAGGTCCATGAGGGGGAGGGGGTTCAGAGAGCGGGAACGATGCGGGTGCCGATCGGCTCACCGGCCACGGCCCGGCCGATGTTGCCGGTACCGAAGAGATCGAACACCACGATCGGGATCGCGTTGTCCTTGCAGAGGGCGATGGCCGTGCCATCCATCACCTCGAGCTCACCGCTGAGCACATCGAGGAAGGTGAGACTTTCATAGCGCACGGCATCGGCGTGCTTGGCCGGATCCTTGTCGTAGACACCGTCCACCTTGGTGGCCTTGAAGACCACGTCGGCCCCGATCTCGGCGGCGCGCAGGGCGGCGGTGGTGTCGGTGGTGAAGAAGGGGTTGCCGGTGCCGGCGGCGAAGATCACCACCCGGCCCTTCTCCATGTGGCGGATGGCCTTGCGGCGGATGTAGGGCTCGGCCACCTCCTGCATCGAGATGGCGCTCTGCACGCGCGTGGGAACGCCCGCCCGCTCAAGCCCGTCCTGGAGGGTGATGGCGTTCATGACCGTGGCCAGCATGCCCACGTAGTCGGCGGTGGCCCGGTCCATCCCGCCGGCCGAGCCCTTCAGGCCCCGGAAGATGTTGCCGCCCCCCACCACGATCGCCAGCTGGGTGCCGCCGGCCACCACGGCGGCCACATCGGCGGCGATCGACTGGACGATGGCGGGATCGATGCCGTAACCCTGCTCGCCCATCAGCGCCTCACCACTGAGCTTGAGAAGGACGCGCCGGTAAGCCATCGATTTCCACGATCGGGCGAACAGTAGCAACCCCCGCCAGGGCCGCTCCCCGCCCTTGCCCTTGCGGAAGCAGGGCGCCGTCGCTTTTCTGGGCCAACGGCAGCGCCACCATGGCCCTCTCCGATTCCGGCCCCCGCAGCAGCGCGGTGATGGCGCGCCTGAGCCTTTCCGCCATCGGCCGGGGAGCCGAGCAACCAGGGTTCTGGGCCGAACCCGCCGTGCACCGTGCCCTGCTGATCACGGGGCTGTCGGTGCTGGTGAGCGGGCTGAACCAGCTGAGCGACGACCTGGGCTGAAGGCCCTTCGCTGACCCACCCCCGCGGTGGCCCTTCAGTACTCGATGCCGGCCTGGGCCTTGACGCCCTGCTCCCGGAACGGATGGCGGATGAGCTTCATCTCGGTCACCAGATCCGCCCGCTCCACCAGACCCTGAGGAGCCCCGCGGCCCGTGAGCGCCACGTGGGTGAGCGGGGGGCGCCGACGGAGACCTTCCAGCAACGCCTCCAGCTCCAGGTAGCCGAGCTTCAGGGCCACATTCACTTCATCGAGCACCACCAGCCGGCAGTCCGCATCGGCCAGGTAGCCGAGCGCGCACCCCCAGGCCTTCTGCACCAGCTGGCGGTCGCGCTCGCGGTCCTGGGTCTCCCAGGTGAAGCCTTCCCCCAGGGCATGCCAGTGCAGGGAGTCGCCGAACAGGGCCAGGGCCCGCGCCTCGCCGGGGTGCCAGCCCCCCTTGATGAACTGCACCACCGCCACCCGCTCGCCGTGGCCGAGGGTGCGCAGCACCAGGCCCAGGGCCGCGGTGGTCTTGCCCTTGCCGTCGCCGGTGAACACCAGCACCAGGCCCTTCTCCCGGTCGCGCTCCCCCACCCGCTGGCGCTGCACCTCCCGGCGGCGGGCCATGCGGCGGCGGTAGCCATCGGCATCGGCCTCCGGGGCCAGGGCGCCGCCGGGCCCCAGGTCGGCCGCCTGGCGGTCGAGGTCGGCGGTGTCGAGGTCGGCGGGGGTCACGCGGAAAGGGCCGGTGGGCTCCCCACTGTGGCGGGGCCGGCGCGATGGCGGGCGAGGGCCGCATCCACGGCCTGCTGCTGGTCGCGGCGGGTGATCCAGTGGTGGTAGGTGCGGGTGTGGATCGCCACCGAGTGACCCATCATCCGGGCCGCCACCGTGTCGGGCAGGCCGATGTGGATCGTGCGCACGGCCCAGGCATGGCGCAGGTCGTAGGGGGTGATCGGCAGGCCGTAGCGGCGGAACTGCTCCGCCACGCGCCGACCCACCTGCTGCAGCGTGGTGCGACGCAGATCGGTGGACACCCGTGGCAGGGCGCCCGGATCCCGGCCCAGCCGCTCCAGGCCGAAGGCCTCCACCCACTCGGGCCGGAACGGCCACACCTGGTGCTCGCCGGTCTTGGTGGTGGGCAGGACCCGCAGCACCCGGTCACCCCCCGGCGCCAGGGCGGAGAGGTCGCAGAAGAACACCTCGTGGTTGCGCAGCCCGTAGGTGGCCATCAGGCCGAAGGCCAGTCGCCAGCTCGGATTGGGGATGCTCTCCACCAGCTCCAGGATGCGGCCGTCGTCGGGCAGCTGACGGAAGCGGGCGGCATGGAGGCCGTAACCGGCCGCCCGCTCGCTCCAGTCGGCGGGCAGTGCCAGGCCCCGGTGACGGGCGAAGGCCGCCAGGGCGATGGCGCACTGCTGTCGGCTGCGGCTGCCGAGCTCGTAGCTCTCCAGCACCCGAACCAGGTGCTCCGGGGTGAGGCCGGAACCATCGCCGGCCTGCTCCAGCAGGCGGCGCAGATAGGGCAGATAGGCCCCGCTCCAGGTGCTGCGGCTGCCGGCCGGGCGGCGGCGGCGGCGGGGTTCGGAGAAGAAGGCGGCCCTGAAGGATTCCAGCGGCTCCACCTGTGGAGCGTCCTGCGACGCTCGCCCGGGCAACTCGAGCGCGCCGGCACGACGGGAGCGCTCGGAATCGAAGCGACCGTCCTCCAGCTCGGCCCACACCGCCCGCAGCTCGCGGCAGGCCGCGTTGAGTCCCTCCTCACTGGCGGGGAGCCCGAGGCTGATCCGCTGCACGCTGCGCTTGCCGGGAGTCAGGGGATCCGGCAGGGCTCCCCGCAGACCGATCCGGCCACCCCGCCGCTCCAGCCGCAGGCTGATGCCCTCGGCGGCCAGGGCCGCGTTGCGGGCGGCCAGCGTGGCATCGAGGGGATGGGCGTCGGCGGGCGGACCGGAGGCCAGGGTTGCCACGACGATTGCGCAAGGCCGGGTGCGCCGGACGCTATCGGCCCGGAGCGCGCCATGCACGGCGTCCGCCGGGGGGATGACGCTACGCTCCGCGCTTCGGATCGCTGGGGCATGGGCATGGCGAGGGTCGGGGTGCTGCTGCTGAACCTCGGCGGTCCCGAACGGATCCAGGACGTCGGCCCGTTCCTCTACAACCTCTTCTCCGATCCGGAGATCATCCGCCTGCCCAATCAGGCCCTGCAGAAACCGCTGGCCTGGCTGATCAGCACCCTGCGCAGCGGCAAGTCCCAGGAGGCCTACCGCTCGATCGGCGGCGGCTCACCGCTGCGGCGCATCACCGAACAGCAGGCCCGGGAGCTCCAGAGCACCCTCCGCCAGCGAGGGGTCGAGGCCACCAGCTACGTGGCGATGCGCTACTGGCACCCCTTCACCGAATCCGCCGTGGCCGACATCAAGGCCGACGGCATCGATGAAGTGGTGGTGCTGCCCCTCTACCCCCAGTTCTCGATCAGCACGAGCGGCTCGAGCTTCCGCGAGCTGCAGCGCCTGCGCCAGGCCGACCCGGCCTTCCGCAACCTGCCGATCCGCTGCATCCGCAGCTGGTACGACCATCCCGGCTACGTGGACGCGATGGCGGGTCTGATCGCCCGCCAGATCGAGGACTGTGACGATCCCAGCCAGGCCCACGTGTTCTTCAGCGCCCACGGGGTGCCCAAGAGCTACGTGGAGGAGGCAGGCGATCCCTACCAGAAGGAGATCGAGGCCTGCACGGTCCTGATCATGAAGCGACTCCAGGAGCTTCTGGGCCACACCAATCCGCACACCCTGGCCTACCAGAGCCGGGTGGGCCCTGTGGAGTGGCTCAAGCCCTACACCGAGGACGCCCTGCACGAGCTGGGAGAGCAGAAGGTCAAGGATCTGGTGGTGGTGCCGATCAGCTTCGTCAGCGAGCACATCGAGACCCTCGAGGAGATCGACATCGAGTACCGGGAGATCGCCACCGAGGCCGGCGTCACCAACTTCCGGCGGGTGCCGGCCCTCGACACCGATCCCACCTTCATCGCCGGGCTGGCCGACCTGGTGCAGCAGGCGATGGCCGGACCTGAGATCAACCTGGATCAGGCGGCTGCCCTGCCCACCCGGGTCAAGCTCTACCCGCAGGACAAATGGGCCTGGGGCTGGAACAACAGCTCCGAGGTGTGGAACGGCAGGTTGGCGATGGTGGGCTTCTCCGCTTTCCTGCTGGAACTGATCAGTGGACGGGGACCGCTCCATGCCCTGGGCCTGCTCTGAACGGCGACGCCGCTCGCTTCGCCCGGTGGCCGTGCTGGCCGCCGCCGCGGCGCTGACGCTGCCGCCGCGCGCCGAGGCCAATGCGGCCTACCGCTGGGCGATGGGCAGCTTCCCGGTGGTGGGCTTCAACGGCTACACCAGCCCCTTCGGCATGCGCATTCATCCCCTGAGCGGCGACCTGCGGGGGCACTACGGTCTCGACATCGCCGCCCCCCTGGGCTCGCCGGTGCTGAGCTGGTGGGGGGGACGCGTCACGGCGGTGATCCGCGATGGCGGCTGCGGCAACGGCGTGGAGATCACCTCCGGGCCCTACGAGCACCTCTATTGCCACCTGGCAGGCTCGGTGAGTGGCGGCACCTACCGCAGCGGTCCGGTGGTGCTGCGGGAAGGTCAGTGGGTGCGCACCGGCCAGTTGATCGGCCACGTGGGCCTCACCGGCAGCACCACGGGGCCCCACCTCCACTGGGGACTCCGTTATCGGGGCTCCTGGCTCGATCCGGCCCGGGTGTTGCGAGCCATGGCTGAAAGCCGTCGCCGCTTCCAGCCGCTCCAGAGACGGACGCCTAATGTTGGTCAACTTCGCTGATCCGCCGGCCCCCAGCCGGTTCCGCCCACCCCGTTCTCCCCACGCCTCCTCTCCGACGCCGTGACGCTCACGCCCCTGAATCCCTCCACCGCCAGCCCGGTCGTCCAGGAGCCGGTCGTCCAGGAGATCGCGGCACCGGCGCAGCAGCCCCAGCGGGTGAGCGGGGCCTATGCCCTGATGGATGCCCTGCACCGCCACGGGGTGGAGCACATCTTCGGCTATCCGGGCGGTGCGATCCTGCCGATCTACGACGAACTGCACAAGGCCGAAGCCCGCGGCTGGCTCAAGCACATCCTGGTGCGCCACGAGCAGGGCGGCACCCATGCGGCCGATGCCTACGCCCGCGCCACCGGCAAGGTGGGGGTGTGCTTCGGCACCTCCGGGCCCGGCGCCACCAACCTGGTCACCGGCATCGCCACCGCCCAGATGGATTCGGTGCCGATGGTGGTGATCACCGGCCAGGTCCCCCGGGCGGCGATCGGCACCGATGCTTTCCAGGAAACCGACATCTTCGGCATCACCCTGCCGATCGTGAAGCACTCCTGGGTGGTTCGCGACCCCCGCGACATCGGCAGGATCGTGGCTGAGGCGTTCCTGATCGCCTCCACCGGCCGGCCCGGGCCGGTGCTGATCGATGTGCCCAAGGACGTGGGCACCGAGGAGTTCGACTACGTGCCGGTGGAGCCCGGCTCCTCTGTGCCGGCCGGCTTCCACCTCCCCCCGGCTCCCCGGCCCGAGGCAATCGAGGCGGCCCTCAACCTGATCCGCCAAGCGCGCCGCCCTCTGCTCTACGTGGGTGGCGGCGCCATCAGCAGCGGCGCCCACGCGGCGGTCGCGGCCCTGGCCGAGCGGTTCCGGCTCCCCGTCACCACCACCCTGATGGGCAAGGGATCCTTCGACGAGAAGCACCCTCTCGCCGTGGGGATGCTGGGCATGCACGGCACCGCCTACGCCAACTTCGCCGTCACCGAGTGCGATCTGCTGATCGCCGCCGGCGCCCGCTTCGATGATCGGGTCACCGGCCGGCTCGACAGCTTCGCCCCCCGCGCCCAGGTCATCCACATCGACATCGATGCGGCCGAGGTGGGCAAGAACCGGGTGCCCGAAGTGCCGGTGGTGGCCGATGTCAAAACGGCCCTGGAGGCCCTGCTGGCGGCCAGCGCCGGCGAAGGCTCCGAAGGGCGCACCGAGGCCTGGCTCGAGCGGATCGACACCTGGAAGCATCACTATCCCCTGGTGGTGCCGGCTCCCGAGGGCGAGATCGCGCCCCAGGAGGTGGTGGTGGCCCTGCGGGAACTGGCTCCCGACGCCTTCTACACCACCGATGTGGGCCAGCATCAGATGTGGGCCGCCCAGTTCCTGCACAACGGCCCCCGGCGCTGGATCAGCAGTGCCGGCCTGGGCACGATGGGCTTCGGCATGCCCGCCGCCATGGGCGTGCAGGTGGCCTTCCCCCACGAATGCGTGATCTGCGTGGCGGGCGACGCCAGCATCCTGATGAACATCCAGGAACTCGGCACCCTCAGCCAGTACGGCCTGCCGGTGAAGGTGGTGGTGATCAACAACGGCTGGCAGGGCATGGTCCGCCAGTGGCAGGAGAGCTTCTACGAGGAGCGCTACTCCAACTCCGAGATGACCGGCGGCATGCCCGACTTCCAGGCTCTGGCGCAAGCCTTCGGCGTGCAGGGAATCACCATCAGCGACCGGGCCGATCTGCGGCCCCTGCTGCGCCAGGCCCTCGCCCATCCCGGTCCCTGCTTCGTGGACGTGAAGGTGCGGCGCAACGAGAACTGCTACCCGATGGTGCCGCCGGGAGCCAGCAACGCCCAGATGGTGGGCCTGCCGAGCCATCCGGAGCTCGCGATCGACACGGTCCGCCAGTGCGGCGCCTGCGGCAACGCCACGGCCAGCGCCCATCTGTTCTGCCCCAGCTGCGGCGCCAAGCTCTGAGACGCATGCCGCCCCTGCCGTCGCCCCGTTGGCGGAGCGGTTGCCGCCTCTGGCGTGCCCTGGTTGTGGTGGCAGCAAGCCTGGTGCTGTTGCTGGTGCCCGCCGGTGCCGATGCGGCCCAGGTGCTGCAGGTGAGGGGGCCCACCCTGCTGCAGATCGGGGACGGCAACCGCAGCGTGCCGGTGGAACTGGCCTGTGTGGCCGTCGCTCCCGCCAACGGCGCCGACGCGGTGGCCTGGCTGCGCCGGGAACTGCCCCGCCAGACCAGGGTCCAGCTGCGGCCCGTCCGTCAGCACGATGGTCGCCTGGTGGCGCAGGTGCGCCGACTGGACAGCGACGGCGACCTCGGGGGCGCTCTGGTGGCCGCCGGCCTGGCCCACACGCTTCCGGGATGCCCATGAGCCGCAACCGCACCGCCAAGGGGATCGTCCTCGTGCCCAGCCTGCTTCTGGGAGGGGCGTTCATCGCCACCGCCGCCTGGGTGGATGGGCCGGCGGCCGCCAACCGCGGACTCGCCCTCACCCTGGGCGGGATCCTGATGGCGGCAGGGCTCCTGGCCCAGCTGCTCCCGGATCCTCCCTCCGAATCCTGACGCCCCGGTCAGCGGTGGCAGAATGCCGCGGCTCCGGTCCGCCCTTCGCCCTGTCCGTGCGTCCTTCTCTTCTGCGCCTGCTCGCCCCCGGGCTTCTGACCCTGTCCTCCCTGGCCGGTCCGGCGGTTCTGGCCCAGACGCCCCCGCCACCGCCTCCCGCGGGCGGCAAGACGCCGGCGAGGGGCGCCGCCAGCAACGCCGTGCCCATGGAAGGCCCGGCCACCCAGAAGGATCTCTATGCCTATGCCCTGATCGGAGCGGTCAATGCCTGCGAACTGGCCACGAAGGCCAAGGTGTCGGTGCAGCAGGGGATTCCGGCGGCGGCCCAGTCGGTGGCCTTCGTGATCGCCCGGCGCCACGGCGGCCGGGTGCAGGGCATCGACAAGGCCCTCACGCCCCAGCAGATGTTCGACGGCTCGGCCGTGCAGATCACCGTGCTCGTGCGTCAGGGCTGCTACAACCAGCTCACCGCCGCCGACAAGAAGGTGATCGACACCTCGATCAGCCAGATCCAGGCAGCCAGCAGCCAGAGGCGCTGAGCCGCAGGCAGAGACGCTGAGCCGGGGCCTGAAGGCGCCAGCTGGAACCCCACGGGGAGGGAGGCCACGAAGAAATCGCAACGGCGCTTGCCCTCCCGCCCGGCAGCGCCAGAGTGACGGCAGCCGCGCGCCAGGCCGATGCCGGAAGCTCCCGTCACCGACACCCTGTCCGACAACGTCTCCGCCACCTTGTCTGGCACCGAGACCGGCAAGCGCCTGGTGGTCCCCTTCGAGGAGGTGGGCATCGACGCCGTCGCCGACGTTGGAGGCAAGAACGCCTCCCTGGGGGAGATGATCCGCGAGCTCGCCGGCGAAGGGGTGAGGGTTCCGGGTGGATTCGCCACCACGGCGGCGGCCTATCGCCTTCATCTGAGCGCGGCCGGGCTGGAATCCCGGCTCAGGAGCATCCTGCAGGGGCTTGATGCGGAGAACCTGCCGGCCCTTCAGGCGGCCGGACATGCCGCCCGGGAGCTGCTGCTGAGCGCCCCGCTCCCAGCGGATCTGGCGGAGGCGATCCGCGAGGCCTACCGGGCCATGGGCTCCCCCGCGGTGGCCGTGCGCTCCAGCGCCACCGCCGAAGACCTTCCCGACGCCAGCTTCGCCGGCCAGCAGGAGACGTTCCTGAACATCGAGGGCGAGGAGGCTCTGCTGGACGCCTGCCGACACTGCTACGCCTCCCTGTTCACGGATCGGGCGATCTCCTACCGCCAGCTCAACGGCTTCGATCACCTGGAGGTGGCCCTCTCGATCGGCGTGCAGCGGATGGTGCGCTCGGATCTGGCCTGCTCGGGGGTGATGTTCAGCATCGACACCGAGACCGGCTTCACCGGCACCGTGCTGCTCACCGCCGCCTACGGCCTCGGGGAGAACGTGGTGCAGGGGGCGGTGAACCCCGACGAGCTGCTGATCTTCAAGCCCACCCTGGCGCAGGGCTTTGCGTCGATCATCAGCCGAAGGCTCGGCAGCAAGGCGATCCGGATGGTCTACGCCGACGCAACCGAGACAGGCGGTCGCTCCGTGCGCAACGTCGACGTGCCGGTGGAGGAACAGCAGCGCTGGGCGCTCAGCGACCCGGAGGTCCTCACCCTGGCCCACTGGGCCGTGACGATCGAGCGGCACTACAGCACCCGCCGGGGCATGCCCACCCCGATGGACATCGAGTGGGCCAAGGACGGCCCCAGCGGCGAGCTGTACATCCTCCAGGCCCGGCCCGAGACGGTCCAGTCCCGGCGCCAGGGGGCCGTCTTGCACACATGGCATCTCGATGCCGCCCCGGGAGAGCAGGTCACCAGCGGGCGAGCGATCGGCGCCTCGGTGAGCAGCGGCCGGGCACGGGTGATCCACGACCCCTCGGAGATCCGCCGCTTCGAGACGGGCGACCTGCTGGTGACGGTGCGCACCGATCCCGACTGGGAGCCAATCCTCAAGAAGGCCAGCGGGGTGGTCACCGACCAGGGCGGCCGCACCTGTCATGCGGCGATCATCGCCCGCGAGATGGGCATCACGGCGATCGTGGGCACAGGGGATGCCACCGGCCGGATCGCCGATGGCGACACGATCACGATCAGCTGCTGCGAAGGGGATGTGGGACACGTGTACCGAGGTGCCGTTCCCTTCCATGTCGACGAGCAGGCCCTCGACGATCTGCCTCCCACCCGCACGCAGATCCTGATGAACGTGGGCAACCCTGAGGAGGCGTTCAACCTGGCCCGCATCCCCTGCGACGGGGTGGGACTGGCCCGGCTGGAGTTCATCATCGCCAACCACATCCGCGTCCATCCGATGGCGCTGCTGCAGCCGGAGCGGGTCGGCGATGCGGCCGAGCGCGAAGCGATCGCCGCGCTCACCTGCGGCTACGGGCAGCCCGCCGACTACTACGTGGATCTGCTGGCCCAGGGAATGGCGCGGATCGCCGCCGCCTTCCACCCCAGGCCGGTGATCCTGCGCTTCTCCGACTTCAAGAGCAACGAATACGCCAAGCTGTTGGGGGGCCGGGCCTTCGAGCCCAGCGAGGAGAACCCGATGATCGGCTGGCGCGGGGCCTCCCGCTACTACGCCGAGGGCTTCCGCGACGCCTTCGCCCTGGAGTGCCGAGCCCTGCGCCAGGTGCGCGAAACCATGGGCCTCACCAACGTGATTCCGATGGTGCCGTTCTGCCGCACCCCCGAGGAGGGCGATCGGGTGCTCGCCGAGATGGCCAAGGAGGGGCTGGTGCGCGGCCGCAACGGGCTGGAGGTGTACGTGATGTGCGAGCTTCCGAGCAACGTGATCGGCGCCGAGGCCTTCGCCGAACGCTTCGACGGCTTCTCGATCGGCTCGAACGACCTCACCCAGCTCACCCTCGGCCTCGACCGCGACTCGGCCCTGGTGGCCGACCTGTTCGATGAACGCCACGCCACGGTGAAGGAGATGATCCGGCTGGCGATCCGCACCGCCAAACGCTGCGGCCGCAAGATCGGCATCTGCGGCCAGGCGCCCAGCGACTACCCGGAGTTCGCCCGCTTCCTGGTGGAGGAGGGGATCGACTCGATCAGCCTCAACCCCGATGCGGTGGTGCGCACCCGCCTGGCGATCGCCGCCATGGAAACCAACGCTCAGACCGCGCCGGCTCCCCTGGGCGCCGCTCCGGCCTGAAGGCAGGGAAGGCCTGCTCGGCAGAGGCAGGAAGCCGGCTGCGCCTCAGACCGGGAGCAGCCCGGCGGAGGCAGCCGCAGGCTCCGGGCGGAAGCGCTGCCACACCAGCAGGGCAAGGGCGCTGAAGCGCACTGCCGAGAGGACAGCCAGTCCGACACACAGCGGACAGTGCATCACTCCCATGGAGACGGCAGGCGGTAAGACACCACCCTGGCAGGTTCGGCGGTTCCCTGGCGCTCCGCGTGGTGATCCGCCACCCATCGTCTCCTACAACGGAGGGGAACCGCACCGCCCAGCCGCCGTGCTCCGCCTCAGTGAGCTCAAGCTCCCCCTCGACCACAGCGAGGCCGACCTGGAAGCGGCGATCTGTCGGCGGCTGCGCATCCCCGCGAGCGCACTGCGCAGCCACCGGCTGGTGAAGCGCAGCGTCGACGCCAGGCGCCGGGGAGCGATCGCCCTGGTTTACAGCCTCGATCTTGAGCTCGATCTCGACCCGGCCAGCAGGCGACGCCTGGAGCGCCGCTTCGCCGACGATCCCCACCTGCGCCCCACCCCGGACGAGCGCTACCGCCTCGTGGCCCGGTTCACGGATACCGATCGCCCCCCCCTCAGGCCCGTGGTGGTGGGCGCCGGACCCTGCGGCTACTTCGCAGCTCTGCTGCTGGCCCGGATGGGGCTGCGGCCGCTGCTGCTGGAGCGGGGCAAGGCGGTGAAGGAGCGAAGCGCCGACACCTTCGGCTTCTGGAAGGGCAGGCGACCCTTCGATCCGGAATCGAATGCCCAGTTCGGTGAGGGGGGAGCCGGGACCTTCTCCGATGGCAAGCTCTACAGCCAGGTGAGCGAACCGGCCAGCTACGTGCGCAAGGTGCTGGAGGAACTGGTGGCGGCCGGGGCGCAGGAGGAGATCCTCACCCTGCATCGGCCGCACATCGGCACCTTCAAGCTGGCCACGGTGGTGCGGGGCCTGCGGCAGCGGATCGAGGAGCTGGGCGGCACGGTGCGCTTCGGGGCCCGGGTGGAGCGGCTGGTGCGGGAAACGGATGCGGATGGGAGAGGACGGCTCCGGGGGCTGGTCCTGGCCGATGGCGAAAGCATCGAGGCCGACCATGTGGTGCTGGCCGTCGGCCACAGCGCCCGCGACACCTTCGCCATGCTCCGGGAGGTGGGGGTGGCGCTGGAGGCCAAGCCGTTCGCCGTGGGCCTGCGTGTGGAGCATCCCCAGGCCCTGATCGATCGGGGCCGCTGGGGCACGGCGGCCGGCCATCCCCGGCTGGGTCCCGCCGAGTACAAGCTGGTGCACCACGGCGGCAACGGCCGCGATGTCTACAGCTTCTGCATGTGCCCGGGCGGTCTGGTGGTGGGCGCCACCTCGGAGGAGGGCTGTGTGGTGACCAACGGCATGAGCCAGCACTCCCGCAACGAGCGCAATGCCAACAGTGCCCTGGTGGTGACGATCACCACCGCCGACGTGGAGCCCTACGGCGAGGGTCCGGGGGATCCCCTGGCTGGGGTGGCCTTCCAGCGCCACTGGGAGCGGCAGGCGTTCCTGGCCGGCGGCGGTGACTATCGCGCCCCGGCCCAGTGGCTGGAGGATTTCCTGCAGCGAAAACCCAGCGGCCAGGAAACAGGGGAAGGGGTGGCACCCTCCTACCTGCCGGGGGTGCGACTGGGAAGCCTGGAGGGCTGCCTGCCGGAACCGGTGCTGGAGGCGATCCGAGAGGCTCTGCCGGCCTTCGAGCGCCGGATCCCGGGCTACACGGGAGCCGGCGTGCTGCTCACCGGGGTGGAAACCCGCACCTCATCGCCGGTGAGGATTCACCGGGATGCGGAAACCCGCCAGAGCTGCAACACCCTCGGGCTTTTCCCGGCGGGGGAGGGTGCCGGTTATGCCGGAGGCATCCTCTCGGCAGCGATCGATGGGATCCAGGTGGCCGAAGCCCTGGCCCTCAGCCTTCTTCGTCCTCGGCACCCAGGGGCACCAGACGAATCTGCTTGCGGCCGAGCTTGATCTCGAACTCGTCGCCGGGCTTGAGATCGAGCATGGCGGTGTAGGCCTTGCCGACCATCAGATTGCCGTTGAACTGCACCTTGGTGCTGAAGCTGAGCTTTCGGCCAGCCCGACCCGCCTTGGGCGCCGCTCCGAAATCAACGCCCTTGGCGTTGAGCAGGGCTTCATAGAAGGCCGTGAAGTTGAGCCGCTCCGTGCCGTCTTTCTTGGTGGAAACATAGCCACAGGCCCGAACGAGATCGGACTTACTGACATCTCCCAACTCCTTGACTTTGGCGAGGAGGTCCACTCCGGTGAGCATCTCGAAAAGAATTTGCGGCAGCTGCATAATGTCGCGCCAAACCCCCTGAACGCAAGCACCCCGAGGAAGATTCATTCAGGATTGCGCCACAATGCCGCTCCATTGCACCGCTTTCACGTGGTCGCGGCGCCAGGAATGGAAGAGTTCCTCTTCCTCCACCGTGCAGAGCGGACAGATGGCGATCCGCTCGGGCGCGATGCCCTCGTGTCCCAGCTGGCGAACCGTCGCCGCCCGGATGTCCAGACGATCCCGTCCCGGTTCCGGATCGGGCCTCACGGCGCCGCAGGCGATCAGCTCCTCGAGGGCACCGGCACCGCCGGGCTCCGCCTCGCCAGGAGGCCTCAGGGACTCGGCCAGCTGCTCGCTCACCATCCGCTCCACCTGGTAGCGGGCTCCGCTGACCGCCGGACCGAGGGCCACCAGCAGATCGCGGCGGCGGCTGCCCGCGGCTTCCAGCTGTGCGATCGCACCCGGCAGGATCCTGCCGGCCACCCCACGCCAGCCCGCATGGCAGGCGGCCACACGACCGCTGGCGGGATCGGCGATCAGCACCGGCGTGCAGTCGGCGCCGCACACCCAGAGGCTCTGCCCGCCCCCGTCGCTCACCAGGCCATCGGCTTCCGGCCAGGGCTCCCCCGCCGCCGCGCTGGCGGGCAGCACCAGGGCGCTGTGCACCTGCTTCGGGCGATGCACGCTGATGCCGGCACTGAGATAGCCCGCCAGTTCGACCGGTTCGCGCCCCTGCCACAGGCGGGTGAAGAACCCGTGCTCGAAGCCCGCCAGCAGGTCGGCCTGGAGGAAGTGGCCGCCGTAGGTGCCCACCCAGGTCCAGCCGGGCAGCGCATTGAAGCCCACGTCGGGACGGTCGAAGGGGGGATCGAGTTCCTCAGCCATCGGGAAGATCGCGCAGGATCCAGAAGCCCTCGAAGCCGGGGGCGTTCTCATCGGACTGCACGGCGATGAACTGCAGTCCGCCCGCCTGCTCCCGGGCGAGGGCAAAGGCGGAGGCGGCGGCGGCGGCCTCCTCGGCGGAGAGCATGGCCACCAGCCAGCGATCCTCCAGGGCCGCCTCCAGAACCAGCTGCTCCCCGTCGATCTCCAGCCGCACAGGCTCCAGACCCGCCAGCCAGCCGGAGATCGCCAGGGCCCGGGAGCGGCTGACCAGGCGCAGCCCGGTGACCGGTGCCTGGGGGTCGATGCCCCCGGGCAGGGGAAGCAGGGAGGCGAATCCCGTGTCCCATTCCGGGGCCTCGGCCAGCGCCGCGGCCGGCAGGCTCACCCAGCTCCAGCGATCACCGCGCACCGCTTCCGGCAGGGGCACCGGGATCGGTCGGATCGGAGCGGGCAGGGGGGCCAGGGGACCGCACAGGTAGCCCTCCTCGGCGGGGTACACGCTGGCCTCCCGCTCCCGCAACCACTCCACCAGGGCATAGCAGCGGCGGCTGGGCACCAGCTCGAGGCCCAGGCCTTCGGCCGCCCGCTGCACCATGGTGCGCATCGAGGCCCGCCAGCAGCGCAGGCGGCGGGGACGGCCCAGCCCCTGCTCGGCGGCCGCGTCGAGCGCCTCCTGCAGGGCTTCACGCAGCCACAGGGAGTTCACGGAACCGGCGGGGCAGGAACGGGCCCAGCGGAACGGCTCCACCGCCTCGACGAGAGCGGGGTCGGGGGTGGAGCAGATCAGCAGTTCCCAGCGCTTCTTGCCGTCGGCCTCGATGATCGGCCGTGAGTAGTAATCGAGTTCCCAGTCGGGGGCGGCCACGGGAGGGGCGGCGAACGGGGCCGGGGTCATCCGGCGGCCTGCTCCTGCTGGCGCAGGACCGAACGGGCCCGGTTGGCCCGATCCGCGGCTTCCGCCATCACCTTGTCCTTCTCGATCAGCAGCTCTCCGGGCTGGCCTTCCAGCAGGGCGGTGTTGAGCGCGATGCGGCCCCGGCCGGGATCGATCTGGGTGATCAGGGCCTTCACCACGTCGCCCTGACGGAAGACCTCGCGCAGATCGCGCAGCGCGCCGCCGGTGATCGACGACTGATGCAGCAGACCGCTCACACCGCCCAGGTCGACGAAGAAGCCGTAGGGCTTGACGGAGGCCACATGACCCTCCACCAGCTGGCCCACCTCCAGCTGGGCGAAGCGGGCCGCGGTGGCCGCCTTCTTCTCGGAGAGCACCAGCTTGCGGGTGTCCGCATTCACCTCGAGGAAGGCCACGCCCAGGGTGGTGCCCACCAGGGCCTCGTGGTTCTCGCCGTCGTTGAGCTGGGAGCGGGGGATGAAACCGCGCAGACCCTCGAGGTCGCAGGTGACACCACCGCGGTTGAAGCCGTTCACCTTGACCTGCACCACCGTGCCGTCCTTCTCCAGCTGGCGCACCTTCTCCCAGCTCTGGCGCAGGGCCAGGGCGCGGGCGCTGATGGTCACCATGCCATCGGCGTTCTGCTCGCGGGTGACGAGCACCTCCACCGGCAGTCCCTTGGGGAAACGCTCCTTGAGGTTGGTGATCACCCCCAGGCCGCACTCCTTCTTGGGCATGAAGCCCGGAGCCTTGCCGCCGATATCCACATACACGCCATCGCTCTCGACGCCGATCACCGTGCCGCTCACCACCTCGCCGGTGGTGCCCACCGGCTCGTTCTCATCGAGGGCGGCGAGGAAGGCCTCCTCGTCGAAGTCGAAATCGTCAACGGTGCGCGAGGAGGCTGCCGCTTGGGTGCGCTCGGCGGCGGGGGCGGCGGATCCACGCCGGCCGCCGCGGCCCGGATCGGGGCCGAGCAGGTCGGCCATGGTCATGCCCTCGAGATCCCCGAGGTCGAAGCGGTCGTCATCGCTCGCGGCCGCTGCCGGCCTGGTGGGAGCGGCGGCGGGGGTGGGCGAAGCGGGAGGAACGGCCGACTCCACCTCGGCGGGAGCGGCGGCGGCAGGGGTTTCCTCCTTGCGGATCAGCAGCACCTGCGGCGGTTTGCGGGGCGGCTGCGGGGCCGCGGCGCCACCCCCGGCGCGGGGGCCGGGCGGCCGGGACTGACGCGGCGCTGGGTTGCCGGTTCCGGCCATGACCTCGGGGATGCTCAGGGGCTTCACACTGTACGGACCACCTCCGGGGACAGGCCGATGGAGAACACCGTGCCCCGACGCCGGCTGGAGGATCTGGCCTGGCCGGATGTGCGCCGTGGCGCTGCCAGGCCGGGCAGCACGGTGATCTGGCCGTTCGGCGCGATCGAGCAGCACGGCCCCCATCTGCCGCTGGCCACCGATGCCCTGTTCGCTGACCGGCTGTGCGACGCGGTGCTCGAACGGCTGGATCCGGCGCTGCCGATCTGGCGTCTGCCCCTGCAGAGCCTGGGCTTCTCGCCGGAACACGCCGGCTTCGCCGGCACCCTCTCCCTCTCGCCCGACCTGCTGATCGCCCTGGTGGTTCAGATCGGCACCCAGCTGGCGGAGGCAGGCTTCCGGCGCCTCGTGCTGCTCAATGCCCATGGGGGGCAGATCGGCCTGCTGGAGGTGGCGGCGCGGCAGCTGCGGGCAGGCACGCCCCAGCTGGCGGTTCTGCCCTGCTTCCTCTGGCGGGGGCCCGAGGGAATCGGCGAGCTGATTCCCGAACCGGAACGCAGCCAGGGGCTTCATGCCGGGTTGGCCGAAACCAGCCTGATGCTGCACCTGCGGCCCGAGCTGGTGGGCCCGGCCCGACCGGCCGATGGCCCCGGCCTCGCACCGCCTCCAGGCTGGAGCCTTGAGGGGGAGGCCCCCGCCTCCTGGCTGACCCGGGAGATCAGCACCAGCGGGGTGGTGGGGGACGCGGGTGGGGCCTCGCCCCAGCTGGGGGCGGAGTTGTTCGAGCGGCTGGTGCAGGGCTGGCAGAGGCGCCTGGAAGCCCTGCTCCGCTCCGACTGGCCCCCGACCCCGGGTTCGGACTGAGGTGTCTACAGTCATGACCTGCCCTTACCCTCTGGACATGCCCTCTCTCGACACCCCCAGCCCCGTGCCGGCCGCCGAGAACCAAGGTCTGCCTGATGGTCTGCCCGATTTCGGCAGCAGCTCCTACAAGAGCGCCTACAGCCGCATCAACGCGATCGTGATCGAGGGTGAGCAGGAGGCCCACGACAACTACATCGCCCTGGGCACCCTCCTCCCCAACGAGGCCGAGGAACTCGGCCGCCTGGCGCGGATGGAGCTCAAACACAAGAAAGGCTTCACCGCCTGCGGCGCCAATCTGGGCGTGGAGGCCGACATGCCCTTCGCCCGCGACTTCTTCGCGCCCCTGCGCAACAACTTCCAGAAGGCCCTCTCCGAGGGCAAGGTGGTCACCTGTCTGCTGATTCAGGCGATTCTGATCGAGGCCTTCGCCATCTCGGCCTATCACATCTACATTCCCGTCGCCGATCCCTTCGCGCGCAAGATCACCGAGGGCGTGGTGAAGGATGAATACCTGCACCTCAATTACGGGCAGGAGTGGCTCAAGGCCAACCTCGACACCATCCGCGAGGAGTTCGAGCAGGCCAACCGCGACAACCTGCCCCTTGTGCGCCGCATGCTCGATCAGGTGGCCGGCGATGCCGCCGTGCTGCAGATGGAGAAGGAGGATCTGATGGCTGATTTCCTCACCTCCTATCAGGAAGCCCTCACGGAGATCGGCTTCACCCCTCGGGAGATCGCCCGCATGGCCGCCTCCGCCCTGGTGGGCTGAATCGGGGTTTCCGGCCTGGGGCCCGAATCGGGCATGGCAGGATGTATCGCCGGCGACAGGACCTTCAACCGTCTCCAGCGGCTGTCAGGATCCCTGCCTTCCCCAAGCCCCGTCTGCCTCGCCCATGTTCGGCCTGATCGGTCACTCCACCAGCTTCGAGTCCGCCCGTCAGCTTGCCGAGCAGCTCGGTTTCCCCGAGTACGCCCAGGGAGACCTTGAGATGTGGTGCAGCGCTCCGCCCCAGCTTGTGGAGCGCTTCAACGTCACCAGCGCCACTGGCAAAACGATCGAGGGGGCCTACATCGACTCGGTGTTCGTGCCGGAGATGCTCAGCCGCTTCAAGACGGCAAGGCGCAAGGTGCTGAACGCCATGGAGCTGGCCCAGAAGAGCGGGATCGACATCAGCGCCCTGGGGGGCTTCACCTCGATCATCTTCGAGAACTTCAATCTCCTCAAGGAACAGCACATCCGCAACACCACGCTCAAGTGGGAGCTCTTCACCACCGGCAACACCCATACCGCCTGGGTGATCTGCCAGCAGGTGGAGAACGAGGCCCCCCGGCTGGGCATCGACCTGCGGAAGGCCACGGTGGCGGTGGTGGGTGCCACGGGCGACATCGGCAGCGCCGTCTGCCGCTGGCTGAGCCAGCGCACCGGGGTGGCCGAACTGCTGCTGGTGGCCCGCCAGCCCCAGCCGCTGCTGGATCTCCAGGCGGAACTGGGCGGGGGGCGCATCCTCGCCCTCGAGGAGGCCCTGCCCGAGGCGGACATCGTGGTGTGGGTGGCCAGCCTGCCCCAGGGTCACACCATCGATGCGGGCAGCCTGAAACGCCCCTGCCTGATGATCGACGGCGGTTACCCCAAGAATCTGGACACGAAGGCCGCGGGCGAGGGAATCCACGTGCTCAAGGGAGGCATCGTGGAGTTCCACACCGACATCGACTGGCAGACCGTGGCCCAGGCCGCCGACATGGCCCGCCCGTTGCGCCAGATGTTCGCCTGCTTCGCCGAAGCGATGCTGCTCGACTTCGAGAACGAGCACACCAACTTCAGCTGGGGCCGCAACAACATCCAGCTCGATCGCATGGACTGGATCGGCGCCGCCTCCCGTCGCCACGGGTTCCGCGCCCTCGGTCTCGAGAGCGAGACCATCCCCAGCCTGGCCACCGCCTGAGCCGGCCGCCACCTTCCTCCCCCCACGTCCCCCCGAGACCCGCCGATGGCCCGTCGCGCCCTGCTCGATTTCGAGAAGCCCTTGGTGGAGCTGGAGGAGCAGATCGAGCAGATCCGCCAGCTGGCCCGCGACTCCGAGGTGGACGTGAGCCAGCAGCTGCTGCAACTGGAAACCCTGGCCACGCGCCGGCGGGAGGAGATCTTCAACGCCCTCACCCCGGCTCAGAAGATCCAGGTGGCGCGCCACCCCCAGCGCCCCAGCACGCTCGATTACATCCAGGTGATCAGCGACGAATGGATCGAGCTGCACGGCGACCGCCGCGGCTCCGACGACCAGGCCCTGGTGGGGGGCGTCGGCCGGATCGGCGACCAGCCGGTGCTGATGCTGGGGCACCAGAAAGGCAGGGACACCAAGGAGAACGTGGCCCGCAACTTCGGCATGGCCTCTCCCGGCGGCTACCGCAAGGCGATGCGCCTGATGGAGCATGCCGATCGCTTCCGCCTGCCGATCATCACCTTCATCGACACCCCCGGGGCCTATGCGGGGGTACTGGCGGAGGAGCAGGGACAGGGGGAGGCGATCGCCGTCAACCTGCGCGAGATGTTCCGGCTGCGGGTGCCGATCATCGCCACCGTGATCGGCGAAGGGGGGTCAGGCGGGGCCCTCGGGATCGGGGTGGCGGATCGGCTGCTGATGTTCGAGCACAGCGTCTACACCGTGGCCAGCCCTGAGGCCTGCGCCTCGATCCTCTGGCGGGATGCCGCCAAGGCCCCGGTGGCGGCGGAGGCCCTGCGCATCACCGGCCCCGATCTGCTGCAGCTCGGCGTGATCGATGCGGTGCTGCCGGAACCCTCCGGCGGCAACCACTGGGCGCCCCTGAAGGCGGCGGAAACCCTCAAGACCGCCCTGCTGAGCCAGCTTGGCGAGCTGCTGGCCCTGGGGGAGGAGGAGCGGATCGACCAGCGCTACGCCAAGTTCAGACGCATGGGACGGTTTCTGGACGGGTCTGCCACGCCGACGGTTCCGGCGGCGTAGGGTTTCGGTTCCTACCGAACCTCCTTGACCTGTGCCCTGATCACCGGTGCCTCCCGGGGCATTGGAGCCGCGGCGGCCCGGCGGCTTGCAGCCTCAGGCTTCGATCTCCTGCTGGTGGCCCGGCCCAGCGCCGAGCTCGACAGCCTCACCCATGAGCTCAGGGCCTCGGGCACCCGGGTGGAGAGCGAGGGGATCGATCTGGGGGATCCCGGAGCGATCAGGCCCGGCCTCGAGGCCCTCTGCTCCCGCGGGCTGGAGCCGCGGCTGCTGATCAACAATGCGGGCGCGGCCTGGACGGGATCCCTGGCCGACATGCCGGTGGATCGCTGGCAGTGGCTGCTGCAGCTGAACCTCACCAGCGTCTTTCAGATCTGCCAGGCCCTGCTGCCGCGGCTGCGCACGGCGGGGGGTGCCCGCATCATCAACGTCAGCAGCCATGCGGCCCGCAACGCCTTCCCGGAATGGGGGGCCTACTGCGTCAGCAAGGCCGCCCTGGCCTCCTTCAGTCGCTGTCTGGCGGAAGAGGAACGGCAGCATGGTGTAAGCGTGACCACCCTCACCCTCGGTTCGGTCAATACACCCCTCTGGGACAGCGAAACCGTCCACAGTTCCTTCGACCGCCGTGCCATGCTTGCCCCCGAGCAGGTGGCCGACGCCGTGCTGTACCTCGCGCAGCAGCCTTACACCCAGACGGTCGAAGACCTCACCCTCATGCCGGCAGCCGGCGCCTTCTGAATCTCTCCCATGACCTCCACCCTCCCCAACGGCGTCGGCAATCGCCAGAACGTTCCCACCGCCGCTCCCCTGCCGGTGAGCCTGCGCATCCGCGAGCGCCTGGAGAAAGCCGGTGTGCCGTTCCTGGCCAACGACAACATCGCTGACCATCTGCTCGAGGGCGAGCTCGATCAACTGGAAATCGAAGTTGCCGGCAAGGTGCGCGAGCTGCTGCGCAGCCTCGTGATCGATATCGACAACGATCACAACACCGAGGAGACGGCCGAACGGGTCGCCCGGATGTATCTCCACGAAGTGTTCAGGGGCCGCTATCACGAGCAGCCGAAGATCGCCAGCTTCCCCAACGTCAAACAGCTCGACGAGATCTACACCGTGGGGCCGATCACGGTCCGTTCGGCCTGCTCGCACCACCTGGTGCCCATCCTGGGCAGCTGCTGGATCGGCATCAAGCCCGGTGAGCGGGTGATCGGGCTCTCGAAGTTCTCGCGCGTGGCCGACTGGGTGTTCTCGCGCCCCCACATCCAGGAGGAAGCGGTGATCATCCTGGCCGATGAGATCGAGCGCCTCTGTCAGCCCCGCGGTCTGGCGATCCTGGTGAAAGCCCAGCACTACTGCATGAAGTGGCGGGGCGTGAAGGAACCGCAGACCAGCATGGTCAATTCGGTGGTGCGCGGCGACTTCCGTCACGACCCCAGCCTCAAGGCCGAGTTCTTCGAGCTGGTGAAGCAGCAGGAATCGCTGCTGATCAGCTGATCAGCAGCCTTCGGCTCCCAACGGTTCGGCCTCAGGGAGAAGCCAACGGATTAAGCACCCGCACCGGCCCCACCGGGGCCGACTGGCTGCGCCTGGTTCCATCGGGCGTGGTCACCACCACGACAACCATCAGTTCGTAGGCGATGTCGTTGCGGCTGACGGTGTAACTGTCCCCCTGGGCGTCAGGGATCAGCTCCCAGCGGTTCCGCCCGGGAGCAAGGCGGTACCAGTGGTAGGTCACCGTTCCGAGGTTGGCCCCGGAATCCGTGGCCAACTGGGCGCGGACCAGGCTTCCCTCCATGGCCTCTCCGGCCAGCACCACCTGGCGCAGCCCGTCGATGCGCTGCTCCACCATGGCCTCCTGCTGGAGGTCGGCGCCGATCTCGCCCTTCAGGATCTGGATCTGCTGCTGGGGCGTGGCATCGACACCCGGCAGGCACTGGAGCGTGGCCTCGACCAGCCGGCAGCCCACCAGATCCTGGGCCCGCACCTGAGAAGCCGCGGTCGCCAGCAGGCATCCGACCAGCGCGGCCAGGGCTGAGGTCCGCCGTCGGCGGAAGCCGAGGCCAAGGGCCGCGGCCACACGGGTCGGGGGAGGCGTCACGGCGTCGAGGGGGGCATGGGGCACGGGGAGGTCGATCCCGGAGATGGGCTGAATCCTGCCGTGCCGGCCGCGACCGAGCGATCCCGCGCCGCGACCAACGCCCGCACACGCTCCAGGTTCTTCACACCGGGGGCGTCCTCCACTCCGCTGGACACATCCAGGCCATGGGGCCGCAGGCGCTGAAGCACCTCCGGCAGTCGCTCCGGGGTGAGACCACCGGCCAGCCACCAGGGCAGGGGCGGCACGAAGTCCTCCAGCCATTCGATCGGGATGCGATGCCCGGTGCCCCCCAGCTGGTCGGGCACCCAGGCATCCAGGAGCAGGGCATCCACCACCTGGGCATAGGCCAGGGCGGCGTCCAGGTCATGGGGGCCGCGGACCCGCACCGCCTTCCACAGGGGGAGTCCGAGCTGCTGCCGCAGCGATCGGCAACGCTCCACGCTCTCCTGACCATGGAGCTGGACCACGGCATGGCCACGGCCATTCACCAGGGTCTCCAGCTCCTCGTCCGGCGGATCGGCCACCACCAGCACACCGAGACAGGCCGGGGCCCCTTCGGCCATGGCGGCGAACAGCGCCGGCCGATCCGCCGCAGCGACATAGCGCGGGGACGTGCTGACCCCGATCACCCCCACGGCCTCCACCCCCAGGGCGGCCACCGCCCGGGCCTGGGCCGGCTGGCGCAGGCCGCAGACCTTCAGGCGAGGCTGGGGCCCGAAGTCGGGAGCCATCGGTTTCTAGGATCGGGTTTCCACTCTCCGGAAGCTACCGGGGGCTCGATGGAACGGTGGCCGTGGGCGAAGGCTGGCAACTGCTGAAGATCCGCGGCATCCCCCTGCGCATCCACCCCACCTGGTTCGTGATCCTGCTGGTGGCGACCCTGGCCTTCGAGCAGCAGTTCCGCCGGGAACTCACCCCCGGAACATCACCGGGGATGGTGTGGGTGGTGGCCCTGGTCACGGCCCTGTTGCTGTTCGTCTCGGTGCTGCTGCATGAGCTCGGCCACTCCCTGATGGCCCTGGCCCAGGGGGTGAAAGTGCGCAGCATCACCCTCTTCCTGCTGGGGGGCGTGGCCAGCGTGGAGCGGGAATGCTCCACGGCCCGGGGCGCCCTGCTGGTGGCGGCGGCGGGTCCGGCCGTGAGCCTGGTGCTGGGAACGGCACTCCTGGCCGGCAGCCACCAGGTCACGCACCTTTCGCCGGTTCTGGGTCCGATGGTGCAGGAGCTCGGCACCCTGAACCTGGTGCTGGGCCTGTTCAATCTTCTGCCCGGTCTCCCCCTCGACGGGGGGCTGATCGTCAAGGCCCTCGTCTGGCAGGTCACCGGCAGCCAGCGACGGGGCGTCGAGGTGGCCAATGCCTGCGGCCGGCTGCTCTCCCTGCTGGCGATCAGCCTGGGGGTGCTGCTGCTGCTGCGGGGCGCCGGGATCGGTGGTGCCTGGCTGATGCTGCTCGGCTGGTTCGGACTGGGAGCCTCCCGCAACCAGCGCCAGTTGCTGCAGATCCAGCAGGTGCTCCGGGATCTGCAGGTGAAGGAGGTGGCCCAGCGCCGTTTCCGGGTGGTGGAGGCCTCCACGAGCTTGCGTCAGCTGAGCGACCTGCGGCTGGGGACGGCCCCCGGAACCGGCGGTGGCGCTGTTCCTGGTGGCAGCGAAGCAGCGGGAGCCCCCGACTGGCTGCTGGTCTGCGACCGCGGGCGTTGGAAGGGCGTGATCGACGATGCCCCCCTCCAGGAGCTGCCGGTCCAGCGCTGGGACGAGGAACGGGTGGGCGACCACCTTCGCCCCCTCGAGAGCCTTCCGGCGATCAGCGAGTCGGCGCCGCTCTGGCAGGCCGTGCTGAAGCTCGACGAACCCAACTGTGAACGGCTGCTGGTGCTCAGCCCTGCAGGCCTGCCCAGCGGCACCCTGGAACGGCCGGAGCTGGGGGAAGCGGTGCTGCAGCGCCTGGGTCTGCGCCTGCCCCCCGCCCTGATGGCTGCGGCCCGCCGCGGCGGCACCTACCCGCTCGGGCTGGCCCTCGCTCAGGTGGCTCGCGGCATGGTCGGCACCGGCGAGGTCACCGAGTCCGGGGCAGCCCTGCAGAGCTCCGGTGCCCGGTAACGGTCCAGCCGCTCAGCGGCCGCGGCCCGTTCCATGTCCGTGAGGGGCTGGGTTCGCAGCTCTCCCCAGAAGGCCACCGCCGCCGCAGCCAGCCGCTCCACCAGTTCCCCGTCGCCGACAGGGAGGGGGGCGAGGCAGGGGGGCGGAGTGCCGAACAGCTCTCGCCAGAGGGCGGCCGGGGGCTTCAGCTGGATGCTGCCGTGCTGGAGAAGATGGCCCCGCCGCCAGAGCTGGGCGCTGCCGATGCGTTTGCTGCCATCAGGGTGGACCAGGTCGGCGGCGGTGGCGAGAGCAAAACAGTTGCCAGTGGCGACGGCGGGACGATGGTCGCCGAACTCCAGCGGCTGGTTCAGGTCGGCGAAGGTCCGCTGCAGCCAGGCGCAGGCCTGGCGATACGCCTCCAGGCGGGGCAGTCCCGGCGAAGGCCAGACCAGGGCATAGGTGAGGTCACCGGCATGAAGCACCGCCCGGCCACCGCTGGGCCGCCTGACCAGATCGATCGTCCCCTCTAGGGCCAGCTGGCACCAGTGGGGCTCGATCCGGCGCTGGTGATAGCCGAGCGAGAGGGTGGGCCGGCTCCATCGGTACAGCCGGATCAGCGGGCCGCTCGGATCGTCGCCGGCCACCACCGCATCCAGCAGAACCTCGTCGAGGGCCATCTGCCAGGCACCCTCGAGGGCAACGGGCGGGATCCAGCGCAGAACGCCGCGGCCAGCCGGTGGCTCGCTCCCCGGGGCCACGGTCTCAGGCCTCGAACACCGACCAGAAGCCCGGATCAAGCTCGAAGCCCAGCACCGCCGCCATCTGGCCGAGTCCCTGGCGGCAGTCCACGCCGGAAGCTCGGGACCAGGCATCGAGCTGGAACAGCCGATGGCTGATCCACAGCTCCAGGCTCTCCGGGGCGAAGCGGATCCCTTCGGTCCGCTGGAAGCCGTGGGGCAGCAGCATCGCCACATGGCGCGTCAGCTGGCCGCTGGAGCGCTCCAGCAGCAGCGGCAGCCAGGGGTGCAGGGCATCGGCCCGCAGGCTCCAGAGGCGCACCTCAGGGATCTCCGAGAGCTCGCGGGGGTCATCCGCCTCCCGCGGCCACTCCAGCTCGAGCTCCAGGGTGCCCGCCCGCTCCAGCAGGGCGGCGGGGGGGAGATCCGCCAGCGGCTCCAGGGCCGAGACGTCCAGCGTCCGCAGGGCATCGGCACCGATCCGCAGGGGGGAGGGGGAAGGGGCAGGAGCCATCAAGAGCTGTGACAACGGCGGCGGCATCGGCTGGACCGTAGCGGGAGCCCGGCGAAGAATGGGTCGTTGCCTTTCGTCATCGATCCGAATGAACCCGATCACCCAGGCCGAGGTCCTGATCGCTCTGGTGGTGGCCGCCCATGCGGGCGTGCTGGCCGTGCGTCTCTGCTTCAGTCTGTACAAGGCCTGACGCCCTTGGCAGCAACGGGCGGGACTGCTACAAGCGGTGGGCTCGCCGCTGCTCACCGGTGCCTCCCACCCCCCGCCCCGCCCGTCGAAGCTCCAGCGCCCTTCAGCAGCAGCGTCCGGCGTCCTCCCCCCGCAGCCTCAGGGCCGCCGACGCCACCTCCAGGACCACCCGTGGCAACACGCGTGAAAGCAACCGTGGGGACAGCAGCTCCGCTTCCAGCGTTCTTTCCTTTCTTCCCTTCGGGCGCCGTTCGGTTCCGGCACCGGGGGCCTCACCAGGGCCAGCAGGCTCTGAGACGAGCAGCCAGCCGCAGCGCCAGCGCAGCCGCAGGGTGGTGCCGCTGAAGGCCAATCCAACGGCGACAAGGCCCACCCCGCCACCCGAGAGTTCCGATCCCTTCGGCGACATCGGCAACTCCTCTTCCACCCATCGGGCCCCAGGAGCAACGGCCACGGCAGCCACCGCAGCCACCGCCGGTCGGTTCCCCAACCTGGCCCTGTTCGGCACGGATGGGGATCTGGTGGCCCTCTCGAACGAGCGCCAGGAACTGCTCTGCAGCGTGATCGGCCTGGCGGTGAAGCTCGGCCTGGTGGCGGTGACGGGGGTGAGCCTGTTCCGTCTCGCCGGGGCCTACCAGCTGCGCATGGAGCGGCAGGGGGAGATCGCCGCCGTGCTCGAACTCCAGAACGCCCGCATGGCCAAGGCGCGCGAGCGGTTCGATTCCCTGTTCATGGTGGAGGGGGAGCAACGGCTCATCCGCGAGCAGAGCCAGTGGATCGCCCCCGACCGCCTGCGGATCGTCTGGCAGAACGAGGGCAAGCCGTTTCCAACTGTTGAAACCGCCGCCGCTGCCGCCGGCAAGCCAGCATCGCGTCCGTAGGGTGTGGCGCCGATCCCTTCGCGCGTCCCAAGCCCGCCCACGCCATGGTCTCCGCCCCCGGTGATGCCGCCTCCAGCGGCAGCAGCAGCCCCACCTCCCAGGCCAAGGTCAGTACGCCAGGAACGGTGCTGATCACCGGAGCCTCCTCTGGTGTGGGTCTGTTCGCCACCAAGGCCCTGGTCGACCGGGGGTGGCATGTGGTGATGGCCTGCCGGGACACCGACAAGGCGCGTCGGGCCCAGGCCGCCCTCGCCATCCGCGATGAGGCCGTCACCCACCTGCGCGTCGATCTGGGCGATCTCGACAGCGTGCGCGCCCTTGTGGACACCTTCCATGCCACCGGGCGCCCCCTTGATGCCCTGGTGGTCAATGCGGCGGTCTACAAGCCGAGGCTCAAGCAGCCCGAGCGATCGCCCCAGGGCTACGAGCTCTCGATGGCCACCAACCACCTGGGCCATTTCCTGCTGATCCAGCTGCTGCTCGACGACCTCAAGCGCTCCACTCACCCTTCCAGGCGCCTGGTGATCCTGGGCACGGTCACGGCCAACTCCAAGGAGCTGGGCGGCAAGATTCCCATCCCGGCCCCGGCGGATCTGGGCGATCTCTCCGGCTTCAGCTCCGGGTTCAAGGCGCCGATCACCATGGCCGACGGCAAACCCTTCAAGCCCGGCAAGGCCTACAAGGACAGCAAGCTCTGCAACATGATCACCACCCAGGAGCTGCACCGCCGCCTGCACGAGAGCACGGGCATCGTCTTCACCTCCCTCTATCCGGGCTGCGTCGCCGACACCCCTCTGTTCCGCAGCACACCCCGGGCTTTCCAGGTGATCTTCCCCTGGTTCCAGAAGAACATCACCGGTGGTTATGTGAGCCAGGCCCTGGCCGGCGAACGGGTGGCCGAGGTGGTGGCCGATCCCGCCTTCGCCGTTTCCGGGGTGCACTGGAGCTGGGGCAACCGCCAGCGGAAGGACGGCCAGCAGTTCAGCCAGGAGCTCTCCGACAAGGCCAGCAATCCCGTCACCGCCCAGAAGGTATGGGATCTGTCGATGAAGCTGGTGGGACTGGCCTGAGGATCGGAGCCGGAGGGCCTGGAGCGACACCCTCCCTCAGGCCTCTGGCGAAAGGCGACGACCAGAGGACAGAGCAGGGCTGCGCTGCTAGCACTGCTGCAGACGTTTCTCCTCGCCATGTCCCGCGCCCTGCGCTGGGGACTGGGTCTGCTCCTGATCGCGGGCCTTCTCCTCGGCGCCTTCCTCTTCCTTCCCTTCCGCGACTGGTTGCCCGGCGGCACCGTCGGCAACGTCGCCAAGCGGGAGGTGGTGAATGGCACCGCCTTCAACCGGCTGTTCCCGAAACCGGAGCTGGGGGAACAGCTGGTGTTCACCCAGGAGAAGCGCGGCTTCAGCGAAGCCCGGCTCAAGCGGGGCGATGAGGTGCTGGCGCTCCTGGCGATCAGTGACACCACCACGGCTCCGGCCGCCCGCTCCAAGTACGCCGGCAGCACCGCGGTGATCCAGGGCTGGCCGCTGGTGGATCAGGGCCCGCAGGTGAGCGGGCTGCTGGTCGCCGATCGCTTCCAGGTGAAGGTGATCGGACAGGGCAGCGGCCTGGACACCGAACGCCGCCATGAACTCCTCGGGGCGTTCGATCTCAAGGGTCTGGCCGCCCTCAAGCCGGCCCTGAAAGCCAAAGACGAGCGCACGGCACGAGCGCTGCCCCCCGGCCGTCAGGCGCCGGTGACCGTGCCCCTGCCGAAAACCGCCGTCCTGGAGCCCGCCGCATGAGCCCCACCGTCCTCAACCGCCTCGACCACCTGCCCCGGCGCAATCTCACCGTGCTGGCGCTCACCGGCATCGGCACCCTGGCCGGCGGCTTCCACAACACCACCAGTTCCAAGGAACTGATCGCCGACGCTCTCGGCAGCGAGGATCCGGAGCTGATGGTGCAGGTGCGCGACCGCGCCGATGAACTCAGCAAGGCCCGCCACGAGGGCTACGGCCGCGCCCTCAGCCTCTACGACGCGGTCAACCGCTCCCAGCACGCCACCGGCGGCCTGCGCTTCCTGGCGAACGTCACCAGCGGCCTGCCGCTGATCAAGCGCCTCTCGGCCCTCACCCCTGCCACCGACACCCTGCAGGCGGTGGATCTGGGCCTGAAGGTGGCCGCCGAGATGCTGGCGTTCACCCAGGTGAACGGGCTGCCGGGCGACAGCTTCGGCGCCTTCGCCGCCGCCCTGGCCGACTACGGCCAGCAGGAGCGGGTGCGGATGACGGCCCTGATCTGCTTCGATGCCCTGCTGCCGCTGGGCGATCAGGCCCTGGAGCGCCTCGACGGGCTGCTCGGCGCCGCCGGCTCGCACGAACTGCGGGAGATGCCGGCCTACCCGCTGATGGCCGGCCTGATCCCCGGCCATGGCGACGACGCCCACATGAACTTCATCCGCAGCAGCGTGGGCACCTGGAGCGGCTGGGCCCAGGGGTTCGTGGGGCAGCTGGGGCTGACCGGGCAGAAGGCCGTCCAGGCCCTCGAGCAGACCCTCGGGCCCTGGCAGGGGGGCTTCGAGCAGCTGGCCGTGTTCCTCGATGCCTTCACCGACACCTACTACCACACCGGTGTGCAGGCGGTGGCGCGGCGGCTGGTGGAGCGGGCCGTGGCCGAGATCTGAAGCCCCTATCCCGCACCCCCCAGGAGACAACCATGCGCTGGTCCGACGGACGCCGCAGTGACAACGTGGAGGACCGGCGTGGCATGGGCGCCCCGGCGGTGGCCGGTGGCGTGGGCCTGCTGGGGATCATCCTGGCCGTGGTGATCGCCCTTCTCGGCGGCGATCCCACAGTGATCCTCCAGCAGGTCAGCGGCGGTGGAGGCCTGCGCCCGGATCCGGTGGTGGTGCAGCAGCCGCGGGCAGGCAGCACCAGTCAGGCCCAGGACGAACTCGCCGACTTCGTGTCGGTGGTGCTGGCCGACACCGAGGACACCTGGAGCGACCAGTTCCGGCGCAACGGGGGCCGCTATGTGCCGCCGCGCCTGGTGATCTTCGATCGCGTGGTGGCCTCCGCCTGCGGCATGGCCCAGGGGGCGATGGGGCCCTTCTACTGCCCAAGCGACGAGAAGGTGTATATCGACCTCGACTTCTACCGCCAGTTGCGCCGCCAGCTCGGAGCCCCCGGCGATTTCGCCCAGGCCTATGTGATCGCCCATGAGGTGGGTCACCACGTGCAGCACCTGCTCGGCATTGATCAGCAGGTGCAGAAGCTGCAGCGGCGGCTGCCGGAAGCCCAGGCCAATCAGCTCTCGGTGCGCCTTGAGCTCCAGGCCGACTGCCTGGCGGGTGTCTGGGCGCACCAGACCGCCACCCAGCGCCGCACCCTCGAGGAGGGCGACATCGAGGAAGCCCTGAATGCGGCGGCGAGGATCGGCGACGACACCCTGCAGCGCCAGAGCAGCGGACGGGTGAGGCCCGAGACCTTCACCCACGGCAGCGCCGCCCAGCGTCAGCGCTGGTTCGTCACCGGCCTGCGCAGCGGGGACATGAACAGCTGCGACACCTTCAGCGGCAAACCCGTTTGATCGTTCCCGTGGGATCAGCCGAAGCTGATCAGTGGCAGGGGATCAGTCGAAGCCGAGCAGGTCGAAGATCTCGCGATCCTTGAGGGACTCGGCCTCGAGGGGCTCCACGTTCTCCAGCATGTTGCGGGCGAGGTTGAGATACTCGTTCTGAACCGCCTCCACTTCCGGAGTGGGTTCCATCTCGAAGATCGTGCACTTCTTCAGCCGGGAGCGACGGATGGCGTCGAGGTCGGGGAAGTGGGCCATGGTCTTCATGCCCACCCGCTCGTTGAAACGATCGATCTGGTCGGTGTCCTTGCTGCGGTTGGCCACGACCCCGCCGAGACGCACCTTGTAGTTCTTCGCCTTGGCCTGGATGGCGGCGATGATCCGGTTCATGGCGAAGATCGAATCAAAATCGTTCGCCGTCACGATCAGGCAGTAGTGGGCGTGCTGCAGGGGGGCCGCGAAACCGCCGCACACCACGTCGCCGAGCACATCGAAGATCACCACATCGGTGTCCTCGAGCAGGTGGTGCTCCTTGAGCAGCTTCACCGTCTGGCCGGTGACGTAGCCGCCGCAGCCGGTACCCGCCGGCGGCCCACCGGATTCCACGCACATCACGCCGTTGAAGCCCTCGAAGACGAAGTCCTCGGGACGCAGTTCCTCGGTGTGGAAGTCCACCGTCTCGAGGATGTCGATCACGGTGGGCACCATCGACTTGGTGAGGGTGAAGGTGCTGTCGTGCTTGGGATCACAACCGATCTGCAGCACCCGCTTGCCGAGCTTGGAGAAGGCAGCCGAGAGATTGGAGGAGGTGGTGCTCTTGCCGATGCCGCCCTTGCCGTAGACGGCGATCACCAGGGCTCCCTCCTCGATGCGCAGCGAGGGATCCTGATGCACCTGCAGGCTGCCTTCGCCGTCCTCCCGGTGATGGCCGCTGACGCCGATGCCGGGAGGCTGGAGTGTGGTGGTCATGGGCGGACCTGAACGGGCAGAAGGCTCAGTTCCATCCAAGAGCAGCGCAGTGCCACCTGCAGACGGATCTCGCAAAGCGAAACATCCCGGTTTCGAAAGCCTCAGATGGAGCGGCTCCAGAGCGGCGACCGTCAACGTCACCGCTCGTCGTCTTCGTGCGCATCCTGCACCGTGAGCCGGCTGATCAACACCCCCATCACCGCCGCCACATAGAACACACCGCTCACGGCGATCGCCACGCTCAACATCTGAGCCGGTGGTGTGCGAGGACTGACATCACCGAAGCCGGTGGTGGTCAGGGTGACAAAAGCGTAGTAATTGAGGCGCACGAAGTTCAGATCCCAAACCGGTGAACCGGCGGCGCGCGGCTCGAGCTGCACATTGCTGAAACTTCCCGGCTCGATCGTTTCCAGGGCGCTCACCAGCAGACCTCCCGTCAGCCCGAGCATCAGGTAGCCAGCCAGGGCGCCCCGCAGCACCGAAGCGCTCACCCTGCGCTCCTGGCCGACCATGCGAATCAGCCGGGCAGCGCTCCAGGCGCTGAACAGCGCCCAGAGCACCACCACCGGAATCCCGGAACCGCGCAACTCCAGCGGGGTGATCAGCCACAGCAGCCAGACGCCGATTGCGGCGCCGCCCACCCAGGGGAACAGCCGCCACCACGGCAACCCGGTGGCTGGACAGGGCCCCGGCCGGGCGAGGCCCCGAATGAGCACCCAGGCCAGCAGCGGATAACCGAGACCCACGAGATGGCTCCAGGGCCTGGGCAGCGCCATGCCCACCATCAGGCCCAGGCAGACGCCGAGCAACCTTGAATAGAAGCGCGGCAGGGGCACGCTCATGGCCATGGGGCGTTGCGGACCGGAGTCGTGCGCAAGGCTCTGCCAGCCTCAGCGACTGAAATGGGCCTTGGCGTCGTAGAGGGTTTCGGCGTCGATCAGGGCGATGCCGCGCTCGCGGGCGAAGGTTTCGGTGTTGCGCCGCACCTTGCCGCGCACGAAGAAGGGGATCTTCTGCAGTTCCGCCTCGCCATCGGGGCTCCAGCGGATGGCACCCGCCACGCCCTCCCCCGCCTGCGGCGCCTGGGCCGGAGCCTCAACAGGCGCCGTGAGCGTGGCGGTGGCGGTGGCGGTGGCGCTGCCGCCATGCACCGGATCGGCCGCCGGCGCCACCGAAGGCGCCCCATCGCCGAGATGGCTGCGGTGGCCGTCCACGAACTCGAAGTCGTGGCGGAACATGCCGATCAGGTGCTCCTCCAGCCCCATCATCAGCGGGTGCACCCAGCTGTCGAAGATCACGTTGGCTCCCTCCCAGCCCATCTGGGGCGCATAGCGGGCCGGCACGTCCTGCACGTGCAGCGGCGTGCTGATCACGGCGCAGGGAATGCCGAGGCGCTTGGCGCTGTGGCGCTCCATCTGGGTGCCGAGCACCAGTTCCGGGGCCGCGTCGGCCATCGCCTGCTCCACCGCCAGGTAGTCGTCGCTGATCAGGGCCTCAAGGCCCAGCTCCGCCGCGGCCGCGCGCACCTCGCGGGCCTGCTCGCGGCTGTAGCTGCCGAGTCCCACCACCTGGAAGCCCAGCTCGTGGGCGGCGATGCGGGCGGCGGCCGCCGCATGGGTGGCATCGCCGAAGATGAACACCCGCTTGCCGGTGAGGTAGGTGGAGTCCACCGAGCGGGAGTACCAGGGCAGCCGCGAGCGGCGCTCCCCCTCCCGCGCCGCCCCATCGGCGGGCGGCTGGGGCAGATCGAGCACCCGGTGCACCTCCTGCAGGAAGCTCTCGGTGGCGGCGATGCCGATCGGCACCGTGCGCACCACCGGCATGCCGAAGCTGCGCTCCAGCCAGCTGCAGACGGTGCCCGCCACTTCGGGATAGAGGCAGACGTTGGCGTCGGCCGTGGGGATCCGCAGCAGATCGGCGGGCCGGGCTCCCAGCGGGGCCGTCACCGCCACATCGATGCCGTGCTCCGCCAGCATCCGCGTCACCTCGCGCACGTCGTCGCGGCAGCGGAAGCCCAGCAGGCTCGGGCCCAGCAGGTTCACCCGCGGCCGGCGGCCCTCCTCCCGCCAGCGGCCGGGGGCGGGTTTCGGCGTTCCCGGCGGCGGCACGCTGGCCTTCAGCAGACCCCGCACCAGCTGGTAGAAGGTTTCCGCCGCCCCCCAGTTCTCCTTTTTGGAGTAGGCCGGCAGCTCCAGATTCACCATCGGGATGCCGCCCAGATCCATGCCGGCGGCCAGGGCGCCGGGCTGGTCCTGAATCAGTTCGGCGGTGCAGCTCTCCCCCACCAGCAGGGCCTCGGGCTGGAAGCGCTCCACCGCCTGGGCGATCGAGCGCTTCACCAGTTCGGCCGTGTCACCGCCCAGGTCGCGGGCCTGGAAGGTGGTGTAGGTGACGGGCGGCCGGCGGTCGCGCCGCTCGATCATCGTGAACAGCAGATCGGCGTAGGTGTCGCCCTGGGGGGCATGCAGCACGTAGTGCACCCCTTCCATCGAGGTGGCGATGCGCATCGCCCCCACGTGGGGAGGGCCTTCGTAGGTCCAGAGGGTGAGTTCCATCGGAGCGGCTCAGGCGAAGGACAGCAGGGAGCGGCGGCGCAGGGGCCGGGCGAACAGTTCGGCCAGGTCGCCCGCCTGGTCGCAGCCGTGGATGGGGCTGAACACGAGCTCGATCGACCACTTGGTGGCGATCCCCTCGGCCTCGAGCGGATTGGCCAGGCCCAGCCCGCAGACCACCAGATCCGGCCGCGCCGCCCGCACCCGCTCCAGCTGGAGTTCCACGTCCTGCCCCTCACTCACGCGGGTGCCCGGCGGCAGCAGAGCCAGCTCACCGGCCATCAGGCGGCGGTCGAGATAGGGGGTTCCCACCTCCACCAGCTCCATGCCGCACTCCCGGTGCAGGAAGCGGGCCAGGGGGATCTCCATCTGCGAATCGGGCATCAGGAACAGGCGGCGCCCCTCCAGCACCCGGCGATGGGGCTCGAGGGCCCGGCGGCCCCGCTCCACCAGGGGATCGAGCACCTCGGCCACCCGCTGCGGATCGACGCCGAAGGCGGCGGCGGCCGCCGCCATCCAGTCACGGCTGCCCTCCACGCCGAAGGGGTAGGGCGCCTCCACCAGCTCGGCGCCCCGGTGCTGGAGCGCGCGGGCGGTACCGCCCAGGAACGGTTGCGCCAGCAGCAGCTTCGTGCCCCGGCCCACCGGCGGCAGCTCGGTGGAGCGGCGGGGCGGCAGGCAGCGCACCGGCGGCAGGCCCATCCGCTCGAACAGCACCAGGAAGCGGTCTTCGACCGCATCCGCCAGGGTGCCGGCGATCAGCAGCTGGGGCTCATCGCTGGAGGGCATCAGCGGCAGCAGGGCCTGCAGGGCGTTGTCCTCACCCTGGGTGAAGGTGGTCTCGATGCCGCTGCCCGAGTAATTGAGCACCCTGACCCGGCCGGCGAGGCGGGTGGTGAGGCGTTCAGCCGCCCGCGAAAGATCGAGCTTGATCACCTCGCTGGGGCAGGACCCCACCAGGAAGAGGGTGCGGATCTCGGGCCGGCGGGCCAGCAGGTCGGTCACCAGCCGGTCGAGCTCGTCGTTGGCATCCGCCAGCCCGGCCAGGTCGCGCTCCCCCAGGATCGCGGTGCCGAAGCGGGGCTCGGCGAAGATCATCACGCCGGCGGCGCTCTGCACCAGGTGGGCGCAGGTGCGGGAGCCCACCACCAGGAAGAAGGCATCCGGCATGCGGCGGTGCAGCCACACGATCGAGGTGAGGCCGCAGAACACCTCCCGCTGGCCGTCCTGGCGCAGCACCTCGGCCGCGGGCGGCTCGGCGCAGGGAGCAACGGACGGAGAACCGGTGGGAGAGCCTGTCGGTGAGACGGACACGGGGCTGCCCATGGGGCGGGCTCCGAAGGGGGAACCCACAAGGGTTAGCTGCCATGGCTGCCGCTCCCCAGTGCCCCGTTACATCTGTTGGGGAAGTGGGGGCCCGGGGAGGCTTCCGGTGTGCGATCCCGCACCCGCGCCCCCTCCCGCCCGCGCCTCCGGGCGGGATTCAGAGCCGGCGGCGGAACCCCTCGGCGAACGAGGCGCCCGCCCGATCGCCCCCGTCCTCGATCCGGGCCAGCTTCCAGAGGTTGCGGCCGAGGCGGCGGGCCCGCAGGCCGCCGCGCTCCACCACCGGCCCGCCGGGGCGCGCCCCCAGCAGCTGGGTGAGCTCGGCGGTGCTGAGGGGGGCGCCGGTCTGCAGGGCCAGCTGGGTGATCTCCAGGCGCTGGCGCAGGGCCGCCAGATCCACGCTGCCGCCGTCCTCCTCCTCGTTCCAGATCCAGGCCGATTCCTCGCCGCCGGCCATGCGCCGCATCAGCCCCAGGCCGATGAAGGCCAGGGCCTGCTCCGGCTTCACCCCCTGGGCGGCCGCCTGGGCCATCCAGTCCGGCAGGGGCCCCCGGGCCTCCTCCGCCGGCAGCGGCTCGGCGGCGCGGGTGGCATCGGTGGCCTCGGCGGCGGAACGGGTGGAGGGGCGCTTCGAGGGCATGACGTTCGGCGACGCGTTTGGGCCGGACGGTACCGGCTGCGTGAGGGAGGGCAAGGGGTTCACGCGGTACGATGACCCCACTTCCAGAGCGTCGCCGGGCATCGCTTGCAGCCGGACCGGCGTCGGCGCCGTGACGGATTCCAGGTTGACGCGTTCCCTCAGCCCACCCTCCGGCTCCTCCTACGACGGTGAGGACCGGGCTGTGAGCCGGCGGCGTTCCGCCCTCAGCAGCGCCGGGCCCCGCATCACCGGCACCGACATCGGCGGCCAGTCCTCCGGCGCCAGCTGCGTGATCACCACCGACAGCGAGGGTCGGCGGATCGCGCGTCAGTCAAGCCATGTGCAGTCGATCGAGCTGCGCACCTACGTGTTTCTCGATTCGCTGCAGCCCCAGCTGGCGGCCTACATGGGCACCGTGTCCCAGGGCTTCCTGCCGATCCCCGGCGATGCCTGCCTCTGGCTGGAGGTGTCCCCGGGCATGGCGGTGCACCGGGTCACCGACATCGCGCTGAAGGCCAGCACGGTGCGGCTGGGCCAGATGGTGGTGGAGCGGGCCTTCGGCTCGATCGCGATGTACCACCGCGACCAGAGCAACGTGCTCCACTCCGGTGAGGTGGTGCTGGAGGCGATCGGCAGCAGCATCGACCGCCGCAGCCGCTGCGAGGTCACCTGGACGGAGATCATCCGGGCGATCACCCCCGACCACGCCGTGCTGATCAACCGCCAGAACCGGCGCGGCTCGATGATCCAGGCCGGCATGAGCATGTTCATCCTCGAAACCGAGCCCGCCGGCTACGTGCTGATGGCGGCCAACGAGGCGGAGAAGGCCTCCAACATCACCGTGGTGGATGTCAAGGCCGTGGGGGCCTTCGGCCGCCTCACCCTGGCCGGCAAGGAGGGCGACGTGGAGGAGGCGGCGGCGGCGGCGATGCGGGCCGTGGCCCAGATCAACGGCTGAGCGTCCCTCCGGGCCGTGCCCAGCGGTCAATCCAGGCCCAGCAGCCGGCGCAGCCCGGGGGCGATCGTGCGGGCGGCCTTGCCGCGGCTGCCCAGGCGGCTGCGCAGGTGCTCCGACATGCGGGCGTAGCTGCTGCCGGCCTCGCGCACGTGGAACACCGGGTCGTAGCCGGCGCCGCTGCCCTCGGGCTCCCGCAGGATCCGGCCGTGACAGATGCCGCAGCCCTCGAGCACGGTGGTGCCGCCGGGATCGGCCAGGGCCATCGCCGTCACGAAGCGGGCGCCGCGGTAGAGGGAATCGCCCAGCTCATGGAGCAGGCGGTGGATCTTCTCCGGGTCACTGGGGGCGTAGCGGGCCGAATACAGGCCGGGAGCCCCTGCGAGGGCATCCACCTCGAGGCCGGAGTCATCGCCCAGGGCCCAGCAGCCGGTGAGCAGGGCGGCGGCCTCGGCCTTCAGGCGGGCATTCTCGGCGTAGGTGGTTCCCGTCTCCTCCACCTCAAGGTGAGAGGGCTGTGGCCGCACCTCAAGGTTCACCACCGCCAGCATCCGGCTGATCTCGGCGATCTTGTGGGGGTTGGAACTGGCGATCACCAGCACCGGTGGATCAGGCCGTACGGAGCGGAGCGGGTGGGGCAAGGACCGGGCGCCGGGCCCTCATTGTGCGGGAGGGCGTGCGGAGGGGGGTGCGGGAGCGTGCGGGGAGGGGGTGAGGCAGGGACGGGTTGAACATTCCACCCCCGGAGAAACTCCAGGGTTCCTGCCTCGCGCGAAACGTTAGGGACTGGGCCCGGAAACGGACGACTCCCCGATCAACATTGGCCGGACCCTGACGGCCACCCCCAAGATCCGTCCCTACCTTTCCCCCACAGGCACGGGTGGGCGATGCAATCGAACCTGGTTCTCCAGAACCTCCTCTCCGCCCCTGTCCTGTTCTTCTTTCTCGGCATCCTCGGCGTGCTGCTGGGGTCCGACCTGGAACTGCCCACGCCGCTGCCGAAGCTGTTCTCGCTCTATCTGCTGCTGGCCATCGGCTTCAAGGGCGGCATGGAACTGGCCCAGAGCGGTCTGGGCAGCCAGGTGCTGCTCACCATCGGCGCCGCGGTGGCGATGTCGCTGCTGGTGCCGCTGAGCAGCTTCCTGATGCTGCGCACCCGGCTGGACACCTACAACGCCGCCGCGACCGCGGCGGCCTACGGCTCGATCAGCGCCGTGACCTTCATCACGGCCCAGAGCTTCCTGAACGTGCTGGCGGTGGAGTTCGACGGCTTCATGGTGGCCGCCCTGGCGCTGATGGAATCGCCGGCGATCGTGGTGGGGGTGTTGCTGGCGAGGCTCACCGCTCCCCGCGACGAGGGGGATGGGGAGACTCTGCGGTGGCGGGAAGTGCTGCAGGAGGCGTTCCTCAACGGCTCGATCTTTCTGCTGGTGGGCAGCCTGGTGATCGGCTTCGTGGTGGCCAGCTTCAGCCCGGCCGGGCTGGCGAAGATGGATCCCTTCACCGAGAAGCTGTTCTACGGCGCCCTCTGCTTCTTCCTGCTGGACATGGGGATCGTGGCCGCTCAGCGGCTGCGGGATCTGCGCCAGGCCAGCACCTTCCTGATCGCCTTCGCCATCCTGGCGCCCCTGCTGCACGCGATGGCCGGCCTGGCGATCGCCCTGCTGCTGGGACTGAACCAGGGCGACGCCCTGCTGTTCATGGTGCTGTGTGCCAGCGCGTCCTACATCGCCGTGCCGGCGGCCATGCGGATGACGGTGCCCCAGGCCAATCCGAGCTTCTACATCTCTTCCGCCCTGGGGGTCACCTTCCCCTTCAACGTGGTGGTGGGCATCCCCCTGTACATGCTGCTGGTGCAGAACCTGATTCCGTCGGCCCGATGAACCGCATCGACCTCTTTCTCAGCGAACGGGAGGTGGCCCGCGTCTGCCGGGCGATCCGGGAAAGCGGGGCGCCGGGGTATTCGGTGATGCGTCATGTCACCGGGATGGGCGTGGGGGGAGCGATCGACGAGGCGATGGACTTCAGCGGCCTGGGGGCCAACGCCCACGTGATCGTGTTCTGCGAACCGGACCTGCTGCCGAAGCTGCGGGCCTCGCTGGGCCCGGTGCTGAAGCGCTACGGCGGCGTCGGTTTCGTATCCCAGGCCGAACCGTTCTGAAGGCTCACGTCAGCACAGGGAAACCAGTCCCCACCAAGCATTGCTTACGTTATGTGTTGCATGCATAAGACTGGCTTATCTGTTGGGGCGGGTTTGGTGATGGCCGGAAAGGGCCTGATGGGTTGACGAAGGGAGAGGCGGAGGAGGAGGGTTGCAAGCGAACATTCCACCCCCTCCTCCAGGAGCAGGCAATGGCAAACGAAACCATGGGCATCGCCCTCGGCATGATCGAGACGCGCGGCCTGGTGCCCGCGATCGAAGCCGCTGACGCCATGACCAAGGCCGCCGAGGTGCGCCTGATCGGCCGCGAATTCGTCGGTGGCGGCTACGTGACCGTGCTGGTGCGGGGCGAGACCGGTGCGGTGAACGCCGCCGTCCGTGCCGGCGCCGATGCCTGCGAGCGCGTGGGTGACGGCCTGGTGGCCGCCCACATCATTGCCCGCCCCCACCGCGAAGTGGAGCCGGCCCTGAACAGCAGCTTCGGCCTCGGTTCGAAGGACTGAGCGGTTGAGCGCCTGAGCTGAGGCGCCGACTCTCTGCATTCACCCCCGAACCAACCGCACCATCCCCATGAGCAAGAAGTACGACGCCGGGGTCAAGGAGTACCGCGACACGTATTGGACTCCTGATTACGTCCCCCTCGACACCGACCTGCTGGCCTGCTTCAAGTGCACCGGCCAGGAAGGCGTTCCCAAGGAAGAAGTGGCTGCCGCCGTGGCCGCTGAATCCTCCACCGGCACCTGGTCCACCGTGTGGTCCGAGCTCCTCACCGATCTCGACTTCTACAAGGGCCGCTGCTACCGCATCGAAGACGTGCCCGGCGACAAGGAGTCGTTCTACGCCTTCATCGCCTATCCCCTCGACCTGTTCGAGGAGGGTTCCGTTACCAACGTGCTGACCTCCCTGGTCGGCAACGTGTTCGGCTTCAAGGCCCTGCGCCACCTGCGCCTGGAAGATATCCGCTTCCCGCTGGCCTTCATCAAGACCTGCATGGGTCCGCCGAACGGCATCCAGGTCGAGCGCGACCGGATGAACAAGTACGGCCGTCCCCTGCTGGGCTGCACCATCAAGCCGAAGCTCGGCCTGAGCGGCAAGAACTACGGCCGTGTGGTGTACGAGTGCCTGCGCGGCGGTCTCGACTTCACCAAGGACGACGAGAACATCAACTCCCAGCCGTTCCAGCGCTGGCAGAACCGTTTCGAGTTCGTGGCTGAAGCCGTTCAGTCCGCCCAGGCGGAAACCGGTGAGAAGAAGGGGCACTACCTCAACTGCACCGCCGCCACTCCCGAGGAGATGTATGAGCGGGCCGAGTTCGCCAAGGAACTGGGTCAGCCCATCATCATGCACGACTACATCACCGGTGGCTTCACCGCCAACACCGGTCTGGCGAAGTGGTGCCGCAAGAACGGGATGCTGCTCCACATCCACCGCGCCATGCACGCGGTGATCGACCGCCATCCCAAGCACGGCATCCACTTCCGCGTGCTGGCCAAGTGCCTGCGCCTCTCCGGTGGTGACCAGCTCCACACCGGCACGGTGGTGGGCAAGCTCGAGGGCGACCGTCAGACCACCCTCGGCTACATCGACCAGCTGCGCGAATCCTTCGTTCCCGAAGATCGCACCCGCGGCAACTTCTTCGATCAGGACTGGGGTTCGATGCCCGGCGTGTTCGCCGTCGCCTCCGGCGGTATCCACGTGTGGCACATGCCCGCCCTCGTCGCCATCTTCGGTGACGACTCGGTGCTCCAGTTCGGTGGTGGTACCCACGGTCACCCCTGGGGTTCGGCCGCCGGCGCCGCCGCCAACCGCGTGGCCCTCGAAGCCTGCGTCAAGGCCCGCAACGCCGGTCGCGAGATCGAGAAGGAGAGCCGCGAGATCCTCACCGAGGCCGCCAAGCACAGCCCCGAGCTGGCCATCGCCCTCGAGACCTGGAAGGAGATCAAGTTCGAGTTCGACACCGTCGACAAGCTCGACGTCGCCGTCTGATCGTCGACGCCAATGGAGAGGGAGGGCGGCCTGGCCGGCTCCCTTCTCCTGAGGCGGAGGCCCGGGACGTTTCCCAACCACCTTCAACCCCAGCATCCCCATGCCCTTCCAGAGCACCGTGGGTGACTACCAAACAGTCGCCACCCTGGAGACCTTCGGCTTCCTGCCGCCGTTCACCCAGGACGAGATCTACGACCAGATCGCTTACATCATTGCCCAGGGTTGGAGCCCCCTGATCGAGCACGTTCACCCCAGCCGCTCCATGGCGACCTACTGGTCGTACTGGAAGCTGCCCTTCTTCGGTGAGAAGGATCTTGGTGTGATCGTGAGCGAGCTCGAGGCCTGCCACCGCGCCTACCCCGACCACCACGTGCGCCTCGTGGGCTACGACGCCTACACCCAGAGCCAGGGCTCCTGCTTCGTGGTCTTCGAAGGCCGCTGATTCCAGCGACCACACCGACGGGCCCGGTTTCGGCCGGGTCCCCGTCCTTCGCGACGGCCTGACGGCCGCCGCCAACCTCGTCATTTCATTCACCGGGCGGATATGGCCAGCTCCTCCAGTCGTGCAGCAGCCCTGGAACGCCGGAAGGCGCTCACCAGCAGCGGCAAGAAATCCGCTGGCCGTTATGGCTCGACTCCAGGTCGGGTGCGCACCGCGGCCGACAGCCGGCCGTCCCGCACCAGCCCGGCCCCGTCCGCCGCGGATGTGCGGCAGGCCAGCGACGCCGCCCCGGTGGAGCGTCCCCGCCCCTCCCGGACTTCCACCTCCCTGAGCACCCCCTCGGCAACTCCCCGGCGCAGCACCGCCCGGCCGATCGCCAATCCCAGCCGCGATCTGGTGCTCGCCCGCCGCGAAGCCCTCTCCCGCCGCGGCAAGCGCGCCGACACCTCCCGCGATCGCACCCGTCAGGAAGTGCGTCGGCCCACCGCCACCGGCGCGGGTGCGCCGGCCGTGAGCGCCGACCCCGGCCACAAGTGCAAGTGCCAGGAAGGAGAGAAGGCGGTCGAGCGCAGCCGCAGCAGCGCCCCCAGCCTCTCCCTCGATGGGAGCCGCGCCTCCTCCCGCAACGGCAACGGCGGCAGCGGCCGCAGCACCAACCGCAAGGTGAGCGCCCAGCACAACCCGAGCCGCTCCCTGGTGCTCGCCCGCCGCGAGGCCCTCTCCAAGCGTGGCAAGTCCGCCGTGGCCCCCACCAGCAGCACCGCCGCTGCGGTGGCCCGCCAGGCCAATCCCGACCTCACCTCCCGCGAACTGGCCCAGAAGGTGCGGGAACTGAAGTGCAAGGTGGGTTCGGCCGGCACCGCCCGCATCGGCGGCGGCACCCGCCCCACCGGCCCCAACCGCCACGGCGCCCGCCAGGCCGCCGCCGCCGACGCCAGCTGGAAGGTGGGGGTGAGTGAAACCCTCCGCGGTCAAGTCGTCACCGGCACCCAGGCCAACCGCTCGCCCAAGACCACCGGCAACGAGGCGGCCACCTGCCGCACGATCACCGGCACCGAGTACCTGGGCTCAGAGGTGTTCCAGACCTTCTGCGGCAAGGATCCCTCGCCGGCACAGCCCGCCAAGGTGCGCGTCACCGCCACCACCCACGGCAACCGGGTCACCGGCAACGAGGTGGGCCGCTCCGAGAAGGTGACCGGCGACGAACCCGGCACCTGCAAGACCATCACCGGCACCGAGTACGTGTCGGCCAACCAGTCGGCCGCCTACTGCGGCACCACCCAGCCCTCCCCCCGCAAGGTGGGCCGCACCTCCACCCTCGGCGGCCAGCCGGTCTCGGGTGTGCTGGTGGGCCGCTCCCAGAAAGTCACCGGCGATGAACCGGGCTCCGGCCGCCAGCTCACGGGCGACCAGTACGTGAACGAGGCCGCCGAGGCCAAGGTGCCCGGCCGCGTTCCCAGCAAGGTGGCCACGCTCCAGACCCTGCGGGGCACCGGCATCACCGGCACCCACGTGGGCCGCAGCGACCAGGTGACGGGTGACGAGCCCGGCAGCTGCCGGATCATCACCGGCGACGAATACATCGGCAGCCAGCAGTACGAGAAGTTCTGCGGCGCGCGTCCCGCGCCCGAACCGGCCAAGGTGGGCTTCAGCATCACCAACCGCAACCTGGTGGTGAGCGGCACCCGCACCGGTCGCTCCGAGAAGGTGACCGGCGATGAGCCCGGCACCTGCAAGGTGGTGACCGGCACCCCCTACGCCGGCCTTGAGCAGGCGGGCGCCTGGTGTTCCACCGGCCAGGTCCAGGCCGTGCGCCAGCGCACACCGGTGCGGATGGGCACCGTGATGACCGGCATCCAGCCCGGCATCGGCGGCAGCCTCACCGGCGCCGAACGGGGCGCCTGCGAGGACATCACCGGCACCCCTTACGTGGGCGCCGACCAGCTGGCCGCCACCTGTTCCGCCGCCAGCAGCGCCGACGCCGACTTTCCCCAGCCGCTCGAGTCCGCTCCCTGGCAGCAGTTCAGCGTTCAGTCGCCGGCGCGTGCCGCCCAGATCGAGCGCGAGCGCACCGGCCACGTGACCGGCAGCACCTACGAGCAGGGCGGCCGCATCACCGGTCCGTTCGACATGGCGGCCGACAAGGTGACCGGCACCGAGCAGTTCCGCTTCGACCGTCGCCCCCCCGCCCAGCGTCCGGTGGCTCCCGCCCCCGTGACCGTGGACGAGGACGTGCGCCCCGTGTCGCGGGTGACCGGCGAGGGCATCTCCGCGGGCCTCAAGATCACCGGCGACGACTGGGATCGTGGTGAGCACGTGACCGGAACCGAAGGTGCTTCCGCCCGTCGCCGCAACCCCACCCGTCCGGGCCCGATGTCGGCGATGCCCAGCTTCCAGCCCAAGCGCAACGAGGCGATCCCCGAACCCGTGAGCCGCATCACCGGCTCCAGCGGCAACACCAGCTCCGGATCGCTGATCACCGTGTCCGGCGGCGCACGAGGCTGATCGCCCGATGCCCCGCCGTCCGGCGATGAACGCCGCCCCCCTCGCCCCCACCGCCCCCCGACGCGCCGATCGGAGGCCGAACCCGGCATCTCCCCAGGAGACTGACGCGGCCGAGACCCAGGGCCCCGGCGTTCTGCCGGCCCGGGGAACCCGCGCTCGTGTGGCCAGGAACAGCAGCAGCGGCAGCGGCCGACCCACCGGTCGGATCCGGCCGCAGCCCGTGCTGACGCAGCGGCAACGGGGCACCAGCACGCCCCCCGGCGCGCTCTCCGCACAGAGCCCCCGCAACCGGAGTGCCGCCGGGGCCAGGTCCGGCTCCGCAGGTCATCCCCTCAGCGATCAGGCGGCCAACAGGGCGCTGCACGCCTACGACCTGCAGGTGAAGGACCGCTTCGATCGCATCGTGCCGGTGCTCAAGCAGCTTTCGGCCCTGCAGCACGAAGGGGACTTCGTGAGCCGGGCCCAGGAGCTGGCCCGGCGCGAGCTGGGATTCGAACTGCCGCTGCCGATCCTGGAAACGGCCTGGGTCACCCAGCTCGACATGCGCACCCTGTTCGCCTGGTGCGTGTTTGAAACTTACGAGCAGACCAGCGCCTTCTTCTTCGACGCCGATCCGCTCGCCGGCGGACCCGGCAGCCCCGCGGCCACCGCCTTCGACCAGTTCCTGCTCGATTGCGGCTTCCACCTGCTCGACATCACCCCCTGCGCCGACGGCCGCTTGGCCCATGCCATCGCCTTCGGACTGAGGATCCCTTATGCCTCCGTGCGCCGCCGGCCCCATGCCGGCGCCCTGTTCGATGTGGAGAACACGGTGGATCGCTGGGTGAAGACCGAGCACCGCCGCTACCGCGAGGCGATCCCCAATCCCGCCCATGCGGACACCCGCTACCTGAAGGTGGTGCTTTACCACTTCAGCTCCCTCGACCCCAGCCATGAGGGCTGTGCCGCCCACGGCAGCAACGACGCGCTCGCCGCCTCCTGCGGCATCAGCCGGCTGCACGACTTCCAGCAGGCGGTGGAGAACAGCTTCTGCTGCGGCGCCTCGGTGGATCTGCTGCTGATGGGCATCGACACCGACACCGATGCCATCCGGGTGCACGTGCCCGGCATCGACGGCACCACCCATCTCGACCGCTGGCTGGATGCCCGCGACGTGCACGAGGCCACCCGCAGCCTGCCGGCGGCCCAGGCCCGGGAACGGATTGTGGAACTGGTGCGCGAAGCCGCGGCGTCGGCGCCGGATCCCGGCATGGTTCGGATGATCGCCCGGCTGATCGAGAACAACCTCTCTCAGATCGACTACGTGCGCGAGTTCCACGGCGGCCACTACAGCGATGCGGGCCATGCCGAGCGGTTCATCGGCGTGGGCATCGGCTTCAAGGAGATCCACCTGCGCAATCTCACCTACTTCGCCTACATGGACACGGTGGAGGAAGGCGCTCCTGACCTCGACGTGGGGGTGAAGATCTTCAAGGGCCTGAACGTGTCCCGCGGGCTGCCGGTGCCGGTGGTGGTGCGCTTCGACTACAGCGGCAAGGTGCCCGGAGCCAAGGAGCGGGCCGTGCGCAGCGCCCGGCGGGTGGGCGCGGCGATCGAAAGCCGCTACGCCGAGCTGTTTGCCCAGGGACTGCTCCATGCCCTGCTGACCGTGCGGGACAAGGACGCCCACACCCCTGCCGAAGCGGTAGGTTCCACGATCACCTTCCCGGAATCCGGAGGCCACTGAGATGCTGATCTGCAAGGTGGTGAAGCCGCTGGTGTCCACCAACCGCATCCCCGACTTCGAGCACAAGCACCTGCAGGTGGTGCTCGACGGCAGCACGCAGAAGGTGGCCGTCGATGCGGTGGGCTGCATCCCCGGCGACTGGGTGATCTGCGTGGGCAGCTCGGCTGCACGCGAGGCGGCCGGCAGCAAGTCGTACCCGAGCGATCTGACGATCGTGGGCATCATCGACCACTGGGATCCGGAGGCGGGCAAGAGCCCGCCGAGCTCGAGCGCAGCTCCCGCTGCGAAACCCTCCACCGCGGCCGCGCCAGCTCCCCCCGCAGCGGCACCCGGCACGGCCGCCAGCGGAGGCAAGGCCTGATGGAGATCATGCAGGTCACCGGGTCGCTCGTCTGCACCCAGCGGGTGCCGGGACTGAAGCACTGGAACCTGCGGGTGCTGCGCACCGCCAAGGGCAAGCTCAGCGTCGCCGTCGATCCGGTGGGCGCGTCCGCCGGCAACTGGGTGTTCACCGCCAGCGGCTCGGCGGCCCGCTTCGCCTGCGGCGACCCCGACACCCACACCGACCTGACGATCGCCGGGATCATCGACTTCTGGGAACCTGACGGCTGATGAACGATCCTTCCGTCCCCCGCTGACGGGCGACACGCCCCCGACCAGCCCCGACCCGCTCCCTTCTCACCCCTGCGCCCCATGGCCCGCCGCACCCGCACCGCCCCCTCCGCCCGGACCGGCTCCACCACCGCCGGATCCACCCCGGCCGCCGGTGCGGGCAACGTTGCCCCTCCGGCTGCGGCGGCCCCCGCCCCCGCCACTCCGGCGGCAACCAGCAGCGCCGCCGCCGGGTCAGCCGCGACCCCGGGCCCGGCCACTGCGGCCACACCCTCACCGGCCTCCACGCCACCGGCCCTGCCGGCGGCCAGCTCGGCCAGCCGCGCCAGCACCAGCCGCACACCGGCCCGTGCGGCGGCGGCCTCCAGCCGCACCACCAGCACCCGTGCCGGTGGCGCCCGTGCCACCACCAGCGCCCGCAGCGCTCCCGCCGCCCGCAGTCGCGGTCGCGGCGCCGCCTCCGGCGGCACCCCACCCAAGTCGCCCAGCACCCTCGCCCCCTCCCCCATGGCTCCCACCGTCCACGGCATCGCCCTCGGCATGATCGAAACCCGCGGCCTCGTGCCGGCGATCGAGGCGGCGGATGCCATGACCAAGGCAGCCGAAGTCACCCTGGTGGCCCGTGAATTCGTGGGCGGGGGCTACGTCACCGTGATGGTGCGCGGTGAAACCGGCGCCGTGAACGCCGCCGTCCGCGCCGGCGCCGATGCCTGCGAGCGGGTGGGCGACGGCCTGGTGGCCGCGCACATCATCGCCCGCCCCCATGGCGAGGTGGAGCCGGCCATCGGCGCCAGCGGCGTGGCCCGCCGCCTGTGAGCCCGATGGACGCCGTTCATCCCCGCGTCCTTGGCTACCTCGGCCGGGCCCTGAGCCTCGAGCTCTCGGCCGTGCAGCAGTACATGACCCACGCCAGCCTGGTTCAGGCCTGGGGTGACGGCCAGACGGCCGATCGCTTCCGCCGGGAAACGGTGGAAGAGATGCAGCACGCCGAACGGATCGTGCAGCGCATGATCGCCCTGGGAGCGGCCCCCGCCGCCTCCCAGCTCCGGCCCGTCGCCCATGCCGCTGATCTGGTGGGCCTGCTGCGCCTGAACGGCCTGCTGGAAACCGACCTGATCCACCACTACGCAGAGGCGGTGCGGTTCTGCCTGCTGATCGGCGACCGGGAGAATGAATCCTTCTTCCGTGCGCTCTGGGACGAGGAGCAGCACCACGGGGAGGAGCTGGCCGCCTGGCTCGCCCACCTCACGGCCACCGCGACGAGCCTGCAGCGCGCCGTGTTCTGAAAACCAACGGGCAATCATGATCCGGATCGGGTCGATCCGGCAGCCTGCGTAAAGTCCAGCGCCGACGCCCCGCTTCCCGCACCCCGCCGTCGCCCTGCCTCCACCCTTGTCCCCAGCCCCTTCCCTGCCGATCCAGCTGGTCTGGCTGATCCCCCTGTACGGGTTCGGTGGCATGGTGCTGTCCCTGCCCTGGGCTTCGGGCTGGGTGAAGCGCAACGGCCCCCGGCCGGCGGCCTACCTCAACCTGCTGGTCACCCTGCTGGCGGTGCTGCACGGCAGCCTGATCCTGCGGGAGGTGCTCACGATCGGCCCCCAGCACCTCGAGATCCCCTGGTTCCAGGCGGCCGACCTCGACCTGCGCATCGGCTTCGATCTCTCGCTCACCAACCTGGCCGCCCTGGAGCTGGTCACGTTCATGAGCCTGATCTGCCAGGTGTTCGCCCTGGGGTACCTCGACAAGGAATGGTCCCTGGCGCGCTTCTACGCCCTGGTGGGTTTCTTCGAAGGGGCCATGTCCGGGGTGGTGCTGAGCAGCAATCTGTTCCTGAGCTATTTCCTGCTGGAGATGCTCACCCTCTCCACCTATCTGCTGGTGGGGTTCTGGTACGCCCAGCCCCTGGTGGTCACCGCCGCCCGCGACGCCTTCCTCACCAAACGCGTGGGTGACGTGCTGCTGCTGATGGGCCTGGTGGCCCTCTCGGCCTGGGCGGGTTCGCTGGAGTTCAACGACCTCTACGCCTGGTCGGCCCAAGCCGATCTCTCACCGCTGGCGGCCACCCTGCTCTGCCTCGGGCTGATCGCCGGCCCCATGGGCAAGTGCGCCCAGTTCCCGATGCACCTGTGGCTCGATGAGGCGATGGAGGGTCCGAACCCCGCCTCGATCCTGCGCAACTCGGCCGTGGTCACCTGCGGCGCCCTGGTGCTGCTGAAGCTGATGCCCCTGCTGAGGCTCTCCCCGGTGGCGATCGACGTGCTGCTCGTGGTGGGCACGATCAGCGCCCTCGGCGGTGCGCTGGTGGCGATCGCCCAGGTGGATCTCAAGCGGGCGTTCTCCTACTCCACCACCTCCTATCTGGGCCTGGTGTTCCTGGCGATCGCCCTGCAGCTCCCCGGGGTCGCCCTGCTGCTGCTGTTCGCCCACGGCCTGGCCAAGGCCCTGCTGTTCATGAGCGTGGGCAGCGTGATCGCCACCACCAACTGCCAGGACATCACCGAACTGGGGGGGCTGGGGCGGCGGATGCCCGCCACCACCGGCGCCTACCTGGTGGCCGCCGCCGGGCTCACGGGGCTGCTGCCCCTGGGCTGCTTCTGGTGCTTCGGCCTGATGGTGGAGCGCATGGCGGCGATGGCGCCGCTGTTCGCCGGCGTGGTGCTGCTCACCAACGCCCTGACGGCCTTCAATCTGGTTCGGGTGTACCGGCAGGTATTCCTCGACACCCCCCATCCCAAGACCAAGCGCACCCCCGAAGTGAACTGGCTGATGGCCCTGCCGATGGTCTCACTCACGGTGCTGGTGCTGCTCACGCCGCTGGTGATCGGCCGGATCGATCCATCTCCGGGCATCGCCTCCTTCTCCTGGCTCACCACGGGCCTGGTGGTGGCCAGCGGGGCGAGCGGCGTGTTCGTGGGGGCCCTGGTGCCGCTCGACAAGTTCTGGTCACGGTCGGTGGTCAGGCCCCTGCGCACCCTGCAGGATCTGCTGGCCTACGACTTCTATACCGACCGCATCTACCGGGCCACGATCGTGGCCTTCGTGGCCGGCCTGGCCCAGCTCACCAATGCTTTCGACCGGGTGGTGGTGAACGGGCTGGTCAACCGCATCGGCGTCGGCTCCCTGGCCAGTGCCGAGGCCCTCAAGCTGGGGGTGAGCGGCCATCTCCAGACCTACGTGCTCACCGTGGTGCTGGCGATCGTGCTGCTGTTCAGCAGCCTCTCCTGGTTCCGGGGCTGATGCCGATGCTGAGCATCCTTCTGCTGATCCCGTTCCTGGGCACGGCCCTGCTGCTGCTTCTGCCCGGTGATCCGCCCCCGGGCCGGATGCGGGCCGTGGCGATCACCGTGCTCAGCCTGCAGCTGCTCTGGAGCCTGCGGGTGCTGCTGGCCTTCGACCCGGGCGAGGGTGCGCTGCAAATGGTCGAGTCGCTGCCCTGGGTCGACAGCATCGGCCTCGACTACCGGCTCGGCATCGACGGCCTCTCGATGCCCCTGGTGCTGGTCAACGCCGCCCTCACCCTGGTGTCGGCGGTCTGCACCCGCGACATCAGCCAGCGCCCCCGCATCTACTTCGCCCTGCTGCTGCTGATCAGCGGCGCTGTGAACGGCGCCTTCCTGGCCGACAACCTGCTGCTGTTCTTCCTGTTCTACGAGCTCGAACTGATCCCCCTCTGGCTGCTGATCTCGATCTGGGGCGGTGCGGATCGGGCCTATGCCGCCACCAAGTTCCTGCTGTTCACGGCCGTCTCGGGGGTGCTGATCCTGGGCGCCTTCCTGGGCCTGGCGCTGTTCACCGGCTCGGTGGACTTCAGCCTCAGCCCGGTGCTCAGCGACCGGCTGTCAATGGGCAGCCAGCTGCTGCTGCTGGGAGCCCTGCTGATCGGCTTCGGCATCAAGATCCCCCTGGTGCCCTTCCACACCTGGCTGCCGGATGCCCATACCCAGGCCTCCACGCCGGTGTCGGTGCTGCTGGCCGGGGTGCTGCTGAAGCTGGGCACCTACGGGCTGCTGCGCTTCGGCCTGGGGATGTTTCCCGAAGCCTGGGCCGTGGTGGCCCCCTGGCTGGCGATCTGGGCGGCGGTGTCGGTGCTGTACGGATCGCTGGCGGCCATCGCCCAGCGGGACATGAAGCGGATGGTGGCCTTCAGCTCGGTGGGGCACATGGGTTACGTGCTCCTGGCGGCGGCCTCCGCCACGCCGGTGAGCCTGCTGGGGGCGGTGTTCCAGATGGTGAGCCACGGCCTGATCTCCGCCCTGCTGTTCCTGCTGGTGGGGATCGTGTACCGCAAGACCGGCACCCGCGACCTGGAGGTGCTGCGGGGCCTGCTCAATCCGGAGCGGGGCCTGCCCTTCACCGGCACGCTGATGATCCTGGGCGTGATGGCCAGCGCCGGACTGCCGGGGATGGCCGGCTTCATCTCCGAGTTCCTGGTGTTCCGCGGCAGCCTGCCCTCCTATCCCCTGGCCACCCTGCTGTGCATGGTGGGCTCGGGCCTCACGGCCGTGTACTTCCTGCTGCTGGTGAACCGCGCCTTCTTCGGGCGACTGGCGATCACGCCCCCCACCGATCCCGCGCGCGATTCCCGCCTCGACGTTCGCCTGGCCGGCGTGGCGCCGCGGGAAACCCTCACCACCCTGGGCCTGGCCCTCGGTGTGGTGCTGCTGGGTCTGGTGCCCGCCACCCTCGGCCACCTGAGTGAATCCACCACCGCCCTGCTGGCCGGCCTGCCCAGCCTGGTGGTGGCGTCGAGCGGAGCGGGAGGTCTGGGCTGATGCCGGTCATCCCCGCCGAACTCGTTCACGCCGGAGGGCAGCCCAGCGCCGCCGACCTGGAGGCGTCCCTGCTGGCCGGCCGCACCCTGCTGGCCGACACCCCCGACAACCTGCTTCAGGTGGTGGATGTGCTCCAGAGCTACGGGGAGGTTCTCGATGCCTACAGCATCAACCTCATCCACCAGGCCGAGAAGCAGTTCCTCAATCCCTTCCCGGTCTTCCGCTTTCTCGACGGCGACCTGAGCCCGGGCAGGATCTGGCGCCACCTCTGCCACGACCGCATCAACTACGAGTACGCCGAGTACTGCATGAAGGTGATGCTCTGGCATGGCACCGGCGGGCTCGATGCCTATCTCGACAGCCCCGCGTTCCAGGAGAACTGCCGGGCGATCATCGCCCGCAAGACCCGGCGCGATCCCCTGCTGGCGGTGCTGCATCCGCTGTTCCGGGAGTTCCTCCCCGAACTGATCCGCGCCGCGGCCACCACCCATGCCCTCGGCCAGTTCTGGCGGGTGATGAGCGATCTGTTCCTGGATCTGGCCCGGGCGGAGGCCGCCGGTGAGGTGCGCACGATCGAGGGGGTGGTGGAGTTCATCAAGGACGCCCTGGTGGCCGCCGCCGGCCTGCCGATCACCTACGCCGTGGAGGTGGCCGGCGAGCGGCTGTGGGTGCTGCCACCCGACGCCGGCCTCACCTTCCTGGTGGACGTGGCCGTTCCTTACGTGGAGGCGGTGTTCCTGCGCGGCACCCCGTTCCTGGGCACGGTGTCCTTCAACGCCCAGGCCCAGCAGATTTCCCCTGATCAGTCGACGTTCGCCTACGGAGCCCTGTTCGCCGATCCCCTGCCCACGATGGGCGCCGGCATCCCCCCCAGCCTGCTGATGCAGGACATGTACCGACATCTGCCTGCGCGGCTGCACCGCTGGTACGACGAGCGCACCCGGGGCGAAGGGGACGTGCGGGTGAAGATCTGCATGAGCTTCCAGAAGGCGATGTTCTGCGTCACCAACGCCGCCATCCGCGGCACCTTCCCCCAGCCGCTCACGGCCAGCGAGCCGGCGGCCCGGGAGGCGAACCGTGCCCACGCCGCGGCCTGGGCCCTCCGCCTCAGCCGGGCGCGCACCGACGCCCTCGACGCCGAGGCGGAACCGCCGCAGGCGTAAGGTCGACGTCATGGACCATCCCTGGACCCACAGGAACCGCCCGGATCGCCTGGAGCGGCGCATCGAGTTCGCGGACTACGACACCACCCGCACTTTCCTGGAGCGCCTGAATGCGCTCTCGGAGCGCGTGGGCCGGTTCCCCGACATCAGCTTCGGGCGGACCTATGTGAACCTCACCCTCCGTCCCGAGGGCGAAGGGGAGAACCCGGCGGTGGGCGAAGCCGAAACCACCTTCGCCACCGCCGTCGATGAGCTCCTCTGAGCGACCCATTTCCGCCGACGACACCGCGGTCGACCTGCAGGCGGCCTACGAGGGCGCCGGCATCCAGGCGGTGCTCGACCAGCTCGACCGGGAGCTGATCGGCCTGCGGCCGGTCAAGGCGCGCATCCGCGAGATCGCCGCCTTGCTGGTGGTGAACAGGGCGCGGGAGCAGGTGGGCCTCGACACCGCGCCGCCCAGCCTGCACATGTCGTTCACCGGCCACCCGGGCACCGGCAAAACAACGGTGGCCGAGCGGATGTCGAAGATCCTGCACGGCCTCGGCTACGTGCGCAAGGGCCATGTGGTGACCGCCACCCGCGACGACCTGGTGGGTCAGTACATCGGCCACACGGCGCCGAAGACGCGGGAGATGCTGAAGAAGGCGATGGGGGGGGTGCTGTTCATCGACGAGGCCTACTACCTCTACCGCCCCGAGAACGAACGGGATTACGGCGCTGAGGCGATCGAGATCCTGCTGCAGGTGATGGAGGCCAACCGCGACGATCTGGTAGTGATCTTCGCCGGCTACAAGGAGCGGATGGACGTCTTCTACCAGTCCAATCCGGGCCTTTCCTCGCGGGTGGCCAACCACATCGACTTTCCCGACTACAGCGCCGATGAGCTGCTGGCGATCGCCAAGCTGATTCTTGCCGAGGAGAACTACCGCTTCAGCGAGGAGGCCACCGCCGCCTTCGCCGAGTACATCGTGCGGCGCATGCAACTGCCGTTCTTCGCCAATGCCCGCTCGATCCGAAACGCCATCGACCGGGCCCGCATGCGTCAGGCGAATCGGCTGTTCAAGCGCATGGGTTCGCCGCTCACGAAGATCGATCTGATGACGATCGAGGCGGAGGACATCGTGGCGAGCCGGGTGTTCCAGGGGGAGGTGGAAGGGCTGGATCCCAGCGAGCCGATCGTGTCGTGAATCACAGGAACCCTGAAGCTCAGTGCTTCAGGAATCCTGCCTCAGCATGGCCTCCAGGCACTCAACCCATTTGCCGGCAACCCTTGGAGCGCTGTAGTTTTCAATCAACTCGAGGTTGCGGTCGTAAGCCTCGATAAAGGAAGAATAATGATTGTTAAATTTCAGGATGCCAGCGAGGATTGATTGCGTACTTCCAATATCGCAGTACACGCCGATTCCTAGATCCCTGATCAAAGCTTCAATCGGATTTCCCCTTGGCCCAAGCACAAGATAAGGCTTACGGTGACCGAGATACTCAAAGAATTTAGAGGGCTGATTGTCGACATGGCGAGGGCCTATAGCAACAAGCAAGCCCGCACTTTCTTCCGCTAGCCAATGGGAGGCTTCATAACTTACAGACCGGTGCAATCGAATGGCGCGTCTCAGTTTCGGGCTGGCCATGATTTTATCTTTTGCGCCTGAATAGAGGTAGCCGTAAACATCAACCTGCACAGAGATTGAAGCCATCTCAAGAGCAGTCAGCAGGGCCTCAATAGGCCGCCATTCAGGAAGCATACCGAGGTAGACAAGATGAAGCTGGGGAGTGGCGACAGTACTTGCGTGGGTCGCACAAGGAAGCCGATCGTGACAGCCACCCCCTGCGACATACAATGAAGATGAGACAGGATAACTATCTGTCATTGCATAAGCCTTGCCAGAATCAACCAAATCTGACTGAACATAGCGATCTCTCGTCAGCGGAGACATAAAGACAGCCCCGCGACATTGACGGAGAATTCTTCGCTGCTTCTCTGCATCCTGCGGCACAAAACCCAATTCGTTCCGGTATCCATGGGGATCATCGATCAGGGCGACAAGGGGTTTATTCATCTCTTCAGCAAGGCTCGCGACCTCTTCGAGCACCTGGAAGTCAGGAGTCTTTCCGGCAATCAAGTCGTAGTCCCATTGTCCTTCAGCCTCACGCACAACACGCCTAAGACCTGCAAGCGTGTAACTCAAATGATCATGGCGCAGCAGGCGCTCAATGCGAGAGCTGATCAGCTGGAGAAAACCATAACTCAAATACATCAAGGAACGATTTCGACAGCGATTCTTGAGAACAGAAAAGCGTTTAGACCAAGAAACATTAGTGCTGTAGTGCAGCCTTGAAGGGTGACAGTTGACCTTCTCAGTCAGTACCGATGCCATCGAAGGCGAAGGCCCCGCAAAGTGAAATTCCCAGCCACAGGCATCAAGATAGGGAAGAATCTTGTCGTAGATAAGACCCTGGACACCATTACTGCCGGGTGGCTGCATCATGACAAGCAGAATCCTTCGTACAGCCACCGGCGTATTCAGTGTCAATCTTCGGTAATGTACATCGTCATTGCCGCGTTGACCGCACTGCAGGCACCCACGCTTGCATGGAGGAATGGATGCTGGGCTGGATGCTCATTATCTGCGCTTCCTGGAGTCGATCTGCAGGAGATCGCGCACCTGCTGCACGCGGCGCGCCAGGGCGGGGTCGGCGCTGAGCTTCTTCTCCACCTGCTCCACCGCATACATCACGGTGGAGTGGTCCTTGCCGCCGAAGGCCTCACCGATGCGCGGCAGCGAGAGGCTGGTGTTCTGACGCATCAGGAACATACCCACCTGGCGGGCCTGGCTCACGGCCCGCTTGCGGCTGGGGCTGAGCATCTCATCGATCCGCACCTCAAACACCTCGGCCACCTTATCGAGCACCTGCTGGGGGGTGACATCGACGTCGTTGCCGACGGGATCCAGCATCGGCGCCACCGACTCCACCGTCATCGGCAGTCCGGTGATCGAGGCGAAGGCCACCGCACGGGTGAGGGCGCCTTCGAGTTCGCGGATGTTGGAGGTGAAGCGACCAGCGATGTAGTGGATCAGCTCCCGCGGCAGGGCCATCTGCTCGGCTTCGGCCTTCTTGTGCAGGATCGCCATCCGGGTCTCGAGATCAGGGGCCTGGATGTCGGCGATCAGGCCCATCGAGAACCGGGAGATCAGGCGCTCCTGCAGCCGGGGGATCTGGCTGGGTGGGCGGTCGGAGGCGATCACGATCTGGCGGCCCGCCTCGTGCAGGGCGTTGAAGGTATGGAAAAACTCCTCCTGGGTATACTCCTTGCCTTCGATGAACTGGATGTCGTCAACAAGGATGAGATCGGCGGCGCGGTAGCGATCACGGAAGGCCTGCATGCCGTCCTTGCGGATCGCCTGGATCAGGTCGTTGGTGAAGGTTTCCGTGGACACGTAGAAGACCCGCGCCTCGGGATCGATCTCCAGCCGGTAGTGGCCGATGGCCTGCATCAGATGGGTCTTGCCCAGGCCCACTCCCCCGCAGATGAACAGGGGATTGAACTCCCGCCCCGGAGCCTCGGCCACCGCCAGGGCCGCCGCGTGGGCCATGCGGCTGTTGGGACCCACCACGAAGCGGTTGAACACGTAGCGGGGATTGAGGTTCGCCGTCAGCCGCGTCCCCACGGACGCCCGGGCTGGCGCGGCAGCGGCAGCCGACCCCTCGGCAGCGATCGGAGCCACGACAGCAGCGGGAGCGGCGCCGTCGGCCCCCTCTCCGGGCACCACACCGATCTCGACATGAACGGGCTCACCGGCGATCTCGGCAGCCACCTGCTCGATCTTGGCCAGGTAGTGCTTGCGCAGCCAGCTGCAGGCGAAGCTGTTGGGCGCCTGCAGACGCAGCGTCCCATCATCGGCAGAAAGACAGCGTGCCGGCCGGATCCAGGTCTCGAAGGTAGGCTTGCTGAGGCTGTCCTGAAGAGCCTCCTGGACCCGGTGCCAAAGCCGATCGCCCCGCTGCACCGGACCCCCATCTCACGGCAGCCGAATATAGGCACGGTGAGGGAGCTGCTCCTGAGCGATGCAGCAACACCCGATCTCCCGCCGAACCCACCCCTCGCCGCCCCGATGGTCGCCCCGTCGCCGCACCGCTCCCGTCTCTTCCAACGCCCTGCCGCCCTGTTGGCAGCGGCGGCCTGCAGCAGCCTCCTGGGGAGCTGCATGGGCCTGCGCCTGCCGGTGATGCCGCCCCAGGAGAAGGCGCGGGTCAGCGATGCCCCCGTGGCCGCTCCCCTGCAGCCCGGCAGCAACGTGATCGTTGAGGCGGTGGCCAAGGTGGGCCCGGCGGTGGTGCGGATCGACACCGTCAAGCGCACCGTCAACCCCCTCGGCGGTCTGCTGGGCCGGGGACCGGCGATCCAGCAGCAGCAGGGCCAGGGATCGGGCTTCATCACCCGCTCCGACGGGGTGGTGCTCACCAACGCCCACGTGGTGGAGGGCGCCAGCGAGGTGAACGTGACCCTCCCCGACGGTCGCAGTTTCACCGGCAAGGTGCTGGGGGCCGATCCCCTCACCGACGTGGCGGTGGTGAAGGTGGTGGCCTCGCGGCTGCCGGTGGCACCCCTGGGGGATTCCGCCAAGCTGCGGCCCGGCGAGTGGGCGATCGCCATCGGCAATCCCCTCGGCCTCGACAACACGGTCACCGCCGGGATCATCAGCGCCATCCAGCGCACCAACGCCGTGGGCGAAGGCCAGCGGGTGCCCTACATCCAGACCGACGCCGCCGTGAATCCCGGCAACAGCGGCGGCCCCCTGATCAACGACCACGGTCAGGTGATCGGCATCAACACCGCCATCCGCCAGGCCCCGGGCGCGGGTCTGAGCTTCGCAGTGCCGATCAACACGGCCCGCCAGATCGCCGCCCAGATCCTCGACCGCGGCTACGCCAGTCACCCCTACGTGGGCATCCGCCTCCAGGCGCTCACTCCCCAGCTGGCGCGCGAGATCAACGGCGCCACCGATGAGTGCACCCTGCCGGAGGTCAATGGCGTGGTGGTGGTGGACGTGATGCAGGGGGGGCCGGCGGATGCCGGTGGCCTGCGTCCCTGCGACCTGATCGAACAGGTGGCCGGCAAACCGGTGAAGAACCCCTCCGAGGTTCAGCTGGCGGTGGATCGCGGCCGGGTGGGCGAACCGCTGATCTTCACCGTGCGCCGCGGTGAGCAGCGGCTCACTCTCACCCTCCGCCCTGCCGAGCTGCCGCGGCAGCGATGACGAACGGCCCGTCAGGGCGGGCCCAGCTGGTGGTGCTGGCGCGCGGCCCCTCCCCGGGTCGCTGCAAGCGACGTCTCGCCGGGGGTCTGGGGATGCGGGCAGCGGCCGCGGTCCATGACCGCCTCTGCGCGCACACCCTGGCGTCGGTGGCGGGTGCCCCGCTCCCCGCCGGTGCCGAGATCGTCCTGGCGGTGCAGGGGCTGGGGCTGCGGGCGGCGCGCCGCTGGGCTCTGGCCCGTTGGCCGCAGCACCGGCCTCGGCTGCGGATCGTCGCGCAGGGGGCGGGCAGCCTGGGGCTGCTGATGCAGCGGCAGCTGATGCGGGCCCGGCGGGAGGGAGCCGCCCGGGTGGTGCTGATCGGCAGTGATCTGCCGTCGCTGGAGAGCGCCGACCTGGTGGAGGCCTTCCGGGCCCTGGAACGGGCGCCGCTGGTGCTGGGGCCCGCCGCCGACGGGGGCTACTGGCTGATCGGGCTGGCGGGTCGCTGGCCCGCCCTGTTCGCGGGGATCCCCTGGGGCAGCAGCCAGGTGCTGGGCCAGACCCTGGCCGTGGCCGAGGCGGCCGGCCTGCCGGTCCGCCTGCTGGCGGAACGGGGGGATCTCGATCGACCGGGCGATCTGAGCGCCTGGCGATGAGCCTGCCGCCCCTGAGCGTGGTGGTGGTGGCCCGCAACGAAGCGCGGCGGCTGCCGGCCCTGCTGGCGGATCTGGCCGCGGGGTCGGCGCTGGTGCGCGAGGTGCTGGTGGTGGACGGGGACAGCGGCGACCGCACCGCTGCCGCAGCACGCCTGGCCGGCGCCCAGGTGCTGTGGGAACCTCCCAGCCGCGGCCGGCAGCTGGCGCGGGGAGTGGACGCCAGTTCAGCCACCTGGCTGCTGCTGCTCCATGCGGATGTGCGGCTTCCCGCGGGCTGGCAGCACCAGGTGGGGGCGGTGCTGGGCCGGCAGGACGTCCCGGCGCCGGGACGCAGGGAGGAGGCCTGGTGCTTCCCGCTGGCGATCGAGGGCAGGTCTGCGGCCCTGCGTCTGGTGGAACGGGGGGTGGCGCTGCGCAGCCGCTGGCGTCAGCTGCCCTACGGCGACCAGGGCCTGCTGCTGCCGCGTCGTCTCTACGAGGCGAGCGGCGGCATCGCCCCCCTGCCGCTGATGGAAGACCTCGACTTCGTGCTGCGGCTGAGGACACGGGCGCGGATCCGCTGCCTGCCCGAGGCCGTCACGGTGAACGGCCGGCGCTGGCACCAGCGGGGTGTCTGGGCGACCACCCTCGCCAACGCCCGGCTGCGGCGCGCCTGGCGCCGGGGGGTGCCGCCGGAGGCCCTGGCGGCGATCTACGGCCAGACCGCGCCCTGACCCGCCGCGGCCGCCAGCCCGATCCCGCTCAGGGGGAATACCAGAAGGCGCAGCGCCGCTGAAGCGGTTCGAGCTCCCAGCCCTGGGCCTCGTAGAAGCCCACCACGTCGGGGTCGGCGAACAGGCTCACCCGGTCCACCCCCTGGTGGCGCAGCTGCTCGATCACGTAGTCCATCAGCTGCTTGCCCAGCCCGGCCCCCTGGTAGAGGGGATGGACGGCCACGTCCCAGACGGTGGCCTCCACCACGCCGTCGCCGGTGCAGCGGGCGAAGCCCACCAGACGCGGCAGGCGAGGGTCGTGGCGCCACAGCCCCACCCGCAGCAGGCTGTGCTGGAGGGCCTTGCGCACCCGCCGCAGGGGTCGCCGGCTCCAGCCCACCGCATCGCACAGCGACTCGAGTTCGATCAGATCGATCTCCCGCTCGCGGCTGAGCACCAGATTCACCCGGGCGGGCCCGGTGGGACAGAGCCGATAGCGCTCGCCGTAGAGGCTCGCGAACGGGTCGGCGGTGAGGGGGGGAGACGGCTCCGGCACGGGGCGCGGGAAGGGGATCAAGCAGTCTGACGATCCTGACGTAACGATCGTTGCTTCAGGCAGGGTGGGTCCTTCGCCCCGGAGGTCCCCGATCGCCCCGACCACCCCTGCCACTCAGCCGTCACCAGGGCCCACTGCCCGCTCCGCAGCCTCCGCTGCGACGGCCGGGGCGGAAGCTCCGCTGCTGGTGGGGCTGCATGGCTGGCTGCTGTCGGGCCGGCTGTGGGAACCGCTGCGGCGGGAGCTGGAACCGCGCTGGCAGCTCTGGTGTCCCGACCTACCGGGATTCGGCGACCGGCCCCGGCCCCGGGGGCTCCAGCCCAGCCTGGCCGGCTACGGCCGCTGGCTGGCGGACGCCGTGATCGCCGAGGCCGGTGATCGGCCGGTGGTGCTGATGGGCCACTCCCTCGGCGGCAGCATCGCCCTGCACGCGGCCCCCCGGCTCGCGGAGCGGCTGGTGGGCCTGGTGCAGGTGGCGGCGGGCGGTGGGGTGTACCAGCCGCGCGCCTTCGCCCGCGTCCGCCTGGGCGGCGCCACCTTCCTGCGCTGGCGGCCCGGCTGGCTGGGGGAGCTGCCGGCGGCCCAGGCGATCCGCTCGCCCCTGGTGGCCGACCTGCGCGCGGCCCGCGGCCTGCTGGCCTGCAGCACCCACCGGGGCGCCGTGCGCCAGCTGCCCGCGCTCGTGCACGGCCTCACGGTGCCGAACCTGTGGATCGCCGGGGGCCGCGACACGGTGATGCAGGCCCGCTACGTGCGCCACCTGGCGGGCTACAGCCCGCTGCATCGCTACGAGCTGCTGGCGGAGGCGGGCCACCTGCCGATGCGCCAGATGCCGGATCGGCTGGCGGCCGTGATCGGCAGCTGGCTGGAGGAGGAGGGTCTGGCGAGCGGCGCCGCCGACGTTCAGAGGGTGGCCAGCCCCTTCTCCTGCAGCTCCGCCAGCTGGGCATAGAGCCCGCCGGCCGCCCGCAGCTGCTGGTGGGTGCCCTGCTCCACCAGCCGGCCGCGGCGCAGCACCAGAATCCGGTCCGCCGCCTCCACCGTGGCCAGGCGGTGGGCGATCACGATGGCGGTGCGGCCCTGCAGCAGGCGCTCGAGGTCGTGCTGGAGGGTGGCCTCGGTGGAGGGATCGAGGAAGGCGGTGGCCTCATCCATCACCAGCACCGAGGGATCCCGCAGCGCCACCCGCGCCACCGCCAGCAGCTGACGCTCCCCGGAGGAGAGGTTGCCGCCCCGCTCCCTCAGTTCGGTCTGCAGACCATCGCCGAGGCGCTCGAGCAGGGGCTGGAGGCCAAGCTCCCGGCAGGTGCGCTCCAGGGTGGCGTCATCGATCGGGGCGTCCAGCCGCAGGTTGTCGGCCACGTTGCCGCTGAACAGGAAGGTGTCCTGCAGCACCACACCGAGCCGGCGGCGCAGGGTGGCGATGGGCAGCTCGCGGATGTCGACGCCATCAAGCAGGATGCGGCCGCGCTGGGGTTCGTAGAGCCGGCAGAGCAGGCGGATCACGGTGGTCTTGCCGGAGCCGGTGGGACCCACGATCGCCACGTGCTCCCCCGGCGCCAGGCGGAAGGAGAGGTCTTCGAGGATCGGATCGTCGGGCCGGTAGGCGAAGGAGACGTTCTCGAACACCACCTCGCCGGGGCTGCTGCCCTCGAGGCCGCTGCGCCGGGCCGCCGTGCTGCGGTCGGCCGCGGCCAGATCGGCGATCTCGATCGGCTGTTCGAGCAGTTCGCCGATGCGCTCCACCGCCGTCAGGCCCCCCTGGATCTGGGTGAAGCGCTCCGCCAGCTGGCGCAGGGGATCGAACAGGCGCTGCGAGAACAGGATGAAGGTGGTGAGCAGGCCCAGCCCCATGCTGCCGGCGGTCACCATCCAGCCCCCCAGGGCGAGCACCACCGCCACCGCCGCCAGCGCCACCCACTCCAGGAAGGCGGAGATGGCGCTGTCGTAGAGGATCGTGCCGTTGACGGCGCGGCGGTAGGCGTCGGTGGTGCGGCCGAACTGGGCGCTGTTCACCTGCTCACGCCGGAACATCTGCACCACCTCCAGGCCCTGGAGGTTCTCCTGCAGATCGGCGTTGAGCTGGCCCAGTTCCTCCCGCACCCGGTAGTTGGCCACGCGATAGCGGCGCTGCAGCCAGAGAATCACCGCGGTGATCGGCACCTGGGCCGCCATCAGCAGCAGGCCGAGCCGCCACTCGATCGTGATCATCGTGGCCCCGATCACCAGCAGCGTCACCAGGTCCGCCAGCACCCCCACCGCACCGCTGCCGAACACCTCCGCCAGGGCGTCGACGTCGCTGGTGAGGCGGGTGAGCAGCTTGCCCACCGGCGTGCGGTCGTGGAAGCGCAGGGAGAGGTCGAGGGCGTGGCGGAACAGGTCGTCGCGGATGCGGGCGGTGAGGCGCTGGCCCACCACCTGCACATTGAAGATCTGGGTGCCCTGCAGCGCCAGGCGCACCAGCACCGCCACCAGCAGCAGGGTCACCAGCAGCCGCAGGGCGGCCGGCCGTGCCATGCCCGCCAGCCAGGGCATCACCGACTCGCCGCGCAGCACCGAGATGGCCTGGCCCACCAGCAGCGGCTGGACGGCGGCAGCCAGCGCCAGGGGAATCAGCAGCAGCAGGGTGAGCATCAGGCGGCGGCGATCCCGGCCCAGATAGGGCAGCAGGCGCCGCAACCGCTGCCAGTCGAGGGAGGCCATCAGACCGGGAGGGGCGCGCGGGAGGCCGCCTCCAGCCGTTCCACCAGCGCGCGCAGGGCGCCGTCATCGAGGCGAAGGGCCAAGGGATGGCCGATCAGGCGGGCCGTGCTGTGGAACAGATCCTCGATCGCCACCAGGCCGTTGTCCCGCAGGGTGCGGCCGGTGGCCACCAGATCCACGATCGCCTCCGACATGCCGGTGATCGGCCCGAGCTCCACCGAGCCGGTGAGGTGGATCAGTTCCACCGGCAGATCGAGCTCCTCGAAGAAGCTGGCGGCGCAGGCGGTGAACTTGCTGGCGACGCGGCAGTGGGGGGGAAGGTCGGCGGCCCGGCGGTAGCCGCTGCTGGCCTTCACCGCCACCGCCATGCGGCAGCCGCCGAAGCCGAGGTCCACCAGCTGGGCCACCGGCAGGCGGTGCTCCCGCAGCACGTCGTAGCCCACCACGCCCAGCTGGGCCTGGCCGTAGGCCACGTACACCGGCACGTCGGCGTTGCGCACCAGCAGCGCCCGGGCCGTGCCGCAGGCGCTCGGCACCATCAGCAGCCGGTTGTCGGGCTCCAGCAGCGCGGAGAAGTCGAGACCGGCGGCGGCGAAGCGGCGCACCGAATCCTTCAGCAGGGCGCCTTTGGCCAGGGCGACAGTGATCATCGGAGGGATCCTCGTTCGCAGCTCAAGGGTCGGATCGGGGAGTCCTGGGCAGGGATGATGAACGGGCGCCGCAGGCTGGACTTTACCGATGCCCCCCTCCGCTTCCGGCCAGACCCAGGCTCCCGCCGGCGCCCCAGCCCCGCTCACGGTGGAGCTGATCCCCGTGCTGAACGACAACTACGTGTTCGTGCTCCACGACGGCAGCCGGGCGGCGTTGGTGGATCCGGCGGTGGCCGAGCCGGTGCGCCACTGGCTCGAGCAGCGGGACCTGGAGCTGGAGGCGGTGCTGCAGACCCACCACCACAGCGATCACATCGGCGGCACCCCGCAGCTGCTGCGCCGCTGGCCCGGAGCCCGGGTGGTGGCGGCCCGGGCCGACCGGGAGCGGATCCCGTTCCAGACCGAAGGCGTGGCCGGAGGGGATCGGGTGGAGCTGCTTGGCCACACCCTGGAGGTGCTCGACGTGCCGGCCCACACCCGCGCCCACATCGCCTATCTCCTCCCGGGCGAGCTGTTCTGCGGCGACACCCTGTTCGCCGGCGGCTGCGGCCGCCTGTTCGAGGGCACGGCCGATCAGATGCACGACGCCCTCCAGCGCTTCGCCTCGCTCCCCGGATCCACGCGGGTGTGGTGCGCCCACGAGTACACCGAATCCAACCTGCGCTGGGCCGCCCGCCAGCGGCCGAGCGACGCCGCCTTGGCCGAGCGGCTGGCGGTGGTGCAACGGCGCCGGCACCAGGGCCTGCCCACGATCCCGAGCACGATCGCCGAGGAGCGGGCCACCAATCTGTTCATGCGGGCGGCGGATGCCGCGGAGCTGGCCGAGCTGCGCGAGAGCCGCAATCACTGGACCGGCTGAGCCCGGTGGCTTGCCGAGGTGATGCAGGCGACATTTGTTGCGTCGGCCCTGTCACCTTTGCGGCCCCGCGGCGAGGTTTCCGGATCCGATTCGCCGTTAGGTTTCGGGCATCTTGCGAGCAGCGGGGCAGCCGATGGCCGATCCCACCGATTCCCCTGTCACCGGCAGCAGCATCCACCACGAAGACATCAGCGACGACCTGCGGACGGTGCGGCTGGCCGGACGGCTCGACATGCTGGGGATGGAGCCGATCGCTCTGAAGTTCACCAGCCTCACCGCCTCCCACGCGCAGCAGGTGCTGGTGGATCTGCGCGCGGTGAGCTTCCTGGCCTCGATCGGCATCCGCAGCATCGTCAGCAGCGCCCGGGCCCTCGAGGCCAAGGGCGGACGGATGGCCCTGCTGGTGGCCCCCGGTTCCTCGGTGGAGGCCACCCTCACCTCCACAGGCATCAGCGAGGTGATCCCGATCCACACCGATGAAGCGCAAGCTCTGGCTGCGCTGGGGGCCGCAGGGTGAGCGTCATGGCCGCCGCCCTCCCCGCCGATCAGCTCCACATCCAACCCGATCCCCACAGCCTGAGGGAGGCGTCCCTGTGGCTGGCGGAGCGCTGCCGGCAGCGCTCGGTGCCCCAGGAGCTGATCGATCGGCTCGATCTCTGCCTCAACGAGGTGCTGGCCAATCTGGTCGACCATGCCGGACCCGGAGCCCTCGACACCCCCGTCGAACTGCTGCTCGACCCTGGTGACCCCAGCGGCGGCAGCCCCGTCTGCCTGCAGGTCCGCGACGGTGGCGCTCCCTTCGATCCAACCGCGGCTCCCTCCCCCACCGCACCCACCGTGCTGGCCGAGACGGGCATCGGCGGACTGGGCCTGGTGATGGTGCGGCGCTTCTGCGACGACATGCGCTACCGCCGGATCAACGATCGCAATGAACTGACCCTCTGCCTGAGCTGGCCGCAGGAGACTCCGGGCCGATGAGGGCTGGGTGAGCGAAAGGATGTCCACCGGTGTCGATCCGGCAGCCCTCAGCCGGATCCCCCTGTTCCGCGACGTGGCCCAGGGCCCGCTGGCCCGTGCCCTGCGCGGTTGCCCGGTCCATCACCTCGCCCGGGGCAGCGCCCTGCTCAGGCCCGGGCAGGCGAACCGTTCGATCTTCGTGATCCTGGAGGGAAAGGTGTCGGTGCACCTCGACGCCGGGGCGGCCGAGACGGCGGGCGTCGAAGGCATCCCCCTGCCGGTGGGGCAGTGCATCGGCGAGCTCTCCGCCATCGACGGACTGCCGGCCTCCGCCCTGGTGCGGGCCGAGACGGACGCCACGGTGCTGGAGCTGGCGCCACCGTTGCTCTGGACCCGGATCGTGCCCCTGCCGGGCGTCGCCCGCAACCTGATGCGCTCGCTGACGGAACGGATGCGGTTGACGAATCAGCTGGCGATGGAAGCGGAACGCCACCGGCTGGAACTGACCCAGCTGCACAAGGAGCTGGAACTGGCCCGCTCGCTGCAGACGGCCATGCTGCCCCTCGAGGATCCGATGTTCCCCGGGCGCACCGACATCGCCATGGCGGCGCGCATGGAGCCGGCCTCCCACGTGGGGGGCGACTTCTTCGATGCCTTCTTCATCGATGAGGAGCATCTGTTCCTCTGCATCGGTGACGTGTCGGGCCATGGCATCGCCGCCGCCCTGCTGATGGCCCGGATCGTGGGGCTGGTGCGGGTCCTGGCCAGCGGGGAACGCTCGCCGGCTCTGGTGCTGCAGCGCCTGAACGATGCCCTGGCGGAGGGCAACGACAGCGGTGTGTTCGCCACCCTGTTCTGCGGCCTGCTGGAGGTGGGCAGCGGCCGGCTGATGCTGGCCAATGGCGGCCACGGGGCGCCGCTCCTGCTGCGCCAGGGCCGCTGTCAGCCGATCGAGGTTCCGCCCGGGATGCTGGTGGGTGCCTTCCCGGCACGCCGTTATCAGGAGCGGGAGCTGGCGTTGCTGCCGGGCGATCTGCTGCTGCTGCACACCGATGGCATCACCGAGGCCGAGAACACCCGGGGCCTTCCCTACGGAGCGGAGGGGTGCGCCGACGTGCTCGAGAGCGTCGGGGGCGGGGATGCGCCCCTTCCCGGAGTGCTCCAGGAGCTGCTGACCTCCCTCGAGCGCTACGTGAACGCAGAGCCCCTGGCCGACGACTGCACCCTGATGGCGCTGCGGCGGCTGGGCGGCTAGAGCGCCACCAGCGGCCGGCCGCAGGGGAACAGCCGGGCAGGCTCGCCCGGCATCAACCGCAGATGCCCTCGCTGGCCGCTGGCCAGATCCCTGCCCAGGGGCAAGCGCAGTTGCAGGGGGAGGTGATCGCAGCGGATCCGGTAGCGCCAGTCGCGGCCGAGAAACTCCCGGCCGCAGACCACGGCCGGCCCGTCCGGATCGGCCTCGAACTGCAAAGCCTGATCGCCCACCATCACCTCGGTCGGATCGCCGGCGACCGCCGCCGGCGGGGGGTCGCCGGCCGGGCCGGTGCAGGCGAGCCGGCCCAGGGGCGTCGTCACGATCTCACCATCGTGCTGGGCAGGCAGCAGGTTGCCCTGCAGCAGGAAGCGGCCCACGAAGGCGGTGGCAGGACGGTCCACCAGATCGCGGGGGGAGGCGCACTGGTGCAGCACCCCCTCCCGCAGCACGCCGACCCGATCGCAGATGGCGAGGGCCTCCTCCGGATCGTGGGTCACCAGCAGGCCACCGGCACCGCAACGGGCCAGCACCTCCGGCAGCTCGCTGCGCAGCCGCAGACGCACCTCCACATCGAGGTTGGAGAAGGGTTCATCGAGCAGCACCAGGGCAGGACCCGGCGCAAGGGCGCGGGCCAGGGCCAGCCGCTGGCGCTGACCGCCCGAGAGCTCGTGGGGGTAACGGCGCTCCAGGCCGCCCAGGCCCAGCAGGTCCATCAGCCAGGCGGCCCGGGCCGGATCCTGGCCCCGGCGCAGGCCGAAGCAGGCGTTGCTCCAGGCATCCAGATGGGGGAACAGGGCGTAGTCCTGGAAGACCATGCCCACGCCCCGGCGCTCCGGCTCCAGCCAGCGCCCCGAGCCGGCCACCAGTCGGCCGTCGATCGCCACCTCTCCCCGGGCGGGCTGCTCGAAACCGGCGATCAAGCGCAGCAGGGTGGTCTTGCCGCAGCCGGAGGGGCCCAGCAGACCCACCAGTTCACCCGGGGCCAGGCGCAGGTCGATGCCGCGCAGGGTCCACGCGCCGTCCGCCGCGCCGGCGTAGCGGTGCCAGAGATCGGTGAGACGCAGGTGATCGACATCAACCCGAGCGGCAGCAGAGGAGAGGGAGGGGGTGGCGATGGAGTCGGCGGCGGTATGGAGCGCGGTCACGGGCGCAGGGCAGGCCATAGGCTCGGTTCCTATCTTCCCCTGAGGCATGAGCAGCGCCGCCGAAGCCGTCCGCACCGACGCCGCCCCCGCCCCCGTCGGCCCCTACAACCAGGCCGTGAAGGCCGGTGGGGTGCTCTACTGCTCCGGTCAGATCGCGCTGGATCCCGTCAGTGGCGCGATGGTGGGCGACGGCGACGTCGAAGCTGAGACCCGCCAGGTGCTCGCCAACCTCCGCGCCGTGCTGGCGGCGGCCGGTACCAGCCCCGCCCGGGTGGTCCGCACCACGGTGTACCTGGTGGATCTGGCGGATTTCGCGCGGGTAAACGCGCTCTATGCCGAACTGTTCGACGGCGAGGTGGCCCCGGCCCGGGCCTGCGTCCAGGTGGCCGCCCTGCCGAAGGGGGCGCGCGTGGAGATCGATGCCATCGCCCAGCTCAGCTGAGCGGTCGTCAGGCCGAGGGCAGGCAGCCGTCCTCCAGGCCGCCGCACACCTGGGGATCGTCGACGCACAGCCGGGCGAGGATCCGGTGCAGATCCAGGGGGGTGAGCTCACCGTCGGACCCCCACTTCAGAGAGGTGCTGTCACCGCCTTCGAAACCGGAGACACAGGCGGGCCTGTCCACGTGCTCACCCATGACCGACCTCCGCATGTGTTGGTTTCAACACTAGCGGTCCACGGCCCAGGCGCCAGCCCCTCGGAGCAGGAAGCACCAGCGGCAGGCAGACTGGGGCCTCGCCCTTCGCGGCAGCTCCGCCCCGGCCATGGAGACCCCCTTCGGCAACTGGCAACCCGAGGTGGTGGTCATGCACCCCACCCGCTATGAGGACGCCATGACGGCCGTGCAGGCGGTTCAGCAGCAACGCACCGTTGTGCTGCACCTGGGCGAGATGGATCCCGAAGAAGCGCAGCGCACCATCGACTTCGTCTCCGGCGGGGTCTTTGCCATGGATGGCCAGTCGGAGCGGCTGGGGGACACCGTGTTCCTGTTCGCCCCGGCCCTGGTGGCGATCAACCGGGATGAGGGCGAGCCAGCCGGCTGATTACCACGGAGGGCGCCCGTCCGCGATCAGGCCAGGGCGATCGTGCAGTCGCTCAGCGCATAGGTGCTGCAGAGGCGGGCTTCCGTTTCCGCCGAAGGCTCCACCCTGCCGCTCAGCACGCGGGCACTGCAGCGGCCGCACCCCCCGACCCTGCAGGAGAAGGGCAGCATCACGCCCTGCTCCCAGGCCACGAACAGGATGGGCCGATCGTCGGGACAGGGGAAGGCGGCCCCCCCTTCAACGCTGACGGTGTGAACAGCCATGGCCCGCAGAGCCAGCAGTCTCAACGTTGTACACTCTGCGATCGATCCGGACCACCCCCTATGGTGATGTTGTCAGCGGATCCTTGCATCAGGGTTTCAGCAACTTTGCGGCATCCACCATCAGCAACCTGGTTTAAAGTCGTAAAGGAATAGGGTAGACGCACATTATGGGTCCGGCTTCCAGCACCCGCTCCATGCTCGTTGCCCTGTTCAGCAGCCTGGGTTTTCTCCTGGTGGTGTTGAACATGCCGCTGCCCCGCCCAGCCGGACAGCCAGGCAGCACCCTCACCGGACTCCCCCGCGCGGAAGCGGCCACAGCCCCCCGCTGATCCCCGCGTACACTGCCTCCGGCGGGGCGTGGCGCAGCTTGGTAGCGCGGGTGCTTTGGGAGCACTAGGTCGCAGGTTCGAATCCTGTCGCCCCGATTGACTTTTCACCGATTGACCAAGGGAGATGGGAGAGATTTGGGGAGAGATTCCCGCTCCGCTCCCCGCCGGTTGATCTCTCCCGCTCCAGATGGGAGAGGTTCTCTCCCATGCTCCATCGGACTGGATGGGCCACTGAAGACAGATCGCCGTGGGGCCTCGATGATTGATGTCCTGATCTGCCAAGGGCTGGGGTTGTGTCCACTCGCCTGATCGTTTCCGACAACCGTGACGACCCGGGCAACCCCCTGGTGCTTGATGGTGAGGCCATCGACGCAGCGGCACGGGACCCACTGGCGATCGGGAAGTTGATGGTGGATCAGGTCTGGGCAGAGGGGACCGATCCCACGGGGGGAGGCTTGTACTACGAGCGCAACAGCAACCAGCACCGCCGGCTGCAGGCCTTCGAGACGGGCAGCGAGGACTTCATGACCGGCGGCTGGGTGCGGGTGCTGGCCAGCGCCGAGCAGGTGCGCAAGGAGCGTCCTGGCATGGAGCGCGCTGCCAAGTCGGGCCTGGTGAGGATCCATGGCACCCACCGGGGCGTGCTGCTGGTGGAGTTCCTGGACGTTCCCTGGGGCTGAGCAACCGCCGCAGGGCTCCGGTCGGCGACGGCCGTCCTTCAGCGTGCCACGGCTTGCCCCTATGGGGCTGCGCCGTGGCGTGCATCGGCCAGCCGCCGCCGCCCTCCGCTCCGGGCCGGTATGGGGGTGGAGGGCATGGCCGCTCTCCCGCGGCTGCGGTGGCCGGGCCTTCGCACGCGTTGATGGGGAAGAGGAAGGCCCCAAATTTCCTCGCGCGGCTGCGCGGTCAGCTGGGCATTCGGCGTTAAATCTGGCGGGTCTGCTTATCAGCTTCCTGATCCATCAGCGCATGGCTTTGCTTTGTGTAGATCCATTGCCCTGCAGCCACTCTGCCCGCTGTCTAGTGCGTTTGTACTGGTAGAATAAGACCAGCGCCAAAGGCCACGAGCCCATCGCCTGCGGCAACGAAATCCTCGGACAACTTGCCCCGTTCGTTTGCTCTGTAGCCCATGAGCTTGTCCTCTGCTGCAGTGGCCCAGGCCGCTGCATTGTCTCTTCCTGGCCTGTTGCCGCCGCCGGCGTTGGCCCATCGCTCGGTCGTCATCGTCGCCGCTGGTGGCCGTGATCTCGTCTGGCCACAGGAGCGCATCGCCTCCGCCCTGCTCCAGCGCAGCGGTGGCCGGCCTGTCCATCTGCTGCTGCATGGCGGGGCCCGTGGCGCTGATCGCGCCATCGGCCGTGCCGCCCATCAGCTCGGCTGGCGGGTCCAGTCCCTCGCTGCTGATTGGCGCCGCCATGGCCGCGCTGCCGGCCCCATCCGCAATCGCCTTCTCCTTGAGCAGGCCCTGGTGGAGGCCCAGGCCCACACCTCCCCAGCGTTCAGCACCTCGGTGCTGGTGATCGCCTTCCCCGGCGGAGCAGGCACGGCCTCGCTGGTGCAGCAGGCCCGCCGCTGCTCCTCCCGTGCGCCGGTGCCGGTGGTGGTGATGGAAGTGCCGCCGCTCTTCTCACCGGAGCCCCTCGCCGCCTGAGCGGCATCCGCCGCCCCGTTCCTCTTGTTCCTCTTTCCCATTCACATCCCCATGGCTGTTCTCACTGCCCACGCCGTTCCTCTCTCCCCATCTCTCCCCCAGGCCGCCGGGCCGTCCTGCTCCCTCCAGCGCACCGGTTCGCTCTGGCAGCTGGGCATCGAGGCCCAGGAGCTCACTACTGCCATCGGCCAGCTGGCCGAGCAGCTGGAGACCGATGACCTGGAGCAGCGCCAGTCCGCCCTGGCTGAACTGGAAGCGGCCCTTTTGGCAGAAGAGGGCAACAAGCAGGCCCTCGCCGCCAAGGCCGATGCCACCTGCTGGGTGATCGAGCACCTCCGCGGCCAGGCCGCCTACCGCCAGCAGCAGGCCAAGCGGCTCACCGATCTCTCCCGCTCCGATGCCAGCCGGGCCGACGCGCTGGAGGACTCCCTGGTCCTGGTCCTCACCCGGCTGCAGCCCGCAGCCACCCGCTTCTCGTTCCCGAATCACGAGCTCACCTCCCGTAAGTCCTCTGCCGTGGTGATCGACGACGAGCAGGCCCTCGATCCCGCGTGGCTGAGCTTCACGACCACCAGCAAGCCGGACAAGGCCGCCATCAAGGAGGCCCTCAAAGCCGGCCAGCAGATCACCGGTGCACAGCTCCTTTCTCGCCGCTCCTGGCGCATCGGCTGAGGGGGCAAAGCCCCCTCACAGGTGGGGTCCTGGCTGAGCAGCCGGGGCCCTCTCCCCTCCTCACACCATTGCTTCCAACGCCATGACCGTCGCCGTTCCTTCTGCCAACGGGGCCCGTAGCACCAGCCGCCCCGCTCCTCCTCGACCCAGCCAGAGTCCTCCATCGGCCCTGGATCTGATCCGCTCCTCTGATCTCAGCGAGGCGCTCCCTCCATCCGCGCCGGAATCCGTGTCGGGCGCCGTCCCGGTTCAGCCCCCTGGCTTCTCCCCCGAGCAGCTCGCTGCCCTCTCCGCCCCGCTCGATCGGGCCAACGTCCGCCAGCGGGAGCAGGGCCGCAGCCGCGTGAGCTACCTGGAGGGCTGGCAAGCCATCGCCGAAGCCAACCGCATCTTTGGCTTCGATGGCTGGCAGCGCCAAACCATCGCCGTCCGCTGTGTCGCACAGGCCGAACGTTTGATTGGCCGGGACCAGAAGCCTGGCTGGGGCGTCACCTATACCGCCCGCGTCCGCGTCACTGTCACGGCCGGTGGCCTGGTGCCCCTGGTCCGCGAGGGGAGTGGTGCCGGACATGGCATCGACGTGGATCTGGGCCAGGCCCATGAATCGGCTCTCAAGGAGGCCGAGACCGATGCCATGAAGCGGGCGCTGATGACCTTCGGGAACCCGTTTGGCCTCGCCCTCTATGACAAGCGCCAGCGCGAGGTCACCAGCTCAGCGGCTCAAGAACGCCCAGCGGTCCAGCCCCGCCAGGCCCAGCCGGCTGCGCAGCACCAGGCAAGGGCATCGACACCAGCAGAGCCCTCTGCTCAGGCTGCCGCCCCTGCATCCCAGCAGGATCCGGGGCTGCTCCCCCTCGATGCGGCCACGATCCGCACGTTGCACGGCGCCATCCGCCAGCTCCCTCGCCCCCTGCTGGAGGCCCTCACCCAGGGATTCCGCAAGCGCTTCTCCATCCCTGAGGAGGCAACGACGATCGCTGATCGCATCCTGCAGAAGCGTCACCACGACTGGATCGAGGCGTTTCTGGTGTCGCACCGGGAGGTGCGCTTGGCAGACCATCACCAGGAGGTGCGCACTGCGGAACCGCACCAGGCCGGCTGACCTCACCAGCTGTGACAAGCCCGCAGCCGCAGCCAGGCAACATCTGCGGCTGCGGCGCGACCTCCATTTCAGATCGGCCAGCCATCCTCAAGGAGGTCAGTATCCGGGTTGTTGTATCTCTCGACAGCGTCCAGCCAGTCCGGAAGCTCATCCTTGATCTGCTGTTTCAGTGAGGCGAACTCTTCAGGCTTGATCAGCCCTCGCTCGGCCATGAAGCCATAGAACTTCTTCAGGCTGGTGGCATTGGCCTTGACCGTGGTTTTGTTGGACCACATGGCCTTGTGAATAAACCAGTCGCCAAGAAACTCGCCAACACAGCTGACTCCATCGGCAGGCGTCAATAGATCTGCGTAGAGCAGGAAGTGATTTAAATAGGGCTTGCTGAATTACGTTTGCGGGCTTTTCCGGCGCGCCCAAGGCGGA